>NZ_JAHUZF010000006.1:1200000-1800000 GCF_019218295.1 Maritimibacter sp. DP1N21-5
CGCGACCTGGGCGGCGTCGCGCGCCGTCTGCTGATCTGCGGGATGCATGTCCATGTGGGCCTTCCGGACAAGGAAAGCCGCATCGATATCATGAACCAGATGAGCTATTTCCTGCCGCATCTGCTCGCGCTCTCGGCGTCCTCGCCGTTCTGGCAGGGCGAGGACACGGGGCTTGCCTCCTATCGGCTATCGATTTTCGACAACCTGCCCCGCACCGGACTTCCGCCCCGGCTTGCGTCGTGGGCCGAGTTCGACCGCACGGTGCAGGCGCTGGTCGATCTGGAACTGATCGAGGATTCGTCCAAGATCTGGTGGGACATGCGACCAAGCTCGAAGTTCCCGACCATCGAGGCGCGGATCTGCGACGTGTCGCCCCGGATCGAAACCGCGCTCTCCATCGCGGCGCTTGTCCAATGTCTCACCCGGATGCTCTGGCGGCTGAAGGGCCTCAACCAGCGTTGGCGTATCTACGACAATTTCCTCGTCGCTGAGAACCGATGGATGGCACAGCGCTACGGGGTGAGCGAAGGGCTCATCGACTTCGGTCGGCGCAAGATCGTGCCGATGGCCGACCTCGTCGAAGAACTGATCGACCTGCTGACCGAGGATGCCGAGGCGCTCGATTGCCTGCCGGAATTGCAGGCGCTCCGACTCGTGGTCACCGAAGGCACCAGCGCGGACCGGCAGAGGGCCCATCTTGCGCGGATGCTCGACGAAGGCACGCCGCGCGACGCGGCGCTTCACGGCGTGGTCCAGCAGTTGATCGCCGAATTTCATGAAGGTCTCTGAAGGGGTTGTGCCGAGCGCCCGCCGGGCTTTGCATTCCTGCAAAGCCTCTTTGGGGAAAACCCGCTTGTGCTTTGCGCTGACGCTGGCACACTCGGGAATTGAACCGATGTTCATTTCTTGGGAGGAACCATGGACTTCGCATTGACCGAAGAGCAGGACGCGATCTTCGATATGGCCCGGGCCTTTGGTCAGGACCATATCGCGCCCTACGCGCAGGACTGGGAAAAGCAAGGCACGATCCCCAAGGAACTTTGGCCCAAGGTGGCTGAACTTGGCCTTGGCGGGATCTACGTCTCGGAAGATTACGGCGGATCTGGCTTGTCCCGTCTCGACGCCACGCTGGTTTTCGAAGCCCTCGCGATGGCCTGCCCCTCGGTTGGATCGTTCCTCTCGATCCACAACATGTGCGGCGGCATGATCGACAAGTTCGGCTCGGAAGAGACGAAGGCGAAGTGGCTTGCCGACCTGACCTCTATGACCAAGGTCTTTTCCTACTGCCTGACGGAGCCTGGATCGGGTTCGGATGCGGCGGCGCTGAGGACCAAGGCGGAGCGGACCAACGACGGCTACAAGCTCAATGGCACCAAGGCCTTCATCTCGGGCGGGTCCTATTCCGACGCCTATCTGACGATGGTGCGCACGGGCGATGACGGGCCCAAGGGCATTTCCGCCATGGTGATCGAGGACGGCACAACGGGCCTCTCCTTCGGCGGGCTCGAGGAGAAGATGGGCTGGCGGTCGCAGCCCACGGCGCAGGTTCAGTTCGACGATTGCGTGGTGCCCGCGGACAATCTTGTCGGCGAGGAAGGACGCGGCTTCGTTTATGCCATGGCCGGGCTCGACGGCGGGCGGCTCAATATCGCGGCCTCCGCGCTTGGCGGCGCACAATCGGCGCTCGACCTGACGCTCGCCTATATGGGCGAGCGCAAGGCCTTCGGAAAGACCATCGACCAGTTCCAGGCGCTTCAGTTCAAACTGGCCGAGTTGGAGGTCAAGCTGCAGTCGGCCCGCATCTTCCTGCGTCAGGCGGCGTGGAAGCTGGACAACGGCACGCCCGACGCTACCAAGTTCTGCGCCATGGCCAAGATGTATGTTACCGACGCGGCCTTCGACGTGGCGAACGCCTGTTTGCAACTTCATGGCGGCTATGGCTACCTCGCCGACTATGGCATCGAGAAGATCGTTCGCGACCTGCGGGTGCACCAGATCCTCGAAGGCACGAACGAAATCATGCGCTTGATCGTGAGCCGACAGATGCTCGCGGACCGGGGCTGAGAGAGGACCGACTTGGATATCTTCTGCGAGATCAAGGGCCGCGCCGGGCGCATCACGCTCAACCGGCCCAAGGCGCTCAATGCGCTGACCTACGACATGTGTCTGGCCATCGAGAAGGCGCTCGACGACTGGCGCGAGGACGACGCAGTCGAGATCGTCGTGATCGACGCGGCAGGCGACAAGGCCTTCTGCGCGGGCGGCGACATTCAGGAGATGTATGACACCGGGATCGCCGGGAACTTCGACTACGGGCGCAGGTTCTGGACCGACGAATACCGGATGAACGCCAAGATCGCCGAGTATCCCAAGCCCATCGTGGCCTTCCTGCAAGGCTTCGTCATGGGCGGAGGCGTCGGTATCGGCGGGCACGCCTCGCATCGGATCGTTTGCGAGACCTCGCAGGTTGCCATGCCGGAAACCGGGATCGGCCTTGTACCCGACGTGGGCGGCACGCTTCTTCTCGCCCGGGCGCCGGGGATGATCGGGGAATACCTTGGTCTCACGGCGGCCCGGATGGACGCGGGCGACGCGATCCATGCCGGCTTCGCGGATAGCTTCGTGCCGCGTGAGTACTGGCTCGATCTGATCGTGGACCTTGAAGAGACCGCGGATGTCACGGTGATCGAAAAGGTCAAAGGCCCTGCCCCGGAAAGCAAGCTCATCGCCCTGCGAACCACGATCGACACCTGTTTCGCGGGCGGGCTTGCCCATATCGTATCTGCGCTCGAGGGCGACGGTTCGGAGTTCGCCGCCTCGGCACTGAAGGCAATCGGACGCAATTCGCCGCTCGCCATGGCGGTCACGCTGGTCAATATTGCCCGCGCCCGGGCCGCCGACGACATCCGCGCCGTGTTGGGCTTTGAATATGAGTATACCTATCGCTCGATGGAGCACGGCGATTTCCTCGAAGGGATCCGCGCCGCCATTGTCGACAAGGATCGCAATCCGAAATGGAAACACCCGCTCGACGCCCTGCCTGATGAGGCGGTCGAGACGATGACCGCGCCTCTGGGCGTGGACGCTCTGAAGATCTAGGGAGGATCACATGCAAATCGGCTTTATCGGACTGGGCAACATGGGTGGGCCGATGGCGGCCAACCTCGCCAAGGAAGGGCATGACGTGGTCGGCTTCGACCTCGCCGCCCCGATGCCCGAGGGCGTTACCAAGGCGGCGACCGCCGCCGAGGCGGCCAGCGGCGCGGATGTGGTCATCACGATGCTGCCCAACGGCGCGATCCTGCGTTCGGTGGCGGACGAGATCATCCCGGCCATGAAACAGGGCGCGGTCTTTGCCGACTGCTCGACCGTGGACGTGGAAAGCGCGCGCGCGGTCGCGGATCAGGCGATGGAGGCCGGGCTAATGGCCATCGACGCGCCGGTCTCGGGCGGGATCACGGGGGCTGCGTCGGGCA
This sequence comes from Maritimibacter sp. DP1N21-5, assembly GCF_019218295.1. NCBI lineage: Bacteria > Pseudomonadati > Pseudomonadota > Alphaproteobacteria > Rhodobacterales > Roseobacteraceae > Maritimibacter > Maritimibacter sp. DP1N21-5. The sequence continues at coordinate 1,203,477 of NZ_JAHUZF010000006.1, forward strand.
CCCTCACCTTCATGGCCGGCGGCTCGCAGGAGGCCTTCGACAAAGTGAAGCCGCTTCTTGATATCATGGGACAGAAGGCCGTGCATTGCGGGCCGTCGGGCAACGGGCAGGCCGCCAAGATCTGCAACAACATGATCCTCGGCGTCACTATGATCGCCACCTGCGAGGCCTTCGCGCTCGCCGACAAGCTCGGGCTCGACCGGCAGGCGATGTATGATGTCGTGTCGACCTCGTCGGGCTACTCCTGGACCATGAACGCCTATACACCGGCGCCGGGGATCGGCGCCAAGTCGCCCGCCGACAACGGCTACAAGCCCGGCTTCGCAAGCGAGCTGATGCTGAAGGACCTGCGCCTGAGCCAGCAGGCCGCCGAAGCGGCGGATGCCGATACGCCGATGGGCATGGCCGCGACCGAGCTCTACGCGCAATTCGTCGAGGCGGAAGACGGCAAGGGCACCGATTTCTCCGCCATGCTGCCCCGCTTCGAGAAACGCGGACGCAGCTGAGCGTTTCTTGCGACCCCGCTGGACAAAATAACACATTCGCGGTTCTGCATGCGGGTGCTATAGTTGGCTAACATAGGGTAAAGGGGGAAAGGACCTCGCCATGTTCAAGACCAACGAAAGCACGACCGACCGCATCATCCGCGCGATCGTCGGCATTGCCGCCCTCGTCGTGTTCTTCCTCAATCAGGGCACCACTCTGGGCTGGGTCGCCCTTGTGGTGGCCGTGCTGGCTTTGTTCACCGCCATCGTCGGCTGGTGCGCGCTCTATACCGTCTTCGGAATCAACACCTGCAAGCTGAAGAACTGAGGTCGCCTCGGGCTTCGCCCGAGACGACCCGTTGGGGAGAGGCGCTGCCTCTCCCCAAACCCCTCTCCGGGATATTTATGAACCAGAGAAGGAAGAATCCGGTCAGAGGCCCAGACTTCGGAAGACCCTGGACAGCGCGTCGGGCAGGTCCTCGGCGATAAGGCCGGGACCGAAGGCGCGGGCCGCTTCGACGTGGAGCCAGGTGCCGGTGGTGGCGGCCTCCCAGGGTGTGAAGCCACGCGCGAGCAGCCCGGTGATTACGCCCGCGAGCACATCCCCTGCCCCCGCCGTGGCGAGCCAGGGCGCAGCCCGTCCATAGGCCGCCGCATGAACGGCGGCGCGGCCAGACGGCTCGGCAATGACGGTATCCGCGCCTTTCAGGAGCACGCAGCATCCCGCCCGCTGGGCGGCGTCGCGCACCGCGTTCACCCTCGAATAGGCCGGCCCCCTGTCCGCCCTGCGGCCAAGGCGTTCGGCGAGATCCGGAAACAGCCGCGCGAACTCGCCGCCATGTGGCGTGAGCACCACCTCGGGGTGCAGCCGGTCCGGGTCGCTTTTCGCCAGAGCGGTCAGCGCATCGGCATCGAGGACGACGGGACGGCGAGCGTTCAAGGCTGGCGAAAGCAGGGCCTCGGCCCGTTCGACCCCGAGCCCCGGACCGAGACACAGCGCGTTGAGCCGAGAATCCCGAAGTCGCTCGGTCAGGACCTCGGGCCCGTCGACGGGTGCGAGCATGACGGCATCGAGCCGGGCCGCGTTTTCCTGAAGCGCCCCCGGTGTCGGCGCGAGCGTTACGAGGCCTGCCCCGGCGCGCAGCGCGGCCCGCGCGGCCATTCGCGCGGCGCCCCCCTTGCCGACACCGCCGGCAAGGACAAGCGCATGTCCATAACCGTATTTGTGCGCCTCGGGGCGCTTGGCGAGGACCCCGGGATCGGGCCGGCCGACAAGGGCGGCAGCATCCTGAGGCGGTGGCGACGCAAGTCCGATGTCGACCACCCGCAGCTCGCCGCAATGCGCCGGTCCATCCGCGAGACAATGCCCGAGCTTCGGGGCGTGAAACGTCACGGTCAGGTCGGCCTTGACCGCCCTGTCGCCCAACACGCGACCGGAATCGCTGCAAATCCCTGACGGCAGATCGACGGCCACAACACAGGGACCCTGCGCCCCCCTCTCCGGCACGAGCGCGGGATCGAGGGGGCGGGCCAGCCCGATGCCGAAGAGAGCATCGACGAGGATGTCACAGGCAGGCGCGAGATCCGTGCCGCTCTCGCCAATCCGCCGCACCGGACCCAACGCCTCCCATCGCGCCCGGTTGGCCCGGGCATCTGGCGGCAGCGATCCGGCCCCGCCCATGGCCTGCACCTCGCAGTGCCAGCCGCGTTGGGCGAGAAGCCGAGCAACGACATATCCGTCGCCCCCGTTGTTGCCCGGCCCGCAGAGGATCGTGGCCCGTCCCGCGCGCGTCGCGAGATATGGCCAGCGCTCGAAGACCGCCTGAACGACGCCCTCACCCGCGGCTTCCATGAGCCCTGCCCCCGTCACGCGTCCTGATGCGATCTCCTTCACCTCGATCGCACGCATTTCGGCCGCAGAGAGCAGGCAGGAAGCGGCTTCAAACATGTCCCATGTCCCCGGTTTTCTCAGACGGCACATATTTTGTGCAATCCGCATCAATTTTGATCAAGGTCAGTGGAATCCCGCCAAGACCTCTGCTACCCAAACCCTATCCAATTGTGGCCCCCCACGAGAAGTGGTCAGTGGGCGACGAACCTGATTTCCGATGGGGGGACACCAATGAAGAAAATCGAAGCCATCATCAAACCCTTCAAACTCGACGAAGTGAAAGAAGCGCTTCAGGAGATCGGCGTGCAGGGTCTCTCGGTCATCGAAGTCAAGGGTTTCGGCCGTCAGAAGGGCCACACCGAGCTTTATCGCGGTGCCGAATACGTCGTGGACTTCCTGCCCAAGGTGAAGATCGAGGTCGTGCTTCCCGCCGATCAGGTCGATGCCGCCATCGCCGCCATCATCGGCGCCGCCAAGACCGACAAGATCGGCGACGGCAAGATCTTTGTCTCTCCGATCGAGCAGACGATCCGTATCCGCACGGGCGAGACCGGCCACGACGCCATCTGAGCCCGCAGTAACTCCGTAACCGGGACAACCAAACTTTCAACCAAATAGGGGAAAGAAAGAGCAATGAGCAACAAGGACGTTCTCAAGCTGATCAAGGATGAAGACGTGGCCTACGTCGACATCCGTTTCACCGATCCGCGTGGCAAACTCCAGCACGTCACCGTCATCGCCGACCTCGTCGACGAAGACTTCCTTGAAGAAGGTTTCATGTTCGACGGGTCGTCCGTCGCGGGCTGGAAATCGATCGAAGCCTCGGACATGAAACTCATGCCCGACATCGATTCCGTCTACATCGACCCCTTCTATGCGGAAAAGACGCTCGCCGTTCATTGCTCGGTCGTGGAACCCGACACGGGCGAACCCTATGAGCGCGACCCGCGCGGCACCGCCGAGAAGGCCGAAGCCTATCTCAAGTCGTCGGGCATCGGCGATGTGGCCTACATGGGTCCGGAAGCCGAATTCTTCCTTTTCGACGACGTGAAGTACAAGGTGTCCCCGAATAAGGTCGCCTATGAGATCGACGCCGACGGCGCCGCCTGGAACACCGACGCCGAGTTCGAGATGGGCAACCTTGGCCACCGTCCCGACTACAAGGGCGGCTACTTCCCGGTGAACCCCTCGGACGACGGTCAGGACATCCGTTCGGAAATGCTCTCGACCATGAAGATGATCGGGATGAAGGTCGACAAGCACCACCACGAAGTGGCGACCTCGCAGCACGAACTCGGCCTGATCTTCGACAGCCTCACCAAGCAGGCCGACGAGATCCAGAAGTACAAATACGTGATCCACAACGTGGCCCAGTCCTATGGCCGTTCGGCGACCTTCATGCCGAAGCCGATCAAGGGCGACAACGGCTCGGGGATGCACGTCAACATGTCGATCTGGAAGGACGGCAAGCCGCTCTTCGCCGGTGACAAATACGCCGACCTGTCGCAGGAAGCCCTCTACTTCATCGGTGGCATCCTGAAGCACGCGAAAGCGCTCAACGCCTTCACGAACCCCTCGACGAACTCCTACAAGCGTCTCATCCCTGGCTTCGAAGCCCCGGTTCTGCGCGCCTACTCGGCCCGCAACCGTTCGGGTTGCGTGCGTATTCCGTGGACGGAATCGCCGAAAGCCAAACGTGTGGAAGCCCGCTTCCCCGATCCGGCGGCGAACCCCTACCTTGCTTTCGCGGCGCTGCTGATGGCCGGCCTCGATGGGATCAAGAACAAGATCGACCCGGGTCCGTCGAACGACAAAAACCTCTATGATCTGCCGCCCGAAGAACTGGCCGAAATTCCGACCGTCTGCGGCTCGCTGCGCGAAGCCCTTGAAGAACTGAGCGCCGACCACGAGTTCCTTCTCGCCGGCGACGTGTTCACCAAGGACCAGATCGACGCCTACATCGATCTCAAGTGGGACGAGGTTTATCTCTACGAACATACCCCCCACCCGGTCGAGTACCAGTTGTACTACTCCTGCTGATCGGCGGAGACATCAGGTCGAAGGGCGTCCCACGGGGCGCCCTTTGCGTTTGGCCGATACGGCACGGCGCGCGGACCATGGCGCGAAATGTGTCAAACCCGCCATGAAAACACGCCGGGTTGGCCATATTGTCTCCAATCCGTGAACAAAGATCGGCTGTCTTCTGCGTGTGTTCCGACACGGGACCGATCCAACGACAGACCCGGGCGAACCGGCGTCACCGAGCAGAAAGACAGGCACATGCTTCAGGCGAAGGAGTTGCGGTCCCTCTATGGTGCCGAGGAACCGGCAGACATTGACCGCCACTTCCGCGAAGACCGCCAGACATTGGCAGACCGGCACCGCCGCATGGCCGAGGACACCCCCAAGCTGACGCGGACCTGGACCGACGGACGATTCGCGTTGCAGCGGACCTGATACGGCCTCTGGCCCTTCTTGTCCGAATTGGGTCATCCGCCCGTTGTCCGACCGTCCGTCGAAGGTCCCGGCGGCGGGAGATGTGACCGAAAACTGGCGGAAACAATCGGTTTCCGCCGCCTTCCCTCCGCGACCCCGGCCCAATCCACCGCGATAAAGACCGCGTTCGAAAGAACTGGTCAGAGGGTTCAGCGGCTCGGTGGGGGTTCTACCGGGATCCCGCCGCACGGCACCCCACTACTTCGGGGCGATCCGCATAGGCAGGATCGCCCTTTTTCCTGGTCGTCGCGCCTCTTGTTCTCGCTCCGCGCTTTCGACTTGACCCAAGACGGGCAGCGCGACAAACCACCGAAATGGCAAGCGGAAGACTTACGATTGATCTCGACGCGATCGCGTCGAACTGGCGAGCGCTGGACGCGATGAGCGCGCAGGGCGTGCAGACGGGCGCAGTGGTCAAGGCGAACGGATACGGGCTCGATGCCGGACGCGTGGCGCGGGCCCTTGCGGCGGCCGGGGCGCGACGGTTTTTCGTCGCCGTCGCAGAAGAAGGCGCGGCGGTGCGCGAAGCGCTTGGCCCGGGTCCGGACATTTCGGTCTTCTCCGGCCATATGCCCGGCGACACCGCCATGATCCATGAGCTGGGCCTGATCCCGATGCTCAACAGCCTCGATCAACTCACCCGACACTTCGAGTCCCTGCCCGGCCATCCCTTCGGTATCCAGATCGACTCGGGCATGAACCGGCTCGGGATGGAACCCGCCGAATGGAGCGCCGTGCGCGACATCGCGCTCGACGCCGGTCCGCGGCTGATCATGTCGCACCTGGCCTGCGCCGACGAGCCGGAGCACGACATGAACCCCCGGCAACTGGCAATGTTCGAGGAAATGACCCAGGGGTGCGACGTGCCGCGCTCGCTCGCCGCGACGGGCGGTATTCTTCTGGGCCCGGATTATCACTTCGATCTCACGCGCCCCGGCATTGGCCTCTACGGGGCCCGCCCCTTCGAGGATGCGGCGCCCGTCGTCGGGCTCGATCTGCCCGTGATCCAGGTCCGGGATCTCCTGCGCGGCGAAAGCGTGGGCTATGGCAACACGTTCGTGGCCGACCACCCCCTGCGCGTGGCCACCGTGTCGGGCGGCTATGCCGACGGGATCACCCGCGATCTGTCCAACAAGGGCGTCCTCTGGGACGGGGACACGCCCTGCCCGATCCTTGGCCGTGTTTCCATGGACCTCATCGGGGTCGATGTGAGCCACTTGCCGACGGTGCCGCAGGACCTGACGCTGATCGGACCGCACCAGAGCGTCGATGACATCGCCGATACCACCGGCACCATCGGCTACGAAATTCTCACCCAGCTGGGCCACCGCTACGGACGCCATTACACGCGGGGTCGCGGGTGATCATGGCGCTTGCGCCCGTGGCCCGGATCGGGCGCGGGACACTGTTCGGCCTGTCGCGCATCGGCCGAAGCCTGCGCTTCGCCCTTGGCGCCGTCGCGCGCATTCCCCTTTGCCTGCGCCACCAACGTCAGATCGCCCGCGCCTTCTGGCAGGTCGTCTGGCAGTCCCTGCCCGTCATCGGGCTAACCGCGGTCTTCACCGGCGCGGCGCTCGCCCTTCAGATCCACGCAGGCGGCAGCCGGATCGCGGCCGAAGCGGTCGTGCCCCAGATCGTCGCCGTGGGTATCCTGCGCGAACTCGGGCCCGTGATGGTCGGCCTCATGGTCGTCGCCCGCGTGACCGCCGCGATGGCCGCCGAAATCGCGACGATGAAGGTCGGCGACGAGGTCGACGCGCTCGTCACCCTGTCGGTCGACCCGGTGACATGGCTCGTCGCACCCCGGCTCCTCGCGGGTGTGATCGGTCTGCCGGTCCTCGTGTGCCTCGGAGACATTCTGGGCATCGCGGGCGGCTGGGGCGTCGCGACCACGGTGCTGGATTTCCCCGGCCCGGCCTATGTCCGGGCGAGTTGGGCGTTTCTGACGGCATCCGACCTGTGGCTGTCCCTCACCAAGGCCGCGGTCTTCGGTCTGATCGCCATTCTCGCTGCGGGTCAGGCGGGTCTCTCCGCCGAAGGTGGCCCCGAAGGCGTCGGACGGGCTACGACGGGCGCGGTGGGCCGGGCGGCGCTCGCCATCCTTGCCGCCAACGTGGCGCTTTCGGCGCTGTTTCTCTCATGATCGCCTTCGACCGGATCACCAAGTCCTTCGGCACCCGGTGCGTCTTGTCGGAGGTGTCCCTCGAGCTTCCGAAGGGCCAATCGCTCGCCCTGATCGGACGCTCCGGGTCGGGTAAATCGGTGATCGGGCGAATCCTCCTGGGTCTTGAAACCCCCGATGCGGGCCGGGTCCTGTTCGACGGGGACCCGCTGACCCCACGTGGCCGTCGCGCGTTCCTATCCCGCTGCGGGGTGCTGTTTCAGCACGCGGCACTCTTCGAGAGCCTGCCGATCTGGGAAAACGTCGTCTTTCGCGCGCTCCACGGGCCCCGTCGACAGCCCAGACAGACGTCACGCCACCGCGCCATCGAGGCGCTCGTCGAAGTCGGGCTCGACCCTCAGGTGGCCGTCGCCAGACCTTCCGAGCTTTCTGGTGGCATGCGAAAACGCGCCGCGCTGGCCCGCGCCATTGTGGACCGCCCCGACATCCTGATCCTCGATGAGCCGAATGCCGGGCTCGATCCGCTGTCGGCTGCCGAGATCGACGGGCTCATCCGGCGCATCCTGTCGGACCGGGCGATCACGGCCCTGACCATCACGCATGACATCGCGTCGATTCGCACGATTGCGACGCGTGTAGCGCTGCTGGAGGCGGGGCGCATCGCGTGGGAGGGCGCTCCCGACGACATGGCCACCTGTGACGACGCGACGATCCGGGCCTTTTGGCGGCGTTCGTTTCCATAGCGGAGACAATCGGCCTTTTGGCCGAGGAATCTAGCGAAATTAGCGGCTTATATGTGACCCTGCTTGCGCTTAGACTTCACGGGCGAGCGGAGGTCGCGCCATGGTTTCGGCGCGACGTGAGACAGGGGCCGGGACGATGACAGCCATGAGGGCATGGACCGATGCGGTGCGGCGGCGGGCGCGCGACCTCGTGCGGCTCGTCGTTGGGGCCTGCGCGATCTTCCTCTCCGTGCTGACACTTGGCGCCATGGTCGGCCTGGGCCCATGGATCGACTTCTATGCAAGCTACGGTGGCGTGCCTCTCACCCATGCGGGGGTATGGGCGCAAGCGGGACTGACACTTCTGATGGTGACACTCGCGCTGTTTTTGCCCTCGGGGCGGTCCATGGACCGGCTCGAGAATCGGACGCAGGACGCGCAGGCTTCTGCGTCACGCCGCGAAGCGGGGATCGCGCTCTTTCGGGGTCGGCAGGACGCACTGGACCGGCGCTACGAGACCCTCGCCCGCGCCAGACGCGCCACGGGAGGACTGCGCCCGTGGTCGGCCCGGCGAAATGCCGAGAGGGACGAGGCGGTCACCCCACCCGCGTCGGATGCCGAAGTCGCGCCCGAACGGATCGACATCGGTGCGCTGCCCCCGATCCCGGCGACGAGACCGCGCACGGGGCGCCCTGCTGTTCACGCGGTCCGGACGCCCTCGCAACCGGGGCACTAACGCCCTATCTCGGTCCCATGTGGCAACGCTGGCTCAACCTCTCGCTCCTCGTCCTGTTTCCGGTCGCCTGGTTCGCGCCGCTCATCCGGGCCGGGATCAACCTGCCGCTTCTGGGGCTGAAGGACGTCTCCGTGGCGAGCGGCCTCGTCGCGCTTTGGGAGGAGGACCTCGTCCTCTTTACCGTGGTCTTCCTGTTCGCCCTCCTGGCGCCCGCGCTAAAGGTGCTCGGCATCGCGCTCCTGCATGCCGGGCGACTGGGTGCGAAGGCAAAGACCGTATTCGTCTTCCTGGGTCGGGTCGCGATGGCGGACATCTTTCTCATGGCGCTCTACGTCGTGATCGTGAAGGGCGTCGCGGTGACCCGGATCGAGGTCGGCTGGGGGCTCTACCTCTTCACCTTCTGTGTCCTGGCGTCGCTGGCCGTTTCGTTTTTTCCCGGCACCAAACGATAGGGATCGAATGCCGCTTTCGCGGCATCCGACCGGCGGGGGGAGGCTCTGCCTCCCCCAAACCCCCACCGAGGTATTTGTGAAGCGATCAAGATGAGCGGCGCGGGACCTGTGCCACCGTCTTGCACCGCCCCCCGCGGCTTGGCACAAGGGCGCATGGCGAAATCCCAATCCACCTATGTCTGTCAATCCTGCGGGGCCACTTCGACCAAATGGTCCGGGCGCTGCGACGCCTGTGGCGCGTGGAACGCCATCGTCGAAGAAGCGCCCTTGTCGGCGGGCCCCGGCGCCAAGGCGCTTGGTGCGGACCGAGGGCGGGCCGTGCCCCTTACCGATCTCGCCACCAAGGAGGCCCCGCCACCGCGCGCCGCCTCCGGCATCGCGGAGTTCGACCGGGTGCTCGGCGGAGGGCTGGTCCCCGCGAGCGCGGTGCTGGTGGGGGGCGATCCCGGCATCGGGAAGTCGACGCTGCTTCTTCAGGCGGCCGCGGCTTTCGCGCGCAAGGGGCTCAAGACGCTCTATATTTCCGGGGAAGAGGCCTCGGCTCAGGTCCGGATGCGCGCCCAGCGACTAGGCCTGTCGGATGCGCCCGTGGCGCTTGGGGCCGAGACCAACCTGCGCGACATCCTGACCACGCTCGATACCGAGCGTCCGGCGCTGGCCATCATCGATTCGATCCAGACCATGTGGGCGGACAATGTCGACAGCGCGCCGGGATCGGTGAGCCAGGTGCGCGCCGCCGCCCATGAGCTTGTCACCTTCGCGAAGAAGCGCGGCGTCGCGGTGATCCTCGTCGGCCATGTCACGAAGGAGGGCCAGATCGCGGGCCCCCGCGTGGTCGAGCATATGGTGGACACCGTGCTTTATTTCGAGGGCGAGCGCGGCCACCAGTTCCGGATCCTGCGCGCGGTCAAGAACCGCTTCGGCCCGGCGGATGAGATCGGCGTCTTCGAGATGACCGGCGGTGGGCTGGCCGAGGTCGGCAATCCTTCGGCGCTCTTCCTGTCGGACCGCGAGGAGCCCGCGCCCGGTGCCGTCGTCTTTGCCGGGATCGAGGGCACCCGGCCCGTGCTGGTCGAGTTCCAGTGCCTCGTCGCCCCCTCGCCGCTCTCGCAGCCCCGGCGTTCTGTGCTGGGCTGGGACGGCGGGCGGCTCGCGATGATCCTCGCCGTGCTGGAGGCGCGTTGCGGGATCCCTTTCGCGGGGCTCGACGTCTATCTCAACGTGGCGGGCGGCATAAGGGTGTCGGAACCCGCCGCCGATCTGGCCGTGGCCTGCGCGCTCCTGTCCGCGCGCGAGGATGCGCCGGTGCCCCGCGACACGGTCGTTTTCGGTGAAATCTCGCTTTCCGGCGCGTTGCGTCCCGTGGGGCAGACCGAAAACAGGTTGAAAGAGGCGCAAAAACTTGGTTTCACAACGGCGATCACGCCAAGCCGGTCGAAGGCCGGCGACAAGCCCGACCTCGCCATGAAACATTACGGCGATCTCGCCGGGTTCGTGGGCGACATATTCGGCGCAGGATAAGCGTCTCAGGACAGGGCCCGAATGGGCCACATGCAGGAACGAGGGTTCATGGACGGTTTCACGATAGTCGACGGCGTCGTCGCTCTGGTCATCCTCGTGTCGGCGATCCTCGCCTATTCGCGCGGGTTCGTTCGCGAAGGCATGGCCATCGTCGGTTGGGTCGTGGCGGCCATCGTCGCTTTCCTCTTCGCGCCGAAGTTCGTGCCGCTGATCAAGGAAATCCCGGTCCTGCGCGACTTCATCGCCGACAGTTGCGAATTGTCGGTGATCGCGAGCTTTGCGGGGGTCCTCGCGCTCTCTCTCGTGGTCGTCTCGCTTTTCACGCCGCTCTTTTCCTCCTTCATCCAGCGCACGGCACTCGGCGGGGTCGACCAGGCCTTGGGTTTCGTCTTCGGTGTGCTGCGCGGCATCCTCCTCGTGGCGGTCGCGCTCATCGTCTATGACAACGTGGTTACCTCGGATTCCGTGGCCGTCGTGGACAATTCGCGCACCGCCAAGGTGTTCGCCCGCACAAAGAGCAACGTGAACGAACAGATCCCGGCCGATGCGCCCGGCTGGATCGTCGCGCGGTATGAGGAGCTGGTGTCGACCTGCACCACCGGCGGCGCGGACGTGACCACCGACGCTCCGGCCACGGTGCAGTAATTCGCAGCCCGATCACATAAAACCGTTACAATCCCTGCGTGGCCCCGTGACAGCGTGCTGGACCTGCACTAGATAGGGGCCATCCTGAAATTGGATTCGGACCTGCTGCCCATGTCCCACGGCGAGAAGACCCTGCCGCCCGCCCATCCCTTCGACGACGACAAGCTCAAGGAAGAGTGCGGCGTCTACGGTGTGGTGGGCCTGACCGACGCCGCGAACTTCGTCGCGCTCGGCCTTCACGCGCTTCAGCACCGCGGACAGGAAGCCGGCGGGATCGTGAGCTATCACCCCGACCACGGTTTCAACTCGGCCCGCCGCTTCGGCTACGTCCGCGACAACTTCACCAAGGCGTCGTTGATGGAGACGCTGCCGGGGCCGCTCTCGATCGGCCATGTGCGTTATTCGACCGCCGGGTCCAAGGCCGCCGCGATCCGCGACGTGCAGCCGTTCTTCGGCGAGTTTTCCATGGGCGGCGCGGCGATCGCGCACAACGGCAACATCACCAACGCCGACGAGCTGCGCAAGGATCTCATCTCGCGCGGGTCGATCTTCCAGTCGTCCTCCGATTCGGAGTGCATCATTCACCTGATGGCCCGCTCCATGTCGCGCACCATCGCGGAGCGGCTCGAAGATGCGCTGCGTCAGGTTGAAGGCGCCTTCTCGGTCGTGGCCATGACGCGTACCAAGCTCATCGGCGTGCGCGATCCGCTGGGCGTGCGGCCCTTGGTGCTGGGCCAGCTTGGCGACGGCTGGGTGCTGTCGTCGGAAACCTGCGCGCTGGATATCATCGGGGCGAAGTTCGTCCGCGAGATCGAGCCGGGCGAGATGGTCGTCATCGACCACAACGGCGTCGACAGCCGCCGCCCCTTCCGCCCGCAGAAATCGCGCTTCTGCATCTTCGAGCATGTCTATTTCTCGCGGCCCGATTCCATCATCGGCGGCCGGTCGGTTTATGAGACCCGCCGCCAGATCGGTGTCGAGCTGGCCCGCGAGACACCGGTGGACGCCGACCTCGTCTGTCCCGTGCCCGACAGCGGCACGCCAGCGGCGATCGGGTTCTCTCAGGAATCGGGCATCCCCTTCGCGCTCGGCATCACGCGCAACCAGTATATGGGCCGGACCTTCATCGAGCCGACCGAGCAGATCCGCAACATGGGCGTGCGGCTCAAGCTCAACGTCAACCGTTCGCTGATCCAAGGCAAACGCGTCATTCTCGTGGACGACTCGGTGGTGCGCGGCACGACCTCGCGCAAGATCAAGGACATGATCCTCGACGCCGGCGCGGCCGAAGTGCATTTCCGCATCGCCTCCCCTCCGACCGCATGGCCCTGTTTCTACGGCGTCGACACGCCCGAACGGGACAAGCTGCTGGCCGCCAACATGAGCGAGGACGAGATGCGCGATTATCTCGAAGTCGACAGTCTGAAGTTCATTTCGCTCGACGGTCTATATCGTGCCGCTGGCGAAGCAAACGGGCGCAACGCCAGGCACCCGCAGTATTGCGACGCCTGTTTCTCGGGCGAATACCCGGTGGCGCCGCGTGACATGATCGCCAAGGGATTCGCGCTGAAGGCCGCCGAATAGCGCCACCGCGCCGGCAGAAAACCGAATGAGCACAAGGACCGTCGGCGCTTACCCGCCCGCGGTCCTTGTCGTTTCGGCGAAGCCCTGCCCAGAGTTTCCACGCCTCTTTCCCCTGCTCTGAACCTGTTGTTTACCCGCCGCCCGTAGTTTCGCGAGGTCCACTCCCTCGCCAACCAGAGGTGACAACATGGCAGATGCCACCACCGCGCCCGTCGGCGGCGCGACCAATGAGATCGTGTCGACGAACGCCACCAAGACCGGAGAGCTTCCGCTGGATCGGGTGTCGCTCATCGGGATCATGGGCAAACCGGCCGAGAAGAAGGCGCTCTTTCGCATGACGCGGGGCGATATCCTGACCGTGACGCGCGGGGAGAAGACCAATTTCGGCACAATTTCCGAGATCACCGACGCGGGCGTCGTGATCCTGCGCAATACCGGCAACTCCGTATTCGTGCCGCCCGTCCCACTGGGCTAGGCGAGAACCGCTTGAGCGGCGGGCGGTCCCGTCGTCAGAATAGCGGTGAGATACGGAAGAACAGGACTGCGCGATGACAGCCAAGCCGACGACGCATGAAGAGTATCTCGCCACATTGCGCGAGGACCAACGCGAGGCGCTGGTCGCGCTCGGTGCACGTATCGACGCGCGGCTGCCCGGGTATGCCCATTGCGTGAGCTATGCGATGCCGGCCTGGCGCCCGGCGCAGGCCAAGGGGTCGAAGGACATCGTGATCGGCATGGCGGCCTTCTCGCGCAATCTGGGCCTCTATCCCTATTCGGGTTCGATCATGCCGCATGTCGCCGAACGGGCGCAGGCTGCGGGGTTCACCACGTCCAAGTCCGGCTTCACCTTCAAACCGGACCAGCCCCCGCCCGACTGGCTCCTCGACGAGGTCATCGCGCTGCGTCTGGCTGAGATCGGCTGACAGGGCATCCCGAGACCTCCGAGATCGACCTACGCATCTCAAACCCGGTCGTCGGCCAATCCTCGCCAACCGCATAGCGGTTCCGGCCAGTTGGCGTCGCTTCTTTGCATCATTCCTCCCCCGCGCCGTCCGGCCCCCACTGGACAGGCCCTTGGCCCGATGGAATAGACGCCGCAAAGTTCCGGAGACCACCATGCAAGACACTGCCGCCCCGTCCGAGAAGATCGCCCTCATCACCGGGGCCTCGCGCGGCATAGGCGCGGCTCTGGCCGAAGCTCTGGCCCCCGACTACCACATCGTCGCGGTCGCGCGGACGACGGGCGCGCTGGAAGAGGTGGACGACCGGATCAAGGCCAAGGGCGGCGACGCCACTCTCGCCCCGATGGACATCACCGAAGACCACGCGATGCAGCAGCTCTGCCGTGCAATCCACGAACGCTGGGGCAAGGTGGACCTGTGGATCCATTCGGCCATCGAGCCGCAACAGCTCATGCCCACTGACCACGTCGCGCTCGCGCCCAAGGACTGGGCCAAGTCGCTCGCCGTCAACGTCGATGCCACCGCCCGGCTCATGGCCTATGTCTCGCCGCTCCTTGGCGCCACTGGCACCGCCGTCTTCTTCCACGACGATCACGCAGGCGAAAAGTTCTTCGGGGCCTACGGCGCGACCAAGGCCGCCCAGATGGCGCTCGCCAGGTCATGGCAGGCCGAGACCGCCGCGATCGGCCCCAAGGTCCGGATCGTGAGCCCCCGACCGCTCGCCACGGCCATGCGCGCGCGGTTCCACCCGTCCGAGGATCGCTTGGGCCTCGCGAAACCGGCGGACGAAGCGCAAAGGCTCCTCCCCGAAATTCTCGAGTAGGCCGCCATGGCGCTGACCCTGTCACTGGCGCTGTTCTTTCTCGTCGCGCTCGACCTGATCCGCGGCTCCCGGCAACCACGCGTCTTTCTGCAGATACGCTTCGTGCTGGGCTGCCTGATCGGCGGAGCCTATCTCGGCATCCTGGCGCTTTCGCGCGACGGGCTGTCGTCTTTGCTGCCGGGCCTCGTCGCGGCGCTTCCCACGCTCTATATCCTCTGGGCCGCATCGCAGGATCGGCTCCTGCGCCGGCTGATCTTCGCGGCCGTCATGATTGCGGTCTTCTTCCTCGCCTCCTCGATTGCCCTGTCGTCGCCCGGTGCGCTGCTGAATGGCGACCCCCATCCCTTCGCGGTCATCGGGGGCGGCTGCCTTACGGCGGCGGCCGTTGCGCTCATCCTTCCTCCGGCCCGGTCGCCACGCCTCGGATGGGCGCGCGGCACGGGCTTTGCCGTCCTCGTGGCGCCGCTGCCCATCCTCCTGGCAGGCTGGGCGACGATCGCCCTCTGGATGGAGCGCGAGGCCCGTTCCGTCTTTCCAACGGAACGCATCTGTTTCGCCCAACCCAACAGCCGCCAGACCGCCCATGCCTATGCGCTCGTGCCGGGCGACGTGCTTTTCGGACGCGACTACCGCGGCGCAACCCGCGCCTGGGTGCTCATCGGCCCGGAGGGCGGGCGCTGGACCCACCACTGGAGCTTCGGCACGGGTCAGTTTTCCCCCAATACCTCCCGGGCCTTCTTGTTCGACGCGCCACGCTTCCCGAAATGCTGAGGCGTTTTTCCGCCGTTCCCTTGTGACGCTTTCGCCCCCCGTCTATTGAGAAGGAAGCAAGGGATAAAGATGCGCATACTCATCACGAACGACGACGGAATCAACGCTCCGGGCCTCAAGGTGGCCGAGGCGATCGCCGCCGAGGTGGCCGGACCCGAAGGCGAAGTCTGGGTCGTCGCGCCTGCCTTTGAACAATCGGGCGTCGGCCATTGCATCAGCTATTCCCACCCCATGCTCGTGGCCGAACTTGGCCCACGCCGCTTCGCCGCCGAAGGCAGCCCTGCGGACTGTGTCCTGGCCGCCATCGGGGACATCCTGCCGGGGCGGCCCGACCTCATCCTGTCGGGTGTGAACCGGGGCAACAACTGCGCCGACAACGCGCTTTATTCAGGCACGCTGGGCGGGGCGATGGAAGGCGCGCTCCAGACCATTCCCGCGATTGCCCTGTCGCAATTCCTTGGTCCCGCGACTGCCGGGCTCGACGACCCCTTCGAAGCCTCCGCCACCCATGGCGCGGAGGTCGTGCGCCGGCTGATCCATCGGGCCCCTTGGCAGGAAACCGCCGACTACCGCCTGTTCTACAATGTGAATTTTCCGCCTGTCGCGGCGAAGGACGTGAAGGGACTTCGCGCCGCCGCACAGGGCTGGCGTCCGGAGAGCTTCTTCGGGATCGAACCGACCTTTTCGCCCTCGGGCCGGCGATTCGTCTGGATCAAGGGTGGGCCGCAGCACCAGCCAACGAAGCCCGGCACCGATGTCGCCGTGAACCTTGACGGCTATGTTTCGGTGACGCCGATGCGCGCCGATCTCACCGCCCATGACGCGCTCGCGGATCTGTCCGAGGCGCTTTCATGACCGAGGACGCCCCCCGCGACGACGCCGAGCGGAAGATGCAGTTCCTGTTCCACCTGCGCCAGCGCGGTGTCACGAATAGCCGTGTTTTACAGGCGATGGAGGCCATCGACCGGGGGCTCTTCGTGCGCGGGCTCTTTGCCGGGCGCGCCTATGACGACACGCCCCTTCCGATCGCGTCGGGCCAGACGATCAGCCAGCCCTCCGTCGTAGGGCTCATGACGCAGGCGCTCGACGTGCAGCCGCGCGACAAGGTGCTCGAGGTCGGCACCGGCTCCGGTTATCAGGCCGCGATCCTCGCCAAGCTCGCCCGCCGCGTCTACACCGTCGACCGCCACCGCACGCTGGTTCAGGGCGCGCGGGCCGTCTTCGAGGATCTCGGGCTTCACACGATCACGGCGATCACGGGCGACGGCAGCTTCGGATTGCCCGAACAAGCCCCCTTCGACCGCATCATCGTGACCGCCGCGGCCGAGGATCCGCCCGGCCCCCTATTGGCTCAGTTGGCCGTTGGCGGTATCATGGTCCTACCGGTGGGTCAGTCGGACACCGTGCAGAGCCTGATCAAGGTAACGCGCAACGAAAACGGGTTCGACTACGAAGAAATCCTGCCGGTCCGCTTCGTGCCTCTTGTGGAGGGGCTCGCCTCGGACTAGGTCCGCCGACGGACCCGATCTAGGCATGATATCGGAGCGGGACGAGGCAGTAGGACACGACCTGCTTTGGCAGGTCCCAGAAGAGGGCAGAGCGATGGATTTCCGGCGCATTGGATGGACAACGGCGGGCCGTTTCGGGATCGCAGGGGTGAGCCTTTTGGCACTGGCCGCCTGCGAAAGCGGAATCGAGAACTTCGACCCGGACCTGCGCCGGTTCGGCCCCGGCTTCTCGACCGCCGAAGCGGCTCAATCGGCCGCAGCCAGCCGCCCGACACCGGATGCGCGGGGCGTCATCTCCTATCCGAATTACCAGGTCGCCGTAGCCCGCTCCGGCGACACGATGACGACGCTCTCGCAGCGGATCGGTCTGCCGGAGAGCGAACTTGCCCGGTTCAACGGCCTGTCCGACGGCGCGCCCCTGCGTGAGGGCGAGATCATCGCCCTGCCCCGTCGCGTGGCCGAAAGCGGCGGCGGGTCCGGCGCGGTCGATGTGACCACCATCGCCGGCCAGGCGCTCGACCGGGTCGGCAGCGGATCGGGCGGAAGCCAGGCGACGATGGTCCAGGCCACCCCCTCGGCTCCCACCGGGAACGAACCCACGCGCCATCAGGTCGTGCGCGGCGAAACCGCCTATTCCATCGCGCGGCTCTATGGCGTCTCGGTCCGGTCGCTCGCGGAGTGGAACAGCCTCGACGCCTCGCTCACGGTGCGTGACGGGCAATACCTGCTGATCCCGACCGGCGGGAACGCGCGGGTTGCGGCCGCCAGTGTCGACACCTCGTCACAGCCCGGCGCCGGATCGGCCGCGCCTTTGCCGCCCTCTTCGGCAAGCCCTCTGCCGCCTGCCGCCGCCACCACCACCAGCACGATCGAGGCGACCCCGGCGTCGCCAGAGATGGCCGGCAGCCGCACCCAATCTGCCGCCATGGCCATGCCTGTGGCGGGAAGCATCGTGGGCGCCTATGTGAAGGGCAAGTCGGACGGGATCGACATCTCGGCCCCCGCCGGGACCCCGGTCAAGGCGGCCCAGTCGGGCACCGTCGCCGCGATCACGCGCGACACCGACAACGTGCCGATCCTCGTCCTGCGCCACGAGGGCAGCCTTTTGACCGTCTATGCCGGGATCGACAACATCACGGTCGCCAAAGGCGCGACGGTGAGCCAGGGACAGGCCATCGCGCAGGTGCGCAAAGCCGAGAACCCGACGCTCCATTTCCAGGTGCGCCAAGGCACGGCCAGCGTCGATCCGATGAAATACCTCAACTGAGGGCGCGCGCGGCAGATCCTGTCTGCCACGCTTCCGAAGACGTCACTCGTCCGCGCGCCCTTTGCCAAGGTGCTTGCGCAACCGGGATGGCGTGGATTTCGTCTTGTTCTTGTAGGGGTTCTTGTCCCCCTGATCGCGCATGTAGAGCCGGATCGGCGTGCCCGGCATCTCAAAGGTGTCGCGCAATCCGTTGACAAGATAGCGAGAATAGCTTTCGGGCAACTTGTCCGGCGCCGAGCACATCACGACGAAGGCCGGGGGCCGCGTCTTGGCCTGGGTCATATAGCGCAGCTTGATCCTGCGACCGCCGGGGGCTGGCGGCGGGTGCTGCGACACCATCTCGCCCAGCCAGGCGTTCAGCTTCGCCGTCGTGACACGACGGTTCCAGATTTCATGCGCCTTGAGAACAGCGGCGTGCAACCGGTCAAGGTTCTTGCCCGTCTTGGCCGAGATGGTCACGAGCGGCGCGCCGCGAAGCTGCGGCAGGAGCCGTTCGAAGCTGTCGCGCAGCAGCTTGATCTTCTCGTTCTTGTCCTCTTCCACGTCCCATTTGTTCACCGCGACCACGACCGCGCGCCCCTCGCGTTCGGCAAGGTCGGCGATGCGCAGGTCCTGTTGCTCAAAGGGGATCGCCGCGTCGAGAAGCACCACGACGACCTCGGCGAACTTGACTGCGCGAAGCCCATCGGCGACAGACAATTTCTCAAGCTTTTCCTGGACTTTCGCCTTCTTCCTCATCCCCGCCGTATCGAAGATCTTGGTGGGCGTGCCGTGCCAGTCGAAGGTGATGGAAATCGAATCTCGGGTGATCCCTGCCTCGGGTCCGGTCAGCAGGCGATCCTCACCGATGAGCTTGTTGATGAGCGTCGACTTCCCTGCATTTGGGCGACCGATGACAGCAACCTGAAGCGGGCGCTGCTTGGTGATCTGACGCGCAGGAGCATCCTCGTCCTCGTCGGAGACATCCACATCCACCTCGGGCGCGGTTTCTTCGACGCGGGCCGCGGCCTCTGCGACCAGCGGAGCGAGCGCATCGGCCAGTTCCCCCATCCCTTCGCCGTGCTCGGCAGACAGGCGGATCGGCTCGCCAAGGCCCAGAGACCAGGCCTCGATCACACCGGCATCCGCCGCCTTGCCCTCGGACTTGTTGGCGGCGAGGATCACATGGGCATTCTTCTTGCGCAGAATCTCTGCGAAGATTTCGTCCGTGGGAAGCACGCCCGCGCGCCCGTCGATGAGGAAAAGACAGGCGTCCGCCATTTCAACAGCCCGTTCGGTGAGACGACGCATCCGACCCGGCAGGCTGTCGTCGGTCGCGTCCTCGAGCCCGGCCGTGTCGATAATGGTAAAGCGCAGTTCGCCCAGACGTGCGTCGCCTTCGCGCAGGTCGCGGGTCACGCCGGGCTGGTCGTCGACCAGCGCAAGGCGGCGACCGACGAGGCGGTTGAACAGCGTTGATTTGCCGACATTGGGTCGGCCGACGATGGCGAGCGTAAAGGTCATGTCTTCGGTCCTGAAGCGATCAAGACGCCCGCTTACATCATTCGGCGCTTAACGCAAAGCCACCAGCGTGCCTTTTTCCGTCACGATATAGGCGACCCCGCCGACGATGACCGGACGACTGGCTGCACCGGCGGGCAAGGCGACCGAAGCGGCCAGCGTCCCGTCGGTGGGCGAGAAGGCGCGCAGGTATCCATCGCCCGAGGCGACCCAGAGACGGCCACCGGCCAGAGTGGGACCATAGGAGGGATAGACCGCCTTGCGACGGCGCGGCTTCTCCTTGACGTAGCCCGGCAGAGGCACGCCCCAGATCCGGTCGCCGGTCGACGCATCGACCCGCACAAGCTCGAGCGTATCGCTGACCATGAAGATCGATCCGCCGGCCACCGTGACCGGGCCCGTGGCACCCTCCGCCGACGTCCAGAGTGCCTGTCCCGAGGTCGTGACTGCCGTGCCCGCACCCGAAAAGTTCTGGGCGTAGATCGTCGAGCCGGAGACCACCGGCGCGCCCGAGATCTCCGAGACCACCGAATAGCCGCGTCCAGTGCGCACGCCCTTCACCGGCACGACCCAA
The DNA here is from genome assembly GCF_019218295.1 of Maritimibacter sp. DP1N21-5. Taxonomy (NCBI): domain Bacteria; kingdom Pseudomonadati; phylum Pseudomonadota; class Alphaproteobacteria; order Rhodobacterales; family Roseobacteraceae; genus Maritimibacter; species Maritimibacter sp. DP1N21-5. Next base: position 1,223,536 of record NZ_JAHUZF010000006.1, read on the forward strand.
GCGGGCTCACCGGTCTGGCGGTTCACGGCGACAAGCGAGCCGATCGAAAAGGGCACGATCACGTTTTCGCCCGCGATGGCCGGGGCGGCCGACCCCATGAGGCTCGGCTTTGACGGGGTTCCGGGCAACTGCCACTGCACACGACCGTTCGAGGCGGTGACGGCCAGCAGCCGGTTGTAAGCGTTGAGCACATAAACGGTGCCATCGGCGAACGTGGGCGCGCCCGACCCCGGTGCGCCAAGGTCCTGCCGCCAGATCACCGCACCCGAACCCGGGTTGAGCGCGACAAGCTCGCCTCCGCCGGTCGAGGCAAAGACCATGCCCGCGCCATAGGCGAGCCCGCCGGCCGTCGCTTCACCGCCCCGGTCGCCCGGACGGGTCAGATCAGCGGACCAGAGCGCACCCCCGCCCGTGCTGGTCGCGGTGACCTGCAGGCGGCTGTCCATGGTGAAGACGCGGCCATCGGCCACGACGGGTTCGGCGGTAACTTTATACTTGCGGGTCGACCCCTGCCCGATCGGGACCGAGAATACGACCTGGGGCGCGGCCGAGAAGGCCAGATGCGGCACGTTGTGGGAGGGGCCGGCCGCCACACCCGGCCAGGCACCGAGCGAATTCATCGACGCGAGCGAGATGGGCGCGGCCCGGTTCGCATTCGCCTCGGCCTCGGTCTGCGCGAAGCGCGCGGCTTCGGCTTCGCCGACCACTTCGGGATCGGGTGAGAAGAGCGACTCGCGTTGGCCCTGAAAGATGACTTCCCGTTCGGCACAGGCCGAAAGCGCGGCCACCGCGCCGATGAGTAGAAGTCGGATCACTGTCGTCCCGGCCATCCCGTGCCCCCCGTTTCCGCCCGCCCTCGAGCGTTCATTGTCGTCGTGCCGGTCCCGGGTCCCGCCCGGAACCCTTGTCTAGTTCGCCGTCACGGCCATCTCGGGCGTGCCGCCCAGGGCCACGATGATCTGGCTCGCCCGATCCCGCAAGTCCGTCGTGCTTTCGGCGTCCTGCAGGAGCGCCTGAAGGCGGGCCATCGCTGCCTCGGCATCGCCCATCTCGAGCTCGGCGAGCGCCATCTGTTCCTCGGCCAGCGTTCGGAAGGGCGCACCGGCTGCACTCAGCGGTTCGAGCGCGTCGAGCTTCGCCGCCGGCGTCATAGGTCCGTCCGCGAGCGCCACGCGCTTCATGGTGGCCAGGTCGCGATAAAGCGCCGGATATTCCGCGTTGTTTTCGATATCGGCGAGAAGCGCGTCCGCCGTCGCCGGGTCTTCGCTTTCGGCGGCCTTGATCAAACCCAGCACGGCCTGCGCGTCACCGGTCGCCGGCACCGCGTCGAGCGCCGAGGTCCGGGCTTCGGTCGTGTCGGATTCCACGGCGGCGAGGATCGCGTCGCCGGTCGCCTGCGCTTCCCGGGCTTCGCGTGCGCCGAGGAACTCGTTGACTGCCGCGCCGCCGACGATGACGATCACACCAAGCGCGCCGATCCAGCCCCATTTGCGGAAGGCCGCAAAAAGCTTGTCGCGGCGCACCTCTTCGGTCACCTCATCAATGAAACTGTCGGGATTGCTCAAATCCTCGGCCTCCGCCGCCTCTGCCGCACCTTTTGTTGCCTCTCTTTAGCCCGAAGCCCCAAGCTTTGCCAAGGGCCGGGGCTATGGGTTGTGAGCAATCGGGAAAAATGATCCAAATCTTCATGAAAGCCGAATTACGGTCATGAAGGCGCTTGTGGCCTGATCCACCGCGTCCTATCTCGATGACAATTGTACCAGATGGGGAAACTGGGGACAGATGCGACCGATCCCGATCCTGACCGCGCTCCTGACGGTCACCGTGCTGTTTCTTCTCGTGTTCCAGCGTGAATGGGTGCGCGACCTGATCGGCACCTCCGGGCCTGACGCGACCATCGAAACCGTCTCGGACGCGCCAGACGCGGCCGAGGACGCACATGTCGTTTCGGTCGTGGCGCAGCGCTCCTCCGCACAGGAAATCGACAGTGCGGTTCTCCTCCGGGGTGAGACGCAGGCCAACCGAGAGGTGGCGCTCATGGCCGAAACCGCCGGGCGCGTCGTGTCGTCCCCCATCGCCAAGGGCGCTGAAGTGGCCCAGGGTGATCTCCTGTGCGAACTCGATCCCGGCACCAAGGATGTCGCGCTTGCTCAGGCGCAGGCGACGCTCGCGGAAGCGGAACGCAACCTCGCAAATGCGGAAAGCCTGTCGCAAGACGGATTCGCGGCCGAAACCCGCGTTCTTGCCGCCCGCACCGCCCGCGAATCCGCGCAGGCCGCCGTGGCACAGGCCGAACGCGCACTCGCCGACACCCGCATCACCGCGCCCTTCCCCGGCGTTCTGGAAACCGACACCGCCGAAATCGGAAGTCTCCTGCAACCCGGATCGCCCTGTGCGACTCTCGTCGATCTCTCTTCGATCAAGCTCGTGGGCTATGTGGCCGAAGCCGACATCACCCGCGTGTCCGAGGGTTCGACCGTCGGCGCCCGTCTTTCAACCGGACAGGAGGTCATGGGCAACGTGAGCTTCGTCGGTCGCTCCGCCGATGCCGTGACCCGCACCTTCCGCATCGAGGCCCGCGTGCCCAATCCGGACATGGCCATTCGTGCCGGCCAGACGGCGGATATCCTGATCCAGACAGCGGGTCGGACCGCCCATCTGGTGCCGCAATCCGCCCTGACCCTGAACGATGACGGCGACCTCGGCGTGCGCGTCGTCGGCGAAGGCACGACCCCGGATGAAACCGTCGCGCGTTTCGCGCCGGTCGATCTGATCCGCGACACCCTCGACGGGGTCTGGGTCGCCGGACTGCCCGAGGAAACAGCGGTCATCGTGGTCGGTCAGGATTATGTCGTCGACGGTGTTGCGATCGACGTCACCTATCGGGAGCCGGGGCTGTGACCGGTATGGTCGACTGGGCCGCATCCCGTGCGCGGATGGTCATCGCCTTCATCTTCCTGTCGCTGACGGCAGGGATCGCCGCCTATGTGGGCCTGCCGAAAGAAGGCGAGCCCGACATCGAAATCCCGGCGCTTTTCGTCTCGGTCCCCTTCCCCGGCATTTCCGCCGCTGACAGCGAGAACCTCCTCGTCCGCGTGATGGAAAGCGAGCTCGCCGATATCGACGGGCTCAAGACCATGACGGGCACGGCGGCTGAGAACTACGGCGGCGTCGCGCTCGAGTTCGAGTTCGGCTGGGACAAGACCAAGGTCATCGCCGACGTCCGCGACGCCATGAACGCGGCGGAAGCGCGCTTTCCGTCGGGGGCCGACAAGTATTCGGTCAACGAGATCAACTTTTCCGAGTTCCCGATCCTCATCGTGAATTTCACGGGCGACGTTCCGGAACGGATGCTCGTGCGCCTCGCCAAGGAGGTGCAGGACCAGATCGAGGGCATGGACGCGGTCCTCGAGGCGCAGCTCACGGGTTCGCGGGACGAGATGATGGAAGTCCTCATCGACCCCCTGAAGCTCGAAGCCTACAACGTGACGGCGGGCGAATTGATCAATGTGGTGGTCAACAACAACCAGTTGATCGCCGCAGGCCAGATCACGACCCCCACCGGCGCCACGGCGATCAAGATCCCTTCGAGCTTCTCGGAGGTCGCCGATATCTACGCGCTTCCCGTTAAGGTGAACGGAGACAGCGTGGTGACGCTGGGCGATCTTGCCAGCATCCGCCTGACCTTTGAGGACCGGGCCGGCACCGCGCGGTTCAACGGTGACACCACGGTCGCGCTACAGGTGGTGAAACGGAAGGGCTTCAACCTCATCGACACGGTGACCGAGGTGAAGGCTGCGGTCGAGGAGGCACAGACCGACTGGCCCGAGCCGCTGCGCGATGCGGTTGACGTTCGCTTCTCCAACGACCAGAGCCACATGGTCTCCTCCATGGTGAGTCAGCTCGAAGGCTCGGTCATCACCGCCATCGCGCTCGTCATGATCGTAGTTCTGGCCTCCCTCGGCATGCGTTCGGCGCTGCTCGTGGGCTTCGCGATCCCGACCTCGTTCCTGCTCACCTTCGCGCTCTTCGCGGTGCTGGGCGTCGCGATCAACAACATCGTCATGTTCGGCCTGATCCTGGCCGTCGGGATGCTGGTCGACGGGGCCATCGTGGTCGTGGAATACGCCGACAAGCGGATTTCCGAAGGCGTGGGCCCCATGTCAGCCTATACGGAAGCCGCCAAGCGGATGTTCTGGCCCATCGTGTCCTCGACCGCGACGACGCTCTGCGCCTTTCTGCCGATGCTCTTCTGGCCCGGCATTCCCGGCGAGTTCATGGGGATGCTGCCGCGCACCATCATCTATGTCCTGAGTGCGTCCCTTCTTGTGGCGCTCATCTATCTGCCGGTGATGGGCGGCGTCGCGGGGCGCCTGTCGCGCTCGCTCGAACAGGCGAGCCGGCACCTGCGCGGCTGGCCGATCTGGCTCCGGCTCGGGCTTACCGTCGCGGCCGCGGCGGCGCTCTTCGTCTCCGCCTTGCAACTTGCCAATCCTGACTATGTCTTCGGTCCCGCCGGTAACCCGTTGACGGGCGTCGCGGCCATGGCGCCCGGCATCGTAGCCTTCATCGCCTTCGCCCTCGCCACCACCATCCTCATGGACAGCGTGAAGCCCCGCCGCGCACCGAAACCGCCCCGGGGCGGGCATCGACGCACCGGTTTCGGCGTGGTCATCCAAGGCATCGTCGGAAACCCGATCATGCCCGTGGTGACCATTCTGGGGGTCATCGCGCTCGTCGTCGGGATCGGAATGGACTTCGGACGCAACTCCAAGGGGGTGGAGTTCTTTGCGGACACCGCGCCCGAAACGGGAGTCGTCTACGTCCGGGGGCGCGGCAACCTCTCGGTCGAGGAAAAGGACGCCATGGTCGCACAGGTCGAGGAGATCGTACTCTCCACGCCCGGCATCAAGAACGCCTTCGCCTTTGCCGGGGAAGGCGGTCTCAACCAGAACACCGGTGGTGCGGCCGGGCCACGCGACCAGATCGGGCAGGTTCAGATCGAGATCGCGACCTTCGAGGACCGCCCCTTCTACACCGAGGAGGCCAAGCTTCTGGGGTTCATTCCCTATACACGCACAGTGCGCGACGACGCCTATGACGGAAAGGTCGTGCTCGAGGTGCTCAAGGACCGGCTGGCCGACCTTAGCGGCATCCAGACCGAGGTCATCGGCGTCGCGGGTGGTCCGGCCTCGACCAAGCCCGTCCATCTGCGCCTCAAAGGCGACGACTGGGACACGCTTCTGGCGACGACCGCGAAGACGAACGACTTCATGACGGGCCTGCCCGGGCTCGAACTCGTCGAAGACACCCGCCCCCTGCCCGGCATCGACTGGGAAATGGACATCGACGTGGAAGAGGCCGGCCGTTACGGGACCGACGTCGCCACGGTGGGCGGCATGGTGCAACTCGTGACGACGGGGCTGCTGCTCGACACGATGCGAATCGACGGCTCGGACGAAGAAATTGAAATCCGGGTGCGGTTTCCCGAAGCCGACCGGACACTCGCCACCCTCGACACCCTGCGCGTGCGCACGCAGGAAGGGCTCGTGCCGATCTCAAACTTCGTGGAACGCCGTGCGGTGCCGACCCTCGCCCAGATCGACCGGATCGATCAGGCGCGCTATTTCGACGTGAAGGCGGCGGTGACCCCGGACCTCGTGGTGCTCACGGGTCCGGAAACGGACCGCGTCCTCCCCCTGACCGAAGCCGACAGGATCATTGCCGCCTCCGACACCCCCGACGAGTGGCGCAAAACCCCGGTCACCGCGACCGAGCGGATCGGTCAGATCGAAAACTGGCTCGACTCGGGCGTGCTGCCGCCCGGCATCGACTATGAATGGGCGGGCGACTTCGCGGACCAGTCAGAGTCGACCGCCTTCCTGGGGCAGGCCTTCGCCGGCGCGCTGTTTCTGATGTTCATCATCCTGCTTGCGCAGTTCAACTCGTTTTACAACTCGGTCCTCGTGCTGCTCGCCGTGGTGCTCTCCACCGCCGGCGTGCTCTTCGGCATGCTCGTCATGGGCCAGCCCTTCTCGGTCATCATGACGGGCACCGGGGTCGTGGCCCTGGCCGGGATCGTGGTGAACAACAACATCGTGCTCATCGACACCTACCAGGACTACGCCCGCTACATGCCCCGGATCGAGGCCATCGTGCGCACCGCCGAGGACCGCATCCGCCCGGTGCTTCTGACCACCATCACCACCATGGCGGGCCTCGCCCCGATGATGTTCGGCCTGTCCTTCGACTTCATCGGCGGTGGCTATTCGGTCAATGCGCCAACCGCGCTCTGGTGGGTCCAGCTTGCCACTGCGGTCGTCTTCGGCCTTGGCATCGCGACGATCCTGACACTGGTCTTTACGCCCTCCATGCTCGCCCTCCGGGTCTGGCTCGGCGTCGGCGCATATCAGAGCTACGCACGGCTCAAGTCCATGAGCTGGGGCAAATCCTCCCGCACCGCGCGCGACCTCGCGCTCAACAAACAGGCCAAGCGCACACGGATCGACGAAATCCAGTGGGACTTCGACGAGACGCCTCTTGAGACGGATAGCGGCGACAGCGCGCCGACGGCCGACGAGCTGGACGTGCTGCTCGCCGCCCGCCGCGATGCGACCGGGACCGCGGTGGAGGGTCCGCCAGAGCCAAACGACCTGCCTGACGACAGGGCCGAAGACGACAAACCCGGCGACATCAAAGCCGCCGAGTGACCGTGCTCTTCACTGCTTCCTAAATACCTTGGGGGTGTGGGGGCAAAGCCCCCACGATCGTGGGGGTGCGGGGGCGGAGCCCCCGCCCCGGTCGGATGGCGCGAAGCGACATTCGAGACCCGGACACTTCAGGCCGCGTCTTCCTCTTCCTCGGCCAGTTGCCGCGCCCACATGGCGGCGTATTTCCCGTGCAGCGCGAGAAGCTCCTCATGCCGCCCTTCCTCGCGCACGATGCCGTTCTCCAGCACCACGATCCGGTCGGCATCGGCAATGGTCGACAGGCGGTGCGCGATGATCAGGACCGTACGCCCGACGCCCATCGCCTTCAGGCTCAACTGGATGTCGCGCTCGGTCTCGGTGTCGAGCGCCGAGGTCGCCTCGTCCAGAAGCAGGATCGGCGGGTTCTTCAGAAGCGTCCGCGCGATCCCCACGCGCTGCTTCTCGCCGCCAGAGAGCTTCAGCCCGCGCTCGCCCACTGGCGTGTCGTACCCTTCGGGCAGGCTCATGACGAAGTCGTGGATCTTCGCCGCCTTCGCCACCGCCTCGATCTCGGCAAAGCTCGCGCCCTCGCGCCCATAGGCGATGTTGTAGCGGATCGTGTCGTTGAAGAGCACGGTGTCCTGCGGCACGACGCCGATCGACTTGTGCAGGCTCTCCTGCGTCACGTCGCGGATATCCTGCCCGTCGATCCGGATCGCCCCGCCGGTCACGTCGTAGAAACGGAAGAGGAGCCGCCCTATGGTCGACTTCCCCGACCCCGAGGGGCCGACGATGGCGACGGTTTCGCCAGCCGCCGCCCGGATCGTCACGTCATGCAGGATGGGCCGCGCCGGATCATAGGAGAAGCAGACCTCGTCCAGTTCCACCGCGCCGCCTTTCACGTCCAGATCCGGCGCGCCGGGTTTGTCCGTCACCTCGGCGGGCTGTTCCAGCAGGTCGAACATCTCGGCCATGTCCACCAGCGCCTGGCGGATCTCGCGGTAGACCGACCCCAGGAAATTGAGCGGCATGGTGATCTGGATCATGTAGGCGTTGACCATGACGAAATCGCCGGTCGACAGCTGGCCGTTCTGCACCCCGACCGCCGCCAGCACCATGACGGCCACGAGCCCGATGGTGATGATCAGGCTTTGCCCGGCATTGAGGAAGGCGAGCGACTGGCTCGTCTTCACGGCGGCCGTCTCGTAGCCCGCCATCGACTGGTCATAGCGCGTGGCTTCGCGCTCGGCGGCCCCGAAATACTTGACCGTCTCGTAGTTCAGAAGACTGTCGATCGCCTTCTGGTTCGCTTGCGTGTCCTCGTCGTTCATCTGCTTGCGCAGCTTCACCCGCCATTCCGTCACCGCGAAGGTAAAGCGCACATAGACCGCGATGGTCGCCACGACGGCGACCACATACCAGACGTCGAAGAGCACGAAGAAGACGATCACGGTCAGGCCGAGCTGGATGAAGAGCGGCACGATGTTGAACAGGAGGAAGCGGAGAAGGAACTCGACGCCCTTCACGCCGCGCTCCATGATCCGCGACAGGCCCCCGGTCTTTCGCGTGATGTGATAGCGCAGCGAGAGCGCATGGATATGGCGGAACGTCTCGATCGCCATCGCGCGCAGCGCCCGTTGCGCGACCTTCGCGAAGATCCAGTCCCGCCCCTGCGTGAGCCCGACGGACATGAACCGCGCCACGCCATAGGCAACGGTAAGCCCGATCGCGCCGATGGCCAGGAGCCAGGCGGGATTGTCCGAAGGCTCGCCGGTCAGCGCGTCGACCGCGGCCTTGTAGAAGAGCGGCGTAATGACGGTAATGATCTGGGACCCGGCCAGCATCGCAAGCGCCACGATGACGCGCAGACGCACCTCTCCCTCGCCCGGCTTGCCCTCTCGCGGCCAGAGATAGGGGGTCACCCGTTTGATCGTGCGCCAGCCCGACCCGGTCTGGCTCCCGTCGAGCCGGGCGTCGCTGACCGTCCGCCTGCCGCCGCCACTCCTGCCTCGCATCGCCATCCCCTGCGCCGTCCTGAAATCAGGGCGCGACCCTAGGCCGAACGCCGGGCATTGGCCAGAGGTAAGCACCGGCAATCTTCAGGGGGTCGCCTGTCATCGCGACGCATTGGCTTACTCGGCAGGCAGATCGAAGACCTGACCGGGGTAGATAAGGTCCGGATCGCGGATCCGGTCCCGGTTCGCCTCGAAGACCTGGACGTATTTGATGCCTTCGCCGTAGCGTTCGGTCGCGATGGCCCAGAGGGTCGACCCCGGCTGGACCGTGACGGCCACCACCGGCGGGCTGTCTGGAGCATCTTTCGGGTCGGGGGCGGCACCGGGCGCGCCGATCTCGGCGGTCGGCGGTTGCTGGGGTGCCCCGTCCGGGGGGTCTGCCGTCTCGGGGGCTGTCGCAGGGGACGCGGCCCCTTCGGCGGGTCCGTCCGGCGCGTCGGTCTCGGCGACAACCTGGGATTGGGTGGGGTCGGAAGATGCGTTCTCCGGGCTTTCCGTCGAAGCGGCCACGTCGGGCACCACTGGCTGCGGCACGGCCCCTGCGGGCGCGGCGCCGGTTCCGTCGGCGACGTCAGCGGCGGGGACCTCCACTTGACCGGTCGGGGCGGCCGCGCGCAGCATTTCGGGGTCTTCGCGCTTGAAGGGTGTTTCGACCCGCGACAGGACCGCACCCCGCGCCGACAACTCGTCGGCCCGCAGCGTGTAGATCCCGGGTTCGATGTCGCCTTCGGTCAGGGACCAGCGCGCGCTTTCGTCTACCGGCGCATCGCCCAGAACGGCATTGTCCAGATACAGGCGCACCGTCGATCCCGGCGCGGCGCGCCCGGTCAGCGTCACGGCCCCGTCGTCCTCATAAGCGATGGTGTCGATGGAGAGTGCAGGCACGGTCGCCGGGTCGTCCATCACCTTGATCCCGTCTCGATCCACCCTCAGGATGCGCGGCCCAGCCTGTGCCTCCTGCTCGGCGGGCGGCGGCTCGGACGGGGCGCCGGGCGTCGGCGGATCCGCCGGGGCGTCGGCCAAGTCGGTCGCTTCCGGGGCGGGCGCCGTCTCGGCGGCCACTTCCAGCTCTGTGGGACCGCTCTCGGGCGCGGCGGGGGCGGACTGATCGACCGGTGGGGCGAGATCGGCTTGGGTCTCTTTGTCGGCGGTCATCCCGGCCGTCACGGTCTCCCCTTGGTCCGGCACCTCGTCCACACTGACCTCGTCCGGCGCGCTCGGTGCATCCGAGACGGCGGGCGCAGGCGGAGCCTCGGGCGTGGCCTCGGCGGGTGTGCTGGCCGGCGGCTCCCCGGAGGGCGACGCAAGTGCGATCTCGGTCTCTTTGGACGTGGGGTCCCCGTCTTCGGGCCCTGATGGCGCGGGCGACGCTTCTGCGATCTGCGGCATCGGCTCGACGATGAAGGTCGTCTCCGACATCGCCTGTTCGCCGCCGTCCCGCGATGCGGAGAGCTGGAGCACCTGGGGTCGGTCGGTCATCTCCATGTCGAAGAGCGCGACGAAATTGCCGGCGGCGTCGGTCGCGGCCTCGGCGACCGGAATGCCATCGAGGAGGATCCGGATCGCCGTGCCCGGCTCGGCGAAGCCCGCAACGACGGCCGACCCATCCGGCGCGACGCGCACGACGTCGAAATCGGGGGGCGTCATCGCCTCGGGCGCTGGAGGCTCGGCGGGCGCCGGGTCGGGGCTGTCGGCATCCGCCGTCGCTTCGTCGGGTTCCACCGGTGCCGGGGCCTCTGTGCCTTCCGCCACATCCGTGCCGTCAGACGTTTCCGGTTCCGCCGGGCTTTCGTCCGCCGCGACCTCGTCCTGCGGGGCGTCGTCGGCCTGTGCATCCGCGGTCGGTTCAGGGATGTCGGCCACCGTCGCCGGATCGTCCGGTGTCTCGGGTCTCTCGTAGGTAGCGATAAGCCCGGCCAGAACGACGAGCGCCGCGGCGACACCGCCAAGCGCCCAACCGAGCCAGCCCCGTAGCAAGGCGATCATGTCTATCCCTTTCCCCGTCCCCCGCTCCGGTTTCGGGCCCTCGAACAAGCCCCCGGAGCCCCGCTGTCGTCGCGGGTTGAGCGACCATAACAATCGGCCTATCACGGGTCAAAACACTTTCTTCAGAGGGTCATATGTCGAAAAGAAAAGCCTCGGTCTGTGTCTATTGCGGCTCGCGTCTCGGGGCGAAACCGGCCTACGAGGAAGCCGCGACAGAGGTCGGCCGTCTGATCGCCCATCGGGGCTGGCAACTGGTCTACGGCGCGGGGGACGTGGGCCTCATGGGCGTCGTCGCGCGTGCGGCGCAGGCGGCGGGCGGCGATACCTTCGGCGTGATCCCCGTGCATCTCATGAAGTGGGAGGTCGGAAAGACCGATCTCACCTCCTTCGTCGTGACCGAGACGATGCACGAGCGGAAGAAGGTGATGTTCATGAACGCCGATGCGGTCGTCATGCTGCCCGGTGGGGCCGGATCGCTGGACGAGTTCTTCGAGGTGCTCACCTGGCGACAGCTTGGCCTCCACGAAAAGCCCATCGTGCTACTGAACACCAAGGGCTACTGGGAGCCGCTCATGGACCTCATGCGCCACGTGATCGCTCAGGGCTTCGCGGATGCCTCGCTGCTCGACTTCGTGTCGGTGGTCCCTGACGTGGCCGCGCTGGCGACCCGGCTCGACGGGGCCCTGTCCTGACGGAAGAGGGACAGGGAGTATAGCGCAAGGGCGGCCCAGACAATGGGAAGCGCGATCATGTGCCAGCGGGTCACGGGTTCGAGGAACACGAAGGTGGCGACGAGGAACTGGAGCGTCGGGTTGAGGTAGTTGAGAACGCCGACCATCCCGTAGTTGAGCCGCTGCGCCCCGTAGGAAAACAGGATCAGGGGCATGCCGGTGATGACCCCTGCGAAGGCAAGCATCACCGTATCGTGGAGGTTCGTGCCAAAAGCCCCGACCACCCGGCCCGTGACCCCGCCCCAGTCGAAAGCATAGAGCCCGACGAGCCAGAGGACCGCGAGGGGCGCCAGAAGCGTGACCTCCGCGGTCACCGACGTGAGCGCGGAGCCGGGCAGGCCCTTCTTCACCACGCCGTAAAGCCCGAAAGTCCCCGCAAGGGCGAGCGAGATCCACGGCAGCGTGCCGAGCCCCACGGTCAGCACCGTCACCGCGATGGCCGCCAGCACCACCCCCATGACGCGGTAGGGTCCGAGCCGTTCACCATAGAACACAACCCCCAGCATCACCGCGACGAGGGGGAAGATGTAATAACCCAGCGACGCGCCCAGAGCGCGCCCGGTCTGCACGGAAAAGATGAAGAGGAACCAGTTGATTGAGATCATCAGGGCCGCGAGGGCGACCTTCCCGGTCTGCGGACCGATGACCAGACGTCGAAGCTCGCCGAAGCGACCCGTGGCGGCAAGAATCGCGCCGAAGAATGCCAGCGACCAGAGGGTGCGATGGGCGAGCACCTCCTCTGGCGGAATATGGGACAGCGCCTTGTAGTAGATCGACGACAGCCCCCAGATCATGCAGGCGCCGATGATGGCCAGAAACCCTTTGACGGTATCGCTCACGGTCCGTATCGCCCCCCGGTTCGAACGCCGCATAGAAGGCAAGGCCGGGCGGGATCGTCAAGCCAAGGACAGCGCGAAGATCAGGGTTCCCTCTGTGCGTGCGTGCAGAGCCGATTACACACAGAGGGCGCCGGAGTTTTCCCGAATGCGGCTACGGCCATCAGGTGGACTCGAGGTCGTGTTTCACGATCTTTTCGATGTCGTCGAGCTGGTGATTGGTCAGCAGCTTCGGAACCTCACCAACCACCCGGTCGGTGACCTCCTTGTGCAACTCGGGCCGGAGGTTCCCCAGCACCTGCGGCGCGCAGGCCAGCACGATCTTGTCGAACTCTCCGCGATGCGCCCGGCGATAGAGGATATCGGCAAGGTCCGAGGCGAAACGTTCCTTCGCGAGTTCGTGCCAATCCGTGTCATCGAGCGCCGAGCGTTGCCCCGGCCCGCCGTCATACATGCGCCCGGGACGGTTCGCAGACTGTTCGAGGTCCGAGGGATTGCTCTGGTGCTCTTCACGACGCACGACAAGATGCGGGTTCTCGGCATCGGCGATGTTTTCCAGAAACAGCGCCTTCTCGCTGTCCGCGACCAGCACCCAGGTGCCCGTGTCGATACGCGCCATCAAACCTTCTCCTTGTCGCCAGAGTCATTCGCGTCCTGCCCGAGCACGCCGGTCTTGCCCGCACTTGTCTCGTCCACCCGCTTTTCTTCGTCGCGGGTGCCGACTTTGCGGGCGATATTGCCGCCCTTGCGGCCCTCTTGGGCGGTTTCGTCGAGCTTCTCGGGTTTTTCGCCGAGCACCTCTTCGGTTTCGCTGCGGCCGTCCTTCGATTTATGACGATCTGCCATTGCGTCCTCCTTTCAAGGGTTTGGAAGGAAAACGCGGTGGGCGGGTCCGGGGTTCCGACGGATCAGGGGTTTCGGCCCCTGCCCGCTTACCTCTGCTTCAGAAACCGTCCAAGCGCGTCCAACGCCCCGCCGTAGCCTTCGCGCAAACCGTCCAGACCATCCGCGCCCGAGAAGCTCACCGCCTCTATCTTCAAGGCGAGGCGCGCGCCCTCGGGGGCCTCCGAAACGGATTGCGACACTTCCGCCTCATGCATCGGATCGCCGTTATGGGTCGCCCGTTCATGCCAGATCAGAACACGTGGGCTGACCAGAATCCAGCGGACCTCGACCCGGAATCTCGGCACGCCGTCGATGAGGCAGGTCTGAACCTCGTTCGCCCCGGTCCGCGCCTCGCCGTCGATCCTGAGCGTGATGGAGTCGGAGGGTTGGCCCCATGTCTCCCGCGCCGCTGTATCGGTCAGCGCCCAGACGAGCCGCGCGGGGCTCACAGGAAAGACCCGATCGAAGGCCAATGTGTCTTTCATGGTCCCTATCGCTGCCTTCTCCATGCTTTGCCCTGTTGACCAAGGGACCGCCATTACGACGGTATTGCAAGTGCGACGAAGGTTTCTAAAGCGCCCTCCGGCCTTTTGCCTTGATTGGCGCGCAAATATGTAGTTATGTAGCTACATGACTACAAATGACGATATGGACGCGGTCTTCGCTGCCCTGGCTCACACGAGCCGCCGCCGGATGCTCGACATCATCCGCGACGCGCCGGGGGTCACCGTGGGGAAGCTCGCCAGCCATTTCGACGTGAGCCGGATCACGGTCATGCAGCACCTCGCCGTGCTGGAGGGATCGGGTCTCGTCATCGGGCAGAAGGACGGAAGGTCGCGAAAGCTGTTTCTGAACGCGGTTCCCCTGCAGGAGATCCACGCACGCTGGATCGACCAATACGCGGCCCACTGGGGGGACCGCGCGCTTTTCATCAAACAGGTGGCCGAGGCCGCCGCTGCCAAAAGGAATTCAGGAGATGACGATGGTTGAAAGCCTTGGGACCCAACCGGAAGTGAAGAGCTACCGCACGCGCACGATGATTGCCGCCCCGATCGAGGTTGTCTGGAACACGCTCGTGAAGACGGACGAAGCGCTGCCCTTCTTCTTCGGCGGTGTCTGCCAGACCAAGGCCGGGCTGAAACCCGGGGCGAAGATGCGGATGGCCCACACCTCGGGCAAGATCGCGATGGTGGTGGGCGAGGTGCTGGCCTTCGATCCGCCGCACCGCTATTCGCACACGTTCCGGATGACCAACATCGACGAACCGCCCGCGACGATCATCTATGAGTTGACCGAGGTCGCCGGCGGCACGCAATTCGACCTGATCATCGAGAACGCGGTCGCAGGGTCGAAACTCGAAAAGCAGATGGTCAGCGGGCAGACCTATATCTCGCAGAACCTCAAGGCGCTGATCGAAACCGGACGGCCCGCCTTTTCCGGTCGGATGCTCATGCTCATGGGGCCGATCCTGCCGCTCTTCGCGCCCAAGGTGCAGCGGATCGAGAACTGGCCGCTGGACTGAGCTTCAGAAGCGGAAACGCCCGCAGGGATACGGCGGGCGTTCTGGTCTGTGCCTCGGCGCGGATCACATCCGCGAGGCGACGTTTTCCCAGTTCACGAGCTTGTCGAGGAAGTTCGTGAGGTAGGCGGGACGCTTGTTGCGGAAGTCGATGTAGTAGGAGTGTTCCCACACGTCGCAGCCCAGCAGCGCGGTCTGGCCGAAGCAGAGCGGGTTCACGCCGTTTTCGGTCTTGGTGACCTTGAGCGACCCGTCGGTGTCCTTGACGAGCCAGGCCCAGCCCGAGCCGAACTGACCGGCGCCGGCGCCGGCGAAGTCTTCCTTGAACTTGTCGACCGACCCGAAGGCTTCGGTGAGCGCCTTTTCGACTTCACCCGGCATGCCGTCCTGCGGGCCCATCATTTCCCAGAACTGCGTGTGATTCCAGTGCTGCGAGGCGTTGTTGAAGATGCCGGACTGCGCCACGGCATTCGCGTCGTAGGTGCCCTTGACGATCTCTTCGACCGACTTGCCTTCCCACTCGGTCCCGGCAATCAGCTTGTTGCCGTTGTCGACATAGGCCTTGTGGTGGATGTCGTGGTGATACTCCATCGTCTCCTTCGACATGCCGAGATCGGCCAGCGCGTCGTGGGCGTAGGGAAGATCGGGAAGTTCAAAAGCCATTTGGGCCCCCTGTTCGTTGAAGTGTCTGTTGGTGCCTAGATGGGCGCGACAGACACGGGAGGTCAAGGGGGACCGACGGAAATGCTCGGGAATACAGGTCATTGCCGGCAAACACGTATTGTGCGGAACTGGAGCGCGTGTTCCGGCGTTGGACTTTCTTGCGCGCCACGGCAACGGCGGCATGACGCGCACCCATCGCCCCCGCGTCCAGGGGGCGATGGGTGGTTTTTCATTCAGAGCTTCAGTTCCGAGCCCTGCTTGGCGGCGTTCGTGAGCAGACCGAAGACATAGACCGACTGGCTGCGAAAACACATCGCCGCGAACCCGGCCTCGGTCGGCCAGAAGGCGCCCGCGACCTGTGCGAAACGGGTGCGTCGGATCTGACCCGGAGCGACCGCGCCGACCTCGGCGGGCGAGACTTTGGCGAGCACGTCACCCGCGAGCTTGCCTTCCACCGCGAAGATCGACCGGGCATCGGACACGACAGCGACCAAAGCATGTTGACCTTCGACCGAGGCCGAAAGCTGCGCGGCAAGCCCCGGTGCGGCGTCGTAGTCGCAAATCACCATAAGCTCGTCCGGCGACATCCAGGCGAGCGCGGCGCCCTCGCCCTGCGACACGCCCAGTGTGTCAGGCAGGGCCACGCCCATAACGCGGGCGAAGGCACTCAGCGTCTCGCCCTTGCCGCGCAGGGTGATCATGCCGCGCGGTCCGGTGTCGCGCACCGTGGCGAACCCCTGGGACATGGCCCCTTTCATTACGGAAACGGGCATCACCGAAACAGGATCAGACATCGGCCTTGGCTCCTTCCTTGTCATAGAACACCGGGTCCACGATCTTGGCCTTGATAATCGTTCCCGTGCCGTCGAGGGTTCCGAAATCGACGACCTCGCCCATACGCTCCGGCCCCCGTTCGATCAGGCCCATCGCAATCCCCTTGCCCACGGTGGGGCTGTAGTAGGTCGAGGTAACGCGCCCGATCATGTTGCGTTGGCCGTTGGCGTTCACGCCGGGGGCCACGCAATAAGCCCCGTCCGGGATCACTGTGCCGTCGAGCGTGGCGAGGCCCACGAGCTGCCAGCGGTCGGGCCGGGCCATATCGACACGTTCCTGCGCGCGTTTGCCGAGGTAGTCGGATTTTTTCTTCGAGATCGCCCAGCCGAGGCCAAGGTCCTGCGGGATGACCGTGCCGTCGCTTTCATCACCGATCATGATGAAGCCCTTCTCGGCCCGCATGATGTGCATCGCCTCGGTGCCATAGGGAGCAAGATCGAAGTCCGCGCCGACCTCGATCAGCTTCTCCCACAGTGCGGCGCCGTGGTTGGCAGGCACGGCGATCTCATAGGCGAGCTCTCCCGAGAAGCTGATGCGATAGACCCGCGCCGGAAAACCGCCCAGCGTGCCCTCGGCCCAGGTCATGAACGGCATCGCGTCCTTCGACACATCCATGCCGCCAAGCGCTTCGAGCACCTTGCGGGCGTTGGGTCCGGCCACGGCGACCTGCGCGTATTGCTCGGTCAGGTTCGCCGTATAGACCTGCCAGTCCCACCATTCGCACTGGAGCCAGTCCTCCATGTGCCCGTGGATGCGGTCAGCCCCGCCCGTTGTGGTATGGCAGAGCCAACTGTCCTCGGACAGGCGCACGACCACCCCGTCATCCGACAGAAACCCGTTCTCGTTGCACATGAGGCCATAGCGGCATTTACCGACAGGGAGCGTCGACATCATGTTCGTATAGAGCATGTCGAGGAACTTGCCCGCGTCCGGCCCTTTGACGAGGATCTTGCCCAGCGTGGACGCATCGAGCATGCCGACGTTCTGCCGCGTGTTCAGGATTTCGCGGTTGACCGCCTCATGCACCGTCTCGCCGGGGCGCTGGTAGGCATAGACGCGGCGCCAGTGGCCCACCGGCTCCCAATCCGCGCCGTGGCTCTGGTGCCAGTCGGCCATCGGCGTCTGGCGGATCGGCTGAAAGAGCGGCCCGCGCGCCTCGCCGCCGATCGCGCCCATGGAGATGGGCGTATAGGGCGGGCGGAAGGTGGTGGTGCCAGTCTGCGGAATGCCTTGACCCAATGCATCAGAAAGAATGGCCAAGCCATTGATATTGGAAAGTTTCCCCTGATCCGTGGCCATACCGAGCGTGGTGTAGCGCTTGGTGTGCTCGACGCTCGCATACCCCTCGCGGGCCGCAAGCTGAACGTCCGAGACCTTCACATCGTTCTGGTAATCGAGCCACATTTTCATGCGCTTCTCGGGGCCGGCGCCCGTGGGCATGATCCAGACCGGCATGATCGGCTGGCGGCTGACTTCGGGCACCTTGGGCGCGGCCTTGCGGGTGAGCGTGCCGCCCGCCGCCTTGGCGGCCTGACGGCCCGCCTCGAAAGCATCGGCGACAGCATCGGCGAGCCAGAGCTTGCCGGAAGACGCGCCGGCGGTCGAGACAAAGCCCGCCCCGTCGGCGCCTTTCGGCGGCCGGGTCGCATCGGGAACGAACATCGCTTCGCGCTCGTCCCAGAGGAGTTTGCCGCCGCAATGAGACCACAGGTGCACGACCGGCGACCAGCCGCCCGACATGGCCACCGCGTCACAGGCGATGACCTCGCCCGCGCCACCGGCCCCGGCAAGCTCGCTGACCAGCACCGACTGGACCACGCGCTTGCCCTTCACGCCGGCAATCGCCTTGCCGGTCAGGATCTGCACGCCCTGTTTGCGCAGGCGTCCGGCACGCGGGTTGGTCACAGTAGGCCGCGCGTCGATGATCGCGGGCACCTCGATGCCGTTCTCCTTCAAGACTTCGGCGGTGAGGTAGGCATCGTCGTTGTTGGTCACGACGACGACGCGCTTGCCCGGGGCGACGCCCCAGTTCACGACATAGTCGCGCACCGCCGAGGCGAGCATCACGCCCGGAACATCGTTGCCGGGGAACGACAAAGGCCGCTCGATGGCGCCGGTCGCGGTCACGATCTGGCGGGTCCGGATACGCCAGAGGCGGTGGCGCGGGCGACCGTCGGCGGGAGTCGCATCGGCGAGACGCTCGTAGCCCAGCACGTAGCCGTGGTCATAGACCCCTGCCCCCATGCAGTTCAGGCGCAGCGTGACATTCTCTGCCTTTTCAAGATCTTCGACCGTGGCCTTGATCCAGTCCTCCGGCGACATACCGTCGATCTCGCCCCCGTCAACTGGCGCGCGACCGCCCCAATGCGGGGTCTGTTCCAGCACCATGACGCGCACGCCGCCCGCCGCCGCGGCCTTGGCCGCCGCGAGCCCGGCGACACCACCGCCGATGATCAGCACGTCGGTGTGGTGGTAGGTGTGTTCATAGGTATCCGCGTCCGGCTCTTTCGGAACGGCGCCGAGGCCCGCGGATTGCCGGATGAAGGGCTCGTAGAGCTTGTGCCAGGCAAAGCGCGGGAACATGAAGGTCTTGTAGTAGAAGCCTGCCGACAGGAACCGCGCGGCAAGGTCGTTCACCGCGCCGATGTCGAAATCGAGCGAGGGCCAGTGGTTCTGGCTTCGGGCGGTCAGCCCGTCGAAAAGCGGTGTCGTGGTGGCGCGCTGGTTCGGCTCGAACCGCGCACCCGTGCCGAGATTCATGAGCGCGTTCGGCTCTTCCACACCCGAGGCGACGACGCCACGCGGTCGGTGATATTTGAAAGACCGCCCCTGCATGACCTGACCTTCGCCCAGAAGCGCGGAGGCTAGGGTGTCGCCCGCGTAGCCGGACATCTGGCGCCCGTTGAAGGTGAAACGAAGTTTCTTGCTGCGGTCGAGGAGCCGACCCTTGCCGTCCAGACGATAACTCATGCGCTCCACTCCCAGTTCGGGTGCACTTTACGGATTTCGGCCAGCACATTGGCGGGCGGCTCGGTGGTCTGGGCGGGATAGGTGCCAAAGACCTGAAGCGTCACGGTATCGCGCGCGGCAAGGAACCACTTCCCGCAACCATAAGCGTGCCGCCAGCGCTCAAGATGCGCGCCCTTGGGGTTGGCGCGGTCGAACATGTAGCTCTCGAAGGCCGCGTCGTCGGAACCGGGGCCGGCCCGCTTCACATGGGCCTCGCCACCGGGGGCAAGCTCCGTCTCGCAGGCGTCCACGCCGCAATAGGGACAAGTGAGGATCAGCACGGGGCGGGCTCCTTTCGGTAGGCGGGTGCCGCCGGGGCGGCGACACGCGGGGCATGGGGGACTAGTGCATCTTGCGCGCACCGGAGGCGACGGAACGCGCAGAAAACCCGGCCCTCACAGAGAGCCGGGTTCAAACAATCATGGGACGCGCCCCGCAGGGCCGCGTCGGACGACGCAAAAGCCTTAGTTGGCCGCGTCGTTGGCAGCAGCGTCCACGTCTTCGTCAGTGTCTTCCACCGGATCCCCGACGTCAGTCGAAGCTTCGCCGATCGCGGTGTCAGGCTCGTCCATTGTTGCGCCCGTGTCCGCAGCCGTGTCGTCCGCACCGTCGATAGTGACGTCGACATCCGAGCCAGCGGTTTCGGTCGCGTCGTTACCGTCAAAGACGAAGAAGGCGATCGCGGCCACGACGACGACGAGAATGCCGACGACGAAAGCCATGCCTGTGTTTCCACCGCGGTCCGTCGTGGTCGTGGTGGTGGTGTTATGCGTGTAGTCACGTGTTTCATCGCGCGGCGGGCGCGGGGGTTCATAGTCCGGCATTTCTGATCTCCAATGCTTTGTGCAGTTGGAGACAGAACGTCGGACAGAACCTCGCGGTTCCGGCGCGGCAAGGGGCTATGCGCTGACCGGCAGATCATTGCCGCACCTCGGCCAACCCGGGCAGGACGGCCCGGGCGCTGAAGTCGGAACGCGGGGAGAACGAGAAGATGGACATTGCCCCGAACCGTCAGTGCGCGACGCCGGCCGCGACGCTTTCGTCGATGAAGCGCCCTTCGCGGAAGCGGTCGATGCTGAAGGCCGCGGCCAGGGGTCCGGGTTCGCCTTTCGCGACCAGATCGGCCATCGCCCAGCCGGAGCCGGGGATCGCCTTGAACCCGCCGGTGCCCCAGCCGCAGTTGACGAAGATGCCGCCCACGGGGGTCTTGGAGATCAGCGGCGAGCGGTCGCCGGTCATGTCCACGATCCCGCCCCATTGGCGCAGCATCTTCAGCCGCGAGATCATCGGGAAGGTCTCGATCAACGCGCGGACGGTTTCCTCGATGTGATGGAAGCTGCCGCGCTGGGTGTAGTTGTTGAACCCGTCGGTGCCGCCGCCGATGACCATCTCGCCTTTGTCGGACTGCGACATATAGCCGTGGACGGTGTTCGCCATGACGACCACGTCCATGCAGGGTTTGATCGGCTCGGACACGAGCGCCTGAAGCGCGACCGATTCGATGGGCAGACGGAAGCCCGCCATCTCGGCCAGTTCCGAGGAATGCCCGGCGACCACGACCGCGAGCTTGCCGGTCTCGATCCGGCCCTTGGAGGTGTTCACGGCCTTGACCTGTCCACCCTCGGTCTCGATCCCCGTCACGGCGCAGTTCTGAATGATGTCCATGCCCATGCCGGCGCAGGCACGCGCATAGCCCCAGGCCACCGCATCGTGACGCGCGGTGCCCCCGCGCGGCTGCCAGAGCCCGCCCAGCACCGGATAGCGCGGCCCGTCGATGTTGATGATCGGCACGAGTTCCTTGACCTTTTCCGGCCCGATGAACTGGGTCGCCACGCCCTGAAGCGCATTCGCATGGGCCGTGCGCTGGTAGCCGCGCACCTCGTGATGGGTCTGGGCCAGCATGATGACGCCACGGGGCGAGAACATGACGTTCATGTTCAGGTCCTGGCTCATCGTCTCGTAGAGCGAACGCGCCTTTTCATAGATCGCGGCCGAGGGGTCTTGCAGGTAGTTCGAGCGAATGATCGTCGTGTTGCGCCCGGTGTTGCCGCCGCCGAGCCAGCCTTTTTCCAGCACCGCGACATTGGTGATGCCGTGGTTCTTGCCAAGGTAGTAAGCGGTGGCGAGCCCGTGGCCACCGGCCCCCACGACGATCGCGTCGTAGTGTTTCTTCGGCTCCGGATTGCCCCAGGCCTTCTCCCATCCCTGTTGATAGCGAAGCCCTTCTCGGGCGATGGCAAAGGCCGAATAGCGTTTCATGCGAATCCTTTCGGGGTCCGGGTTCGCGCCGACCATAGCGTTCTGCGTTGCGGCGCCAACACGGCGAACGGCACCAAGACGCACAAATGCGACATCACCTTTTTGCGGGGTGACGGGATGCAACGTCGCAGGGGGTTTTGCGACGCCGCATATGCCGCTAAACGGATGTGACTTTTTCTGGGAGGAAGCATGGGCTTCTGGATCCTCGCCGCGCTGGCCGCCCTCGTGATCGTTCTGTCTCTGGGCTACGCGCTCTTCGCCCCCGCACGCGACACCGCGCGGGCCACGGCGGAATTCGACATGAAGGTCTATCGTGACCAGCTGACGGAACTCGACCGCGATGTCGCGCGCGGTACCGTCGCGCCGGAAGACGCCGAGCGGACGCGGGTGGAAATCTCGCGCCGGCTGCTCGAAGCGGACCGCGCGGCACAGGTGTCCACCGGCGCCTCCTCTGCCCCGCGCAGGGCCAATGTCCTCGGCGCCGGCGCGATGGCGCTTCTGGTTCTGGGGGGCGGGCTCTGGCTTTATTCCGACCTTGGCGCGCCGCAATATTGGGACATGCCGTTGCAGATGCGCAAGGAAATGGCCGAAGAACGCCGCGCCACCCGACCCGGCCAGGCCGAGATCGAGGCGCAGATGCCGCCGTGGACCGGCCCGGCCGAGGACGTTGATCAGGACTACATAGACCTGGTCACGCAATTGCGCACCGCTGTCGAGCGCCGTCCGGGCGATGTGCAGGGCCTGACGCTGCTGGCCCGGCACGAGGCGATGCTGGGCAACTACAAGGCCGCCTATGCCGCGCAGAAGCGGCTGGTCGAAGTCATGGGCGACACCGCCGCGCCGTCCGACCACGCCGATCTGGCCGAGCTCATGATCATGGCCGCAGGCGGCTATGTCTCGCCCGAGGCCGAAGCCGCACTCGATGCCGCGCTGAAGGTCAATCCGAATAACGAAGTGGCGCGGTATTACTCCGGGCTCATGTTCGCCCAGAACGGGCGCCCCGACCTCGCGTTCCGGCTGTGGAAGGTGCTTTACGAGACCTCGCCCGTGGAAAGCCCCTGGATGGCCCCCATCGCCGCCCAGATCGAGGATCTCGCCCAGCTTGCCGGCGTGAACTACACGCTGCCCGACCGCACCCCTTCCCCCGGCCCGACCGCCGAGCAGATGCGCGAGGCGCTGACCCTCTCGGACGAGGACCAGCAACAGATGATCCGGGGCATGGTCGACGGCCTCATGGAGCGGCTCGCCACGCAAGGCGGCAGCGCCGAGGAATTCGCCCGCCTGATCAATGCCCTCGCCGTTCTGGGCGAGACCGAACAGGCGCAGGCGATCCTCGACGAGGCACGCGGGAGCTTCGCCAACAGCCCTGCCGACCTCGCCACTGTCGAAGCGGCCGGCACGGCCGCAGGACTCACGGTGCCGGAATGATCCACGAGGACATCGTCGACTTCGCGGCAGCACTGCCAGCGATGCGCGCGGTCGCTGGCCTCGACTATGGCGACAAGACCATCGGCGTTGCCGTGTCCGACGGCATGCGCCAAGTCGCGACACCGCTCGAGACGATCCGGCGCAAGAAGTTCACGCCGGATGCCGAGGCGCTTCTGGCCATCGCCGCAAAACGCGACATCGCCGGTCTCGTGCTGGGCCTTCCCCGCAACATGGACGGCTCTGAAGGTCCACGCTGTCAGGCGACCCGCGCCTTCGCCCGGAACCTGGCGCGGCTCACGGATCTCCCGATCACCTTCTGGGACGAACGCCTCTCCACCGTCGCCGCCGAACGCGCGCTGATCGAGGCCGACACCTCCCGCGCCAAGCGCGCGGGCGTGATCGACCATGTGGCTGCCGGCGTGATCCTGCAGGGCGCCCTGGACAGGATGCGCCACCTGTGACCGACGACGTCTGGACCCGCGACGAACCACTGTCGCCCTGCACCAAGGTCTGCCAGATCCACCCGGAGATGCGGCTTTGCATCGGCTGCTATCGCACCATCGACGAAATCGCCCGCTGGTCGCGCCTCAGCGACACCGAGCGTCGCCTGATCATGGATGCCCTTCCCGACCGCGCCCCCATGCTCGCCCGCCGCCGGGGTGGACGCGCGGCGCGGCTCCACAAAAAACCCTGACTTCGCAACTTCCCTGCTTCATAAACATCTCGCGGAGCGTCTCTCGCTCCCGCCCCTTCGAACGGCCCCGCGCCGGGATCAAGACGCAGGACAGACGCTGAATGGCAAAGATCACCAACCTCAACCAGATCCGCAAGGCCCGCGCCCGCGCCGAAAAGCGCGCTCAAGCCGATGAAAACGCGGTGAAGTTCGGCCGAACCAAGGCGCAGAAAGTCGTGGAGAAGGCCGACGCCGCACGCGCGAGACGCATCCTCGACGCGCACCGCAAGGACGAACCCGAGGCATGACCGACGCCCGCCCGCGCAAGCATTCGGTGACGCTCCGGGGACATCGCACCTCGGTGTCGCTCGAGGACGAGTTCTGGCAGGCGTTCCGCGAAATCGCGGAGGCCGAGGGCAAGGGCATCAACGAACTGGCCACCGAAATCGACGAAGCTCGCGGCGTGTCTTCGGGCCTTGCCTCCGCCATCCGGCTCTATGTCCTGCGGCACTATCGGCGCGCAAAGTCCTGAACCAAAGCCCGGCCTCGCGCGTAGTCTTCCTGAAAGGAAGGTGCTTCATGCGTGCCAAATCCGTGCTTCTCTTCGTCGCCGCCGTGGCCTTTGCGCTCGGTCCCTTCATGACCCCCGGCTTTGGCGGCTTCGACCCGAACCTCTATCCCAATCCGCAGGTGGACCCGCCGGTTCAGCCCGCGGGCTATGCCTTCGCCATCTGGGGCCTTATCTACCTCTGGCTCATCGTTTCGACCGGATTCGGGCTGCTCAGACGCCACGACGCGCCGGACTGGGACGCGCATCGTCTGCCGCTGCTCGTGTCGCTCGTGATCGGTGTCGCCTGGTTGCCGGTCGCCCTGATCTCGGCGATCTGGGCGACGATCCTCATCTTCGCGATGCTCTTCGCCGCCGCCGTCGCACTCGCCCGGACGCCCGCGCGCGACCGCTGGCTCGCCCGGGTGCCGGTGGCGCTTTATGCAGGCTGGCTCACCGCTGCGGCCTATGCCTCGCTCGGAATGTTGGGCGCGGGCTACGGAATCGGCTTCACCGAAGTGCCCTGGGCCTATGTCAGCATCGTGCTCGCCCTCGCGACCGCGCTTGTCATCCACGGCATGCGTCAAGACGAACCACTCTATTTCGCCAGCACGATCTGGGCGCTCGTCGCTATCGCGGTGAAGAACTGGGGAGACGTGCAAGGCGTCGCCTGGCTCGCTGCTGCGGGCGCGCTCGTTCTTGCGGTGCTCATGGTGGTCGAGTGGATTCGCGTGCCGCCCGGCGGGTTACGACACGCCTAGGGCCGCGCGCAGAACTTCGTCCACCCGCGCCGACATGGGCCGCGTTCCTGTCATGACCTCGTCGAAGGCGACCCATTCGGCGGCGTCCACATCGTCCGCCGCCACCGCATTGCCTGACTGATAGATGCAGAGATAGCCGTGCAGGTCGAAGGCAAAGCCTTCCTGCCGGACCGGGGTCACGCCCAGAAGCGGGCCCTCGGTCGCCCGGATGCCGGTTTCCTCGAACAGCTCCCGAACGGCCGCGGAACCCGCGTGCTCGCCCGGATCGACCTTGCCGCCCGGAAACCCCCAGAGCCCCGCGTCCGGCGGATTGCGCCGCCGGACGAGCAGGACCCGCCCCTCGCGCAGGCAGACCGCCAGCGCTGCGGGCACGACCCGGGCTTCGCCGGTCATTCCGCCGCCGTGGTTTTCGGGGCGCGCTTCGGATTCAGCATCTCGACAAGGTAGCGTCCGGTGTGACTCGTTTCGACGCCCGCCACATCCTCGGGCGTGCCGGTGGCCACCAGCGTGCCGCCGCCATCGCCGCCCTCAGGCCCGATGTCGAGGATCCAGTCCGCCGTCTTCACCACGTCGAGGTTGTGCTCGATCACCACGACCGAATTGCCCTGATCCACAAGCTCGTGCAGCACTTCAAGCAGCTTCTTCACGTCCTCGAAGTGGAGCCCCGTCGTCGGCTCGTCGAGGATATAGAGCGTGCGGCCCGTGGAGCGCTTCGACAGCTCCTTGGACAGCTTCACCCGCTGCGCCTCGCCGCCCGACAGCGTCGTCGCCTGCTGACCGACCTTGATATAGCCGAGCCCCACACGCATCAGCGCATCCATCTTCTCGCGGATGGCTGGAACGGCGGTAAAGAAGGTCTGCGCTTCCTCCACGGTCATGTCGAGCACGTCCGCGATGGACTTGCCCTTGAAAGTCACCTCCAGGGTCTCGCGGTTGTAGCGCTTGCCCTTGCAGGTTTCACATTCGACATAAACGTCGGGCAGGAAGTGCATCTCGATCTTGATGACGCCGTCGCCCTGACAGGCCTCGCAGCGCCCGCCCTTGACGTTGAAGGAAAACCGCCCCGGCTTGTAGCCGCGCGCTTTGGCCTCGGGCAGCCCTGCGAACCAGTCGCGGATCGGGGTGAAGGCCCCGGTATAGGTGGCAGGGTTACTGCGCGGCGTGCGCCCGATAGGACGCTGGTCGATGTCGATGACCTTGTCGAGATGTTCGAGCCCCTTGATCGTCTCGCAGGGCGCAGGCGTCTGGCGGGCACCGTTGAGACGCATGGAGGCCGTCTTGAACAGCGTCTCGATGGTCAGGGTCGACTTGCCGCCGCCCGACACGCCGGTGACGCAGACGAACTTGCCCAGCGGGAAGTCGGCCGTCACCTCCTTGAGGTTGTTGCCCGTCGCCTTGACCACGGTCACCTTCTTGCCATTGCCCTTGCGACGATCGACGGGCACAGCGATCTCGCGCTTGCCCGACAGGTATTGCCCGGTGAGCGAAGCGGGGTCGGCGGCGACCTCGTCCGGCGTGCCCTTGGAGCAGACCTGCCCGCCATGCACCCCGGCGCCCGGGCCGATGTCGAAGACATAATCCGCCTCGCGGATCGCTTCCTCGTCGTGTTCCACCACGATCACCGTGTTGCCCTGATCGCGCAGGTTCTTCAGCGTCGTGAGCAACCGCCCGTTGTCGCGCTGGTGCAGCCCGATCGAGGGTTCGTCGAGCACGTAGAGCACGCCGGTCAGGCCGGAGCCGATCTGGCTCGCGAGACGGATGCGCTGGCTTTCGCCGCCGGAGAGCGTGCCTGAATTGCGGCTGAGGGTGAGGTATTCGAGCCCCACGTTGTTCAGGAACCCCAGACGTTCGCGGATTTCCTTCAGGATCGCGCGGGCGATTTCGTTCTTCTGCTTCGACAGGGCCGCAGGCACGCTTTCGCACCAGTCGAAGGCTTCCCTGATCGACATCTCGACCACCTGGCCCACGTGAAGGCCAGCGATCTTGACCGCCAGTGCCTCTTCCCGCAGGCGATAACCGCCGCAGGCCCCGCAAGGACGGTTGTTCTGGTACCGTTCGAACTCCTCGCGCACCCAGCTCGAATCCGTTTCGCGGTAGCGGCGTTCCATGTTCGGGATGACGCCCTCGAAGGGGCGCGACACCTCGTAGACCCGCCCGCCCTCGTCAAAGCGGAACTTGATCTCTTCGTCGCCGGAGCCGAACAGAAACACCTTCTGCACGTCCTCCGGCAGCGATTTCCACGGCGCGTCCTTGTTGAAGCCGTAGTGTTTGGCGATGGACTCGATGGTCTGGCGGAAATAGGGCGACTTACCCTTCCGCCAAGGCGCGATGGCGCCGTCATAGACCTTGAGCGTCGCATCCGGCACCACGAGACGTTCGTCGAAGAAAAGTTCCTGCCCGAGGCCGTCACAGACTGGGCAGGCCCCGAACGGAGCGTTGAAGGAGAAGAGTCGCGGCTCGATTTCCGGGATCGTGAAGCCTGACACCGGACAGGCGAATTTCTCGGAGAAGGTCATGCGTTCCGGTTCGCCCTCGTCCTCGTTCGGGGCCGTCTCCAGAACGGCGATCCCGTCGGCAAGGTCGAGCGCGGTGCGGAAGCTGTCCGCCAGCCGCTGCTCCATCCCCTCGCGCACGACGATCCGGTCCACGACCACGTCGATGTCATGGCGGAATTTCTTGTCGAGCACCGGCGGCTCCTCGAGCTCGTAGAAGGCGCCATTGACCTTGACCCGCTGGAAGCCCTGCTTGCGAAGCTCCTGAAATTCCTTGCGATATTCGCCCTTCCGGTCGCGCACGATGGGCGCGAGCAGATAGGCACGCGTGCCCTCCTCCATCGTCATCACGCGGTCCACCATGTCCTGCACCTGCTGCGCCTCGATGGGCAGGCCCGTGGCGGGCGAATAGGGCGTGCCGGCGCGGGCATAGAGCAGGCGCATGTAGTCGTAGATTTCCGTCACCGTGCCGACGGTCGAACGCGGGTTCTTGGACGTCGTCTTCTGTTCGATCGAGATCGCCGGGCTGAGACCCGAGATATGGTCCACGTCCGGCTTTTCCATCATGTCGAGGAACTGCCGCGCATAGGCCGAGAGGCTCTCGACATAGCGGCGCTGCCCTTCGGCATAGATCGTGTCGAAGGCGAGCGAGGATTTTCCCGACCCGGAAAGCCCGGTGATCACGACGAGCTCGTCGCGGGGGATGTCCACGTCGATGTTCTTGAGATTGTGTTCGCGCGCACCGCGCACTTCGATGAACTTCTGTTCGGCCATGGATCCCACCTGCATCGCGCCTTGGAAAGACAAACTCATTAGATAGGGCATCACGGCGCGACCGCAAACCAAAAAAGTGAACGAAGGGTGAACAAAATTCCGGCAAACTAGGCTTTTGCAGAATCGCTCCCAGTGAGTAGGGTTTCGGTGATTTTTTGCCGATAGACCTTTGACGGAAAACCGCATGCTACGCATCTTGCTAACCGCCCTTTTCACTCTTTCCGCCGTCGTCACGGCACAGGCGCAGGAGGCCACCGAGCGTCCACAGGCCATTCTGGTGCTCGACGCCTCCGGGTCCATGTGGGGGCAGATCGACGGGGTCAACAAGATCGTCATCGCCCGCGACGTGGTCACCAATCTCCTGGGCACCCTGCCCGAGGATCAGGCGCTCGGCCTCGTCGCCTATGGCCACCGCACCAAGGGCGATTGCGGCGATATCGAGCTTCTCGCGGAACCGGGCGCTGACCGGGCGGCCATTGCCGATGCCGTCAATGCGCTGAACCCGAAGGGGAAAACGCCGCTCTCCGCGGCCGTGGTCCAGGCCGCCGAAGCGCTGAAATACTCCGAGGAGGCGGCCACCGTGATCCTCGTGTCGGACGGGATCGAAACCTGCGATTTCGACCCCTGCGAAGTGGGACGGCAACTCGAGACGACAGGCGTCAACTTCACCGCCCATGTGATCGGATTCGACGTGGCCGACGCCGAGACGCGGGCGCAGCTTCAGTGTCTGGCCGATGAGACCGGCGGCAGTTTCCGCACGGCCTCGGACGCGGGCGAACTCGCGCAGGCGCTGACCGAGGTGGCGACCGCCCCTGTCCCGGAGCCTGAACCGGAAGCGATCACCGTAACCTTCCGCGCCGTGGATGGACCGGGCGGTGTCGTCATGAACCGCGACATCGTCTGGACCATCACCGCAGGCGACGCGACCCTTGCCGAAGGCAGCGACGACGCCTCGCCGGTACTCGAGATCGCGCCTGGTATGGAGGGCCTCGCCACGGTCACCCGACTGCTCGACGAGGAAGTGGTCGAAGCCCGTTTCACCGTTGGGACAGCATCGCAGGTGGTCGAAGTGATCTTGCCGAAATACGCCCCGCCCGCGACGGTCGAGGCGCCGGCCTCGGCGCCGGCGGGATCGATGGTTCCCGTGACCTTCACCGGGCCGCGCGGCGACGGCGATTACATCGCTTCCGCCGAGATCGGCTCGGAGGACGGGCATTACGTCGAATACAGCTATGTGGCCGACGCCGAGGGCGACACGGTCGAGGTCCGGATGCCGCCCACCCCGGGCCCCGCCGAGATCCGATATGTTCTGGCCAAGGGGCTTCAGGCGCTTGGACGGACCGAGATCGAAGTCACGCCGCTCACGATCTCGCTGAGCGCGCCCGAGGGGGCGAGCGTGGGCACCACGCCCGAGATCGCGTGGGAAGGGCCGGACTATCAGGGCGACTTCATCACGGTCTCGACCACCGACGCCGAAGACGGCCAATATGAAACCTATGAATACACCCGGGAAGGCAGCCCCCTGCCCCTCGTCATGCCCTCGGAGCCCGGCACCTACGAGTTGCGCTACGTGCTGGCAGCCTCCGGCACGGTCGCGGGTCGCTCGGCCCCCTTCGAGGTCGCCGCGGCGAGCGTGAGCGTGTCGGGACCGACCGAAGCCGTGGCCGGGTCGGAGATCGAGGTCACGTGGCAGGGCCCCGATGCCCAGAACGACTATATCTCGATCGCGCGTGCCGACGACGACGACGGATACGAGACATACTCCTACACACGCGGCACCAATCCGCTCAAGGTCGAGACGCCCATCGAACCCGGCGACTATGAAATCCGCTATGTCCTGAACCAGAATCGCACCGTTCTGGCACGGCAGGCGATCACCCTGACCGAGGTGGGCGCGCAAGTGACGGCGCCGGCGACGGCGCTTGCGGGTACGGACGTGAGCGTGGAGTGGACCGGCCCTGGTTACGCCAGCGATTTCATCAGCTTCGCCGAGGCTGGATCGGACGACGGGACCTATGTCACCTATACCTACACGAAGGAGGGATCGCCCCTGAAGATCGAGGCGCCAACGACGCCGGGGAGCTACGAAATCCGCTACATCGCCAATGCCGACTACACGATGCTCGCGGCCGCACCGATCACGGTGGAGGCAGCAGAAGCTACGCTCTCCGCGCCCGACAGGGCCCCGGCGGGTGCGCCGCTCAAGGTTGACTGGACCGGGCCTGAGACGCGAAACGACTACATCGCCGTCGCCGAACCCGGGTCCGAGGCGGGCGATTACGTGAACTATGAATACATAAATCGCGGCAATCCGCTCGAGATCGACCTGCCGGCGACGCCGGGAGATTATGAACTTCAATATGTGCTCACCGGTCGCCCCGTCACCATCATCACCCGCCGCCCGATCACCGTGGAGGAGGTGACCGCCAGTCTCACGGGCGAGCGGCGTGAAAGCAGCATCGCGATCACCTGGGAGGGACCGGGGTATCGCCGGGATTACGTGACCATCGCCCGGCCGGAGGACGACCCGGGCACCTACGAGGACTACGCCTATACCAATCGCGGCGAGACCGTGGAGGTCGACGTGCCGGAGACACCGGGCACCTACGAGCTGCGCTATATCCTCGACGGCGACGTGGACCGGGTGCTCGCCCGCGTGCCCTTCACGGTGGAGTGAACCCTGTGCCGACACGATGGGCCCTTGACATATTCAACTTAGTGAATATTATCGTCTCCAACAGCGAAACACGCCCGCTCGGGCGAATGTCAAGGATGCGAGAATGTTTGGACTACTGGGCGGCCGTGCCGCGAAATCGGGCATGAGCCCGCAGGAAGCGGTCGCCAAGGCCGCCTCCGGAGAGATCACCGTCGTCGACGTGCGCGACGCGGGAGAGCTTGCCATGTCGGGCAAGGCCAAGGGCGCGGTGCATATCCCGCTTGCCGTGATCCGCATGCAGGGCGATCCGCGCTCCCCCGAATTCAACGCGGCGCTGTCGCTCGACAGGCCCGTGGCGATCTACTGTGCCTCGGGCGCGCGATCCTCGATGGCGGCTCAGGTGCTCGCGGGCTACGGCTTCGACGTGACCAACATTGGCGGCCTGGGCCACTGGCAGATGGCGGGCGGCGAGGTCGTGCGCGCCTGAGCGTCAGGCGAGGGTGAGAGATCGGGAGCGGGCCTTCGGGTCCGCTTCTTTCGTTTCGAATCTTGCTTTGCAAGATCCGACCGAGGTGGGGGCTCTGCCCCCACACCCCCGAGGTATTTAAGAAGCAGTGAAGGCCATGGGTCAGCCAAAGCCGCCGCCGGCCTTGCCGGGTTCCATGCGGATGAGGCGCGACGTTTCCACTGCCGCCTGACGATGCGCCATGGCCTTGCGGTAGGTCGGATCCTTGATCATCGCGACGAAGGCCTCGGCGCTGGGGTATTCGGCGATGAAGCAGAGGTCCCAATGTTCGTCGGCGGGGCCGATCAGCATGAATTCCATGCGCCCTGACCAGACGATGCGACCGCCCTCGCGCCCGAAGATGGGG
Organism: Maritimibacter sp. DP1N21-5; assembly: GCF_019218295.1. Taxonomy (NCBI): domain Bacteria; kingdom Pseudomonadati; phylum Pseudomonadota; class Alphaproteobacteria; order Rhodobacterales; family Roseobacteraceae; genus Maritimibacter; species Maritimibacter sp. DP1N21-5. Next base: position 1,255,165 of record NZ_JAHUZF010000006.1, read on the forward strand.
GCGCTTTCGCGGGAATAGGCGGCATAGGCCTCAGCCCCGGTTGCGGCGCGTCCATCGTCATAGAGGGCGCGGTCGCGCAGCTTGACGAGGTTGAGCATATGGATGGGTCCCGCGCGGTCGATGGCACGGAGTTGCGCGAAGGCGTCGCCTTCGAAGCCGGTGTGGTGGGTCATGTGGTCCTCCCTTTCGGGCCACCCTACCCCCGGAAATGCAAAAGGCCGCCCCCTGAGGACGGCCTTTCACGCAACGTCAGTGCCGGGCTCACGCCTCGTCGAGCGCGTCCACGGCTTTCTGGAGGTCGTCCTTGGAGACCCCTTTTTCGGAAACTTTCGCCTGCGCGGCGATGTGATCGACGACCTTGTCCTCGAAAAGCGGCGCCTGGATCTGCTGGCGCATCTGCGGGTTCTGCTGGACGAAGTCGAAGAAGGCGCGTTCCTGGCCCGGATACTGGCGGGCCTGCTGCATCACGGCCTGGGTGAACTCGGCATCGGTCACCTGAACCTCGGCCTTGCGGCCGATCTCGGCGAGGAGGAGCCCGAGGCGCACGCGGCGCTCGGCGAGTTTCTTCGCCTCGTCGGTCACTTCGATCTCCGGGTGGTCATGCCCGTGAACGTCGGGGTTTTCCTCGTGCCAGAGCTGGTGCGCGATCTGGTTGGCTTCCGCATCGACGAGCGAGGGCGGCAGATCGAACGAGACCTTGCCGTCGAGCGCGTCGAGCAGGCCACGCTTCATCACCGCGCGGGCGGCACCGGCGTATTCGGCTTCGAGCCGCTCGGCGACCTGCGATTTCAGCGCGGCGAGGTCTTCGGCACCGTATTTCTGCGCCAGATCGTCGTTGATCTCGGCGGGCTTGGGTTCCTTCACGGCCTTGATCGTGCAGGTGAAGGTCGCCTCTTTGCCGGCGAGGTTCGCGGCACCGTAGTTTTCCGGGAAGGTCACGACGACGTCTTTTTCGTCGCCTTCCTTCACGCCGACAAGCTGATCCTCGAAGCCGGGGATGAACTGGCCGGAGCCGAGCACGAGGGGGAAGTCTTCCGCCGCGCCGCCGTCAAAGGCTTCGCCGTCGACTTTGCCGAGGAAGTCGAGCGTGACCTGATCGCCGTCTTTCGCCTTCGAGCCCTTCTTGCGGTCCTCGAAATTCTGGGCGTTCTCGGCGAGCGAGGTGAGCGCTTCGTTGATCTCGTCGTCCGAGGCTTTGACCACGAGCTTTTCGAGCGCGAGGTCGGAGAGGTCCACCTCCGGGATTTCCGGCAGCGCTTCGTAGGTCATCTCGACCTCGACGTCGTCGCCTTCTTTCCAGTTCTCGTTCGTCATCTTGACGTCGGGCTGCATGGCCGGACGGTCGCCCGATTTCTCGAAGTGGTCGTTCATCGCGCCGTCGATGGCGTCCTGCATGGCTTCGCCCATGAGACGCTGACCGAAGTTCTTCTTGAGCAGCGCCATCGGGACTTTGCCCTTGCGGAAGCCCTTCATCTCGATCTCGGGCTGGGCTTCGAGAAGTTTCTCGTTGACCTTGGCGTCCAGATCGGTGGCGGGCACCACGATCTTGTAGCCGCGCTTGAGGCCTTCGTTCAGGGTCTCGGTGACGCTCATGTTCGGTTCCTTCATCGGCAGATGGGGCGCGAAATCGCACCCCCGGAAATTTTCACGCCCTTCTATGTGGGCAAGCGAAAGGGTGCAAGCGGGTTTCAGCGCCGCGCTGCGGCGTCGCTGCATGGATCCGGGCCTCACGTGGCCGGCGTCCGCTTCGACAGGACCGGCCGCCAGAGCCTGGCCATCACGACGAGGAACGCGCCCACCCAGAGCACGCCAGCACCGATCAGCAGCGCCTCGCGCGGTGCGTTTTGGACTTCGGCCGCCACCCGGAGGAGGGAGGCGACCGCCAGCGCGGCGAAGGCCCCGGTCGCGAAAGCGCCGGCTTCGAGCGGGCGTCCGGTGTGCCCGAGGGTGGCGCGGACCATCACGGCGACCGTCATCGTGCCGACAGCCCCTGCCCCGAGCGCATGGAATGTTGCGGCATCGTTCAGGATTCCCACGGCGGACAGGGCCGCTGCGGCGAAACCGAAGGGAATGAAGGCATAAGACAGGTGCAGCATGAGGAGGAGCGGAGACCGCCAGGTATGTGCACCCCGCCAGCGTGCGAGACGCAGCGCCTGCCCCATGCCGGCTAGACCGAGCAGGAGGGCTTCGGCGAGACCTTCTGCCTGCGCAACCCACAGCCCCAGCGCGAGAGCCCCTGTCAGGATGGCAATGCCATCGAAGCTGTTGAAGGGAATGGGGAGGCGCCTCTGGCCCTGCTTGACCAGCCAGTTGCGCGTGAAGCTCGGGATGATGCGTCCGCCGATCAGCATGATCAGGAAGACGAGGACCGCGAGACCGAGACGATGGGCGAACATGGCGGCGCCCGTCTTCATGGCCTCGATGTGGAAGATCAGGTTCGCGACCCAGAAAATCGTAACCGGCACAAGGACCTTCAGATTGCGCCAGTTGCGACCGGCGACGATCTCGCGCGCGATCATGCTGCCGACGAGGAGGAGGAAGAGCTGGTCGATCAGCAGGACCGCCACCGGGCCCACGGGGAAGACGCCCGCCGAGACGTACCGTCCGGCGATCCAGACGAGGCTTAGCACCCCGAGCGGCAGGCCGCGGGTGGGCAATCGTCCGGTCCAGTTCGGAACGGCCGTGAACAGAAAGCCCGCGACCACGGCGGCGCCGTAGCCGAAGACCATCTCATGCACGTGCCAGTCGACGGGAAGGAACACCGACGACAGGCTCAAGAGGCCTTCCCACACAGCAAGCCAGAGCGCGATGGCGAGGGCCGCGAAGCCAGTGGCGAGCAGGAAGAAGGGGCGAAACCCGGCGGACAAAAGCGCGGGGCCGGTGTAGGGGGTGCGGGCCGACATGCGAAAGCTCCTTGATGTCGAAAGGGCGACGCAGGTCGCGCCGCCCTTTCTGTGACAGTGACGAAGGGACGGGACGTCACTGAACCTGTGCAATCAGGTCGGCCATGCGGGCCTTGGCCTTGCCCTTCTGCGGGACCGCGGCGACGTCATCGAGGTTCACGGCCGCGCCGACCTGGATGAGCGCGACCATGCCCATGCCGTAGTGCGGCGTGCATTTCACGCCATAGAGGCCCTCGGACCCGAGAGTGAGTTCGAAGTCCTCGTTGAAGTCGGTCTTGAAGCCTTCGACCCCCTCCGGGAGCATGCCCTCGATCGCCTCGACGTTGTGACCCTTGTCGGTGGCGACGAAATGGATCACGTCACCCGGCTGGGCCTGAACGAAGGCAGGCTGGAACACCATGGCGCCTTCGTCGCCCTTGTTGAGCATCTGAATTTCGATGGTTTCGGCAGTAGCGGCCCCGGCGGCAAGCACGAGAGCGGCGGAAAGCAGGAGACGTTTCATAAGCATTCCCTTTCGGTCTATTCCTGTTTCGTCTGCGCTCCTTTTGCGCTATCTCCCCGACCCGAACGTTGCATTTGAACAAACTCCCGGAGCATTTGTGGCCAAGCTCGACGAAAGCCTTCTCGCCGACCTCCCTCCGTTCAGCCTGCTGGAACGGAGTCAGATCCGCGACATCCTGAGCCAGGCCTCGTCGCGCCGGTATCCTGAAGGTGCAGCGATCTTCAGCGAGGGCCACGACGCGGAGCGATTCTATCTTCTTCTCGACGGATACCTGCGGGTGATCCGTTCGACCGAAGGTGGCGAAGAGATCATCGTGCTGCACATCTCGCCCGGCCAGCTTTTCGGCATCGCCAAGGCCCTGGCGCGCGACACCTATCCGGCCACCTCCATCGCGGCGGCCGAATCTATCGCGCTGTCCTGGCCCATGTCGCTCTGGGACGACTTCACAGCGAACTACCCCGGTTTCGCCACCGAAAGCTACCGCACCCTCGGCCGCCGGCTGGGCGAGATCCAGACCACGCTGACGGAAATGGCGACGCAGGCGGTAGAGAAACGGGTCGCCTGTGCCGTGCTCAGGATGATGAACCAGAGCGGCCGGCGCACCGTCGACGGGATCGAGATCGGCTTTCCGATCACCCGGCAGAACATCTCCGACATGACCGGCACCACGCTCCACACGGTCAGCCGCCTTTTGTCGGCCTGGGAGAAGGACGGCGTGGTTTCGTCGCGGCGCAAACATATCGTGGTGACGAAGCCGCACGAACTGGTGCTGCTGTCGGGAGCGCAGGGTTAAGGCAGGCGCGCGGCGCGGCGAAGCTCGGCGCGGAACGCCTCTTCGTCGAGCCCGTATTCGATGCAGGCATCGGTGATCGCGTGGAAGGGCGCGACCGGACAGCCGGGGCAGAGCATCTGTCTGTCGAGAAATACCTGCATCATGTCGGGCCATTCGCCGAACAGGGTCGCCAGTGGCAGGTCCGGATCGTCGAAACGGGGGCGTCTTCTGAATCTGGGCATGGCGGGGCTCCTTCCCTGCCAGACTGCGCGATCCAATCGCCCGGTTCTTTGCGTTTCCACAACAAGTGGCACGGTCGCCCCCGCTAGGTGTCCTTCATCGACACCACAAAACGGGACCGTGACATGTCAGACATACTCACGAAATCACGGGCCAGGAACGTCTTCTACGGGGGGAGTATCTTCTTCGTCGTCGTGTTCGTGGCCCTCACGGCGCAAAGCCATCGCTATATCGTCAAGACCTCGACCGCCGGGGCACCGATCACCGAAGAGGTGCGGCTGGGCAAGGAGGTCTGGGAACGCAATTCCTGCATCAACTGCCACACGCTGCACGGCGAAGGCGCCTATTTCGCGCCCGAGGTCGGCAACGTGATGACCCGCTGGGGCGCAACGGACGACCCCGAGCTCGCGTTCGAAATTCTTGACGGATGGATGAAGGCGCAGCCCTCGGGCACCCCCGGCCGCCGCCAGATGCCGCACTTCGAGATCACCGAAGAGGAAATGCGCGGGCTCGCGGAATTCCTCCGCTGGGCCGATCAGACCAACACCCAGAACTGGCCGCCGAACGACGCCGGGTAAGGAGACCGAAAATGAAATACCAATCTCAATCCGTGGCGAAATACTACTTTCTCGCCGCCGCCGCGCTGTTCGGCATTCAGGTGCTGGGCGGGCTTCTCGCAGGGTGGATCTATGTCTCGCCCAACACGCTCTCGGAAATCCTTCCGTTCAACGTGGTTCGCATGATCCATACCAACGCGCTCATCGTCTGGCTCTTGCTGGGCTTCTTCGGCGCAGCCTACTACCTCGTTCCCGAAGAGGCCGAGCGAGAGCTGTTTTCGACCAAGCTCGCCTATGCCCAACTCATCATCCTTCTGGTGGGCACTTTGGGGGCCGTCGGGTCGTATCTCGTCGGCATCCACGGCGGGCGCGAGTTCTTCGAACAACCCCTCTGGGTGAAATTCGGCATCCTCGTCGCTGCCGTGATCTTCCTCGTGAACATCTCGCTCACGGCGCTGGCGGGGCGCAAGACTGCGATCACCAACATCCTGCTCATGGGCCTCTGGCTCTTGTGCCTGCTCTGGGTCTTCGCCTTCATCAATCCGGACAACCTGTCGCTCGACAAGATGTATTGGTGGATGGTCGTGCACCTCTGGGTCGAGGCGACCTGGGAACTGGTCATGGCTGCGATCCTCGGGTTCCTGATGCTGAAACTCACGGGCGTCGACCGCGAGGTGATCGAGAAATGGCTCTATGTCATCGTGGCGCTGGCGCTCTTCTCGGGCATCTTGGGCACCGGGCACCACTTCTACTGGATCGGCGCGCCGGGCTACTGGCAGTGGATCGGCTCCATCTTCTCGACCCTCGAGGTGATCCCCTTCTTCGCCATGATGACCTTCGCCTTCGTGATGGTCTGGAAGGGCCGCAAGAACCACCCGAACAAGGCCGCCCTTCTCTGGTCGCTCGGGTCCTCCACCGTCGCCTTCTTCGGCGCGGGCGTCTGGGGCTTCCTGCACACGCTCCACGGGGTGAACTACTACACCCACGGCACGCAAATCACGGCGGCACATGGGCACCTCGCCTTCTACGGCGCCTATGTGGCCCTGAACCTCGGCATGTTCACCTATGCCATGCCGCAACTGCGCAAACGGGTGCCCTACAACCAGGTGCTCAACATGGCGTCCTTCTGGCTGATGACCGGCGGCATGGCCTTCATGACTTTCACGCTGACCTTCGCCGGCACGATCCAGACGCATATGCAGCGGATCCTAGGCGACTACTACATGGAGGTGCAGGACCAGTTGGGCCTGTTCTACCTCATGCGTTTCGGCTCCGGCGTGGCAGTGGTGCTGGGCGCGCTCCTCTTCATCTACTCGATGCTGGTGGTGCGCCGCGAAGTCATCAAGCCCGGCCCTGCGGCCGCGCAGCCGGCGGAGTGACCCATGACCTTCGACATGACCCCCGATCTGCCGTTCTACAGCCCGCAATCCAACGAATGCGACCTGTTCGAGACAGCCCAACAAAACGGTTTGCCCCTTCTTCTGAAGGGGCCGACCGGCTGCGGCAAGACGCGCTTCGTCGAACATATGGCAGCCCGTCTCGGCCTGCCCCTTCATACAGTCGCCTGCCACGATGACCTGTCGGCTGCCGACCTGATCGGGCGCTATCTCATCAAGGGGGGCGAGACGGTCTGGGTCGATGGCCCCCTAACCCGCGCGGTTCGCGAGGGCGGGATCTGTTACCTCGACGAGGTGGTGGAGGCGCGCAAGGATGTGACCGTGGTGCTCCACCCGCTGACCGACGACAGGCGGCGGCTGGTCATCGACCGGACTGGCGAGGAACTCGTCGCGCCGGCGAGCTTCATGCTCGTGGCGAGCTATAACCCCGGCTATCAGAACGTATTGAAGAAACTGAAACCCTCGACCCGGCAACGGTTCCTGTCGATCGGTTTCGACTTCCCCGTGCCGGATCTGGAAACACCCGTAGTTGCCGCCGAGGCGAGGCTCGACATGGACCGCGCGGGTGCGCTCGTGCGCCTTGCCGGTCATATCCGCAAGCTCTCCGGCATGGACCTCGAAGAAGGGGTCTCCACCCGCCTTCTGATCTACGCGGGCACGCTTATCGCCAAGGGGATGCGCGTGGAGGACGCCATTGAGGCGGCCATCGTGGAGCCCCTGTCCGACGAAACGGACGTGCAGCAGGCGCTGCGCGACCTCGCGGCCAGCGTTTACGGGTGACAGACATGAAGATGCTCGACCTTCTGGAACCGGAAGAGGCCGTCGGCACGCTCTGGCACGGCATGGTGACGCGGAGGGGCATCGAGGCGAGCCAAGCCGACAGTGCCGTGACGCTGGAGGAAGTCCGCGCGAGCGTCGCCACGCTCTACCGCGCCCTTGGCGGGGGTCAAGGGGTGGAGATCTGCCCGGCCCCCGCCACACCTGCTGCCCACCGCATCACCGGCACACGCCGGATCGCCGCGCCGCGCCTTCGCGAACATGTCGCGGACTTCGACGGCGACCGCCTCGCGCTGCCACCGGTGATGACCGTCTTTCCTGAAACCCACCTCAACCGCGCGGCCTATCTCTGGCTTGCGGCGCTGGCGGCCTTTGTCGAAATCCCGCCCCGACATGCCGACCCGCTGGCCGCCGACCGCGCCGAGATCGGCGCCAACGCTCTGGCCGCCGACCGGGCCTATGCCGCCTGTCCGGGCCTGCGCCGCGCCTATGCGGACATGTGCACGGCGCTGCGGGTCGCGCGTTTCCGGCCGGGCCTGCCCAAATGCGAGGCCGGGATCGAAGCGGTGATCGCCGGGCAACTGGCCGGCGCCGACGAGCTGGACGAATGCCTCGATTGCCCGGCCCCGCGCGGCTACCGGCCCTTCGCCCCTGTCGCGATCTGGCTCAGGCTCACCCACCCTGCGCCGGGTAAACCCGCGAACGACGACGCAAGCCCCGGCGCGCCCGCGCCCGAGATCAAGGGCCGCAAAGCCGGTGCCCGGGAAAACCGCGACCAAGCCGACCGCCGAGACAGTTTCATCGTCCATCGCTTCGAGGCAATCCTGTCTTGGGCGGAAAGCCTGAACCTCAACCGCATGGTCGAGGATGACGACGACGAAAACGCCCAGAAGGCCGCCGACGATCAGGACCAGATCACGCTCTCGCAAAACGCGAAACGCGCTGCCACGCGGCTGCGCCTGTCGCTCGACCTTTCCCCGCAGGATGCCGACCATGAACGGCTGGCGGGCAAGTTCACCTATCCCGAATGGAACCGGCGCACGACTGCCTACATGCCCGCCCATACCCGCGTGCTCGAGGCTCCGGCCCTGCCCGCCGAAGGCTATCGCCCGGACCCGCGCCTCGTCGCGCGCGTCAAGCGACAGTTCGCACCGCTCAATCCGCGCCGGGTGATCCTGCCGCGTCAACTGGACGGCGACGACCTCGACCTCGACGCCGTGGTCGCCAGCCGCGCCGACATCGTCGCGGGGCGCGAAGGCAGCGACCGGATCTGGCAATCGTCGCGCCCGATGGCGCGGGATCTGTCGGTGGCGATCCTGATGGACTGTTCGCGTTCGACCGAGGCGCATTTGGGCGACCGCTCGGTGATCGACGTCGCGCGTGAGGCGCTGGCCGCGCTGGCCGCCGGGATCGACACCGCGGGCGATCGGCTGGGCATCTGGGGGTTTTCGTCCCTGCGCCGTGACCGGGTGTTTCTGTCCAAGGCCAAGGCCTTCGACGAACCGATGACCACCGAGGTGACCGCCCGGATCGGCGGCTTCCGCCCCGGTCACTACACGCGTCTGGGTGCCGCGATCCGCCACGCAAGCGCGCAGCTCGCCGAGGAGGGCGCGACTCGCAGGCTCCTTCTCGTTCTGACCGACGGCAAGCCCAACGACCTCGATCACTACGAAGGACAGCATGGGATCGAGGACAGTCGCATGGCCGTGCGCGAAGCCCGGGCCCTTGGCCAATCCGTCCACGGCGTCATCATCGACGCCGACGGGCAGGACTGGTTCCAACGCATTTTCGGACGGGCCGGGTTCACGCTTCTTCCCCATGCCGACCGGTTGCCACGGGCCCTGCCCGACATCTATCAAACCCTGACACAGGAGACCTGACATGAAACCCCTGATCGCCTTTTTGGCCATCCTGCCCGCACCCCTCCTCGCCGCCAGCTTCGAGCGCCCGGTGCCGCAGGCCCAGACCCAGGTGGCGGAGTTCTGGTTCTTTGTGGCCTCGGTCGCCATGATCGCCTCGCTCGCGGCCGTCCACATGATGCTGCGTCGGAAATGACGGGGCGCGGGTTCCTTAAACTGACCGCCGCGCTCTATCCCTTCGGGGCAGGCGCGATGGCGGTCAACCTGTTCTTCGCCTCGCTCATCGGTAGCTGGCTGGGCTGGAGCGTGCTCACCCCCTACTCCTCCGTGATCGGCGGCCTGATCCTTGGCCTTCCCGTTACATGGGCCTTCGGGCGCCATATCCGGGCGCTGATCGCAAGGGCCGAGGCGTGATGGGCTGGGCGGAATACACGCTCGCGCTCGCCGCCTTCGTGGGGAGCCATTTCGTGCCGCGTATCGGCGGGCTGCGCGACCGGCTGATCGCCCGGTTCGGACGACGGACCTACTTCTCGGTCTATGGGCTATTGTCGATTGCGCTCCTCGTCTGGGTGATCGTGGCCGCAGGTCGGGCACCTTTCGTCGAGCTCTGGCCGCAGCTCCCCTGGATGCGCTGGGTGCCGAACCTCGCGATGCCGGTTGCCACCGTTTTGGTCGCCGCCGGTTTCGGTATCGCACAGCCCTACACCCTGGGGGGCAAACGCGACGCGCACATCGACCCTGCCGCTCCTGGGCTGGCCGCGATCACGCGCCATCCGCTCTTCCTCGCGCTGGCGCTCTGGGCCACCGCGCATCTCGTCGTGAACGGTGATCTGGCGCATGTGATCCTGTTCGGCATCTTCGCGCTGTTGGCCATCGCCGCGATCCCTGCCTTCGACGCCCGCGCGCGACGGATGCTCGGCCCAAGCGCAGCGCCGTATTTCTTCGCGGCCACGTCGATTCTGTCACTTGAGCCGCTGACCCGCGCCGCATGGCGACGCGAAAATGGCGGCCGCCTCCTTCGGCGGACCGCCATCGGTCTTGGGGTGTGGGCCTTGGTCCTTCTGAGCCACGGTGCGGTGATCGGTGTCTCGCCCCTGCCCTGAGGGGTCAGTCCTCGCGCACCAGCCGGAAGCCAAGGTAATCGGGCGGCAAGCCCACCGCGCATCCCCCCACCTGGGGGTCGCGCACGAAGTCGATGATCGCGGCGCGGTGGCGGCCGCCCGCGATCCGCACGGTGCAATAGGGAGTGCTCGTCACCACCCGCCCCGCGCCGTCCAGCGTGCCGTTGTCCATGCATCCCGTCGTCCATTCCCAGACGTTGCCCGACATGTCGGCGACACCCATGGAGTTCTCGCCGAAACCGCCCGCAGGACGCAACGCCTTGCTCGCCGAGCCACGCAGCAGGATGCCGCGTTCGTATTGCGCCAGCATCCTTTCGCCGGGATCGAGGTAGTCCCCCTCCTCGGGCGTCGCGTCGCCATAGCGCTCGGCAGCGGCGCGTTGCCATTCGGGTTCCGTTGGCAGGCGCCATGTCTCACCCGTCACCTCGGAGAGCCAGCGGGCATAGGCCTCCGCCTCGTGAAAATTGACGTGGGTCTGAGGCTGGTTGCCGTCGCGGAGCACCTCGGCTGAACAGGCCCGAGCCGCAACGCAAGCCGAAAACTCGGCGCGCGTCACCTGATGCTTCATGATCTCGAAGCCCTCAACCCGCGTCGGAACGGGCGCGGGACTGTGCGTCTTGCCTTGAAAGCTGAAGCTGCCGAATGGGCGAAAGGCGATCTCGCCCGCGGGAATAGGCACGGTCTCGGGCCCCGCCGCTTGCGGTTCGTCGCCCGCGAAGAACCCGAACAGTCCGGCAAGCAGAAGAGCGGGCAGTGTGGTGATCGGTGTCATGGTCCTGTCTCCAAGCGCAAGAAGGGGCGGCCACAGCTGCGGCCACCCCGTTTTCCCGTGAGTGGCGGGAGGATCAGCCGACGATCTCGGACGGCGCCATGACCTGTTCCATGAGGTCGTTGTTCCACTGGCCCTCGACCTTGAAGTGGGCCGTGGCGCCGAGGTTCACCGCCTCGATCAGGTTGTGGTTCACATAGGCGTAGATACCCGGCTGCAGGAATTCATAGAGCGCAGCGCCCGCCGACCCGCCCCGGATGAACCAGGTCTCCAGATCGCGGTCCGGCACGTTGTTGAACTTGCCCGCTTCCCAGACGAGATCGCCATGTCCGCCGATGAGGTGCGGACGCGTGTCGCGGTTGCCCTGACTGTGGACGATCAGCACGCGGTCCCCGACGCTGGCCGTCATGGCGTTCTCGCCGGTCAATGCACCGACCGCACCGTTGAAGACCACATGGCTCGGCACCAGACCGTTCATGAGCTCTTCGGTCTCCGGATAGCTTTCGGCCACATCGGCAAAGCGCTTGTAGTTCCCGTTTTCGTCCTTCGGAATGTAGAAGTCATTCTCGCCGATGTAGAAGACCTTGTCATAGGTCACCGGGTTCCCCTTGTAATCGGACAGGCCGTGGCGCGGCAGCACCATGATGGCACCGACCATCCCGGACACCACGTGCCACGGGATCATCGGGCCCCCGGGAGCGCAGTGGTAGACGAAGGTTCCCGGCCGCGTCGCCTTGAACCGGAGCACCGTCATTTCACCGGGGCTGACCAGCGTCAGCGCACCACCACCCAGGGCGCCGGTCGCGGCGTGGAAGTCGATATTGTGCTGCATCATGTTCTCGGCCGGGTTGACCAGCGTCAGCTCGACGTAGTCGTCCTGGTGCACCACCATGAGCGGGCCGGGGATCGAGCCGTTGAAGGTCATGCCTTGCAGCCAGGCGTCGTCGGCGACCTGGATTTCTCTCTCGATGATCGGCATTTCGAACTCGACGATGCGCGGTTCGGCAGGGGCGATCTGTTCGTGCTCGTGCACGAAGGGCGGGGCGACCAGCTCGCGCTTGATGCGCTTGAGCTTGGACAGGTCTGCGGGAGCCGCCACAGGGGTCATGGCTTCTTCGGCCTTGGCGGCGGTGGCGATCAACGGGGCAGCGGCGATACCGGCGGCTCCGAACAGGGCGGCTCTACGGGTCAGCATCTTTTTTCTCCTTCGATGTAAATGCTGCTGTTGAGTGACTTGTAGCCTGCGTCGGAGCCCCAGTTATTGTTCCCGCACAACGTTCGGAGCGAATCCTACCCGAAACGGATGACCTTTGCCCCCAAGGCTTCGAAGGACCGCAGCTGGTGGCCCGGCATCACGATCGCAGCCGTCGACAGCGCGTCCGCGATGGCGGCGCTGTCGTGTATGACCGAGATGGTCGCAGTGCTCGGGCGGCGCCGGTCCAGGGGATCGAAGATGTGCCCCGTCCCCAGCGCCGGATCGACCAGCGTCCCGGTGGCGCTCGACGTTGCGACCGCCTGACCGCGGAGGCGGATATCGGACCCCGGCAGGCGCACCCGCCAGCCCTTGCCCTCGGGCCCGTTGCCGATCCCGGCCACCTCGCCCGCGTCGACCATCACGTCGCGCAGCCCCTCGTCCCGCAGAAGTGCTGCGAGCTGATCGGTGGCGTAGCCCTGTGCGATACCGTTCAAGGTCAGGGCAACGCCGGGTCTCGCAAGGCGCACCGTGGTCATGTCGAACGTCACCTGGTCGAAGCTCACCAGCGCACGCGCGGCTTCGATCTCCTCGACCGCGGGCACTCGCCCCTCGGCAGCGCAGGACGCATGGAGGGCGAAGAGCGGCTGGACGGTCGGATCAAAGGCCCCTTCCGTCGCATGATGCATCGCGCGCGACAGCGAAAGGAGCTCCAGGATCGCGGGATCGGGTGCCTCGAGCCAGCCGTCACGGTTAAGCCGCACGAGCGCGCTGTCGCTGCGATAGAGTGAAAACAGCCGGTCGATCCGGGCAAGTTCCGCCTCGACCCGGGCGAAGACCGGATCCGGGTCATCGACCCCGACGAGCCGGACTTCCGCCAGCGTTCCAAGTGCAGGCCCCCGCCACATCGCGACTGGGGTGGCGGCCGTGACCCGGCTCGCCGCGATCGCCGCAGCAGAGACCGCGAGGAACCGGCGCCGCGTCCACGCCCCGGCCATCAGTTCAGACTCCCGGTCATGTCATGGCCCGCCATGCCGTCCTTTGCCAATGCCGGCATATCAGGGTGAACATAGTCGACGGGCACCGCCTCGAAGATCACGATCCGCCCGCCCTCCTCTTGCTGGAAGTCCTCGGCCGCCTTGCGTGTGCCGAAGGGAATGGCCTCGGGCACGCCCATGCCGCCGGGACGGTCGCTCTCGATCACGAAGAACGCGGCCTGCGCCGGGATCCAGTTCGCCGTGCCCGGCAAGGCCCAGCTTTCGGCCTGTTCCATATCCGAAACGAAGACCGCCGTAACCCCGGCGTCGCGTGCCGGATCGTGGACATAGGCGACGGCATCGGAGACCTGGCTGAACCATAGGGGTGCCGCGTGGCCCTCGAGGTGGATCTGCGCCTTGGGGCCGGGATGGTCGGCCACGAACATCTGGCAGTAGTGGCCCAAAGCCTCGTCGGTCATGTCCGCAGGCAAAGGTGCCTCGGCAACGTCGTCCTTGCAGGCGGCGAGTGAGAAGGCGATGGCGAAGAGAAGAACAGCGCGTGTCATGGAACGATCCTTTTCGTGCGGTGGATGCCCAGAGCGAGGGCGGCGACGAGCCAGAGGGCGATTGCGGCCAGACCCGTTTCAGGGGGGAACGGCAGGGTGCGGGCGAGCCCGTCGATCCCCGCCACGGGCGCGGTCTCGAGTGCCGCGAGATTGTAGAGCCGGAAGGCATCCGCCGGGTTCGCGACGACGAGCCAGGGAAAGACGCGGGAGGCGAAAACGCCCTCTCCCGCCGCCATGATCCCGCCCAGCAGCGCGAGGTCGTAGAGCACCACGAAGACGAGCCATGTGCCGATGGCCGCGGCGGCGGCGCGCGCAGTCCGAGCCGAAAAGGCCGAGAGCATCAGCCCGATGCACACAAAGACCGCGCCCAGCCAGACCGCGGACCCGACGAGCCGACCCCAGGCAGCCAGCCCCTCGGGCGAGGTGCCGAAAGCAAAGGCCAGCGCCGCGCCGGCCAGGGCGAACGACAGCACCACGGCGATCGCCATGGCGCTGACCTGCGCGATGAGCTTGCCCGCGAAGACCTCCCACCGCCTGACCGGCGTGGCGAAGGCTAGGGCCAGGGCGCCGCGTTCGATCTCGCCCGCAAAGGCGTCATAGGACATGAGAAGCGCAATCAGCGGGATCAGGTAGACCGACAACGTGGCGAGGCTCGCCGAGGTCAGCGTGAGCACATCGGCCTTCAGCCCCGCGCCCTGCCCGGCCCCGAAGAAGCCGAGAGAAACGGCGAAGAGCGTCAGGATCACGGTGGCCAGCACGACCCAGTGGTTGCGTCGTGCGAGCCGGAACTCCTGTCCGAAGATGGTGGCGATCCGGTGGATCATGGCAGGGCCTCCGCGTCGAGGTTCGAGAAATGCAGGTAGACATCGTTCAGCGTTGGGGGCGTCATCTGGATGTCCGCGACCCGGCCTGCGTCGGCGCCAAGCCGCGCGACAAGGCCGAGCTTGGCCCCGGCGGCGCAGTCGATGTCGAGCCGACAACCATTAAGACGCCGCCCACCGAACTCCGCCTGCAATTCGTCCGCAGCACCCTCCCGCGCCGTAACGCGCAGACGGGTGGGCAATTTCGCCTCCCGTGCAAGATCGTCGAGCGTGCCCATCGCCCGCAGACGCCCCTGCGACAGGATGGCGACCCGATCGGTGCGGTGTTCGATCTCCTCCAGCCCGTGCGACGACAGGAGCACCGCAGAGCCCCGCGCCGCGGCCTCAGCGATGACGCCGTAGAAATCTTGCCGCGACACCGGGTCGAGCCCGCTTGTCGGTTCGTCGAGAAGGAGGAGCCGCGGCGCCCCGATCAGCGCCTGCGCCAGACCCAGTCGCTGCCGCATCCCCTTGGAGTAAGTCCCCACGGCACGGTCGGCGGCATCGGCCAGCCCGACCCGTTCCAGAAGTGCGCGGGCCTCGCGGCGGGGCGCGCCCCGAAGGCCGGAAAAGTACTGCAGGATTTCGTGCCCCGTCAGGCTGCGCGGAAAGGTCACGACCTCGGGAAGGTAGTTGATCGCGCGGCGCGCGGCATCGGTCCCCGGGGCATGGCCTGCAATACGGATCGCACCGTCGGCCAGCGGCAGGAAGCCGAGTATCGCCTTGAACAGCGTCGACTTGCCCGCGCCGTTGTGGCCGAGGAGTGCGAGGCTTTCTCCGGGAGCGACCGTGAAGCTCACCGCCTCGACCGTAGAGGTCCGGCCATAGGCGAGCGAAACGGATGAAAGGGACAGGACAGGTTGGGTCATTGGACCACCTCCGGGACAGAAATCTGGGGCGCGGTCAGCGGATGACTGTCGATCACGCCGCCCGGCAGAAGGCCGGGGAACCGCGACTGCGACCAGCGCATAAGTTGCAGCGCGGGCGTGCGCATCAGGAGCTTCGCCGCCGGCTGCGACCACACGAGTTGGTCCACCGCATCGTTCGGGCGATAGGGACTGTCGGCGATCCCGTCACCATTCACATCGAAGGCGACATGGTCGGACCAGTAGTTCCCCTGCCCCGCCTCGGACCACTCGAGCCAGCGGGTGCCCACGTATTTCACCTGCGTCCGGTTGCCGACAAAGGCATTGCCGGTCATCACGTTGCCCTCGCTGCCGGCCGTGAAATGCAGGCCGATGCCGCAGCCCTCGAACCGGTTGCCGGTGAAACGGTTGTTGTTCGAATTGTAGATGAACAGGCACTTCTCGCCGCCATCGCGCACCGTGTTGCCGATGAGTTCGGCCCTGTTCGCGAAGTTCATGAAGAACCCGTGGTTCGCATCCCCCACGCTCAGGTTGTTCGCAATGGTGAGCCGCGTGGAATACATGAAGGCAAAGCCCATGTCGTTGCCCCGGCTCACGTTGTCGGTGACCTCGATCCGGTTCGCGTACATCGAGTGGAAGGCGAAGCGCAGTTCGCTGAAGGTGTTGCGCCGATAGACGGCCTGGTCCGAGGTGGTGATGAACACCCCGTCCCGCCCGCGCGAAACGATGTTGTCCTCCACGGTCAG
Organism: Maritimibacter sp. DP1N21-5; assembly: GCF_019218295.1. Lineage (NCBI taxonomy): Bacteria > Pseudomonadati > Pseudomonadota > Alphaproteobacteria > Rhodobacterales > Roseobacteraceae > Maritimibacter > Maritimibacter sp. DP1N21-5. Next base: position 1,271,269 of record NZ_JAHUZF010000006.1, read on the forward strand.
GCCGGGTGCGTTCCAGACATAGACGCCGGGCCCACGTTCGGCCACGCGCAGATCGTTGCGCCCGAGGATGGTGTTACCCCGCACGACCACGTCCCGCGCGCCGTGCACGTCGATGCCGATCAAGTTGCCTTCAAGTGTCAGCCCCTCGAGCCTTGCCCGATCCGCACCCTTGAGCAGCCGTATCCCGCTATCAAGGTCAGCAAGGCTCGCGCCAGCGCCCGAAACGGCCAGCCCCCTCAGCGTCACGTCAGGCGCCGTCACCGTGATGACCGAGCCCGCGCCCGGCCCCACGATCCGCGCATCGTCGCCGGTCAGTGTCACGGGGCGGTCGATCTCGACCGGCCCGGCGTAGGTGCCGGGGGGGAGCACCAGTTCATCGCCGGGCCGTGCCCTGGCCAGAGCCGTGGCGAGCGCATCCTGACCCGGCCCGACCGTCACCCGCTCCGCCGAGAGAGGGGATGCCAGAGCGAGCGACAGGACAAGCGGTATCAGGATACGCATCGCCGTGACCCCTCAGGCGGCCTTGGGTTTCACGAGCATCCGGCCGCGCATTTCCATGTGGAGCGCGTGGCAGAACCACTGGCAGTAATACCAGTGCACACCGGGACGGTCGGCGGTGAAGGTGACGGACGCGGTCGCCTGAGGCCCGACCTCCATTGCGACGCCGTGGTTGCCCAGCGTGAAGCCGTGGGTCAGGTCGTCGACTTCGTCCATGTTGGTGACATAGACCGTGACCTCGTCCCCCTGGTTCACCTCGAAGCTGTCGAGGCTGAACGCGGGTGCGACCGAGTGCATGTAGACGCGCACCTTGTTGCCGTCCCGGATAACGTCGGCACCCCAGTCGAGGTCGACGCCATCGGCCTCGGCCTGCTTGCGGGCGTCTTCCCAGAGCATGTCGCCCCGGTCATAGACCGACACCGGGTTCACCTTGTCAGCGCGCACGAGGATACAGTCGTGCGGCTCGGCAAAGGTCGGACCGTCGTGCACCACCTCCATCTTGTCGCCGGCAATCGCGATCAGCTGATCGTTCTCGGGCTTGAGCGGGCCCACGTTCAGGAACCGGTCCTTGGAGAACTTGTTGAGCGAGATGAGGAACTGGCCGTCGGCCTCCAGCGTCTCGCCCATGGTGGTGTGGTTGTGGCCCGGCTGATACATCACGTCGACCTTCTCGATGATCGGGTCCACGTCCTCGCCGTTGAAGGCACGGATGGCATCTTCGATGTTCCACTTCACCATCTGGCTGTCGAGGAAGAGCGTCGTATAGGCATTGCCGCGTCCGTCGTAGGCCGTGTGGAGCGGCCCGAGACCCAGTTGCGGCTCGGCGACCACGGCGCTGCGTGGGTCGGCGCCTGCGAAGACGTCGGGCAGCTTGGTCACGTCGACCACGGTGACGGTCGGCGACAGCTTGCCGTTGATGCACAGGTGCACCTTGTCGGGCGCCATGTTGCAGCCGTGGGGCGAATTCGAGACGGGGATATACTGGGTGTATTTTCCGGCCTTGCGACCGTCCAGAACCTTGACCCCGTTGTATTCCTTGAAGTCTCCGGCCGCGACGCCCGCTTCGATCGCCGCGATGTCGAAGATCACGACCCAGTCCTGCTCGTTCTCGGTCATATCGGCGAGCGTGACGCCGTTTTCCGAGTTGTAGCAGGTCGAGAAAGCGAACTTGCCCTCATAGTCGGCATCGCAATTGTCGAGGTTGCCGTCGACCATCACCTGCCAGGCAATCTCCATCGTGTCGCCGTCGATGGCGGTGAAGATCGAGACGTATTTCTCCGGCTCGTCGAGGATGATGCCGTCGTTGGGAAGCGGGATGCGGTGCTCGCCATTGGCAAAGACATAGCCGGTGCGCGGGTATTTCTGCGGGCGCAGGCCGTGGATGTCCGAGGTGTTCGGGATCTCGATGATCTTGTCGGTCTTCATGATGTCGCAGCGGATGCGCGCGACGCGGGTGTTGGCCTTGTCGTTGACGAAGAGGTAACGCCCGTCATAGGTGCCTTCGGTGAAGGACATATGCGGATGGTGCAGGTCGCCGTTCTCATAGGTTTGACGCCCGCGCTTGGCGAGGAACTCCCGCGTTTCGGGAAGCAAGCCCTCGGTCAGGATCTTGAGGCTCTCGTTGGTCGAACCCCAGCCGGTTGCCGAGCATCGGTTGAACACCGGAATCCGCATCAGTTCGCGCATCGACGGCACGCCCATGATCCGGACTTCGCCCGACTGACCCGAGGACCAGAAGCCATAGTAGCTGTCCAACTCGCCCGGCGCGATCTCGGCCCCGGTCGCGGCAGCGGCAGCACGGGTCGAGGCCAGAAGCCCCAGCCCCCCGGTGCCGCCCATCGCGGCGAGGGCGGCGACCCCCGCGCTGCCCTTGAACAGCCCGCGCCGCGTCAGGCCTTTGTTTTCGTCGTCCATAGGAAGGTCTCCTTCAGTTGGGTTTGGGTGTTTGATTGGGATGGCCAAGGTTCGGCCAGCTTTCCTGCGTCGCGAGCGAGGCCGTCGCAGCCGCATCACGCGCGCGCCGCTTGTCGGTCTTGATGACGACCGGGCAGCGCGCGTGATCCTGGTAGAGCACCTGGCAATTCAGGCAGGAGATGCACTCGTTCGGGTTGATCTCGCCGGTCGGGTGGATGGCCTTCACCGGACAGTCGGCGGCGCAAAGCTGACAGGGATTGCCGCATTCCTTGTAGCGGTTGAGCCAGCGGAACATGTGGAGCCGTGCCGGGATGGCGAGGCCACCACCGAGCGGGCAGACGTAGCGGCAATAGAAACGCTCGATGAAGAGACCGGGCAGAAGTGCCGCGACCGCGATCAGGACGAAGGGCAGCGGCCGGGCGAACTTCAGGATGATCGCGGTCTTGAAAGGTTCGACCTCGGCGAAGCGTTCGGCGAGTTCCAGCGAATAGAGTGACAGGCCGAAGAGCCCGAGAAACAGGATGTATTTCACCGACCAGAGCCGTTCGTGCAGCCCCCAGGGCAGCGTCACCTGTGGAACGCCAAGCTTTCGCGCGACCTTGTTGGACAGCTCCTGCATGGCGCCGAAGGGACAGAGCCAGCCGCAATATGCCCCTCGCGCCCAGAACAGGAGCGCCGCCGCGACAGCGAACCACAGGATGAAGATCAGCGGGTCCATCAGGAACGTGTCCCAGTTGAAGTCGCTGAAAAAGGCGTTGGAGACCGCGAGGATGTTCACGACCGATAGTTGGGCGTTGGCAATCCAGCCGACGAAGACCAGCGTGAACACGAGGTAGGCGTTGCGCAGGAGCGCGAAGTGACGTGCGTTCTTCGTGGCGAAGGTCTGGAAGAAGAAGATGCCGGAAAGCAGGACGAGCGCGACCGCCAGCACGATGACCTGCGTGCGCTTCGTCTCCCAGATCCGGACCCAGAGCGCGTTGCGGTCTGCCGCGAGAGAGGCCGGCGCGGCTTGGGCGGGAGCCGCGATCTGCCGGGTGTAAGCGTCCGGCAGTTCATAGGCCAGGTCGCGGGTGATGAAGACCTTCTCGATCGGTCCGACCGGCCGGCTGATAAGGAACTGAAGGTGGAACGGCGCGGCCGGGTCAAAGCCTGCGTCGGCCGGAATGATGAACAAGTCCATCTCGGTGAAAGCGGGCGCGTTTTCTGCGGCGATCGAGACGAGCCGTGCGTGTTCCTTGTCGAAGAAGCGGTGCGACATCTCGCCCTGGATCAACTGGAAGCGGTCGAAGATACCGCCGCGCACATAGCCGGACCCCTTGAACGACCAGCGACCGCCGCCGAAGACCGCGATGGCCTCGTCTCCTGGCTTCATGCGGGCCGCGAGATTCTCGTAAACGCTGTCACCAAGCAGGCTGCGCCCGATGGCGGGCTGGCTGACAAGCGCGGTCCAGACATCGACATAGGCGTCGGTTTCCGGGGCGGGCTCGATCTCTTTCTTGGTGCGCTCGTCGCCAAGCTCCGCAAAGGACGCGTTGATCGCGGCGACGTCGATGGTCAGGCGTTTGAGCGCCCCGTTTCCGGCGAGCGTGTCCCAATCGTTGATCTCGCCAGCGTCGCGGTCGATCGCGCGGGTCGGGCCGGTCGGAACCGCCATGTCGAAGCCGTCGAGGCCAAGAGCCTGCGCCGCCTTGATCCCGGACCGCAGGATCGAATCGTCGATGACCATGATGGTCACCGTCGCTCCCGACACGATCTCGAGGTCTTCGGGCGCGCGATCCGACACCTGATGGAGGTCGAAGCCGGTGTAATGGCCGATCACCGCGGTGATCTCGCTTTCCGGAATACCCACGAGAACGATGGGCTCCGAATGCTTGACCAGCCTTGCTCCGGTCAGGACGGCGTCAGGCGAGATGCCTGCGACGACATGGATGGGCTTGCCGGAATAGCCGGTCGTCGGCACGAAATCCGACGTGAGAAAGACCCAGCCCAGAACCTCTGTCCCGTTCAGGGCGGGAACGAGGCCTTTGTCATCCATATTCCCGAACCGCGTTGCGCCCGGCACGATGTCACCCGGCGCAACCTCGCCCAGAAACCGGCCCACCAACGGCTCCGCCGATGCGGCGACACCCGTCAGGAGGACCGCGACGGCGGCGAGGATACGAAGGAAGGCGCGCATGGCATGACCCCGGCGATTGCTCTCGCCCCGGGGTAGGACGTCCGGCCGGGCGTCAGTTTGCGATTTCGCAATGAACGGCGCGATTGCCGGAAGCACCCAAGGGAAAACGCGGTCAGGGCGGCAGGCAGTCGGGGACCCGGCATTTCAAGGCACGACCGGAGAGACCCGTCCTCGCACGTCGACGCCGCCCGCCCCGGACCCGATCTTCTTGCATCAGGGACGCGCGTCCCTCACGGCCCCTGCCCGCTTTGACCTACCTGGCGGTCGCGGCCGCCGGGCTTGAACGTGCGCTGGTCAGTCGCGCTGCGAAAACGTCCCGCAGGCGATCCGATCCCCGGCGTCGCCAGAGGGCTGGCTTTCATAGTCGTCGATGCCCTCGTGCACGACGAAAGCGGCGCCGTCATCGTCGAGAATATGCTCCTCGATATCGAGTTGCGTCAGAAAGACCTCGACCTCGCCGATCCCGTTTTCCTTGATGGTCAGATTGGGCATGTCGCCGGGGTGCGGTCCGCCTTCCACCAGTACGCCGTGATCCCGGTCGCCCGCGACATGTCCTCCGGCTGACGAAAAGTCGTCAGACTGGCAATCGCCGGTTTCGTGCAGGTGGACGGCGTGAATGCCCTCGGGCAGTCCAAGCAGGGTCAGGGTCGCGACCACGATCCCCGAGGGTGTGTCACGTAGGTTGACGGCGCCCAGGGCTTTGCCGTCGCGGTCCGTGATCTCTGCGTTCGCCTCGGCTGCGACGAGCGGGAGCGCAGGAAGGGTCAGAGTGCCAGCCAAAGCGCAGGCGGCCATCGCTGGAAATTTCATGTGTTCCTCCAATTGTCTGTCTGGCGCCCGGGACGGCCGCCATCGGGGCAAGGAACAGATCAGTGCCGCGCATGTTCCCGGTTGCTTGGCGGCGACGGCCTGCCGAAGGACCCAACGTGCGGGAACAAGCCGTCCTGCGGCCTGTTGGATGATTGCCGGGCGATGAAGGTCCGGAAACAGGCCGGCCAGCACGCCGGGACCCACCATGAAATGAAGGAAAAGACATGTTCCAGAGGAGCCACCTATCCACGGCGCAAGATCCGCCCGGGTCACCCCCCGGTTCCCCACCCGGAACCCCGCCCGGCGAAATCCCCGCCGATCCGGAGCCGGAAAACGTCCCTCAAAGGGATCCGCAAGAGGCGCCCGACCTTCCCGACACGCCCGAGTATGAACCGCCCGCACCGGACCGGACCCCCGATCCGATACCTCCGGACGCCGATCCGGACATGCCGGTGGAGCTTCCGAAGAACCTGCCGATATGACCAGCGCAAGAACTACTGCCTCGGGGGGCGCTGTCATCGGTCGACGACCGGCGTCCGGGTTGACCCCTAACCGTCCCCAGGGCGGGCCCATTCGATGACGGGCGGGCCTTCACGAGGGAGCTATTCCTGCCCCGCCGCGGGCATGGCATCCGTGCGTAACGGACGGCCCTCGGGTGACAGGAGCGCCCAGTATCCGCCGTATGTGAACATGCCCTGTCCGCCCGGGTCCTGATGCGGACCGTCGTTCACGAAGTAAAACAGAGGGTGCCCGCCGTAGGTCGCGACCCTCTCGCCTTGCCAGTCCATCGTTTCCGCAAGATCAGGATCGAGACCGTCATCGACCCGCAGCTCGTCCTCGACCATGAGAACGGGCCAGTGCTCGCGGCACTCCTCGTTACAGGAGTCGAGCGGGTCCTGACCATCTCCGGCCTCGAGATCGGTCAGGAGCGTATAGACCGGGCGGTCGTCCGGCCCGACGAGGTAGGCGCCATATTCGTCGTTCGTCGTCACGCCAAGCGTCAGGGCCTCTTGCGAGAGCGCCTGTCCGGGTGGCGTGGCAGCCAGCAGCGCCACAAGCGGGATTGAAAGAGGGTAATGCATCTGTGCCTCCAGAACTCTTCTGCGGTCCCTGAAACAGACGTGAAACGGCAATGTTCCTGAACGCGCCATCAGGACGCGTCAGGGCCTCAGGTCTTGTCGCCGGTGAGAGCGACCTCGCTCTGAAACCTCTCGGATCCGGTCCTTTCGACGCGGATGGACGCCCTGCCGGCGGCGGCCACCGGGAGACGTTCGATGTCCAACCGGTCGATACCGTCGGGAAGCCAGGGGTCGGCCAAGGTGACTGGCTCCCCCTCGCGGGTCATGTCGATGTCCAGCCCGATCAGTGCCTTGAGACACAGAAAGGGGCTGCCGGCGGCCCAGGCCTGCGTCGAGCAGGCAGAGGGATAGGACACGAGCCGGGGCGGCTCGCCTGCGTCAAGGCCGCAGCAAAGCTCCGGCAGGCCACGCAGCCGAACCTCGCGCGAGGCCGCGAAGAGACCCTCGGCCAGACGGGCGGCACGCCGTTTCTCGCCATAGCGGCACAGTCCGGCCACGGTGAGGCTCGCGTCATGCGGCCAGATGCTGCCGGTGTGGTAGCCCATCGGATTGAAACGGGGTGTGCCTGCGGCAACGGTGCGCAGACCCCATGTCGCCGCGAAGTCTGGCGAGTCGCACAGGGCCGCGAAGCCTGCGGCCTGAGCCTCTGTCGCAGCACCGGCAAAAAGGACGTGACCAGCATTCGAGGTCACGACGCATCGCCCTTTTGTCGCCCTCCAGCCCCATGACCCATGTACCCAGGTCCGGGTCCCCAAAATCCTGGGTCCGACGCTCTGCGATCGCGTCGGCGCGCCCCGCGCAGCCGTCGGCCTCGCGATCGTCCCCCAGCGCTCGGAACAGAAACGCTGCCGCGCGCCGGGCCGCGCAGTGTTAGGCCTCATCTTCGACCAGTGCGATCGAACCTTCGGCCAGGGCGCCGTCGGCATGGAACATCGCGTTTGTGCTGTCCTTCCAGCCCTCATTGCGCAACCCGCCGCTGTCGCCAGATCGAAGGTATTCGATCAACCCGTCTCCGTCGCGGTCTCCGGCCGTGTCGGCCCAGGTCAGGGCACGTTCGACGACCGCCCGGTTTCGCCGCAGAGGTAACCCATGCCAAGGTTCTACTTTGAGGTGAATGACGGACGGCAACGAACGGATGACGAGATCGGCGTTTATTGCGCCAATCTGGACGAGTTGCGCAAGATGGCGCAGCGCGAGCTGGCGCTGATCTTTCGCGACGAGATGCCGGATGGTGGCAGAGGCACCTTTGTCGTGCTCGTCCGGGATGAGACCGGGGTGCCCGTGTACATCGCGACAGCGTCCCTGCTGACGGAGATGCTCGGTCGGCGCGAGTGACGCCTGCTGTGCCCCAAATGCCAATCATGCCGATTTCCCGGGAACAGGTTCGTGGCGTGGCTGTTCTGTCGATCCAACCTCAAAGGAGTTCGAGAGATGAACAGACGAAGGACACATCATTCAGGCTACACGGGCGATCGGGACGAGTCCTACGCCCGCGAGGATCAGCGGCGCGGCTTTGACGAAGCGGCCTGGGGGCGGGGTCGTCGCGACAACCCGGACGCGAGGTTCGACGCACCCTATGGGCGCGAGGACTACGGCGACCATTTTGGCGAGGGCGCCGGATACTGGGAGGGTGAGCGCCATCCCGACCGAAGCCGTGGGTGGCCATCCTCCACCCGCGATGTCTATGGCCGCTGGGGCGGCGACCCCTTCTTCGGCTATCCGCCGACCGGGCCGTACCGCGGGAACTGGGCCGACCGCACCTATGGGCGCCGGAATCAGCGGAGGCGCGACGACGACCGCGACTTCCTCGATCGGGCCTCGGACGAAGTGTCGTCGTGGTTCGGCGACGAGGACGCCGAGCGGCGTCGGGAAATGGATCATCGTGGCCGTGGCCCCAAGTCCTACCAACGCTCGGACAGCCGCATCGAAGAGGACGTGAACGACCGCCTGACCGACAATGCGCGCGTCGATGCCACGGAGATCTCCGTGACTGTGAAGGACCGTGAAGTGACCCTCGACGGCACCGTCGATTCCCGAGGAGCCAAGCGGGCGGCAGAGGATTGCGCCGACAGCGTGAGCGGCGTCGAGCACGTCCAGAACAACCTTCGCGTCCAGCGCGATGGCAGCCCGTCGCGGACCTCCGCGACAGGACGCAGCTCCTGAGCGATGCTGAACGCGGAAGGGCGGCCCATGTGCGGGCCGCCCATTCGGCGCCGTCCCCCGATCACGGCCCGTCGTCACCCAGAGACGCAATGACAAGGCGGCGCGAACGGTTGACGCGGCTTTTCACGGTGCCCACCCGGATGCCGCACAGCTCGGCGCTCGTTTCATAGGTTTCGCCAAGCATCACGACGAGGACGAAGAGCCTTCGGTAGTGCGGCGGCAGGTCCCTGACCGCGCGCATGACCTCTTTTCCGCGCAAAGACCATTCCTGTGTTGCGGGCGAGGACACGTGTTCCGACACGCAGCCTTCCGGTCCGGTGACTTCGCGACGACGTTTGGCAATCTGGTTGTAAAACGAGTTGCGCATGATCACGAACAGCCAGGCCTTCAGGTTCGTGCCGGATCGGAACTTGTCCTGATACCGCACGGCCTTGAGCAGCGTCTCCTGCACAAGGTCCTCGGCATCGGTCGCGTTGCGGGTTAGCGAGCCGGCGAAACCGCGCAGTGCCGGAAGCCATTCGATCGTGAGGTCAGGGTCGAGGCCCACGTCGGACTTGGCCGGAGAAACGACCGCTCGTTTCGGTGCAGGTTCGGGTATTTTCCGCTGTCCGGGCGCCGGGCTGGAGGACCGCCTCCGGCAATTGGACATTCTCTCGTCCCGGTCAACGGAAAGGCTCGGCAGCGCGTTCATTTCAGACCTCCTCATCAGGTGGCGGGCGAGCAACCCGCACCACTGCTTCATTCATCGCCATGTGACGCGGATTTGGGACTGCGTCAGCGACCTGGAATCAGGGAAAAGCGGGGGCGTTGGAGGGGAGACAACATAGTTTAAACGTCAGTCTCGACGGCGGACTCTGGCTTACACGCCGGACGTGAACGGGCGAATTGTGGTCGGCAGAAAGACCGCGTGTCGAAGTTCAGGAACAAAGTCTCGCAGGAGAACGTTTTATTCCCTAAGCCTTAAACAGGGAGATTCCTGAGACCGAAGCATCGCGTTCCTGCTTCGGGAATCACCGGAAAGCGGCGACATGGCCAGACGCGCGGTGAGGGCCATTCTGCCTCGTGGAGATCTTCGGGGGGGTGGTCCCACGACCGTTCGGCCGCCAGGCCGCGCGCGTGGGACACCTTATCAATACAGTCCTCGGAGGAAACGACGCCACGCGCGCGGAACCTACTCTGCGGCCACTGTTTCCTTTCTCAGACGGTCACTGCGCACCGCCTGGGTGGCGGAAAACCAGCCTTCCTTGTCTCCGCAGTCGTAACGGCAGCCAGAAAACTGGAAGGCGTAGAGCCGGTCCAATCCGGCGATGGCATCGGTAAGCTGGATCTCGCCCCCTGCCCCCTCGGTCGTCTTTTCGAGAACGGGCCAGATCTTCTCCGACAAGACGTATCGACCGACCACCGCAAGGTCAGAAGGCGCATCTGCCGGATCAGGCTTTTCAACCAGCGTGCGCGCCGGCAGGACCGCGGAGCCGACACTCGCCATGGCCAGATCGAACATGCCATAGCGGCTGCTTTCGGCACGGTCCACGCGCTGCGCTGCGGCCAGGCAGTCCATGCTCGCAGGATCAAAGACATCCGCCATTTCCGCGAGCACCGGCGCGCCAAGAATGAGGTCATCCGGCAGGAGCACGCCCACGGGTCCCGGCAGCACCTCGGGCCGGGCGCTCAGGACGGCGTGGCCAAGACCAAGGGGCTCTCCTTGATCGACGGAACGAACCTCCACGCCGGCGAAGGAAGGTTCTTGGGACATCAGATGCTCGACATAGTTCGAAATCCCCGGCTTCGTTGCTCGACTGACAAAGACGAGGCGTTGCGCGCCCGACGCCACGGCTTCTTCCAGGGCGAAGAGTAGAAGGGGCGTGTCGTATATCGGCAAGAGCTCCTTCGCGGTTGCGTCCGTCGCGGGGCGCATTCGAGTGCCACTACCCGCCACGGGCAGGACCACAGTTGCTAATCGTGTCATTAGATCGGTTCTCCTCCAAGGGGTTCTGGAGAGATCGAACAGACGGTCCCCGCAAATGTTCCGGGCGTGTTTTCAGACAGTTCGACTGGAAACGGCCGGTAACGTCCTCGGCTCGCCACGGCAGGTGTTTGCGGGCAAGCGTCCCAAGCCAATTCTTCAATTCGGAAGACCTGAAGTGGTGCGGGTGAAGGGACTCGAACCCCCACGCCAAAGGCGCCAGAACCTAAATCTGGTGCGTCTACCAGTTTCGCCACACCCGCACGTGCGCCGATTTAGCATCACCGCCCGGCGGATGCGAGGGGCACTGTGGCGAAATCGTGGAAATCTGCTTGGCGCTTTACGAAATCTAAGGTTAGCCTGTGGAAAAAAGAAAACAGGCAACCTTGAGCAGGTATCCAGATGACCCAGATCGTGACGACCGTCGCGGCCGGCCAGTCCGTGCGCGTGACCCTTCCTCTATGCCGGTCGGGCCTCGGCCTCGGCGCCACGGTGATGACCGCTGACGGGGCGCTGCCCGTCGAATTCCTTGAACCCGGCGACAGGGTCGTGACCTATGACGCGGGGCTTCAGCGGCTTGACCGGGTCACTGTCCGACAGATCGCCGCCTGCGAGGCGATCCGCATCCGGCCTTCGGTGATGGACGACGATAACGGGCGAAACCTCGTGATCTCCGCGCGTCAGAAGCTCCTGATCCGCGACTGGCGGGCCGAGATGATCTTCGGGAAGAAGGCCGCGCTGGTCGAGGCACGCAGGCTGGCCGATGGCGCCTATTTTGCGCCGATGCAGGGGCGCGGGCCGGTGCGGCTCTTCCAGTTGCACTTCGCGCAGGCCCAGCATGTGGTGCATTTGGGTCAGGGCCTTCTGGCGACCTCGGCGGCAATGCCAAGAAAACGCGTCGCTCAGAATTGAGTGTCGAACTTCGGCTGCGCCGAAATCCGACCGCTTGGGGAGAGGCTAGCCTCTCCCCAAACCCCTCTCCAAGGTATTTGTGAAGCGATGAAGAGAGGCGCGACTGGGAAATTCGTGTCTAGAGAGGCAGTTGCGTGGTGAACTTGATCTCTTCCATCGACAGGAGCGCCGTCACGTTGAAGATCTTCACCTCGGAAATCAACGCCTGATAAAAAGTGTCATAAGCGCGGGCATTGGCGACGCGGACCTTGAGGATATAGTCGATCTCTCCGGCCAGGCGGTGCGCCTCCATCACCTCGGGGCGCGCGCGGAGCGTGCGCAGGAAGCGGTCCTGCCAGTCGGCCTCGTGCTCGGACGTCCGGATGAGCACGAAGAAACAGGCCTCGAGCCCCAGCTTCTCTGCGTCCACGATCACCGTCTGCGGACCGATCACCCCAGCCTCGCGCATCTTGCGAATCCGGTTCCAGACCGGGGTCTTGGAAGACCCCACCTTGGCCGCGATCACGTCGAGTGACTGGCTCGCATCTTCCTGCAGTTCCGCAAGGATTTTCCGGTCTATGTCATCGAGTTGTGACGACATTCCTGTTTGCTCCCTTTCGGTGGACGATCGGTCCTTCGCTGCCATGCGGCAAGAACGATCATCCTTATTCGCCCCGGCTACTGGCCGGATTTTGGGACAATGTTCTATATTGAGAGGCAAGACAAGCCTGCGCTCTCGCAGGTGCAGCAAATGGACGGATACGACCATGGCCAAACGATTTCAGCCCGGCGTCATCAGCGCCAACGACCTCATCTCGGGCAAGGTGATCTATCTTGCCGCCAACGACAACTGGGTCGAGCGGCTCGACGAGGGCGAGTTCATCACCGACGAGGCCCGCGCCGAGGTGCGGCTCGAGCTTGCACTCGGCCAGCCCGAGATCGCCGTGGGGGCCTATGTCGCCCCGGCGGAGGCGACCGAGACCGGCATCCGGCCGGCGCACTTCCGTGAAGACTTCCGCGCGACCGGGCCTTCGGCGCCCGCCCGCAAGAGCTGGGGGATCAACTGATGCTCGACGCAACCCAGAACGTGACCCGCACCTACCTCGACCGCCGGGTCGAAGAGTTTCGCGGCCAGGTCGCCCGCCGCATCGACGGCTCGCTCACCGAGGACGAGTTCCGCCCCCTGCGGCTGATGAACGGGCTCTATCTTCAGCTTCACGCCTATATGCTGCGCGTGGCCATTCCCTATGGCACGCTCAACAGCGACCAGCTTGACGTGCTGGCCGAGATTTCCGAGCGCTGGGATCGCGGCTACGGCCATTTCACCACGCGCCAGAACATCCAGTACAACTGGCCCAAGCTCACCGATGTGCCCGACATGCTGGGCCGGCTCGCCGACGTGAACCTGCACGCGATCCAGACCTCGGGCAACACGATCCGCAACGTGACCGCCGATCCGCTCGCCGGTGCCCATGCCGACGAGCTGATAGACCCGCGTCCGGTGGCCGAGCTTATCCGCATCTGGTCAACCGATCACCCGGAATACCAGTTCCTGGGTCGCAAGTTCAAAATCGCCGTGACCGGCAGCCCGAACGACCGGGCCGTGACCGCGGCCCATGACCTTGCCGTGCGCATCGTCGAGCGGGACGGAGAGATCGGCTATGCGATCCTCGTCGGTGGTGGCCTCGGGCGCACGCCCGTCGTGGGAAAGGTCATCAAGGATTTCCTGCCGCAGGCCGACCTCCTGCCCTATCTCGAGGCTGTTCTGTCGGTCTACAACCTCGCCGGACGGCGCGACAACAAATACAAGGCGCGCATCAAGATCACCGTGAACGAGATGGGGCTCGAGGAGTTCTCGGTCCGCGTGGACGAGGCCTTCGCCCGAATCCGGCCCGAGTTCTCGGGCGCCGACCAGCATCTGCTCGCAGAGCTTCAGGACGGCTTCGCCCGCCCGATGCTCGCCCCGCGCGACAGCGGCGCCTTCGAGGCCGCCTATGAAGCCGACCCGGTGTTCCGCTCCTGGGCGGACGTGAACCTGCGCCCGCATTTCGCCGAAGACTATGCCATCGCCATGGTCAGCCTGAAACCCCATGGGGGCGTGCCGGGGGATGCGAGTGCGTCGCAGATGCGCGTTGTTGCAGACCTCGCCCGCCGCTACGGCCAGAACGAAATCCGGGTGACGCAAGAGCAGAACCTCGTTCTGCCGCATGTGGCCAAGGCCGACCTCCCGGCCGTCTTCGCCGAACTGAAGGCGCACGGCCTCGCCACGGCGAACGCGGGCCTTGCGTCCGACATCATCGCCTGCCCCGGCATGGACTATTGCGCGCTGGCGACCGCCCGGTCGATCCCGGTTGCGCAGGAAATCTCGGAACGTCTCGCCGAGAACGAGATCGAAGTTGGCGAACTGGCGATCAAGATTTCCGGCTGCATCAACGCCTGCGGTCATCACCATCTGGGTGACATCGGTATCCTCGGGCTCGACAGGGCCGGTGTTGAGAACTACCAGATCACGCTGGGCGGCGATGCCGGACCCGACATGAAGATCGGCGAAAAGACCGGACCGGGTTTCGCCTATGACGAAGTGGTGGATGCCGTGGAGCGGCTGATCCAAGCCTATCTCGACCTCCGGGCCGAAGGCGAACGCTTCCGCGACACCATCGCACGGACAGGGGCCGAGCCCTTCAAGTCCGCGCTCTACGACGAGGAAAACCGCCATGCCGCTTGAAGCTCTGGCCTTCCCGGATCGGCTTGAAACCGCAGCCCGGATCAATGCGCAATTCGACCCGATGGACGCGCAGGGCGTGGTCGAGGCGGCGCTGACCGAACACGGGCATATCGCGCTGGTGTCGTCCTTCGGCACCGAAAGCATCGTGCTTCTGGACATGGTCAGCCGCGTCGACCAATCCGCCCCGGTGCTGTTTCTGGAAACCGGCATGCTCTTTGCCGAAACGCTCGACTACCAGAAGGACGTGGCGTTGATCCTCGGCCTGACCAATGTCCAGATCGTGCGCCCCGCGCCCGAGGACATCGAGGCGAAGGACCGCTTCGGAAGGCTTCACATGGCAAACACCGACGCCTGCTGCGACATCCGCAAGGTGCTGCCGCTCGAACGCGCGCTGACGCCTTTCGACGGCTGGATCACGGGTCGCAAGCGCGCCCATGGTGGCCAGCGGGCCGAGCTCGATCTGGCCGAGATCGAAGGGCACCGGATCAAGTTCAATCCGCTTGCCCATTGGTCGGGTCAGGAGCTCCGCGACTACATGAAGGCCCATGGCCTTCCGAACCATCCGCTGACCGCCAAGGGCTTCCAGTCCGTCGGCTGCGCCCCCTGCACCTCTGCCACGAAGCCCGGCGAAGACCCCCGAGCGGGCCGCTGGCGCGGGTCGGACAAAGAAGAATGCGGGATCCATTTCATCGACGGAAAGGCGGTGCGCCAATGACCGATCAACCCACAGCGAACCAGATCGTGACCGACGCGGGCTTCGCGCCCGACGACTTCGCCACCGGCTTCCTCGCGCTCGAGGGCGTGTCGGCGGGCGCGGGCTGTGACGACTGCGGCATCGACCTGTCGCCCTCCGACGACGTGAACGCGCACCGCGAGCTGCTTCTGCGCGCCAAGGCGATCCGGATCTCCTTCGGCTCCTTCGCGGACGGGCGCGGCTTTACCACCGCGCGCCAGCTTCGCCTCATGGGATTCACCGGTCGGCTGCGCGCCGGCGCCGGGCTCATCGCCGATCAATACGCCATGGCGCGGCGTGCCGGTTTCGACGAGGTCGAGATCACGCCGGCCCTCGCCGCCCGCCAGCCGGAAGAGCAATGGCTCTTCCGCGCCGACTGGCAGGCATATGACCATCAGTCGCGGCTGCGCGGGTAGACCCGCCGCCGCATACCCCCTATACGACCGAGGAAAGGGCGGGGTCCAAGCGACCCCGCGATCATGATGAACGAAGTGACACCCGTGACCGAAGCTCAGAAAATCAAACCCGTTCCCACGCTGCCCGACGCCCAGACCGTCATCGAGGTCAAGCACTACACGGACCGGCTGTTTTCCTTCCGCTGCACCCGTCCGGCGACGATGCGCTTTCGGTCGGGAGAATTCGTGATGATCGGGCTCATGGGCGACAACGGCAAACCGCTTCTGCGCGCCTATTCCATCGCCTCGCCCTCTTGGGACGAGGAGCTCGAGTTCTATTCGATCAAGGTGCAGGACGGTCCGCTCACGTCGAAACTCCAGCATATCCAGCCGGGCGACGAGATCATCTTGCGCCCGAAACCCGTCGGCACGCTGGTCCATGACGCGCTGCTCCCCGGCAAGCGCCTGTGGTTATTCGCCACCGGCACCGGGTTCGCGCCCTTCGCCTCGCTCCTGCGCGAACCGCAGACCTACGAGGATTACGACGAGGTCATCATCACGCACACCTGCCGGGAAGTGGGTGAGCTGACCTATGGCCGCGACCTGATCGAAAGCATCAAGACCGACGAGCTTCTTCACGAACTCATGGGCCCGGATTTCCACGAGAAGATCCGCTACTATCCCACCACGACCCGCGAAGAGAGCCCGAAGATGGGCCGGATCACCGACCTCATGCGCTCGGGCGAGGTCTTTGCCGATCTTGGCGTGCCGGTCCTGAACAAGGACACCGACCGCGCGATGGTCTGCGGCAACCTCGCCTTCAACCTCGAGATCAAGGAGATGCTCGAGGGCTACGGTCTCGAGGAAGGCGCGAACTCGGACCCGAAACACTACGTTGTGGAGAAGGCCTTCCTCGACTGAGGCCGCTTCACCCGACCAATCGGAAACGCCGCGCCCTCGGGACGCGGCGTTTTTCGTTCAGGTCACCCCGGTCACATGCCAAAGGCGGTTCGGATCTGTTCGATCACGTCGGGCACCATGTCGGGATTGCCCTCGGTCGCTTCGACCGCGCCGACCAGCGTTTCCTTCACGCCGTCGCCAAGGTCAGACCCTTCGATCACCTCGACCACTCGGGTCGCGTCCCAAGTCTCGGGGTTGAGGAGGTCGGTGATCCCGGCGGCATCCATCGCCGCGGCCTCGGCCGTGTCGGCAGCCGATTGTGCTGCATCCGCCGCGCCTTCGGCGGCGTCCGCTGCCGATTGAGCCGCCGTCTCAGCGCCATCCGCCGCGGCTTCGCTGGCAGACTGCGCCGCATCCGCCGCGCTCTCGGCCGCCTCTTCCGCCATTTCCGCAGCCCCGGTCGCGGTTTCCGTCGCCGTATCGGCGGCTGTCGACGCCGCATCCTGCGCCGCCTGGCTCGCGTTCTCAGCCGCCTCCGCCGCCGTTTCCGCCGCCTCTTCGGCGGCTTCCTGCGCCGCCGCAGCCGCCTCGCCGGCGGTATCGGCCGCTTCGCTCGCCGCGTCACGCGCAGCCTGCGCGGCATCGTCCGCCGCGCCCGCGGCGGTATCCGTCGCCTCCTGCGCTGCCTCTCCGACAGCCTCCGCCGCCTCGCCGACCGCTTCCGCGGCCTCGCTTGCGGCGTCCTGCATGTCACTCATGGCCGCGTCGGTATCGCCGTTGTTGACATACCAGAAATAGCCCGCCGCGACGATGACGACCAATATGATCACCCACAACAGTCCACGCATCGTTCCACCCTCTCGCTGAAGTTAATCACTGCTTAACACATGACCCTCGGGGCGCCCGGGTTCAAGTCGGGCCGGAAGGCGCGCCGCAATGCGGTCCGATTGTCCCATTTGCCCCTGGAATGGGCCCGAATTGCCCTTGAAAGCCTACAGGCTCCCGCCTATTTTCGCAGCCCGAAACACCCTGCAACGACACAAAGGAATTCCGTCATAGCTCGCAGACCCCACAACGCACCGCCCACTCGCGACACCGGCCCCCGGATCAACGACCGTATCCGTGCCCCCGAGATTCGCTTGATCGGTGCAGATGGCGAAAACGTCGGCGTCGTTTCCCCCCAGGAAGCGATGCGCATGGCTGAAGAAGCCGGCCTCGACCTTGTCGAGATTTCGCCCAACGCCACCCCGCCCGTGTGCAAGATCATGGACTTCGGCAAGTTCAAATACGAACAGCAGAAGCGGGAATCCGAGGCGCGCAAGAAGCAGAAGATCATCGAGGTCAAAGAGGTGAAGTTCCGTCCCAACACGGACACCCACGACTACGACGTGAAGATGCGGTCTGTGTTCAAGTTCCTCGAGAACGGCGACAAGGTGAAGGTCACGCTCCGGTTTCGGGGCCGCGAAATGGCGCACCAGAACCTTGGCCGTGATCTGCTCGAACGGGTCGCCGAGGACGTGAAGGAGATCGGCAAGGTCGAGAACATGCCGAAGCTCGAGGGTCGCCAGATGGTCATGATGATCGGACCCGTGTCGAAGTAACGGCCGCCTCGGATACTCCGTCGCGAACAGAAAAAGGCCCCCGCTCTCGCAGGGGCCTTTCGTTTTTCTGTGTGTCCGAAACCTACTGAAGAAGCGGCGTGATGTTGCGGACATTGGCGCGACGGTTTTCGCGAATGTCGCCCGCCTGGGCCACCTTGAGATCGCTCTCGCCGTAGCCTTGCGTGATCAGGTTCTCCGGCGGCACGTCGAAGTATTCCGTAAGCGCCAGCGCGACGCTTTCGGCCCGACGGTCCGAGAGGGCGAGGTTATAGGCCGCATCGCCCACGGTGTCGGTGTGCCCTTCGACAAGAAACACCGCGTCCGGCACCTCGGCGATCACGTCACGGATGGCGGTGCCAAGCGCGGCCAGTTCTTCCGCCTGGCTCGAGGTGATGACCGCCGAGCCCGTATTGAAGGTGATCGCATCCACCTCGATGACCGGCGCGAGGTCACGAACCTGCGAATACTCCCGGATCTGACGGAGCGAGAAGGTCCGGTCCGGCGACTGGTTCATGGACGCCATCAATGCTTCGCGCAAGGCCACCTCGTCGGACGACGACATCTGCACGGAAGGCGCCGGCTGGTAGGAAACGACCTCCTGACGGCTCACCGGTTGTGCGGCGATGGTGTCGTCGAAGAGGACGATGGAGCGTCCGTCCGGTGTCACCTTGGTCCGCTTGAGCACCGTGCCGTCGGCAGCGCGCACCGTGATGATGCGAGTGCCATCCTCGCGGTCCACGATGGTGCGGGTCGATCCGTCGTCGAAGGACTTCGTCGACACGACTGCACCCGGCTGACGGAGGATTTCGTCGTCGTTCTTCAGCACGCTATACGTGCCATCGGGGTTCTGCACCACGATCCGGTCGCCCGAGTTCGAGACCACCTCGTCACCATTGGCGAGCACCGTGCCCACGGCCACGCCGCCAAGCCCGACGAGCACGAGTTTCTCGAAGTCGGTGAGTTCACGGTTCAGCACATCGCGCAGACCACCGGAGCCGGTGTTCTGGCTGTTCGTTTCAGCCTGCGCGCGGCTTTCCTGCGCCGAAGCGACCTGGGTCGTGTATTCCTCATCCGCCGAACGGGTCGATTCATCGGTCACCTCTTCGACGACGACGCCTTCTTCATCGGCGGCCATCTCGGCATCCGCTTCGGCTTCGGCGGCTGCGGCGGCCGTCGGGGCTTGGTCTTCGACCGGCTCTTCCGGCATCACGTCCTGTGCGATGACTTCGCCTGCCGCATCGGCTTCGGCGGTGTCTTCGGGCGCGGCACCGGTATCGGCCGTCGTTTCAACGTCCGCTTCCGCTTCCGCATCGTCGCCGGTGAGTTGGTCCGCGAGTTCCTGAACGAGGTTCCGGTCCTCTTCCTCGGCCGGGGCGTCGGGGGCTTCGGCGCTCTCCGCAGAAGTGTCGGACTCGATCCGCTCGCCGGCGGTCATGTCTTCTTCGACCGGAGCTTCTTCAGCGGCCGGATCCTCGGCAACGGTCTCTTCAACCGGCTCGTCGACGGGTTCTTCAACCGGGGCTTCCTCGGCCACCGTTTCTTCCGCCGCAGGCTCCTCTGCGTCATCACCAGTCAGCTGATCGGCCAATTGCTCAACGAGGCTTCTGTCCTCTTCAGCTTCAACCGGGGCAGCTTCCTCGGCAGGCGCTTCGGTCGTCTCGACCTCGGTTTCCGTCTCTGCCTGAACTTCCGCCTCGGCGGCCGGCGCTTCAACTTCGGCTTCCACCTCGGCGTCCGCTTCGCTCTCGGCCGTCACCGGCTCCTCGACGGACTCCTCCGCCGGCGCCGGGGCTCCGGCCTCGGCAGACTCTTCGACGGCCTCGCCGGGCTCTACCGGCTCGGCTGGCGCTTCTGCGGCCGCCGGTTCCTCCGGTTCCGCAGGAGCGGTCGGATCGGCGGCCTGTTCTTCCGCCTCGCCGTCCGTGCCCATGATCTTGGCCTTGGCGAGTTCCATGGCGTTCGCGATTTCGGTGCCGTCTTCCAGCACGCAGGGGAACGGGCCCGCGAGGCCGCAGGTCTCCAGTTCGGCTTCCGCCTCCGCCGCTGCATCCTGTGCAAAGGCCGGGGGCACCATGAGCGCGGTGCAAAGGGCCAGCACCGAGGTCGATTTCATCGCGTTCTTCATCATCGTGGTTCTCCTCTCGCGGCGCACGCATCCCGCGCCGCCTTTGATGGGGAGAACGTGGGGGCTTCCCCCGATGTTCCGCCAGAGGGAGAATAAAGCGGGAGCCCCTGCCCGGCGTGGATCCGCGCAACGCGCTGATATTCCGGCGCTTATCCGCCCGCCGAAACGGAACCGCGCCCCGGATGGGACGCGGCGTTATTGCATATCAGGCGGCGCGAGGCGCAGACCTGATGTCGGTTATCGCCTAACAGGTATTGACCGCGCGCCTGGTGATCACGCCGACCAGATGTGCGCGATAGGCCTTGGAGGCATGGATGTCGCCGATCATGTCGTCTGCATCGACCGACAGCCCTTCGAGCGCCGAGGCCGAGAAGTTGGATGACAATGCCTCTTCCGCTTCCTTCCAGCGAAACACGCCGCCTTCGGACGCGCCGGTCACGGCGACCCGAACCCCGTCGGACCCTTTGGTCACGAAGACCCCGACCAGCGCGAAACGCGAGGCAGGCTGTTCGAATTTGACGTAAGCCGCCTTTTCCGGGATCGGGAACTTCACCGCCTTGACGAACTCGCCCTCATCGAGAGCTGTCTCGAAGAGACCGGTGAAGTAATCGTCCGCGGCGATCTCGCGTTTGTTGGTCACGATGGTGGCACCGGAGCCAAGTGCCGCTGCGGGGTAACAGGCCGAGGGGTCGTTGTTGCCAAGCGAGCCCCCGATGGTGCCCCGGTTGCGCACATGGGGGTCGCCGATCTTCCCCGCGAGCGCGGAAAGAGCCGGGAATGACCCTTCCGCCGCCACATCGGCGTGGCAAGTCGCCCCACCGATGACCAGCGTGTCGCCCTCTTTCGAGATGCCTTTCAACTCGTCGATCGCGGTCAGCGACACGAGCGTTTCGGGCATCGCCAGACGCTGTTTCAGTGTCGGGATCAGCGTCTGGCCTCCGGAGAGGGGTTGCCCCCCCGCCGAAATCGCCGCTTCCGCATCGGCCAGTGAGGTGGGCCGTTCCAGTTCGAATGCATACATGGTTCGTCCTCCTTACTTGCCGTTCATCGCGGCCCAGACCCGACCGGGCGAGAGCGGCATGTCGATATGGGTGATGTCATGGCCGGCGCGTTGCAGCGCATCCACGACCGCATTGACCACCGCCGGCGGCGACCCGATGGCCCCGGCCTCACCGCAGCCCTTCACCCCCAGCGGGTTGTGGGTGCAAGGGGTCTGGCAGGAGTGGTCCACCGCATAGAAGGGCACGTCATCCGCCCGCGGCATCGCATAGTCCATGTAGGAGCCGGTCAGGAGCTGGCCGTCCGCGTCGTAGACCGCCCCTTCCAGCAGCGCCTGACCGATGCCCTGCGCGATCCCGCCGTGCACCTGCCCCGAGACGATCATCGGGTTCACGATATTTCCGAAATCATCGGCCGCCGCGAAGCTTTCGATCGTCACCTTGCCGGTTTCCGGGTCCACTTCGACCTCGCAGGCATAGGCGCCAGAGGGATAGGTGAAGTTCGACGGGTCGTAGAAGGCGGTCTCCTCCAGCCCCGGCTCGATGTCTTCGAGCGGGTAGTTGTGGGGCACATAGGCCGCGAGCGTCACATCGCCCCAGGCCACGGACTTGTCCGTGCCCGCGACCGAGAATTTCCCGTCCTTGAGCTCGATGTCGCCGTCGGCGGCCTCGAGCAGGTGAGCGGCGATCTTCTTGGCTTTGTTGATGATCTTCTCGGTGGCCCGCACCATGGCGGACCCGCCCACGGCGAGCGAGCGCGAGCCATAGGTGCCCATGCCCATCGGCGTGTTGGCGGTGTCGCCATGCACGATCTCGACCATCGAGGGGTCGATCCCGATCATCTCGGCGATGACCTGCGGGAAGGCGGTCTCGTGACCCTGCCCGTGGCTGTGCGATCCGGTCATGACCACGAGGCCGCCGGTGGCGTTCACCCGCACCGTCGCGCTTTCGTAAAGACCGGCCCGCGCGCCCAGCTGACCCACGAGGTTCGACGGCGCGATGCCGCAGGCCTCGATATAGCAGTTCACGCCGAGACCGCGCAGCTTGCCGTTCTTCTTCGACTCCGCGGCACGCGCCTCGAAACCGTCGCGGTCGATCATCTCCTCGAGCTTGTCCATGGTCGCCACGTAGTCGCCGGTGTCGTATTCGACGGCCACGGGGGTCGCATAGGGGAACTCAGTGATGAAGTTCTGGCGTCTGAGCGCGATGGGATCCACGCCCAGCTCCCGCGCGGCCTTGTCCACCAGCCGTTCGAGCTGGAAGGTCGCTTCGGGGCGACCAGCACCACGATAGGCATCCACCGGAACGGTATTGGTGAAGACGGCCTTCACGTTCACATAGATGAGCGGCGTCTTGTAGTTGCCCGCCATCAACGTCCCGTGGAGCCACGTCGGCACCGACGGCGCGAAGGTGGACAGATAGGCGCCCATGTTCGCGTAAGTATCGGTGCGCAGCGCGGTGAAGTTGTTGTCGGCATCGAGCGCGAGCTGGATCTTGGTCACGTGGTCGCGGCCATGCGCGTCGGACATGAAGGCTTCCGAACGCGACGAGGTCCATTTCACCGGGCGCTTGATCTGTTTCGCGGCAAAGGTGGCGAGCGCCTCTTCCGCGTAGTGGAAGATCTTGGTGCCGAAGCCGCCGCCCACGTCAGGGGCGACCACGCGCAGCTTGTGCTCGGGAATACCGAGAACGAAGGCGCCCATGAGCAGCCGGATCACATGCGGGTTCTGCGAGGTGGTGTAGAGCGTCGACATGCCGTCGGCCTCGTCATACTCGCCGATGGCCACGCGGGGCTCCATCGGGTTCGCGACGAGACGGTTGTTGACAAGCTCGAGCGTCGTGACATGCGCGGCCTTCTCGAAAGCCTCGTCCACGGCCGCCTTGTTTTCCTCGACGAACCCCCAGTCGTAACACAGGTTCGAGGTCAACTCGTCGTGGACCTTGACGGCCCCCTCCTTCACCGCTTCCTTCATGTCGATGACGGCGGGAAGTTCCTCGATGTCGACCTCGATCGCCTCGGCGGCGTCACGCGCCTGATCGAGCGTTTCGGCGATCACCGCGGCGATGGGGTCGCCCACATGCCGCACCTTGCCCTGCGCAAGGACCGGATGCGCCGGCTCCTGCATCGGCTGGCCGTGCCTGTCGGTGACCTGCCAGCCGCAGGGAATGCTCCCCACGCCCTCGAAGTCCTTGCCGGTCAGGATCTTGACCACGCCCTCCATCGCCTCTGCGGCGGAGGTGTCGATCCCGTTGATCTTCCCATGCGCGACCTGCGAACGCAGGATATACATGTGGGTCTGGCCGTGACGGTTCAGGTCGTCGGTGTAACGCCCCTTACCGGTCAGGAACCGAACGTCTTCGCGGCGCTTGTTCGGCGCGCCGATGCCTCCATCTGCTGGCATATGATCCTCCCTGGATTCTCTGCTGGCTAACGCCGGTTCATTCTGCGGCGACGGCGGACACGTCCTGCCCGGACGCCGCCATGATCGCCTTGACGATGTTGTGGTAGCCTGTGCAGCGGCACAGGTTCCCCGAAAGGTAGGAACGCACCTCATCCTCGGAGGGCTTGGGGTTGTCTTTGAGGAGCGCCGCCGCCGTCATCACCATCCCCGGTGTGCAGAAGCCGCACTGAAGCCCGTGGTGGTCCTGAAAGGCCTGCTGGATCGTTCCGAGCGAGCCGTCGGCATTGGCCATCCCCTCGATGGTCAGAACTTCAGCGCCGTCGGCCTCGATTGCGAACATGTTGCAGGATTTCACGCTGCGCCCGTTCACATGGATGGTGCAGGCGCCGCATTGCCCGGTGTCGCAACCCACATGTGTGCCGGTCAGGCGCAGGTTATCGCGGATGAAGGTCGAGAGCAGCGTGCGCCCTTCCGCCTCGCCGGACACGGACTTGCCGTTCACGGTCATCGTGACTTTCGTCATGTGTTCCTCCCTATGACGTCTTTTGACTCACTAAAGCACCCGAAGCCTGCATTTGGAAACAGGACTTTTAGGTTAGCCTCTCACACCTTGGTCGGGGTTGTCCGAAATCCGGGCTCCACAGTGCTTCAGCCGCCACGTGGTTGTTTCCGCGTCGGAATCTCCTTCAGGAGCCCGCCCACCCCCATGGCCGAGATCTCTTCGGCCGTCGGTGCCGCGCCCACGGCGAGCCGCTCGAGCACCCAGTCGGCCCCGTTCATCGCGGGGCTGCGGGCACAGCCCGGCAGACCGATCACGGGCCGCCCGTCGCGCGCGGCGCCATAGAAAAGGAGATTCCCGGGATCGACCGGCATTCCGAAGCGGGTAACGGTGCCGCCGGCCTCTCGAAGCCCCTCCGGCCCCACGTCGCGCGGGTCCGAGGTCGCCGAGGCGGTCAGGATCAGTACCATATCCGCCACACTCGCCGCCAACGCCCCCGCGACCGCGCCCGTTTCATGCGCCACATGCGACACGGCGCCCAGCGTCATGCCAAGCGCGGCAAGCCTTGCCTCGATCGCCCGGTAGCCCCGCCCGGTGTCCTCGGTCGACCCGGCGTCGTGCTCGGTCACGATGAGATCGGCGGTCTTCGTCTGCACGGGCCAGAGGCCAACCGCACCGCGCCCGGCCTCGACCGCCGCCTCCACCGCCGATCGCGCCACGCCGTAGGAGATGACCTTCACCGTTCCGACCATGCCGCCCTTGTCCATCCGGTGCCAGTCAGGGACGGTCGCGAGCGTCAGCATCTCGTCCACGGCGTTGACTGCATGAAGCCGCGCTGCATCGAGGCGGGCGAGCCCCGGCCCTTCGGCCAAAATGTTCACGCGCCCGGTGAAGGGCTTCGAGAGCCGAAGTCCCGCCTGCCCCGCGACCAGTGCCTCGGCTAGCGCAAGGGCGGCCGCGTCTTCGCCCATGTCCTCGGGTCCGAGACGCGCGACCGTCACCCGCGCAACGCCGGCCTCCGACAGGCGCGTCACTTCGTCTGCGCCGAGCAGCGTGCCTTTCTTGAGCTTGCCCCCGGGAAGCGCGACCGAATGGGCCAGAACCGCCCCCTCAGCCGCCTCGACCGGAACCGACCCGAAGTCCATCAGCCTTGCCGAAGGACTTGCGTGATCTGCGCCATGGCCGACACCGCGATCTCCGCGGGCGACTTGGCCCCGATATCGAGCCCGACCGGCGCATGGATCCGCGCGATCTCCTCTGCCGAAAAACCGCGCTCGGTCAGCCGGTCCACGCGTTTCGCATGGGTCCGCTTGGACCCCAGCGACCCGATGTAGAAACACTTGGACCTGAGCGCCGCCTCGATGGCGGGATCGTCGATCTTGGGATCATGCGACAGCGTCACCACCGCGGTGCGCGCGTCGAGTCCGTAATCCGGCAGGACCTCGTCGGGGTAATCCTCGCGGATGTCCTCGCCGGGAAATCGGTGCTCCTGCGCAAAGGCCCCGCGCGGATCGATGATCAGCGGGTCGTATCCGGCCAGCCGCGCCATGGGCACCAGCGCCTGCGCGATGTGAACCGCACCAACGATCACCATGCGCAGCGGCGGGTTGTGAACGGCCACGAAGCTGCGCCCGTCTTCCTCGACCCCGGACCGGTCAGCCCGGAACCGCTCCGGCACCGTGTCCACTCCCACAAGCCGTCGCGCCCAGTCGTCCAGATCGACGACATAGCCAACGGGCTCCCGCGCCGCGCGTTTCGCGACCAGCTCCGCGAGCATATCCTCGGGCACCGCCCGGCCTACGGGTTCGACCAGCACCCGGATCGTCCCGCCACAGGCGAGCCCCACCGCGAAAGCCTCGTCATCGGACACGCCATAGGTCAGGAGCCGCGACTCGCCGTCCTCCAGCGCCTCCATCGCCTCAAGCACCGTCGCCCCTTCGACACAGCCGCCCGAGACCGAGCCCTGTATCTCGCCCGCCCCCGAAATAACGAGCTGCGATCCCACCGGGCGCGGCGCGGAGCCCCAGGTTTCCACGACCGTTGCGAGGACCGCACCTTTGCCCGAGCGATGCCATTCGAGCGCGATCGCAGGGATATCGTCGTATTGCTCTGCCATGGTCTCCTCCATTGCGTCCACGCTCGCACCGCGCGCGTCCCTTCGCAAGTCCGACCGAGGTCGCAGCACCGGACCGCCCGTGCTCTTTCTTCTTATTACGGCGCCGCCACCCGCGATACCTCAGTCCACCTTGCCCAATCCCCGCCCCGAGACTAAACCCGAGCCATGACCAACGTGCTCGACAAGATCAAAGCCTACAAACTCGAAGAGGTCGCCGCCCGCAAAGCCGAGCGGACCCTGTCCGAGCTCGAGGCCGCCGCCCGCTCCGCCTCCGCGCCCCGCGGTTTCGCATCGCGCCTGACACAGGCCGCCAGCCGCGGCTACGGGCTCATCGCCGAGGTGAAGAAGGCCTCGCCTTCCAAGGGCCTCATCCGCCCGGACTTCGACCCGCCCGCGCTCGCCAAGGCTTACGAGGCCGGGGGTGCAACCTGCCTCTCGGTGCTCACGGATGCGCCCAGTTTTCAGGGTCATGAAGACTACCTCGTCGCCGCCCGCGCCGCGACCGACCTGCCTGTCCTGCGCAAGGACTTCCTGTATGACACCTGGCAGGTGACCGAGGCCCGCGCGCTCGGGGCCGACTGCATCCTCATCATCATGGCCTCCGTCGACGACGCCCAGGCCGCCGATCTCGAAGCTGCTGCGTTCGACTGGGGCATGGACGTGCTCGTCGAAGTGCATGATGCGGAGGAGCTTCACCGCGCCGCCGCGTTGAAATCGCCGCTCCTCGGCATCAACAACCGCAACCTCAAGACCTTCGAGACGACGCTCGATACCACTCGGGAGCTGGCGAAGATCGCGGATCCCGCGCGTCACCTCGTCTGCGAATCCGGCCTCTTCACGCCCGAGGACCTCGCCGAGATGGCCCATGTCGGCGCGCGCAGCTTCCTTATCGGGGAAAGCCTCATGCGACAGGACGACGTAGAGGCCGCCACGCGCCGGCTGCTCGCCAATCCCGTGCCTGCCTGAGGAACCGCGATGACCGACAAGCTCACCCATTTCGACGCTGCCGGACAGGCCCATATGGTCGACGTCTCCGGCAAGCCCGTCACCGACCGCACCGCCATCGCCACAGGCTGCGTCGTGATGGAGCCCGCGACGCTCGCGCTTGTCAGGGAAGGAACTGCGAAAAAGGGCGACGTCCTCGGCATCGCGCGGCTCGCCGGGATCATGGGCGCCAAGAAAACCGCCGAGTTGATCCCACTCTGCCATCCGCTGCCCATCACCAAGGTGTCGCTCGACCTGACCTGCGACGACGACCTGCCCGGTGTCCGCGTCACCGCGACGGTCAAGACCTCGGGCCAGACCGGGGTCGAGATGGAAGCGCTCACGGCCGTCTCGGTCGCATCGCTCACGATCTACGACATGCTCAAGGCAGCCGAGAAAGGCATGCGCATCGAGGGCATTCATCTCCTCGCAAAATCTGGCGGAAAATCAGGAACCTACGAGGCAAACTCGTGATCTCGGTTGAAGAAGCGCTCGCCCGCATCCTCGACCTTGTCACGCCGCTTCCGACCGAAACGGTGCCGCTGGCACAAGCTGCGGGCCGCACTCTCGCCTTTCCGGTCACCGCCACGCGCGACCAGCCACCCTTTGCCGCCTCGGCGATGGACGGTTACGCCGTGAAGGATGTCGAAGTCGAACCCGACGCGCTCTTCAAGGTGGTGGGCGAGGCTCGCGCCGGGGAGCGGTTCGAGGGCAGCGTCGGCCCCGGCCAGGCCGTGCGCATCTTCACCGGCGCCCCGGTGCCGGAGGGCGCCGATCACGTCGTGATCCAGGAGGATGTCACCCTGCGCGGCAGCCTCATCACGCTGCACCGCAACCTTTCGTCGGGCCCGAACATCCGCCCCGCCGGCAACGATTTTCGCGTAGGCGACACAGTCGAGGCCCCGCGCGTCCTCACGCCCAAGGACGTGGCTCTCATCGCGTCGATGAACGTGCCGGAGGTGACCGTGACCCGACGTCCCGACGTGGCAATCATCGCCACCGGGGACGAGCTTGTCATGCCCGGCGAGGACCCCGGCCCGGACCAGATCGTCGCTTCGAATTCCTTCGGGCTGAAGGCCATGATCGATGCTGCGGGCGCCAATGCCCGGCTCCTGCCCATCGCCCGCGACACGCGCGAAAGCCTCGCCACGGTCTTTGGCCTTGCCGAGAACGCCGACGTTGTCCTCACCATCGGCGGCGCCTCGGTGGGCGACCATGACCTCGTGGGGCAGGTCGCGGCCGAACTGGGCATGGAACAGGCCTTCTACAAGGTCGCCATGCGCCCCGGCAAACCGCTCATGGCAGGCCGGATGGGGACGACGCCGATGATCGGTCTCCCCGGAAACCCGGTTTCGGCCATGGTCTGCGGCACGGTCTTCGTTCTGCCCGCGGTCCGTCGCCTGCTGGGCCAGACCGAAGTCGCGAGCCGCCCCGCCACGGCCGTCCTTACCGCGCCTCTGGGTGAAAACGGACCCCGACAGCATTACATGCGCGCGGTGCTGTCGGCGGACGGGATCGCCGCCATGGACCGTCAGGACTCGGCTCTTCTGTCGGTGCTGGCCACCGCCAACGCGCTGATCGTCCGGCCGCCGAACGACCCGGCGCGCGCGGCGGGCGAACCGGTGCCCTACCTCACGCTCTAGACCCTCACACGTCACCACAACGTTGACACGAAACGGGAACGCGCGTAGAACATTACCTGAACGGCCGCGCCGCGCAACGCGCGGGATCGGCCCAAAACGATCAGAGGGCGAGCGATGCTGACGAAGAAACAACTGGACCTTCTCGAATTCATCCACAAGCGCGTGCAACGCGACGGCGTGCCGCCCAGTTTCGACGAGATGAAAGAAGCGCTGCAACTGCGCTCGAAGTCCGGCATTCACCGTCTCATCACGGCGCTCGAGGAACGCGGATATATCCGTCGCCTCGCTCATCGCGCCCGCGCCATCGAAATCACTCGCCTGCCCGAAACGCTCGAAACCGGTGGCAAGACCGGGTTTTCGCCCCGGGTCATCGACGGCGACCTGCCCGACAGCCGCCCCTCCGCCGCGATCAGCATGGACAACAGCGTCCCGGCGCTCGAACTGCCGCTTCTGGGGCGCATCGCCGCCGGTATCCCGATCGAGGCGATCGAGGACGGACAAAGCCACGTCGCCGTGCCGGGCGGCATGGTCGCGGGCCGGGGCAAACATTACGCGCTCGAGGTCAAGGGCGATTCCATGATCAACGCGGGGATCAACAACGGCGACGTCGTGATCATCCGGGAAACCTCCTCGGCGGACAATGGCGACATCGTGGTGGCACAGGTCGACGGCTATGAAGCGACGCTGAAGCGCTTTCGCCGCTCCGGTGACATGATCGCGCTGGAAGCCGCCAACCCGGCCTATGAAACGCGCCT
Organism: Maritimibacter sp. DP1N21-5; assembly: GCF_019218295.1. NCBI lineage: Bacteria > Pseudomonadati > Pseudomonadota > Alphaproteobacteria > Rhodobacterales > Roseobacteraceae > Maritimibacter > Maritimibacter sp. DP1N21-5. The sequence continues at coordinate 1,300,639 of NZ_JAHUZF010000006.1, forward strand.
TCTGCGCGAGGGACAGGTCAAGGTGCAGGGCAAGCTCGTGGGGCTGATCCGCACCTACTGAACGGGGGCTTCCAACCCGAGATACATCGCCAAGGGCGCGGACGCATCATCGCCGCGCCCTTCATCGTTTCTGGCCCCCTCGCCCGCGCGCCGTCCCGCCATAGTCCAGGGCCGCCGCCCCGACACCTGGGCCTCGGTCACGATCCGCGCGTTTCCGTTTCCGATCCAGATCGCCATGGACCCCGTCTGCGACAGCACCGCCTCCGACAATACCGGGCATGGCGCGCCCCCTTCCGGCGTCTTGGTCACTACGACGAAATCCGCCACTGCACACGCCTCCCCCACGCGATCCAACGCCCCGCGCCCGGCCAGATGCGCGACCGTCAACCCCTTGACCTCGGCGATCCGCAGCCCCTCCTCGCCCGTGAACACCGCCCGCGCGAAGCCGGTGGGCTGATCCGCGCCGTCGCCATCATTGGCGAGCCAGTTTTCGGCCGCGAAGCCATCGCCGCGATCCTTGGACAGGCCACGCCCGTCTGCGCCCATCGCCCCGACCAAGCCCCCGCTGGGCGAAATCAGGATGTCGGGCCGGGTCGCCTGCGTCCAGCCGACCAGGGCCGCGGCAACCGCTGCCGCCCCCAGAACCCGCCCCCATCCGCGCAAGAGGATCGTCGTCAACCCACCGAGCGCGATCACCGGCAGGACCCAGCCCGGCGGCACGACGACCGTGTCCACTGCTCCCGGCAAGTCGGCGGTCCAGCGCGCGACCCAGAGGATCCACTCGATGGGCCAGCGCATGAGGTCGAGCGCGATCCACGACAGCCCGAGCGGCGCGAGAAGCGCCGCGACCACGGCCAGCGGCATGATCAGGGTCCCCATGACGGGAACCGCCACCACATTGGCGATCAACCCGTAATGCACAACGCGGTTGAAGATCCCCGCCGAGAACGGCGCCGTGGCCAGACCCGCAACAAGTGAAGACAGCACAACGGCAAAGACTGGCCGCGCCCATTTGGGTACCCGACCCGTCTCGAACGACCGCAAGGTCCCGAAGACCGCGACCAGCGCCGTGGTCGCCGCAAAGGACATCTGGAACCCGGCCTCCACGAGGCTTTCGGGTTGCAGAACCAAGAGCACCAGCGCCGCCACCGCAACCGCCCGCAGCGTCAGCGCCCGCCGCCCTGCGATGATCCCGCCCATCATCACCGCCACCATGATGAAGGCCCGTTCGGTCGACACGGCTCCGCCCGACAACGACAGGTAGAAGCCCCCCGCCACAAGCGCCCCGGCCGCCGCGATCCGGCGAATGTCGGTCCGGGTCGCCCAGCCGGGCACGAGGACCAGCCCCAGCCGCAGGCTCGCAAAGACGAAGCCCACCAGAAGCCCCATGTGAAGGCCCGAGATCGCAAGAAGATGCGCGAGGTTCGAATCGCGTAGCGTCTCTACCGTTGCCGTCCCCATCGCCGCCCGGTCGCCCGTGGTGATCGCGGCGGCGAAAGCCCCCGCCTCGCCTGGGATCGCGGCACGCACCGCCGCGGAAATCCCAGCCCGCAGCCGGGCGATCGGCAGGTCGCGCTCGGACGGGGCCACCACCATCGCGGGCACGCGCGTATAGCCCACGGCGCCGATCCCGCGAAACCATGCCTGCCGGCGAAAATCGAACCCGTTGGGCTCCACGGGACCTTCAGGACCTGACAGATGGGCGGTGACGGCGACACGCATCCCGGGTGTTGGGGCGATCCATTGCTGCGCACCATGAAGCGAAACGCGCACCCGTTTCGGCACCCGCTCGGGTCGCAACCGGTCGAGTCGCACTTCGTCGAGGGTGAGCCGCACTGCGTCTGACCCCGAGACATCCACCGCGACGATGCGCCCTTCCACGGGGCCGTAGTAGCGAAAGCCAAGCACCGGTGCGGCGACCCGGTCGGCCCGCCAACCAGCGACGCCCACGCCGCAGAGCACCGCAGCCACGGCGAGCACGGGCAGTCCGAACCCCGACAGCGACCGCCGCCCGATCCACCGCGCGAGAAGGCCCAGACCGAGGACCGCGAACGCGATGAGCGCCCAGGTCACACGGCCCGGTTCGACGCGCAGCAGGAAATACCCGCCGATCCCGATCCCCAGGAACACCGGCGCGAAAAGCACCAGCCGCCCGCGCAAGCGCTCCAATCGCTCGGAAACCATCGCGAGACCTCTCCCCGGTGGCTGCACTTGTCCTCTCCCGCCCGGACGTCTAGACCATGCCCGACGCTACCCTCTCCATGGTTTCCGAAAGGTTAACGCGCCCCATGTCGCATACCCCCGTCGTCACCCGTTTCGCGCCCTCGCCCACCGGCTATCTTCACATCGGCGGCGCGCGCACGGCGCTGTTCAACTGGCTCTACGCGCGCGGGCGCGGCGGCAAGTTCCTGCTCCGGATCGAGGACACCGACCGCGAGCGCTCCACGCCCGAGGCGACGGCGGCGATCTTCGCGGCGATGGACTGGCTCGGCCTCGATCACGACGGCGAGGCCCTGAGCCAATACGAACAGGCCCCCCGTCACCGCGAGGTGGCCGAGGCCATGCTCGCATCCGGCACGGCCTACAAATGCTTCTCGACCCAGGACGAGATCGAGGCTTTCCGTGAAGCCGCCCGCGCCGAGGGCCGCTCGACGCTCTTTCAGTCGCCCTGGCGCGATGCCGACCCCGCAACACATCCCGACGCGCCCTTCGCGATCCGGGTCAAGGCGCCCCGCGACGGCAAGACCGTGATCCATGACGCCGTGCAGGGCGACGTGACCTTCGGCAACGACCAGTTGGACGACATGATCGTGCTGCGTTCTGACGGTAACCCCACGTATATGCTCGCCGTCGTCGTGGACGATCACGACATGGGCGTGACCCATGTGATCCGGGGCGACGACCACCTCAACAACGCCGCGCGCCAGAAGATGATCTATGACGCGATGGGCTGGGACGTGCCGGTCTTCGCCCATATCCCCCTCATCCACGGACCCGACGGCAAGAAACTCTCGAAGCGCCACGGCGCGGCCGGGGTAGAGGAATACCGCGCGCTGGGGTACCCCGCCTCGGCCATGCGCAACTACCTCGCCCGGCTCGGCTGGTCGCATGGCGATGACGAGGTGTTTACCGACGCGCAGGCGTTGGAATGGTTCGACATCACGGGGATCGGCAAGGGCGCGGCGCGGCTCGACTTCAAGAAACTCGACCATGTCTCGGGCCAGCACATCCAGATGACGGACCCCGAGACGCTTATTTCGCAACTGCAGGATTATCTTGACGCGACGTCGCAGCCAGCATTGACTGACGCGCAGGTCAAGGCCCTGTTGCCCGCCCTGGAATTCACCCGCACCGGAGCCAAAACGCTGCCGCAACTCCTTGAAAAGTCTCATTTCGCGCTGGTGTCTCGACCCCTCGATCTGGACGAGAAGGCAGCCGCGTCGCTTGACGCTGTATCCCGTCGTATACTGGAAGAATTGACGCCGCAGTTGCAAACTGCTAGCTGGATGCGCGAAGAATTGGAGACTATTCTCAACGCGACGGCAGAAGCCCACGAATTGAAGTTCGGCAAGCTCGCGGCCCCCCTGCGTGCCGCGCTCGCCGGACGCGCCCAAAGCCCGAGCGTATTCGATATGATGCTGACTCTGGGACGGGAGGAAACCCTCGCCCGCCTCGCAGACGCCAGCAAGTAACCTCCTGCCCTTCGGGCGCAGGCACCAACAGAGGACATGTGGAATGACGAAGCAGACCGGAACGGCCAAGCTGAGTTTTGGTGACAAGGAACTCGAACTTCCGATGTATTCGCCCAGCGTCGGGCCGGACGTGATCGACATCTCCAAGCTCTATGCACAGGGCGACGTCTTCACCTTCGATCCGGGCTTTACCTCGACCGCGGCCTGCGACTCGACGATCACCTTCATCGACGGCGAAGAGGGTGTGCTTCTGCACCGGGGCTATCCGATCGACCAGCTCGCCTCGAAGTCGCATTTCCTCGAGGTCTGCTTTCTCCTTCTCTATGGTCACCTGCCGACCGGGGCCGAGCTTGAGGACTTCGAGTTCCGAGTGACCCGCCACACGATGCTCCACGAGCAGATGATCAAGTTCTACTCGGGCTTCCGCCGCGACGCGCATCCCATGGCGATCATGGTGGGCGTGGTCGGCGCGATGTCCGCCTTCTATCACGACTCGACCGATATCGCGGACCCCTGGCAGCGCGAAGTCGCCTCGATCCGGATGATTGCGAAGATGCCGACCATCGCGGCGATGGCCTACAAATACACGGTGGGCCAGCCCTTCGTCTATCCGCGCAACGACCTCGATTACGCCTCGAACTTCCTGCACATGTGTTTCTCGGTGCCGGCGGAAACCTATGAGGTCAACCCGATCCTGTCGCGCGCCATGGACCGGATCTTCACGCTCCACGCCGACCACGAACAGAACGCTTCGACCTCGACCGTGCGTCTGGCCGGTTCGTCGGGCGCGAACCCCTTCGCCTGCATCGCGGCCGGCATCGCCTGTCTCTGGGGGCCGGCGCATGGCGGCGCGAACCAGGCCTGCCTCGAAATGCTGAAGGAAATCGGCACCGTCGACCGCATCCCGGAGTATATCGCCCGCGCCAAGGACAAGGACGACCCCTTCCGCCTCATGGGCTTCGGCCACCGCGTCTACAAGAACTTCGACCCGCGTGCGAAGGTGATGAAGCAGTCGGCGGACGAAGTGCTTGACCTTTTGGGAATCGAGAACAACCCGCTGCTTCAAGTCGCCAAGGAACTGGAAAAACAGGCGCTCGAAGACCCCTATTTCGCCGAGAAAAAGCTCTTCCCGAACGTAGATTTCTATTCTGGCATCATCCTCGAGGCGATGGGCTTCCCGACCGCCATGTTCACCCCGATCTTCGCGCTCGCGCGCACCGTGGGCTGGATTTCCCAGTGGAAAGAAATGCTCGCAGACCCGAAACAGAAGATCGGCCGTCCGCGCCAACTCTACGTCGGCGAAACGCAACGCGACTACGTGGACGTGGAAAACCGCTGATCGCGCGACACCCCGCGCCACCGAGATCTGGATCAAGGGCCGCCCGCGAGCGGCCCTTTCCTTTTGCGCCGCCCCCCGCGAGCCCATTCCCTGCCCGTTTCCCGTCCGCTCCCTCGAATGCCCCCCTTTCGCCAAAATCTCGCCCGCAGGCGCCGCGCCTGAACCCAAACCCATCGCCCCGCGTCCCCTGCTTCTCTGGTTCATAAATATCCCGGGGGTGTGGGGGCAGAGCCCCCACTTTAGACTTGGGTGTGGGCGCAGAGCCCCCACTTTAAACTTGGGTATGGGCGCAGAGCCCCCACTTGGCGGGGGTCCGGGGGCGGCAGCCCCCGGCGGGTCGCGGCACGACGAAGTCGTGACGGGAAACACCCTGCCCCGGCCCGGCAATTCCCGTTCCCCTGTTGGCAATGTCCCGCCCCCCCGCTACAACCCACTGACCCAACGGTGAGGAACCCATGTTCTCGAACATTTCGCGCTTTTTCGTCTGGATCATCATGGGCCTCGTGCTCGTGGGACTGGTGGGCTTCGGCTCGTTCAACTTCGGCGGTTCGGCCAATTCCATCGGCCGCGTCGGCGACACCGATATCGACGCCTCCGCCTATTTCCGCGAACTCAACGCCGAGTTCCGCGCCTGGGAGGCCCAGACCGGCCAGAACATTACCATGGCGCAGGCCCAGACCATCGGTCTCGACCAGCAGGTCCTGTCCCGCGTGATCACCACCACGGCGCTCGAGAACGAAACCGCGCGCGTCGGCATTTCCGTGGGCGACCAGAACCTCGCCACCCGCGTGACCGAGATCGAGGCCTTTCAGGGCCCCAACGGCGCCTTCGACCGCGAGACCTACAACTTCGTGCTCGACCAGTCCGGCCTCACCGCCCGCGAGTTCGAGGAAACCATGCGCGCCGAGGTGGCCCGCACGATCCTCGCTGGTGCCGTGACGCAAGGCGTCACCATGCCCGAGGTCTATACCAACACGCTCTACGCGTATGCCCGCGAGACCCGCGATTTCACCTGGGCCGAAGTGACCGCCACCGCGCTTGAAACGCCCGTGCCAGCCCCCTCGGACGAAGAGGTGCAGGCCTGGTATGACGCGAACCCCGAAGCTTACACCCAGCCCGAAACCCGCCAGATCACCTATGCCTGGATGCGTCCCGAGGACGTGGTTGCCCAGATTCCGGTCTCGGACGAGGACCTCCGACAGCAGTATGAGGCGCGGCTCGAGGAATTCGTGATTCCGGAACGCCGCCTCGTCGAGCGCCTCGTCTTTGCCGATGAAGGCGCCGCCCAATCCGCCGCTGACCGGATCGCCGCGGGCGAGACGAACTTCGACGACGAAGTGGAAGCCCGTGGACTGTCGCTGGGCGACGCCGACCTTGGCGATGTGACCCGAGGCGCACTCGGCGCCGCCGGAGAGCCCATCTTCGCGCTCGAGGAACCCGGCGTTGTCGGCCCCATCGACACCGACCTCGGCCCGGCGCTCTTTCGGATGAACGCTATCCTCGCGGCGTCGGAGACCACCTTCGAGGAGGCCCGGGAGGGGCTTCTCACCGACTACACCGCCGATGCTGCCCGTCGCCTCGTGCAGGCCAAGGCGCGCGAGCTCGACGAACAACTCGCCTCCGGCGCGACGCTCGAGGAACTGGCCGAAGCCGAAGAGGGACTCACCGTCGGCAAGATCGCCTGGTACGAGGGCATGGAAGACGGCATCGCCGCCTACGACGGCTTCCGGAGCGCCGCCGCCGATGTCACCCAGACCGACTTCCCCGAGGTTTTCGAACTCTCCGATGGCTCGGTCGCCGCAATCCGTCTCGACGAAATCCGGGCCCCGGAACTCCGGCCGCTCGATGACGTGCGCGACGAGGTCGTCGCCGACTGGCGTGCCGATGCCACGGCAAGCGCCCTTACTGCCCGCGCGCAGGAGCTGATCGCGCTCTTCGCCGAAGGCAACGAAACGCCCGCCACTCAAGGACTCGCCGAAGTGGTGGAAGAGGACATGGCGCGCACCGCCTTCGTCGCAGGGACACCCCCGTCCCTTCTCGAAGAGATCTTCGCGATGGAGGTCGGCGAGTGGCGCGTCATTTCCGGTGACGGGATCACCGTCATGGCCCGGCTCGACGCGATCGCCGAGCCCGACCAGTCCTCTGAAGAGGCCCGGCAGATCAAGTCGACCTTCTCGGCGCGGATGGGCCAGACCCTCGCGCTCGACCTGCAGGATGCCTTCGCCACCGCCATCGAGGAGCAGACCGGCGTCACCCTCGATCAGGCGGTGATCAACGCCGTCCACGCGAACTTCCCGTAAGAGCCAGACAAGAACAGATCCGACCATGCGCCTCACGCCCACTTTCGAAGACTTTGAACGCGGCTGGAGCGAAGGCCGCAACATGGTCGTCTACACAAGGCTCGCCGCCGACCTCGACACCCCGGTGTCGCTCATGTTGAAGCTGACCGAGGCGCGCAAGGACAGCTTCATGCTCGAAAGCGTCACGGGCGGCGAGGTCCGGGGCCGCTATTCCATCATCGGCATGAAGCCCGATCTGATCTGGGAATGCCGGGGCACGCAGTCGCGCACCAACCGGCAGGCCCGGTTCGACGCGGACGCCTTCACCGACGACACCACTGACCCGCTGACCGCCTTTCGTGCCATCCTCGCCGAAAGCGAGATCGACTTGCCAGAAGGTCTGCCGGCCGCCTCTGCCGGACTTTTCGGCTATCTCGGCTACGACATGATCCGGCTGGTCGAACGGCTACCCAATGTGAACCCCGACCCTATCGGCAATCCCGACGCGCTCATGATGCGTCCCTCGGTGGTCGCCGTTCTGGATGGAGTGAAGGGCGAGGTCGCGCTCGTCGCGCCATCGTTCCAATCCTCGGGCCTCACCGCCCGCGCCGCCTATGCCCAGGCCGCCGAGCGCGTTCAGGACGCCCTGCGCGACCTCGAACGCCGGCCCGCCACGACCCATGATCTGGGCGAGGCCACCGAGATCGGCGAGGCGGTATCGAACTTCACCCATGACGAATATCTTGCCGCTGTCGAGAAGGCGAAGGACTACATCCGCGCAGGCGACATCTTTCAGGTCGTGCCGGCGCAACGCTGGACGCAGGATTTCCCCCTGCCGCCCTTCGCCCTCTACCGGAGCCTGCGGCGCACGAACCCCTCGCCCTTCATGTTCTATTTCAATTTCGGGGAGTTCCAGGTCATCGGCGCCTCGCCCGAAATCCTCGTGCGCGTTTTCGGCCGCGAGGTGACCATCCGCCCCATCGCCGGCACCCGCCCGCGTGGCGCGACGCCTGCCGAGGACAAGGCGCTGGAAGAAGACCTGCTCGCCGACAAGAAGGAATTGGCCGAACACCTCATGCTGCTCGATCTCGGGCGCAACGACGTGGGCCGGGTGGCCAGGATCGGCACCGTGCGCCCGACCGAGGAATTCATCGTCGAACGCTACAGCCACGTCATGCACATCGTCTCGAATGTGGTGGGCGAACTCAGCGATGACCACGACGCGCTGTCGGCCTTCCTCGCCGGGATGCCCGCGGGCACCGTCTCCGGCGCACCGAAAGTCCGCGCGATGGAGATCATCGACGAGCTGGAGCCGGAAAAGCGCGGCGTCTATGGCGGCGGCGTCGGTTATTTCTCGGCAATGGGCGACATGGATATGTGTATCGCGCTACGCACCGCCGTGGTGAAGGACGGCAAGCTCTATATCCAGTCCGGCGGCGGCGTGGTCTATGACTCCGACCCCGAGGCCGAGTTCATGGAGACCGTGAACAAGTCCAAGGCGATCCGCCGCGCTGCCGAGGACGCGGGCCTCTTTACCCGCATGGGCAACGCCTGATACTTCGGGGCGCGCGCCCTTGCATCGGTCCTCGAATACTCAGACGCCGCCCCCGCGCACCTCTCACCCCGTCAGCCTAGAGCAAGCTGGGGAGCGCGAGGGGGCACCCCCCCTCGCCCAGTCGCAGGTCGCGACAGCGACAGACGAAACCCGAAACCGGCTAGTCGACCGGCACCACGGTCAGCTTGCCCGCCTGCATGAGCGGCACGAGCAGCATCCCGTCCTTCACGCCGATGTCGGCGGCCCCCGCTTCGGTCGTGGCCAGCACCTCCTGCGCGCCCTCCACCAGCGCCACGAGCTCGCCTGTGGGATTGTCGGACCAGATGATCTTGTTGCCGACCACCACGACGCCGTCGATCGCCCCGGTCTCCTCGCCGCCGGGCACGATGGCCGGCGCACCGCCGTCGTAGCCCACCTTGAAGAGCGCGCCCCTGCCGGACACGCCGTTCTCCATCGAGAAACTCTCGCCCATGGACCCCACGATCAGCCCGTCCTCCGCTGCCCAGATCCCGTTTGGCAAGGACAGGCTGCCAGCCGGGACAAAGACCTCCGCGGTCCCCTCCATCACACGGTAGACCCCGCCCCCCATCATGTCGGTGACATAGACCGACCCGTCGGGACCGATGGCCACATCGTTGGGAAACATCGCCCCCTCGAGGGCCACGGTCGCCTCGACCGTGCCCGAGGCCACGTTGATCACATGAAGCCCCGTGGCGTCCGCGACATAGAGCTTGCCATTGGCCGATGCCATCCCTTTGGGGTCCATCAGCCCGGTTACCCAATCCGCCTCGATCATCTCACCTTCGGGCGACACCAGCGACAGCCCCCCGTCCATCCCCCCGTCGGGTCCGAAGACACCGATGTTGGACACGACGATCTGCCCGCTCCCGGCCTCCCAATAGGCCGATTCCGGCGTCCGGAACCCCTCGAGCGTCCAGCCGCCGTGGCTTTCGGCCAAAAGCGGCGTTGCCGCACAGACGGCACCTGCGATCAGAAATCCTCTCATGACATCCTCCCTGATGATGCCATGACTCTCGCGCCGGGGCCCCCCGCAGGCCAATCAATACGCGACATAGGCGGCGACGGCCCGCCGAGCACCCGCCTTGGGCAATGCAACAGCACCCAAAGGTGCCCGGTTCCCCTTCACCGCTTCATAAGTACCCTGGAGGGGGTCGCCAGTGTCGCGCCGTTCGTCCGAGAGGCAACGGCGACGGGGAGGCAAAGCCTCCCCCAATCGGTCGTCCCGGACGTAGTCCGGGGCGAAGCCTATTCCGCCGCCTCGGCCATCGCCGGGCGAATGATCTTGTCGAGTATCTCTTCCGTGATCGGCCCGGCGAAGCGTTTCACCACAACACCGTCGCCGTCGATCACGAATGTCTCGGGCACCCCGTAAAGGCCCCAGTCGAGCCCGGTGCGGCCCGAATCGTCCTGCACGAGCGCTGTGAAGGGATCGCCCAGCTCGTTCAGGAACTTCGCCGCGTTCTCCGTCGTGTCCTTATAGTTCACGCCATAGATCGGCACGCCGGCCTCGGCCATCGCGACGAGCTGCGGATGTTCGACCCGGCAAGGCGCGCACCAGGAGGCCCAGAAATTGACCAGCTTCACCTTGCCGTCAGCCAGCGTCGCGGCGTCGAAGCCCTCCGCATTCGGAAAGGCGCTCACGGTCAGCGCCGGGGCGACCCCGCCTTCGCGGGTGGACGGGAGCGCATCGCCCCCCTCCCTGTTCATGCCAAAGAAAAACAGCGCCGCGAGGCCCGCAAAGACCAGCGGCGGCAGGATCATCATGGGCTTCATGACGTCGACGTTCTCCGTGCTTCGGCTGCCGCCAGCGCCGCCTTGGCGCGTTTCGACTGCCACCATGTCAGCGCGATGACTGCGGCCATCAGCCCCAGCGTCGCGACCCAGGACCAGATCACCGGCCCCGCGTATTTTCCCAGATCAAGCATCCGCCATCCTCTCGCGCATCTGAAGCGCATGAAGCCGCCGCTTGCGCACCTCGGTCCGGGTGCGCACCAGAAGCAACGCCACGAAAAGGGCCACGAAGCCCACGAGACAGATCACCAACGGCTGCCAATAGACGTCCGAGACGTTCTCTTCGGCATCGAGCGACAGGCTCGCTCCCTGATGAAGGCCCTGGTTCCAGAAGTTCACCGCGTAACGGGACAGGAGCGCGAAGACGCTGCCCACGATGGCCAGAACGGAGGTCAGGTCGGCGGCGGTGTCCGGATCCTCGATCGCGGCCCAGAGCGCCATGTAGCCCAGATAGAACAGAAAAAGCACGAGGAACGAGGTCAGGCGCGGGTCCCAGGCCCACCAGGTGCCCCACATCGGCTGGCCCCAGACCGCGCCCGTGATGAGCGCGGCGAGCGTCATCACCACACCGACGAGCGCGGCCGCCTTGGCGGCTAGCGCGCTCACGTGATGTCGCCGGATGAGCCAGATGAGCGAAGCGACGAGCATCATCACCCAGATGTTGATCGCCATCATCGCTGTCGGCACGTGGACGTAGATGATCTTCACCGAGGACCCAAACCGCGCGGCCTCGGGCGTGAAGAAGAACCCCCAGACCAGCCCGACTGCCAGCGTGACCACGGCAATCCCCGTGGCCCAGGGCAGAAGCCAGCCCGAGATTTCCATGAACTTGACCGGGTTGGCCCAGGCCCAGAGCCAGTTCCAACCATCACGTCCCTGCTTGATCCTCGCGTCGTCCATGCTCTTCCCCTATGGCGTTGTCCCGGTCCGGGCAAGCGCCTCATATTCACATTATCGCAGGTTGATACGCAATGCCGCAGCCGCCGCGAAAGGTAGAAGCGCGATTGACCCCAGCGTGATCCCCGCGACCATGAGCATCGGCGTCATCGCCTCGAATCCCGCCATCCCGCGTGCCGCGGCTTCGGCCCCGAATATCAGCGTGGGAATGTACAGCGGCAGGACGAGAAGCGAGAGCAAGAGCCCGCCGCGCTTCAGCCCGACGGTCAGCGCCGCTCCGAAGGCCCCGATCATCGACAGCGCAGGCGTGCCGAGCGCGAGGCTCCCCATGATCCAGAGGAACCCCTCGGGAGGCATGTTGAGGAGCCCGCCGAAGACCGGCGCGGCGATCACCAGCGGCAGACCCGTGGTCAGCCAATGCGCCACCGCCTTCATCACCACCGCGCCCTCCATCGGAATCGGCGCGGTCGCGAGAAGATCGAGGGTCCCGTCCTCGAAATCGAGCTGGAAGATCCGGTCGAGCGACAGGAGACAGGCCAAGAGCGCCCCGACCCAAAGGATCCCCGGCGCGATGGGTGCCAGGATCGCAGCCTCCGGGCCGACACCGAAGGGCACCAGCGCCGTGACGATCAGGAAGAACGCAAGCCCCAGGCCGAAGCCGCCGCCGGCCCGCACCGACAGGCGTAGGTCCCGCAGGAGAAGCGCGATCACAGGAAGGCCTCGTCGAAGGAACTGTCGATGGCCGCTCTTGGTCCCGTGCCCGACCCGGCCTCGGCCTTGTAGGGCGTCACGTCGAAGACCTCGGCGTCGAGCCCGAGGTCGATGTGCGTCGCGATCAGCGCCGCCCCGCCCGCCGCCACATGGGCCCGCACCGCATCGGCGAAAAGCGCCACGCTCGCCGCGTCGAGCGATACCGTCGGCTCGTCGAGGAGCCAGATCGACCGTCCCGTGACGAGAAGCCGCGCGAGGCCAAGCCGCCGCTTCTGCCCCGCCGACAGGTTCCCCGCCGCTCGGCCACGAAGCCCCGACAGGTTGAAGCCCTCGATGGCGGGTTCCACCGAACCGGTGCCATAGACACTCGCCCAGAAGCGCAGGTTTTCCTCGACCGTCAGCACGGCCTTCAGTCCATCGGCATGGGCACCATAGGCGATCGTCTCGGCAGGCAGAGACACCTCGCCCGCCATGGCGGGCTGCAACCCCGCCAGCGTGCGCAGGAGCGTCGTCTTGCCCGATCCGTTGGGTCCGCGCAGGATCAGGACCTGACCGGCGGCCAGCCGGAAATTCAGTCCCGCCAACACCGGAACCCCGCCGCGCGAGACGGTCAGATCTGTGACCACAAGGTCCTTCAAACGGGCAGCACGGCGAGCGCCACGCGCCGCCCCTCCGAAAGCGTGATGTTGTAGGTGCGACAGGCCGAGGGCGTCGCCATCGCCTCGACCCCGATGCCGAGCGCGTCCATCTCGGCGACCAGATCGGCGGGCGCGAAAGACATGTCCGCCCCGGTTCCCAGAAACAGCACATCCACCTGCCCCGCCAGAGCGGCCAGCGCGGCCCGGTCGGAAAGGCCGCCCCAGGAAAGGGCCCGTGTCCCGGTGGCGATCATCGCCCCCTCGATGACCTTTCCGGCCACGCGAAAGAACCCGGGGCCATAGCCTTCGACGGGCTGCGCCTGATCATATGTGATTTCGTTGAGTTGCATGACGCTTGCCTACCCCGGCACCCGCGCAAAGAAAAGGGCGGCAAACTGCCGCCCTGCGTTCTATTGGTTCGCGGCCCGCTCCGCCTCGATCTCGCGCCAGCGCGCGACGTTGCGGTTGTGCTCTTCGAGCGTGGCGGCGAAAGCATGGCCCCCGGTCCCGTCCGCGACGAAGAACAGGAAGTTCGTGTCCGCCGGATTGAGCGCCGCCTCAATGCTGGCAAGCCCCGGGTTCGCGATGGGCGTCGGCGGCAACCCGTCGATGACATAGGTGTTGTAGGGCGTCTCGGCGCGCAGTTCGGACTGCCGGATCCCGCGTCCCAGCACGCCCTGGCCATTGGTGATGCCATAGATCACCGTGGGGTCGGTCTGAAGCCGCATCCCCTGCTCCAGACGGTTGACGAAGACGCTGGCCACCTGCGGACGTTCCGCCGCGATGCCGGTCTCCTTTTCAACGATGGACGCCATGATCAACGCCTCTTCGGGCGTGTCATAGGGCAGATCGCCGGCCCGGTTTTCCCAGGCGTCAGACAGCCGCTGAATCTGTGCCGCCTCCATCCGCGCCACCAGTTCCGGGCGCGAAGCACCGGGACGGACCTCATAGCTGTCGGGCGCGAGGCTGCCTTCCGCCGGAAGCCCTTCGACCGCGCCGTCCATGAACTCGACCTGATTAAGCGCATTCACGATCTGCCAGGAGGTCACGCCTTCGGCGATAGCGATCCGGTAGCGCGTGTCGGCCTCGGCCCGCACCCGCGTGTAATCCGCCGGGACTTCGGCATCGGGTGCAAACTCTGCCACTTCGACGAAGCTCTGCGTCGCGGGATCGAGCTCGCGCACATGGTATTCTGCCGCGTTCACCCCGATGCGATAGACGATTTCCGTTCCGCAGGTCGAAGCCCCGCCGCGCGTCACCACGTCCACGATCTCTTCCATCGAGGCGCCTTCCTCGACGAGGAAAGAGCCCGCCTTCAGGTCCTGGGTCTTGCCCGTGTATTCGGCCCCCATGCGGAAGATCGACGGGCTGGTGATGGCGCCCTCGGCTTCGAGCCGTTCGGACAGGCGTGAGAAGTTCGTGCCGCTCTCAACCTTCACGCAGATCGTTTGCGAAAGCGGACCGGCCACCGAATATTCCCGCTTGCCCCAGGTCACCACGCCGCCCACGACGACGAGTGCGACGATGGCCAGGGACAGCGCATTAGAGGCGATGTTGCGCCACATCAGTCAGCCACCCGCCCCATGATGAGACAGGCGTTGGTGCCGCCGAAACCGAAGGAGTTGGACAGCGCCACGTCGATCTTGCGGGGTTCCGCCTTGTTCGCCGCGAGGCTGAGTTTCGGCTCCACCGCCGGATTATCGAGATTGATCGTCGGCGGCGCGATCTGGTCGCGCAGCGCGAGGATCGAGAAGATGGCCTCGACCGACCCGGCCGCGCCCAGAAGGTGGCCGATGGAGGACTTGGTCGAGGACATCGTCACATTCGCTGCATGATTTCCCATGAGCCGTTCCACCGCACCAAGCTCGATGGTGTCGGCCATGGTCGAGGTGCCGTGCGCGTTCACGTAATCGACCGCATCGGGGCTCAGACCGGCAGACTTCAACGCCGCCTGCATGGCCCGGAACCCGCCGTCGCCATCCTCGGAGGGCGCGGTGATGTGATAGGCATCGCCCGACATGCCATAGCCCAGGATCTCGGCATAGATCTTGGCACCGCGCGCCTTGGCGTGTTCGTATTCCTCGAGCACCACGATCCCTGCGCCCTCGCCCATGACGAAACCGTCGCGGTCGGCGTCGTAGGGACGGCTCGCCTTCTGCGGCTCGTCCGGGCGCTTCGTCGACAGCGCCTTGCAGGCGTTGAAGCCCGCGATCCCGATCTCGGAAATCGCCGCTTCCGCCCCGCCCGCGACCATCACGTCGGCGTCGCCCAGCATGATCAGACGGGAGGCATCGCCAATGGCATGGGCACCCGTCGAACAGGCCGTCACGACCGCGTGGTTCGGGCCCTTGAAGCCGTATTTGATCGACACCTGGCCCGAGATCAGGTTGATGAGCGCGCCCGGAATGAAGAAGGGCGACACCCGGCGCGGGCCTTTTTCGTGGATCAGAAGCGCGGTCTCGGCAATGGAGTTCAGGCCACCGATGCCGGAGCCGATCATGACGCCCGTGCGCAGCGCCTCGTCCTCGGACACCGCTTCGATCCCGGCATCCTGCACGGCCTGCATCGCGGCGGCCATGCCGTAGAGGATGAAGTCGTCGACCTTGCGCCGGTCCTTGGGGTCCATCCAGTCGTCCGGGTTGAAGGTCCCGTCCGTTCCGTCGCCATAGGGCACTTCACAGGCATAGTTCGTGGTGACCCGGCTCGCGTCGAAGCGGGTGATCGGACCTGCGCCCGACTGACCGTCCAGAAGACGCTTCCAGGTTTCCTCAACCCCACAGGCCAGCGGCGAAACGATGCCCAGCCCGGTGACGACGACACGACGCTTCTCCATGAACCGCCCCCTTTTTTGACTGCTTTATTCGACGGGCGCTGAATAGCCCGCGCGGACCCCGCTAGGCAAGCGGGAAACGGCCCGCGCGCGCGGCAGACGGCGGGCTTCCGCCCCCCTGCGCCGGACGCGAGGGCCTTGGGGAATGGCCTGTTTCCAAAGCAAAACGGCACCCGCTGGGGGTGCCGTCCGCGAAACAGATGATCCGTGGATCAAGCGTTTTCCGAGATGAACTTGACCGCGTCGCCGAAGGTCTGGATCGTTTCGGCCGCGTCGTCCGGGATCTCGATGCCGAACTCTTCTTCGAAGGCCATGACGAGCTCGACGGTGTCGAGGCTGTCCGCGCCCAGGTCGTCGATGAACGAGGCCGATTCCGTGACCTTGTCCTCTTCCACGCCGAGGTGCTCTACAACGATTTTCTTCACGCGATCTGCGACGTCGCTCATATCAATTCCTCACAGTTTTCGGGCGCTTGGCCCCATTTGTTGACCTCTTGCGAGGCCGATTTCCGTACCCAAACAAGCGCTCGGGACAGCCGGCACGTCCCATGAACCGGGCTGCGTCAAAGCCCCCTTTAGCACAATCGTGACCGGGGGCAAACGCTTTGTCCCTAGGGCTCAGAGCATACCGAGACTTGAAGGCTCACAGTGTCAAATCTGCACGCCAGCCAAGCCCGCCTAGAGCATGGCCATCCCGCCATTCACATGGATCGTGGCACCCGTCGTGTAGCCCGCTTCCGGCGACGCGAGGTAAAGCACGGCGGCCGCGATTTCCTCGGGCGTGCCCATCCGGGCGGCGGGGATCTGGGCGTTGATCTTGTCTTTCTGCTCGTCGTTGAGCTTGTCCGTCATGGCCGTCGCGATGAAACCCGGCGCGACACAATTGGCCGTGATCCCGCGGCTCGCGACCTCATAGGCGATGGACTTGGTCAGCCCGACCATACCGGCCTTCGACGCGGCATAGTTCACCTGCCCCGGATTGCCCGTCGCGCCCACGATGGAGGAGATGTTGACGATCCGGCCCCAGCGCGCCTTCATCATCGGGCGCATCACGCCCCGGCAGAGCCGCATCGTCGAGGTGAGGTTCACGTCGATCACCGATTGCCAGTCCTCGTCCGACATCCGCATGAAGATCTGGTCCTTGGTGATGCCCGCGTTGTTCACGAGGATATCGAGCCCGCCCATCGCCTCGGCCGCCTGTTTCGGCAGCGCCTCGACGGCTTCTGCATCCGACAGGTTGCAGGGCAGCACATGCGCCCGCTCACCCAGTTCGGCGGCCAGCGCCGCGAGCGGCTCTTCCCGCGTGCCCGAGAGTCCGACCGTCGCCCCGGCTCCATGAAGCGCCTTGGCAATTGCGCCGCCAATGCCACCGGAAGCGCCCGTTATCAGCGCATGTTTTCCTGTCAGATCAAACATCTGCTCGTCCTTCCTTATTTATTGCCCGAAGGCTTCGACAGCCGCCTTCACATCCTCCGGCGTGCCCACGGCCCGCGTCGCGATCTCCTTGTCGATGCGCCGGATCATGCCTGACAGCGCCTTGCCCGCGCCGATTTCCCAGATCTCGCTCACGCCCTGCTTGGCCATGTAGAGCACGCTCTCGCGCCAGCGGACCGACCCCGTTACCTGCTCCACGAGGAGCGAGCGGATGGTCGTCGCGTCGGTCACCGCATAGGCGCAGACGTTGGCGACGAGCGGCACGCGGGGGTCGAGAATGTCGACGTCGTCCAGCGCCTCGGCCATGACATCGGCCGCGGGGCCCATCAGCTCGCAGTGGAACGGCGCCGACACCGGCAGCATCACGGCGCGTTTCGCGCCGCGCTCCTTGGCCAGTTCCACCGCCCGCTCGACCGCCTCCTTGTGGCCCGAGACCACGACCTGGGCCGGATCGTTGTCGTTCGCGGCCTGGCACACATCTCCTTCGGAGGCCGCGGCGGCCACGTCACGGGCCGTTTCGAAATCGAGCCCCAGGAGCGCGGCCATGGCGCCCACACCGACCGGCACCGCCTGTTGCATGGCAAGACCACGGGTGCGCAAGAGCCGCGCCGTATCGGCGACCGACAGGGCACCCGCCGCGCAGAGCGCCGAATACTCACCCAGCGAATGTCCCGCGACGAAGGACGCCGCCTCGATGCCCACGCCCTCGGCCTCCAGCGCGCGCATGGCCGCCATCGACGTCGCCATGAGTGCCGGCTGCGCATTCTGGGTCAGGGTCAGCGTATCCTGCTCGCCCTCCCAGATCAGGGAGGAGAGCTTTTCGCCAAGCGCCTCGTCCACCTCGTCGAAGACGGCCTTCGCCGCAGGATAGGCTTCGGCCAGATCGCGGCCCATGCCGATGGTCTGCGCCCCTTGACCGGGAAATACGAATGCGCGGGTCATGTCCCCTCCCTCGTTCTGGATTGCAAAGCGGGATACCTTGACCCGGGGCTTTTCGCAACGGCAAGCGTCCGGGTCGACCATGGGCGACCCGTCCGAAACGATATGAGGGCCGGCGACGCCGACCCTCGATCAGGTCCGAGAAACCATAGCCGCGATGAAATCAGGTCAGGGGGCGGCGGCAGGCCAGATCAGCGAAGAGCGTCTCGCGCAGGAGTTCCATGTCGTTCTGCCGACCGCGTGCCACCTCGATGCCCGTCGCTCCGTCCGCGAGCCGAAGATATAGCCGCGCCGGCACCCGGCCATTGGCGCGCATCAGGAAGATCGAACGCACCTCATCGAAGCTCAGGATATCATGGATTTTGAAGTCATTGGTCAGGTTGCGACCGCCCAGACGCAGCACCCTGCTTTCGGTATCGACCTGCACCTCCATTCCCGGACGCTTGCGGCCTTGCCAGACGAGGACGCCGCCCACGAGCGTGAAAAGCACCATCGCCATCATCTTCATGCCGTAGACGTCGGCGGTGTGAACCGCATCGGGCATGAGCCACAGGCCGATCCCGGCGAGAAACAAGATCGCGCCCCCGAACCGGGCCGCGATCGGACCGATGCCCAGGGAGGCGCCCGCCGGGCGGTCAATGCCGAAGGCATAGCCCCAGTCGGTCCGCTCGATCAGCGAGGGCGCGGCCTTGACCGGGTTCGGGCGACCCCGCGACGGGGGCATCTGAATCGTCATCGGGTCGACATGGGCGGTCATGGCATGGTCCTTGATCTGGTCGTATGTCGCGGTATTCGCTTCGCGTATCCGCGACTTTCCCGGCGAATTTGGACCGAAGTTTGTCGATCCCGGGTTGTTTTGGCGGTAGGCAAGACGCGGATCGGCAGGCTAAACAACGTCCCTGCCCGCCAGCCTGCCTTGCCTCAGGACAAAGCGCCCCGAGACGCGTTCCCGGTTGCTTTATTCCCCGATCCATGCGACAGGGCGGCTCCTTCCGCAATGACGAGAACCGCGTTGCCTCTCGTGGACGGGCGCGGAAGGCAAACCGTCCTATGAAGCGCGCCTGAAAAATTGGAGCACCCATGCCGCTTTATGAGCATGTGATGATTGCGCGTCAGGACCTGTCCAACGCGCAAGCTGAAGGCCTTGTCGAGCACTTCTCGACCGTCCTCTCCGACAACGGTGGCAAGATCATCGATTCGGAGTACTGGGGCGTCAAGACGATGGCCTACAAGATCAACAAGAACCGCAAAGGCCACTACGCCTTCCTGAAGACCGACGCGCCTTCGGCCGCCGTTCAGGAAATGGAACGCCTGATGCGCCTTCATGACGACGTGATGCGCGTGATGACCATCAAGGTCGACGCTCACGACGAGGGCCCCTCGGTTCAGATGCGCAAAGATCGTGACGACCGCGGTGATCGCGGCGACCGTCGCGAACGTCGCGACCGCTAAGGAAAAAGGAGCTAACCTATGGCCGCTAAACCGTTTTTCCGCCGTCGCAAAGTCTGCCCGTTCTCGGGTGATAACGCGCCGAAGATCGACTACAAGGACACGAAACTCCTGCAGCGCTACATTTCCGAGCGTGGCAAAATCGTGCCGTCCCGCATCACCGCCGTTTCGGCCAAGAAGCAACGTGAGCTTGCCCGCGCCATCAAACGCGCCCGTTTCCTCGCCCTGCTTCCCTACGCCGTGAAGTAAGGAGAAAGCGCAATGCAAGTCATCCTTCTGGAACGTGTCGCAAAGCTTGGCCAAATGGGCGAAGTCGTCGACGTGAAGCCGGGCTACGCCCGCAACTTCCTTCTGCCGCAGGGCAAGGCGCTCACCGCCTCGCAAGCCAACATCGCCTCCTTCGAGGACCAGAAAGCGCAACTCGAAGCGCGCAACCTGGAATCCCGCAAGGACGCCGAGTCGCTCGGCGCGAAACTCGACGGACAGCAGTTCATCGTGATTCGTTCGGCCTCGGACGGCGGCAACCTCTACGGCTCCGTCACCACCCGTGACGCGGCCGATGTGGCCACCGAAGAAGGCTTCAGCCTCGACCGCAAACAGGTCATCATCCGTCAGCCGATCAAGACGCTGGGCCTGCACGAGGTGGAAATCCACCTGCACCCCGAAGTCATGGTCACGATCAAGCTGAACGTGGCCCGCTCGCCGGAAGAAGCCGAACTTCAGGCTTCGGGCAAGTCGATCCAGGAACTCGCTGCGGAAGAAGAAGCCGCTGCCGAATTCGAGATCGCGGAACTGTTCGACGACCTCGGCTCGGCCGCGTCGGACGATTTCGACGACGCGCCAGCCCCGGCCCGCGAAGAGACCGAAGAAGAGTAATCTTCCGATCAGGAACAATCCGAAGGCCGCGCGGGGCATCCCGCGCGGCCTTTTCGTTATCCGGCGTACCTGACTGGCCCGCTTTGTCCCAACCCATGCCGCCGCGGCCCTTTGCCTGCCGTGTCCGGGCCAGTCATCCGTCGCGCGGATCGTAGTCTACCGGGGACGCCGACCGGCGCAGCCGCAGCCCGAGCCCAAGAGCGACCCCGACACTGATCGCCACGGTCAGGTCCGCGACGACCGTCAGCACGAGCGTGATGAGAAGCAGCGCCACATCCGACCGCGACCCTGCAAGGTAGCTCTTCCACTTGTGCGGCTCTGCCATGTTCCAGGCGGTGAGCATGAGCAGCCCAGCGAGCGCAGGCATGACAAGTGCCCCGACGAGAGGGGCCGCCACCAGGGTGACAATCAGCACGGTTAACGCGTGGACGATCCCGGCCACCGGGGTGCGCCCACCCGCCCGCACATTGGTCGCCGTCCGCGCAATGGCACCGGTCGCGGGCAGGCCGCCGAACAGAGCCGCGCCGATGTTGGCCGCGCCCTGTGCCAACACCTCGGCATTGGGCCGGTGGCGGCCCCCGATCATCCTGTCCGCGACCACCGCCGACAGAAGGCTCTCGATCCCGGCCAGAAAGGCGATGACGAAGGCTGACGGCAGGAGCTCCACAATCCGCGCCATGTCCATCGCAGGGAGCTTGGGCATTCCGAGCCCGCGGGGCAGCGCGCCGAAACGGGCCTCGATGGTGTCAACCGGCAGTCCTGCTGCAAGCGCGAGTGCCGACACCGCCCCGACCGCCAGGATCAGTCCCGGCAGTCGCGGGAAGAGGCGTCGCAGGAGCACGATAAGCCCCATCGTAACGACGCCCGTGGCAAGCACTGGCCAGGATATCGTGCTCCGTGCAGCCCAAAGTGCAGCCATCTTGGGCAAGAAGTCGGCAGGCACGACGGCCATGTCGAGTCCGAGGAGATCCTTGAGTTGGCTCGTGCCGATGATGATCGCGATTCCGATGGTGAACCCGTTGATCACCGCTTCAGGAATATAAGCGACAAGGCTCCCTGCCCGCGCGAGCCCCGCTATGACAAGTATGATCCCGGCCATCAGGGTCGCAATCACCAGACCGTCGAAGCCGTGATCGACGACGATGGCCGAAACGACGACGATGAAGGCGCCGGTCGGCCCCCCGATCTGGACCCGGCTGCCGCCGAGCGCTGAGATCAGAAAACCGCCGACGATAGCGGTGACAAGCCCCGTCGCGGGCGGCGCGCCCGAAGCGATCGCAATGGCGAGGCTCAGGGGCAATGCGACCATCGCCACTGTCACACCCGCACCGAGATCGGCGAGAGCCAAGGGCCAGCTATAGGCTTTCAACGTTGTCACAAGCTTGGGCGTCATGGTTCTTCGCTACGCCTGCGATGCTGCACCTTCAAGATGAACAGGTGAGAACATCGAAATCGCGCAACCTGGCCGACCCGTTCGCCTATTCGTTGAACATGCAAGGGACCGCACCTAGACTTCGCCGGGTCTACGAGGGAGCACAGCATGGATGTCAGCGTGGCGCATTTCGATCTCGCGCAGATCGGCCCGGAGTTCATCGCCGACCCCTATCCCACGCTCGCCGCCCTGCGCCGTGACAGCCCGATCCACCGGATGGCGGACGGCAGCGTCCTTCTGACCCGCTACGAGGATGTTCAGAAAGTCTATCAGAGCCGCGAGATGCTCTCGGACAAGACGCAGGAATTCGGAGCGAAGTTCGGGAAATGCCCGCTCGCGGACCATCACACGACCTCGCTCGTCTTCAACGACCCGCCCTATCACACCGTGGTGCGCAAGCTCTTGGCCGGGGCCTTCACGCCGCGCAAGCTGGCCGAGTTCGACCCTCTGATCGAGGGCATCGTCGAACGGCTTCTGGACCGGGTCGAGGACATGGGGCGCTTCGACATGGTCGAAGACTTCGCCAAGGTCCTCCCGACCGAGATCATCAGCGTCATGCTGGGCGTGCCCGAGGCCGAGCGCGGGAAGCTGCGGGACTACTCGCTCGCGATCCTCGGCGCCCTCGACCCGGTGGTGCCGGCCGAGCGTCTGGCGCGGGGCAATGCTGCCGTCACCGAGTTCTCGGCGATCCTGTCGGACCTCATCGACCATCGCCGGGCGCATCCCGACGCCGGCGGACAGGGCGAGGTGCTCGAGGCGCTGATCTTCGGCGAACACGACGGGCGGCGGCTGACGCAGGAGGAACTAATCCAGAACTGCATCTTCCTTCTGAACGCGGGCCATGAAACCACCACCAGCTTCGTCGCAAACGCCGTCGGCACGCTATTCGACGCGCCCGACGAACACCGTCGCCTGATCCGGGACCCTTCGCTCATTTCCTCGGCGGTCGAGGAGTTCCTGCGCATGGAGAGCCCCCTCCAGATCGGCAATCGCCGGGCGGGCGAGGAGATCGTGCTGTCGGACGGAACGCTTCCGAAAGGCACCTATGTCCACACCTCGATCGCCGCCGCCAACCGCGACCCCGACCAGTTCGTTGATCCAGATCGCGTGGATCTTGGCAGGCGGCCCAACCGGCACATCGCCTTCATCACGGGTATCCACGTCTGCCTCGGCGCGACGCTCGCCCGGATCGAGGGACGCATCGCCATCGGCGGGCTCGTCGCGCGTTTTCCCCGCCTCGCCCCGGACGGGCCGCGCGTCCGGCTGCCCCTCGCGCGGTTTCGGGGCTACACAAGCCTTCCGGTACGGGTCCGATGATCGGCGGAAGGGTGCCGATGAGCCTACCGTCTGGGCCAATGGACTTCACCGGCCCGTGAATTGCGGGCAATGTTCGAAACGGAACATCTGGGGACAATTTCATGACCACATTGACGCGCCGCGCCGTTCTGGGCCGGACCGCCTTGGGCCTCGGCCTTGTCGCGCTCGCGGGCTGCGGGCAGCTCAACATCACCGCCGGGTCGAAATCGCCCACCAACCAGGTGTTCAACCCGCCGCTCTATGCCAACGAAAGCGCCGAGGTTCGCGCGCTCATCGACAAATGGGCGGATTACTACCAGGTCCCGCGCGAGCTCGTGCATCGCCAAGTGAAGCGGGAGTCGAGCTACAACCCGGGCGCCCGCAACGGCCCCTACTACGGTCTCATGCAGATCCTGCCCCAGACCGCGCGCACCATGGGCCATCAGGGACCGGCCTCGGAGCTTCTCAACCCCGACATCAACCTGAAGTACGCGGTGAAATACCTGCGCGGCGCTTACCTCGTCGCCGGGGGCGATCAGGACGCGGCGATGGGATGGTATGCGCGAGGGTACTACTACGAGGCCAAGCGCCAAGGGCTTCTCTACGAGACCGGCCTTCGGACCTGACCTCTCCCGTGACCGGGACCAAAAGGCGCCTTCCGGGCGCCTTTTTTCTTGTCACAGCCCGGTTGGCCTTGGCGATTTTGGGTTTCCGGGTTTCCGGGATTCTAGAATCCCGGAAGTGACAAGACACTGAAATAAAAACAGAAAGTCTCGACAATTGACGAAGTTCGTTAACGAGCCGCCAGCGCCTGCCTCACATCATGGCCATGAGCCGTGCCTTCTCACCCATGTCGTCCGGCTTTGACAGTGCCGTCACTAGCGCTTCGAGCGAGGCGATGTTGTGGCCTGCGCGGAAGCTGTCGACATGGGGCAGCATGGCGCGGATGCCACGCGCCTTGGGCGCGAATTCCTCCCAGCGCAGAAGCGGGTTGAGCCAGATCACGCGTTTGGCGGAAAGGTGCAGTCGTTCCATCTCGCGGGCCAGCCGCTCGGGGTCGTCCCGGTCGAGACCGTCGGTGATCAGAAGCACCACCGCGCCCTGCCCCATGACCCGGCGCGACCAGTCCCGGTTGAACTGATGTAGGCACGCGCCAATGCGGGTGCCACCTTCCCAGTCCTGCGCCTCGGCCCCGGCGGCGGCGAGCGCCGCGTCCACGTCGCGGGTGGCGAGATGGCGAGTGATGTTGGTGAGCCGCGTGCCGAAGGTGAACCCATGCACCCGTGCCCAGCCCGCCCCTTTCTGGTTGGCGACCGAGTGCAGGAAGTGCAGCACCATCCGGCTGTAGGAGGACATCGACCCCGAGATGTCGCAGAGCACCACGAGGTTCGGCCAGCGGATACGTCGGTCCTTTGTCGCGAACTCCCGGATCTCGCCGCCCGTGCGCATCGCGTCCCGCATGGTGCGCCGCCAATCCGGCAGAGCGCCGTGCTGTGTGGCCTTCGTCCTCCGGGACTGGAGCGGTTTCACTGGAAGGGTGAGCCGGGCGAGCATGCGCTTGGCGGCGGCAACCTCGGCGTTGGACATCTGCTCGAAGTCGAGCGTGCGCAGGCGTTCCTCGCCCGACATGGTGAAGGAGGCGTCGATTTCGACTTCCGTGCCTTCTTCCTGACCTTCCATCTCGGGCATCTCGGGCTCGATCCCGTCGAGCAGAGCCTCGGCCGCGCGCTTTTCGGCCGGTTTGGCGGCGCGGTCCTCCTGCACGCCGCGAACAGAGGGCAGCATCATCGCCATCATGTGCTCCAGATAGCGCGGATCGCGCCAGTAAAGGCGAAAGACCTGATGAAACACCCGGCGTTCCTCGGGCCGTGATACGAAGACCGCGTGCAGGGTCCAGTAGAAGTCGGTCTTGGAGGTGAACCCCGCGGCGGCCACTGCGCGGGTTGCGTCGATCACCTTGCCGGGGCCGACCTTGAGCCCTGCCGCCCGGAGCGCGCGGGCGAAATAGGTCAGGTTCGCGACGAGTCGCGGGTTTTCGGGGAGGTCGAGGTCGGGAAGGCCTTCCATAGGATCACCCGGACTTCGAATGACGCCTGCGCGTCATCCGAACGAGATGGGGGGCCAGCCCCCCACACCCCCCGGGATACTTATGGACCAGAGAAGCCGGGACGCGCCGCATCAGACCAGTTCGAGCGCCTGGCGGCTTTCCTCGAGGATCTTGGTGGCCTCCGATCCTGCGAGTCGTTGGATGTCGTCCTGATACTTGAGGATCGCGCCCAGCGTGTCCGCAATGGTTTCCGGCGACAGGGTCAGGACGTCGAGGGCGAGGAGACATTTCGCCCAGTCGATCGTTTCGGCGACACCCGGTTTCTTGAACAGGTCCTCGGTGCGCAACTGCTGGACGAAAGCCACGATTTCACGCGACAGGGTCTCCGAGGCCTCGGGCGCGCGGGCGGCAAGGATCTCCATCTCGCGGTCGAAGTTCGGGTAGTCCACCCAGTGGTAAAGGCAGCGACGTTTCAGCGCGTCGTGGACTTCGCGGGTGCGGTTCGACGTGAGGATGACGATCGGGGGCTCGGGCGCCTTCACGGTGCCGAGTTCCGGGATCGTGACCTGGAAGTCCGACAGCGCCTCGAGAAGGAAGGCCTCGAAGGGTTCGTCGGTGCGGTCGAGTTCGTCGATGAGCAGGACCGGCGCCCCGCCCGGTTGCGGCGACATGGCCTCGAGGAGCGGGCGGCGGATCAGAAACTGGTCCGAGAAAAGCTCGGAGGTCAAGGCGCCACGATCGGTGCCCTCGGTCACTTCGGCGGTGCGGATGGCCACCATCTGCGCCGCGAAGTTCCATTCGTAGACGGCGGAAGAGGCGTCGAGCCCTTCGTAGCATTGGAGCCGGATGAGCCGCCGGCCAAGTCCCTGCGCCAGCGCCTTGGCGAGCTCGGTCTTGCCGACACCGGCCTCGCCTTCGAGAAACAGCGGGCGCCCGAGTTTCAGGGCGAGAAAGGTCACCGTGGCGAGCGCGCGGCCCACGACGTAGTCTTCGCCGGCGAGCAGGGCTTCCACGCCGTCGATCGAGTCTGGTATCTGGGTCATGTCTCCTCCGTTCCCCGCATCCGACCGTGCCGCGCGGCGAAGGTCAAGCGGGCCCTTGGTCGGAGGTCTGGTTTGCGGCACGAGAGGATACGTTGACCTCGGACCTGCCCTCTGACACATAATATGGAAAGAATTTGCGCCTAAGACCGGGTCAACCCGGCGAGGCGAGCAGGCGGAAGACGATTATGGGCACTCTATTACCGGTGCGGGCGCGTTCATGCGCATAACCGCCGTGACATGCGTGAAGAACGAAGGTCCGTTCCTTGTCGAATGGATCGCTTTCAACCGCGTGATCGGGGTGACGGATTTCCTGTTCTATTCGAACGATTGCACGGACGGGACCGATGCGATCCTGGACGGGCTGGCCGCCGAAGGTCTGGTCACGCATCTGCCCAACCCCGCACAGGGCCGCAATTATCAGATGGAGGCGCTGAAGGACGCGGCGCGGCACCCGGTGGTGAACGAGGCGGACTGGGTCTGGATCGCCGATGTGGACGAGTTCCTGAACATCCATGTGGGCGACGGCACGATCCCGGAGCTTGTTGCGGCTTGTGACGACCCTGCGGCGATTTCGATCACCTTCCAGTTCATGGCCAATGGCGGGGTAACGGACTTCGAGGACCGTCCCGTGATCGGGCAGTTCAACAGGACCCACGATCCCGACATCTGGAACGGCGATCTGGATCAGGAGGTCAAGACCTTGATCCGGCGCGATTTTCCGGTGCAGTATTACGGTGCCCATCGCCCCTTCATGAAGAAGGGTATCAGGAAGAAGGACCGGCCGTCCTGGACCGACGGGTCCGGACGCGATGTGGAGTGGAAGTTCCGCACCGCTGCCAACAAGCGCCGGATCCGGAAATTCCCGGCGAAAGGCGCGCGCAACTTCGCGACACTCAATCACTACGCGCTGCGTTCGCTCGACAGTTACCTTGTGAAGAACGACCGGGGCGACGTGAACCGGGAGAACCGGAGTTTCGAGGACACCTACTGGCGCGAACGCAACGACCCGGCCTGGGAAGAGACCTCGATCCACCGCTACCTGCCCAAGCTTCAGGCCGAGAGGGAGGCGATCCTGTCGCTTGGCGGATTGCGCGCGCTCCACGAGGCATCCGTGACCGCCCATCGGGACAAGGCGCGGGCGCTGCGCAAGGATCCGGCGTTGGCGGTGCTCGCGGATCGGCTGCTGTCGCTGTCCGGCCCGGGACCCGCCGAACGGGCACTGCTGGAGCTTCTGGCATGAGCGTCAAGATCGTGAACCTTGGCCTGCCGAAGTCGGGCACGACGACGCTGGCGGTGGCGCTTGGCGAGGCCGGGTTCCGCGTCGCCGACTGGATCGCCCATAATCCCGACGGATCCAAGATCGGTTTCGTCGGGCGGCTCATGTACCTGGGCTATTACCAGTCCGGCGACCCGCTTGCCCCTATGGCTGATTTCGACGCCTTCACCGAGATTTCCATCGTGCGGCGAGGGCGAAATTTCTGGCCGCAGACGGATTGGCAGATCATCGACGCGATCCGGCACCACCACCCCGAGGCACGCTTCGTCTTCACCCATCGCGACCCCGTGGCCCATGCCGACAGCATGCGGAGGTGGGGCAACCTCGGCACCACGCGGCTGCCGCAGTTCCACGTGCCGGGCCTGCCGCAATGGCACGGGCACAAGCCGGGCGAGCTCGAACGCTGGATCGAGGGGCATGCGCGCTTCGTGCGGCATGTGATGGCGGGGGCTGACGACTTTCTGGAACTCGACGTATCTTCCGAGGACGCGCAGGACCGGCTCGCGGGATTCGTCGGGCGCGAGCTGCCGTGGTGGGGCGTCGCCAATGCGAACGAGACCCATCAAGCCGAGGAAGCAGACGACGGGCTGGACGACGCGGGCGAAACCCTGCGAGAGGACACGCTCTGATGCGGATCGTGCTGCATATCGGGCTGCCCTGCTGCGGGGGACCGCGCCTGCAGGAGGTGATGGAGGCAAAGCGCGGGCAACTGGCAAAGTCGGGCGTTCTGTTCTCCGGCATCGGACGGCGCAACCATACGCGGCTTTACATGGCAGCGACGGACCCCAAACATGTGGAGCCCCTTCGCCTGTCGCGTGGCTTCGGCCCGGCCAAGGCGCAGGCGGCACTGGCGCGGCGGCTGCTGGAAGATCTGCAGGCCGAGGTGGCGCGGGAGACGCCCGATGTGCTGCTCCTGTCCTGCCATCAGCTGGGGATGCTCCCCAATGCCTCGGAGGTGCGGCGGCTGCACGACATGATCGCCACGCTGTCGGACGACATCGCGGTGATCGCCCATGTCGATGAACAGGCGCGGGTTCTGATCCGGCAGTATGCGGAAACGATCTCCAACGGGCGGCTCGCGTCGCTCGATCAGGAACTCACGCTTGCCGAAGCCGAGGATTGGCGCAAGGCGGCGTTCGCGGGCTGGGCAGACATCCGGCCCCAGACCAATGATTACCCGGAAATTCAGGCAGCACCCTTCTGGCTTGACTACGCAAGGCTTCTGGAGATCTGGGAGGGCGTCATAGGGCCGGGTTCGGTGACGCTTCGGCCCTATGACCCGGCGCGGTTCGCGGGCGCGGAGGCGACCGAAGAACTGCGGGAGATGCTGGCCCTCACGGGCACCATCGGCAAGGCGGAGCCTGCCATGACCCCCGCCCTGCCTTCCGCCGAGAGCCTCGCGCGGGCCCGGGCGCTCAACGGGGTGTTCCGGCGGCTCATGGACAAGGGGCGGGTCGTTCCGCGGCGCATGTGGTCGCGGTTCATCGACGAGGTGGCGGTGCCGGGCGATCCCATCGACCCTTCGGCGCTCGCCCCCCTGTCTGCCCGCTTCGCGCCGGGAAATGCCGAGCTGGTGGCGCGGTTTCCGGCGCTGGCCGGCGCGCTGCACCCGGAGACGCCCGGCAAGCCGTGGTCCGAACCCGCATTTACGTGCGGGTTCCGGGCGACGCATTACGCCGCGGCGGCGCTTCCCGCCATCGAGGAAGCCACTGAAGAACGCCGGGCCAAGGTGACAGCGGCGCGGCAGGGCGACGCCGGTCCGGCGACTGCACAGGTGAACGGCACAGCCCAAACAACCTATCCTGAGACGCTGTCCCCCTCGGCCGAAAAGATCCTCTCGCCCCGGGCGAAAGAGAACTACCAGCACCTGCGCAAGGGCCGCTTCGCGCCGCACAACGGGATCGGTCGCGTGGATGATGAGGCGCTGGCCGCCCCTTACGACGAGGTGCCCCTGCGCGCCCTGCCAAAGGGAAACAGCGGCAACGTCATCGTCGGCTGCATGAAGAACGAGGCACCATATATCCTCGAATGGGTGGCCTATCACCGCATGGTGGGCGTGGACAAATTCCTCATCTACACCAACGACTGCACCGACGGGACGGCAGAAATCCTCGATCGCTTGCAGGAGCTTGGCGTGGTCGAGCACCGCGACAATACGAAATGGAAGGGCAACTCGCCGCAACAATACGCGCTCAACAAGGCGCTGAAGGAACCCGTCATCAAGACCGCCGAATGGGTCATCCACATCGACGTGGACGAGTTCATCAATGTGCGCACCGGCAACGGGCGGCTTCAGGATTTCCTGGCCCTCGTCCCCGATGCCACCAATGTCGCGATGACCTGGCGACTTTTTGGCCACAACGGGGTCACGGACCTGTCCGATGATCTCGTCATCGCGCAGTTCGACGATGCCGCGCCGAAGTTCTGCCCGAAACCCCATACCGCCTGGGGCTTCAAGACAATGACGAAGAACATGGGCGCCTATGAGAAGCTGTCCTGCCACCGGCCGAACAAACTCGACGGCCAGAAGCGGGACGCCGTGCAATGGGTCAACGGCTCGGGCCGGGTGATGAGCGAGAGCTACAAGGACAAGGGCTGGCGTTCTGACCTCAGGACGATCGGTTACGACCTGCTCCAGCTCAACCACTATGCGCTGCGCTCGGCGGAGAGTTTCCTGATCAAACGCCAGCGTGGCCGTGCGCTGCATGTCGACCGGTCCATCGGGATCAACTACTGGGTCAGGATGGACTGGGGCGGGTCGAAGGACGTGACGATCAAGCGCAACATCCCCCGTGTGCGCGCCGAACTGGCCCGGCTTCTCGAGGACGACAGGCTGCGCGCGCTCCATGAAGAAGGATTCCGCTGGCACCGCGCCAAGGCGGATGAATTGCACGCAACGCCTGAGTTTCGTGAGCTTTACGAACAGGCGCTCGAGACGAAACTCAACAACATGGAACGCGTGGCCTTCGCCCTCGCGCTCGACATGGAAAGCTGACAGGCAACCGGGATCTTTGGGCAGGGAACGCGAAAGATGGCGCAGGCAACCGACAGGACGGTGCATATGGCGGTGAAACCGAGAAACCGCGAGGAGCGGGATACCGATCCCGAGCGCGACATCATCTGGAGCCGGGGGGTGCGTTTTCCCGACCGTCCATCCTTTCTGACCCAGCGCCTGCGCAGGGCGCTGCGGTTCAACAACTACGAGAAGCAAGAGGCCGAGGCGCTGCGCGGCATGATCCGGCCCGAAGACGTGGTGCTGGAACTGGGGGGGGGCATCGGCTTCATGTCCTCCATCGTGGCCAAGGCGGGGGCGCGCGCGGTGCATGTCTATGAGGCGAACCCGGATGCGGTGGCCTATGCCCGCGACGTCTATGCGATGAACGGGATCGAATGCGTCACGATCACCAACGCCATCGTGGGGCCGAAGAAGGGCATGGCGACCTTTTATCAACGCGAGAACATGCTGACCTCCTCAATGGAAGAAGATCCGATTCGCGTGGACAGCCCCGTGGTCGCGACCCACCAGATAGAGGTGCGCAACATCAACACCGTCTGGAAGGACGTGAAGCCCTCGGTCCTCGTCTGCGACATCGAGGGGGCCGAAGCAGACCTCTTCGTGAAGGCGCAGATGACCGGGCTTCGCCTCGCGGTGATCGAATTGCACCCGCAATGGATCGGCGAGGCAGGCGTGCGTGCGGTCTTCGATGCGATGACGCGGGCCGGCCTCACTTATTTCCCGAAAGCCTCGTCGGCCAAGGTTGTGACCTTCAAGAAGGACTGGTGATGCGGGCGACCGCGGTTCTCTGCGTCAGGAACGAAGGCGCGTTCCTCCTCGAATGGATCGCGCATCATCTGGGCGTGGGGTTCACGGATATCGTCGTTGCGTCCAACGACTGCCAGGACGGGACCGACGCAATGCTCGACCGGCTGGCCGAGGTGGCGCCGGTACATCACATCCGCAACGATGGACCTCATGACGCAGGCGGCGTCCAGTTCACGGCGCTGAAGGCGATGGACAGACACCCGGCGGTGCGCGACGCGGACTGGCTCCTCGCGCTCGACGTGGACGAGTTCGTGAACATCCATGTGGGCGACCGGACGCTGCGCGCGCTTCTGGGCGCCCTGCCCGAAGCGGATGCCGTGACCCTGACTTGGCGGCTCTTCGGCAATGGCGGTGTCGTCGGATTCGAGGACGCGCCAGTGACCGAGCAATTCACCCGCGCCGCGCCGGTCATCATGCAGTGGCCCTGGCGCGCGAGCATGTTCAAGACGCTCTACCGCAACGACGGGACTTACGGGAAACTGGGGGTCCACCGGCCCCGCGCGCCGGACAAGGCCCGGCTGGAGCGGGTGCGGTGGTTCGATGGCGAGGGCCGCGCCTTGAGCGAGCGCTACCGGATGGGTCCGATCTTTTCCCCCTATGGCCGGTCGAACTACGGGCTGGTGCAGCTCAATCATTATCCGCTCGGCGCGATGGAGAGCTATATCGTGAAACGCGACAGGGGACGCGCCGTGCATGAAGCCGACGCTCTCGGGCTCGATTACTGGACCGAGCGGAACTGGGTCGAGGAGGAAGACCTCTCGATCCGGGGGGCGGACGGGCTGCGTGACAGTGTGCTTGCTAGGTTGCGGGCCGATCCGGTGCTGGCGAAACTCCATGCGGCGGCCGTGGCATGGCGACGGGCGCGGTTCGAGACGCTGATGCTCGAGGAGCCGAACCGCGCGCTTTTCGGGCGGCTTCTCATGTCGCCACCGGCGCGGCCCCTGTCGGCGCAGGCGGCCGCGCGGCTGATCCGCTACGGGATGGCCGATGCCGAACGGAAGTCGCAGACGATCTGACCGGGACACCACGCTGGTCTTGTTGCGCCTCGGGCTTCGCCCGAGGCGCGAGGGGGCCTCGCTGCGCTCGGCCAGCAGGCTTCTGCGGCGCGCCCTGAACGACACGTCCGACCAGTGGCCGGGTGCGGACGGGGGGCTGTCTGCCCCCCGCGGGGGAATTGCGGGCAATTCCCCCTTCCCCCCGAAGGTATTTCAGAAGCAGTGAAGGGGCATCGTGGGGACTGGTGAAGGGCTGCGGGGCGCGGTATTCGGGGGCATGACACAAAGCTTTACGATCCGCCGCCCCGACGACTGGCATCTTCACCTGCGCGACGGCGCGATGATGGACACCGTCCTTCCCGAAACCGCCCGCCATTTCGGACGCGCCATCGTGATGCCGAACCTCGTGCCGCCGGTGGTCACCGGGGCGGATGCCGCGGCATACCGGGCGCGGATCATGGCGGCGCTGCCCGAGGGCATGTCCTTCGAGCCGCTCATGACGCTTTACTTGACCGAGACGACGGACCCCGAGGACGTGCGGGAGGCGGCGGCGAGCGGGCTCGTGACGGCGGTAAAGCTCTACCCGGCCGGGGCCACGACCAACTCGCACTCCGGGGTGCGCGATTTCGACAATGTCCGGGGCGTGCTCGAGGTCATGGCCGAGATCGGTCTGCCGATGTGCGTGCATGGCGAGGTGACGACCCATGACGTCGACATCTTCGACCGCGAGGCGGTATTCATCGAGACCGTGCTCGATCCCCTGCGCCGGGCGACGCCGGGGCTCAGGGTCGTGATGGAGCATATCACCACGCGTGACGGCGTGGACTATGTGAAATCGCAGGAAGATATGGGCGGCACGATCACCACCCATCACCTGATCATCAACCGCAACCATATCCTCGTTGGCGGGATCAAGCCGCATTACTACTGCCTGCCCGTGGCCAAGCGCGAAGAGCATCGGCTGGCGCTTGTCCAAGCGGCGACCTCGGGCGACCGGCATTTCTTCCTGGGCACGGACAGCGCCCCGCATCCCGACCATCTCAAGGAACATGCCTGCGGTTGTGCCGGGGTGTTCTCGGCCACCAACACCATGTCCTGTCTGGCCGAGGTCTTCGAGGCGGCAGGGGCGCTCGACAGGCTCGAGGGCTTCGCCTCGCTGAACGGGCCCGCATTCTATGGGCTCGCGCCGAATCCGGAGACGATCACGCTCACCAAGGGCGATCCGGTCACCTATCCGGCCAAATTCCCGGTGGGCGAGGATCACGTGACGCTCTTCGACCCCGGCTTCCCCCTGCATTGGCACGTGGAGGCGTAGCAAAGGGGGTTCACGGCCCTGCGGCATTGGCGTAAGCGGTCGCGAGACCAGAGACAGGAGCCCGCCATGATCCCCACGTCATTTCCCGCCAAGGAAGAAATCGCGCGTTTGTCCGCCCGGATGCTGCTCGAGATCGGCGCGGTGAACTTCCGGCCCGAAGATCCCTTCATCTTGGCCTCGGGACTGCCCTCGGCGACCTATATCGACTGCCGCAAGCTTATCTCCTTCCCGCGCATCCGCTCGACACTCATGGATTTCATGGCGGTGACGGTGATGCGCGAGGCCGGGTTCGAGGCCTTCGACAATATCGCGGGGGGCGAGACAGCAGGCATCCCCTTCGCCGCGCTGGTGGCGGAACGTCTGGCACTTCCGATGACCTATGTTCGCAAGAAGCCCAAGGGCTACGGGCGCAATGCCCGGATCGAGGGCGCGATGAGCGAGGGCGAGCGGGTGCTTCTGGTCGAGGACCTGACCACGGACGGTGGCTCGAAGTTGTCTTTTGTCGACGCAATCCGCGAGACCGGGGCGACCTGTGGGCATACGGCGGTGATCTTTTACTACGGGATCTTCCCCAAGACGGAAAAGAAACTGGGCGATCACGGGGTTGCGTTGCATTACCTCTGCACATGGTGGGACGTGCTGGCCGCTGCGCGCGAGACGGGCGCCTTCGCGCCCGAGACGCTGACCGAGGTCGAGGCCTTCCTCAACGATCCGCGCGCGTGGCAAGAGAAGCACAAGCCCGCATAAACTGCGCCGAACTCGGGTCGCACGCCCGGCGGAATCCTGTGCAGGAATCGGACCCGCCCAGCTAGATGTAGCGTTTTCGCGAAAACCCGCTACACTCCTTATGACAGACGAAATCGACCAAGACGCAATGGCCGCTTCTCCACCGGCTTATCCACAGAGTTGTTCTATGTGGTGCCAAACCGGGGGAACGGCTATGTCCGTCGAGCAATCTGGGGAATGGACATGAACGAAGTCGCACGCATTGGCGAAGTGAAGAAGGAGTCCGGCGACGAGATCGACGCGCTTCTTCCGCAGAATATCGAAGCCGAACAGCAGCTTCTGGGCGCGATCCTGACCAACAACGAGGTCTATGATCGCATCGCGCAGATCATCAAGCCCGAGCATTTCTACGAGCCTGTCCACCAGCGCATCTTCACCCGCGCGATGGAGAGGATCACCAAGAACGCCCTTGCCTCGCCGGTGACGCTGAAGCCTTTCTTCGAAGATGACGAGGGCATGAAGGAACTGGGCGGGGTGCAATACCTTGTCCGGCTCGCGGGTGCCGCAATTTCGTCCTTTGCCGCGCGCGACTATGCCCAGCTGATCTACGAGATGCACCAGCGGCGTGAGTTGATCAAACTGGGCGGCGACATCGCGGCCAAGGCGCGGGCTTATGACGTGGACCTGGAGCCGGGCGAGCAGATCACTCAGGCCGAACAGCAGCTTTACAAACTGGCGGAAACCGGCGGCGCGACCACGGGCTTCCAGTCCTTCCTCTCCGCGGTCACCGATGCCGTGCGCGTGGCCAATGCCGCCTATCAGCGGGACGGGGGGCTTGCGGGCGTGTCCACGGGGCTGATCGACCTCGACAAGAAGCTCGGGGGCCTGCACCGCTCGGACCTCCTGATCCTCGCCGGTCGTCCGTCGATGGGGAAGACCTCGCTCGCCACCAACATCGCCTTCAACGTGGCCAAGGCCTACAAGCGCGGGAAAAAGCCCGACGGGACCGAGGGGGCCGTGAACGGCGGCGTCGTGGGCTTCTTCTCGCTCGAAATGAGCGCCGAGCAGCTGGCCGCACGGATCCTGTCCGAGGCCGCCGAAGTGCCGTCCGAGAACATCCGGCGCGGCGACATGACCGAGCCCGAATTCCGGCGCTTCGTGGATGCCGCCAAGCAGCTCGAAAGTTGCCCGCTCTTCATCGACGACACGCCCGCCCTGCCCATCGCACAGGTGGCGGCGCGGGCGCGGCGTCTGAAGCGCGAACATGGACTCGACGTGCTCATGGTCGACTACCTCCAGCTTCTGCGTGGTCATGGCCGCACCGACAACCGGGTGCAGGAAATCGCGGAAATCTCGATGGGCCTCAAGGCCATCGCCAAGGAGTTGGACATCCCTGTCGTCGCCCTCTCCCAGCTCAGCCGTCAGGTGGAAAGCCGCGACGACAAGCGCCCGCAGCTCTCGGACCTGCGCGAATCCGGGTCGATCGAGCAGGACGCCGACGTGGTCATGTTCGTGTTCCGCGAGGAATATTACGTGGAACGGGAAAAGCCCTCGGACGACCGTCTGGACGAAATGGCCGCCTGGCAGGAGCGGATGGAGCGTCTGCATGGTCGCGCCGAGGTCATCATCGGCAAGCAGCGTCACGGGCCCATCGGCTCGGTCGATCTGAGCTTCGAGGGCCGTTTCACGCGCTTCGGCAACCTGATCCAGCCTTGGCAGAACGGTGGCGGCAGCGGTGACGACTACTGAGATCGCGCTGGCCGTCGCGGCCGGGGTTGCGGCGGCGCTTCTTGCGCTACGGATCTGGCGCCGGCCCCGCCGACAATACATCCTGATCGACGGGTCGAACGTCATGTACTGGCGCAACGAGACGCCCGACATACGGACGGTGAAAGCGGTGGTCGACACCCTGGAACGTGCCGGATACCGGCCGGGGGTGATATTCGACGCGAACGCAGGTCACATCCTGATCGGTCGCTACATGCACGACGAGGGCTTCGCCATGCACCTTGGCCTGCCGTCCGAACGGGTGATGGTGGTGCCGAAGGGCACGCAGGCAGATGCTTACCTGCTTGAGGCCAGGCGCGACATGGGTGCAAAGATCGTCACCAACGACCGTTTCCGTGACTGGGCGGACCGATTTCCTGAAGTCGCCGAGCCGGGCACTCTGGTGCGCGGCAAGATGGTCGGCCGTAAGCTGACACTGGACCTGTAGCGCCGAGGGCGGCTCGCGGGGGGTTACGCCGCCTTCACGGGGCGATCCGCACGTGATCGGACACCATCGTGTAATCCTTGCGCGGTCCGCGCACGATCCACGTCGCGCGCCAGTCCGGCCAGTGAGAGAAGTCATAGACAACCTCATAGGCGTCCGGGTCGCACCAATGCCAGGCGGTCGGGCCCTGGCCCTCGACGATGGAATGGAAGGGGCGCTCGTCTTCGAAGAGCACGTCGATCCCGGTCTCTCCCGCCCGCCAAAGGTAGCTCCGCGTCGCGGCCATCGGCTTCAGACCATCGAAGATCAGCTCGCCCGCCTCCCGGCAGAGAAGGCCCTGCCCGTCCAGGACCCGTCCGTCCGGCACGAAGCTGACCACGCCCTCGAAGCGGCCATTGCGGCCGGCGGCGCGGTCCTTGATCTGGCGCGCGACACGCCATCGGCCTTCGAAGTCGTCGAGCTCCATAGCAACTTGCCCCTCAGTTGCATCCTGTCTATGACGCCCGCGACCCCATCTTCAACCAAAAGGCCTGCCATGATCCCGCGTTACGCCCGCAAAGAGATGACCGATATCTGGGAACCCGCCACGAAGTTCCGGATCTGGTACGAGATCGAGGCACACGCCTGTGATGCACAGGCCGAGCTGGGCGTGATCCCGAAGGAAAACGCGGAAGCGGTCTGGAAGGCCAAGGATGTCGAGTTCGACGTCGCCCGGATCGACGAGATCGAGGCCGTGACGAAGCATGACGTGATCGCCTTTCTCACCCACCTTGCCGAACATGTGGGTAGCGAAGAGGCGCGCTTCGTCCATCAGGGCATGACGTCTTCGGACGTGCTCGACACCTGCCTCAACGTGCAGCTCGTGCGCGCCGCCGACATCCTGATCGCCGACATCGAGCGCGTGCTCGCAGCGCTCAAGACCCGCGCGATGGAGCACAAGGACACCGTGCGCGTGGGCCGCAGCCACGGCATCCACGCCGAGCCGACTACCATGGGACTGACCTTTGCCCGCTTCTATGCAGAGTTCGACCGCAACCTCGCGCGGATGCGGGCGGCACGTGAAGAAATCGCGACGGGGGCCATTTCCGGCGCGGTCGGCACCTTCGCCAACATCGACCCGCGCGTCGAGGAGTATGTCTGCGAACAACTCGGCCTCAAGCCCGAGCCGATTTCCACGCAGGTGATCCCGCGCGATCGCCACGCGATGTTCTTCGCGACGCTCGGCGTCATCGCCTCGTCCATCGAAAACGTCGCGATCGAGATCCGCCACATGCAGCGCACCGAGGTTCTGGAAGGCGCCGAGTTCTTCTCGATGGGTCAAAAGGGCTCGTCGGCCATGCCACACAAGAAAAATCCGGTCCTGACCGAAAACCTCACCGGGCTCGCCCGGCTCGTCCGGATGACCGTGGTGCCGGCGATGGAGAACGTTGCGCTCTGGCACGAGCGCGACATTTCGCACTCCTCCGTCGAACGCGGCATCGGCCCCGACGCGACCGTGACGCTCGACTTCGCACTGAACCGTCTGGCCGGCGTGGTCGAGAAAATGCTGATCTTCCCGCAGAACATGCTCGACAACATGAACAAGTTCCCGGGTCTCGTGATGAGCCAGCGGGTCCTGCTCGCGCTTACCCAAGCGGGTGTGAGCCGCGAGGATGCTTATTCCATGGTGCAAAGGAACGCGCTCAAGGTTTGGGAAGAGCGGCTGGATTTCCAGGAACTTCTGCTTGCCGACAAGGACGTCGTCGCGGCGCTTGGCGAAGATGGCATCCGCGCGAAATTCGACATGGAGTACCACACGAAGCACGTGGACACGATCTTCAAGCGCGTCTTCGGCGAGGTCTGATCCCCTTTCCGCCTACTCACAGCCGCGTGATACGGCGCGGCCAGGAAGCGTGCTAGGCTGGGACAAACCGAACAGGGAGTCCCAGCATGACCGCCAAGACCTTGCTTTTCGTCCTGACCTTCGCCATGGCCCCCATGGCCGCGCTCGCGCAGGAAAGTTCCTCCTGCGAAAGGGCGCACGCCAATTGCCAGGACGGCACCACCTACGACGAGACGACCAAGACCTGCGTCGTGGTATCCTCGTGAGGGGCGCGGTCCTCGCCGCGCTCTTTTCCTTGCCATCGCTCGCCCTGACCACGCCCGGCTTCGCCGTCGGCACGATGACCGACGCGCCCCCGACGCCCACGGCGACCACGACGGACTGTGCCGAGGGGACCGTCTGGGACGAAACCCTCGAGAAATGCGTGGCGCCCAAGGAGAGCCGGCTGGACGACGACGGGCTTTACGAAGCCGCGCGGGAGTTGGCCTATGCCGGGCGATTGGATACGGCCGGGTCGGTGCTCTCGGCCATGTCGGACCAGAGCGACGACCGGGTGCTCACCTATCGTGGCTTCATCGCGCGCCAGATGGGAGACATTGCGGCGGCCGAGGCCTTCTACCTTTCCGCTCTTGCGAAGAATCCCGGCAATCTGCTGGCCCGCTCCTACATGGGACAAGGGCTGGTCGCAGAGGGTCGCATCGACGAGGCCTATGCCCAGCTCGTCGAAATCCGGCGCCGCGGGGGCGCGGACAGTTGGCCCGCACAGGCGCTCGATACCGCGATCCGGTCCGGCGTCACGACGAGTTACTAGCGGGGATCATGCGGCTTTTCGCGGTTTTGCCTCGCAGGGCCGCCGCTTGTTAGGCCGCTGTTAAGCGCGCACCGTCACTCTCCTCCCGAAGGGCAGAGGCTGGAGGGATGCGTGTCCACCGCGTTGACACTTGCAGGGGGCGGGCTCACGGACCTGTCCGGACTGGACGTGGGCGGGTCGTCGATCACCCCGGCGTCCGCGGTGCGCCGGGTCGAGCTTACCAAGAAACAGAAGGCCGCGGTGATCGTTCGGCTGCTGCTGGCCGAAGGCGTGGAGTTGAAACTGTCGGACCTGCCGGAAGAGCTCCAGACGGAGCTGGCGCATCAGATGTCCACCATGCGCTTCATCGACCGTCTTACGCTCAAATCCGTCGTGGACGAATTCGTGACCGAGATCGAAAGCATCGGGCTCGCCTTTCCCGGGGGGCTCGAAGGCGCGCTGAACGTGCTCGACGGGACGATCTCTCCCTCCACCGCAGCGCGCATCCGCAAGGCGCAGGGGTTCGTCTTCACGGGCGACCCATGGGAGACGATTGCGGGGCTCGACCCGGCCCGGCTGTTGCCGGTGCTGGAGGAAGAAAGCGCGGAGGTCGGCGCCGTGCTCCTGTCGAAGCTGAAGGTGTCGGTGGCCGCGGACCTTCTCGGGCGAATCCCGGGACCCCGGGCACGCAAGCTCGCCTATGCCATTTCGCTGACCGGCGGCGTCGATCCGGCAGTGGTCGCACGCATCGGCCGGGCACTGGCGGCACAGCTTGATGCGCAACCTGCACGGGCCTTCGCTTCGGGACCGGTCGAACGCGTGGGCGCGATCCTCAACTTCGCGACCGGGTCGATCCGCGAGGACGTGCTCACCGGGCTCGATGAAGAAGACGCGGCTTTCGCCGAAGAGGTGCGCAAATCCATCTTCACTTTCGCCAACATTCCCGACCGTATCGACGCCCGCGACATTCCCAAGATCACGCGCGACGTGGATCAGGCCGTTCTGATCACCGCGCTCGCCGGAGCGACCGGAACGCTCGAGAAGGTAAGCAACTTCATCCTCGAGTCGATCTCCAAACGCATGGCCGACCAGTTCCGCGAGGAAATGTCCAACCTCGGCAAGGTGAAACCCAAGGATGCGGAAGAGGCGATGGGTGCCATCGTCGCCGCCATCCGCGCCCTCGAGGCCTCGGGCGAGATCATGCTCCTGTCAGGCGAGGACGACTGACGTCCTTCGCCCAGCGTGCGTGATTTGAACCAAACCGTCACATTGCGCAGGCCGCGATGCAGGCTTAGGGTCGCGCGATGACGATGCCCTCTGCCCTTCCCGCCCCGGACCTGGCCCAGAATCCGGCCAAGGGCATCCTGCTTTACATGGTCGGGATCTTCTTCATGTCCTCGATGGACGTGATGGCGAAGATCGTGGTGCAGGACGTGCATGTCGCGATGGCGGTCTGGGCGCGCTATGCCGGGCAGACGGTTGTGGTCACGCTGTTTTTCCTGCCCAAGCTCGGCACCATCGCGCGCACCCGCTATCCCGGCATTCAGTTCGCGCGCTCGGTGCTCCTGCTCCTTGGCACCTCGATGTTCTTTCTGTCCCTGACGCAGCTCGGCCTGGCCGAAGCGACGGCGATCATGGACATCAATCCGATCCTGATCACGCTCGGGGGCGCGCTGTTTCTTGGCGAACGCTTCGGGCCCCGCCGCGCCTTCGGCGTGGTGGCCGCGCTGGTGGGGGCCCTCATCATCATCCGGCCCGGCAGCGCGGTCTTCCAGCCCGCGGCGGTCTTTCCCCTGATTGCGGCCTGTGGTTATGGCGGCTTCGTGCTGCTCACCCGGCGCGTTGGCGGAAACGAGGATCCACGCACCTCGCTTTTCTACGCGGCGATGCTAGGGGCGCTCGCCACCAGCATTGCCGTGCCCTTTTTCTGGACAACGCCGGCACCGCTCACGGTCCTGTTCATGGTGGTGATCGGGATTTTCGGCGCCTGCGGTCAGTTCTTCCTGATCCGCGCCGTGCAATTTGCCGAAGCCGGGGCAATCGCGCCCTTCTCCTATCTCGGGCTTCTGATCGCGGCCTTCTGGGGCATGGTGATCTTCGGCGACTTCCCGGATCTCGCCACCTGGATCGGGGCCGCGATCATCGTGGCCGCGGGACTTTACGTCTGGCACCGGGAACGGGTAGCGGGCTGAAACGGCCTGACGTCAGTCGAGTTTGTAGGCCGCCAGCACGCGGCCCGGTCCGGGCTCTTGCAGGACGAGCGCATAGCGTCCCTCGGCATCGGCGGGGGCGTCGATGGTGATCTCGCCCTGCCCGTCCCAAGTCGCGACATGGTCCCAGCTTTCGACAATGTTCGCATAAGTCATCGTCTTGCCGGCGTTCTCGCCGTGCTCGATGTTCACGGTTTCCTGCGGGTTGTAGCGCACGAGGTCGATCAGGATCTGGCCGGGAAGCGTCTTGCCTTCTTTTGGAACGCAGCGGATCGTGACACTTCCCCCTGAAAAGTCGGCGTCCACGTCGACATCGGCCAGCGCGGCCTCGTGAACCTCCATATAGTCCATGAGTTTCATGGGCTTGTAGCCCACCACGTGATCCGTCCCTCCCACGACCATCTGCGGCGTGTAAATCGTCGAGGCACCGGCGCGATGGGCATAGGCCTTCTGGCGCGTGGTGTGTTCTGGCCGCGCGAAGACATCGGCCCAGCCGATGTAATCCCAGTAATCGACGTGGAGCGCGAGGGGCAGTACATCGTCCCGGGTCGCCAGTTCGAGCAGAAGCTCGTCGGCAGGCGGGCAGGAATTGCACCCCTGGGAGGTGAAAAGCTCGACAAGGACGACAGGGCTTTCGTTCGCGGAACCTATCGTGGCCACCAATGCCGCCACGCCAAAGGCTCCTGCCCCGATCCATCCCCGCATATGCCGTCTCCGATTTGTCTGTATCGGTGGTATACGAGCCCCCCTTCACCGGCCAATCAAGGTTTTGAGAGTGTCATGCAACGTGGCAGGATGGACATGGGGTGCATGCGCAACAGGCAATCCGCAGGATTCCGCAAAAATGTGTGCAATGGTATACAAAACCAGGCACTCCCCCCTTGCATGACGGGCCAATCCGTTGCACATGCAGGGCAACCGACATCCGGCGTTCGCCGTTGGGCACGCCTGAAGTCACCTGACCGGTCCAGCAGAGGAGCCAGACATGTCCATCGAAGTCGGCAAAGATACGTCATCCGTTCGTAAAACTTTGACCGTCGGCGGGTCTTCCGTCGCCTATTACTCGATCCCCGCCGCCGAGGCCGCCGGGCTCGGGAATTTCTCGAAACTGCCCGCTTCGCTGAAAGTGGTGCTCGAGAACATGCTCCGTTTCGAAGACGGCGGGCGCACCGTGTCGGTGGACGACATCAAGGCCTTCGGCGAATGGGCCGACCAGGGCGGCAAGAACCCCCGTGAAATCGCCTATCGCCCGGCCCGCGTGCTGATGCAGGACTTCACCGGCGTGCCCGCCGTGGTCGACCTCGCCGCCATGCGCGACGGCATCCTGGGCCTTGGCGGCGACGCCAAGAAGATCAACCCGCTGGTGCCCGTCGACCTCGTCATCGACCACTCGGTGATGATCGACGAATTCGGCAACCCGCGCGCCTTCCAGATGAACGTGGACCGCGAATACGAGCGCAACATGGAGCGCTACCAGTTCCTCAAGTGGGGTCAGACCGCCTTCGAGAACTTCCGTGTCGTGCCGCCCGGCACGGGCATCTGCCACCAGGTGAACCTCGAATACCTCG
Source organism: Maritimibacter sp. DP1N21-5 (assembly GCF_019218295.1). NCBI lineage: Bacteria > Pseudomonadati > Pseudomonadota > Alphaproteobacteria > Rhodobacterales > Roseobacteraceae > Maritimibacter > Maritimibacter sp. DP1N21-5. Next base: position 1,343,644 of record NZ_JAHUZF010000006.1, read on the forward strand.
CCCAGACCGTCTGGACCGACAAGGACCAGAACGGCGAAGAGGTCGCCTATCCCGACACGCTCGTCGGCACCGACAGCCACACGACCATGGTCAACGGCGCGGCGGTGCTCGGCTGGGGCGTCGGCGGGATCGAGGCCGAGGCCGCGATGCTCGGCCAGCCGATTTCCATGCTGATCCCCGAAGTCGTGGGCTTCAAGCTCACCGGCGCGATGGTCGAAGGCACCACCGGCACGGACCTCGTGCTCAAGGTCGTCGAAATGCTGCGCAAGCACGGCGTCGTGGGCAAGTTCGTGGAATTCTACGGCGAAGGCCTCGACAATCTGCCGCTCGCCCAGCGGGCCACCATCGCCAACATGGCGCCGGAATACGGCGCGACCTGCGGCTTCTTCCCGATCGACGCGGAAACGCTGCGCTACATGGAGCAGACCGGCCGCGACAAGGACCGGATCGCCCTGGTCGAAGCCTATGCCAAGGAAAACGGCTTCTGGCGCGATGCGGATTATGCGCCGGTCTATTCCTCGACGCTGGAACTCGACATGGGCACCATCGTCCCGGCGATCTCGGGTCCGAAGCGTCCGCAGGATTACCTGCCGCTGTCGACCGCTGCCGGCGCTTTTGAAGGCGTGATCGCGGATTACCGCGGCATCGACCAGTCGGAAGAAGCCCATGACATGGCCGCCGAAGGCCCCGTTGCGACCAAGCCGGTCGCGGGTGCCAAGTCGGCCAAGGTCGAAGGCGAAGATTACGAAGTGAAGGACGGCTCGGTGGTGATCGCCTCGATCACCTCCTGCACCAACACCTCGAACCCCTATGTGCTGATCGGCGCGGGCCTCGTTGCGCGCAAGGCGCGTGCGCTTGGCCTCGACCGCAAACCCTGGGTCAAGACCTCGCTCGCCCCCGGGTCACAGGTCGTGACCGAGTATCTGGAGGCTGCCGGTCTCCAGGAAGACCTCGACGCCGTCGGCTTCAACCTCGTCGGCTATGGCTGCACCACCTGTATCGGCAACTCGGGACCGCTCGAGCCCGCGATTTCCAAGGCGATCAACGAGAACGACCTGATCGCAACGGCCGTTCTGTCGGGCAACCGCAACTTCGAGGGCCGGATCTCCCCGGACGTGCGGGCGAACTACCTCGCCTCGCCGCCGCTCGTCGTGGCCTATGCGCTGGCCGGTGACATGAACATCGACATGGCGAACGACCCCATCGCGCAGACGCCAGATGGCAAGGATGTCTACCTCAAGGACATCTGGCCGACCGACCAGGAAATCGCCGACCTCGTGGACCGCGTCGTCACGCGGGATGCCTTCCTGTCGAAATACGCCGACGTCTTCAAGGGCGACGAGAAGTGGCAGGCCGTGGAAGTTTCGGGCGGCGAGACCTATGACTGGCCGCCCTCCTCGACCTACATCCAGAACCCGCCCTATTTCCAGGGGATGAAGCCGGAAGCGGGCGTGATCTCGGACATCGAGGGCGCGCGCGTGCTGGCGGTTCTGGGCGACATGATCACCACAGACCACATTTCTCCTGCGGGTTCGTTCAAGCCGACCACGCCGGCCGGCAAATACCTGACCGAACGGCAGGTGTCGCCGAAGGACTTCAACAGCTACGGCTCGCGGCGCGGCAACCATGAGGTCATGATGCGCGGCACCTTCGCCAACATCCGCATCAAGAACGAGATGCTGGACGGCGTCGAAGGCGGCTACACCAAGGGGCCGGACGGCGAACAGACGTCGATCTACGACGCCTCGATGGCCTATCAGGAATCGGGCACCCCGCTCGTCATCTTCGGCGGCATCGAATACGGTGCCGGGTCCTCGCGTGACTGGGCTGCGAAGGGCACGAACCTTCTGGGCGTCAAGGCGGTCATCGCGGAGAGCTTCGAGCGTATCCACCGCTCGAACCTCGTCGGCATGGGCGTCATTCCCTTCGAGTTCATCGGGGGCGACAGCCGCAAGACGCTGGGCATCACCGGCGACGAAGTGGTGGCAATCTCGGGCCTCGCGGGCGACCTGAAGCCGTTGTCGGTGGTGCCCTGCACCATCACCTATGCGGACGGGTCGACCAAGGAAATCCAGCTCAAGTGCCGGATCGATACCGAGGTGGAAATCGACTATGTCAAGAACGGCGGCGTGCTGCACTACGTGTTGCGCAACCTCGCCAAGTCGTAAGTCACGACAGGACGAAAACCGAAAAGCCCCGGCGCGCGCCGGGGCTTTTTCTTTGTCCTGAGGCCTGCCCTATGAGGCGGCGTCAATCGAGCGGCAGGAACAGAACGTCGTCGGCCGTGATGTCGTGGTCCCCGTCGAGCGTGGCCACGAGAACACCGTCCACTTTGACGCAGATGGCGTCGACTGCTTCATCGTAGCGGACCCATACCGAGGGTGGCATGGCATCGCCGGTGTCGGGATCACGCTTGGGCAAATAGTGGATCTGGAGCGTGTCGGTTTCGGCATCGAAGTCCATGATCCGGGCCGCGCCGGTGTCCGTGACGTCGTAGATGTCGACACGAACCTGCTCCGTACCGCCAGCGCCCAAGTCGATGTCATCGAGCCAGACTGACTCGTGGCCCTCTTCCTGCTTGTCCGGGATGTCGTCATCAGCGGCGACCAACGCGTCTTGCCCCAGAAGCAGGACATCGGGCCAGGTGTCGTCTTCGACGGGTTCATCCTCGATCGTCTCGACCAGCGCGTCGCCACCCTCACGCATGAAATAATCGAGCGCGCTTTGCAACAGGACGTCCTCGCGGTCGTCTTCATCACCGCCTGACTCGTCGGCAACGAGCAGGTCATCGTCGTAGTCCTCGAACGCTTCCGTCGTCCCGTCGGGCTCCGAATCTTTCGCCGCTTCGGTGGATCGTCCACCGAAATCGAAGAGGCCGGATGGTCCGAAGAACTGGAACATGATGAACCCTTGGATGCTGATGTCACCAAACAACTTGGCGACAACCGATTGTTGCGTTGCCTGAAACGGTGGCCTGCAATTCGGAGCAATCTAAGGAAACAAGATGAAATTTTTCGGCGATAACTGCCGCAATTCAGTGAAAACGCTTTGTTAACTCGGGGGGTGCGATGTTACTCTCCCAATACTTGGGGAGATAACATGAACAGCTTGCTTCGGAGACACAGCCTTCCTGTGATGGAATGGCTTTTGTTCTGCGCCTTTTTGATCGCGCTTGCCACGGTTTGACGTGGACCGGTCGGTCCGCATGTGCGGGCCGACCATTCATAAGGGATCACCGCGACCCTGTCAGTTCGACAGGACGCGGACGCTTTCCATCACGTCGGGCTGACCGACGACTTCGCCATTGCGACCGGTGCCGCGCTTGATCGCGTTCACCACATCCATGCCGGACGTCACGCGACCGACCACGGTATACGACCCGTCCAGATGCGGCGCGGGGTCGAACATGATGAAGAACTGCGAATTGGCGGAGTTCGGATCCTGCGACCGCGCCATGCCGACCACGCCGGGCTGGAAGCTCTCCGACGAAAACTCGGCCGGAAGGTCCGGATAGGACGAACCGCCCGTGCCCGCCATGCGCATGTCGCCGCCCATCTTGCCGTGCTCCACGTCGCCGGTCTGCGCCATGAAGCCGTCGATCACGCGGTGAAAGACGACGCCGTCATAGGCGCCTTCGCCCGCAAGCGTCACGATACGCTCGACATGTTGCGGCGCGATGTTCTCGCACAGCTCGATCACGACGGGGCCGTTCGCCTCGCCCGCCACTGTGACTTCGATCTGCGGGCCACCCGCTTCGCAGGTCTCGGCGGTCTGCGCGGTCGCCCCGCCGACGGTCATGAAGTAATAGGCCACCACCAGCGCGACGCCGGAGAGAAACGCGACCCACCAGGCCATCCAGCTCTTAGACATCGGCGGCCACCTTCACGGAAATCATCTTGTCCGGATTGGCCGGCGGCTCGCCCCGCACGATGGCGTCCACATGTTCCATCCCCGAGATCACGCGGCCATAGACGGTGTATTGCCCGTTCAGGAAATGGTTGTCCTTGAAGTTGATGAAGAACTGCGAGTTGGCGGAGTTCGGGTTGGCTGAGCGGGCCGCGCCCAGCGTGCCACGATCATGCGGCAGCTTGGAGAACTCGGCCGAAAGATCGGGAAGATCCGAACCACCGGTGCCCGCGCGCCGGACGTTGCCGCCACCCTCGAGATTGCCGTGCTCCACATCGCCGGTCTGGGCCATGAAGCCCTCGATCACGCGGTGGAAGACGACGCCGTCGTATTTCCCGGCGCGGGCCAGTTCCTTCATCCGCTCGGCGTGCTTCGGCGCGACGTCGGGCAGAAGTTCGATGGTGACGGGGCCGTCTTTCAACTCGATGATGACGGTGTTTTCGGGATCCTTGATCTCGGCCATGATGGCTCCTTTCATATTTGGCCGGGAAAGTAGGGGTGCCGCGCGCAAGGCACAAGCAAATACCGTGTGACCGGAACGCCCTTGCGCGAGGCGCCACCGGCGGTCAATCGCCTTGTATTCCCTGCTTCAACGGTGTTTGTCAGGGTAACGGAGCAAGGAGACTGGGATGAGCTGGAAAACGCTGGACGACATGGACCTTGACGGCAAGACAGTGCTGGTGCGCGTCGATATCAACGTGCCGCTGGACGACGCAGGCAACGTCACCGACGCGACCCGTATCGAGCGCATCGTGCCCACCGTCCGCGACATCCTCGACAAGGGCGGGATGCCTGTGCTTCTGGCCCACTTCGGCCGCCCCAAGGGCCAGGTCGTGCCGGACATGTCGCTGTCGCGTCTGGTTCCAGCGCTGGAAAAGGCCATCGGCGTGTCGGTGAAATTCGCCGAGAACTGCATCGGCGGTCCCGCCAAATCCGCCGTTGCCGCGCTGCAGCCCGGCGAGGTCCTCCTGCTCGAGAACACCCGTTTCCATCCCGGCGAGACCGAGAACGCGCCGACCTTCGCCGCCGCCCTGGGCGCGCTCGGCGAGGTATATGTGAACGACGCCTTCTCTGCGGCACACCGGGCCCATGCCTCGACCGAAGGCGTGGCGCAGCTTCTGCCCTCCTGCGCGGGACGGCTCATGGAAGCCGAGCTGAAGGCGCTGGAAGCGGCCCTGTCAGACCCGATCCGTCCGCTGACAGCCGTCGTGGGCGGCGCCAAGGTTTCGACCAAACTAGAGCTTCTGGGCAACCTTGTGGAAAAGGTGAATTACCTCGTCATCGGGGGCGGCATGGCCAATACCTTCCTCTCCGCACAGGGCATCGACGTTGGCAAGTCGCTGTGTGAACACGATATGGCCGACACGGCGCGCGAGATCATGGAAAAGGCTGCCGCTGCGGGCTGCGAGATCGTGCTGCCCGTGGACGTGGTCGTCGCGCACGAGTTCAAGGCCGGCGCGCCGAGCGAAGTGGTCGCCGCCGACGCCTGCCCCGCCGACGCGATGATCCTCGACGCCGGCCCCGACACCGTCGCCGCCATCGGAGCTGTGTTCGACAAGTCGCGCACGCTGATCTGGAACGGCCCGCTCGGCGCCTTCGAAATCGCGCCCTTCGACAAGGCCACCGTCGAGGCGGCCAAGAAGGCCGCCGAAATGACCCGCGCCGGCACGCTCGTCACGGTGGCCGGCGGTGGCGATACGGTCGCAGCCCTGAACCACGCGGGCGCGGCGGAGGACTTCACCTATATCTCGACGGCGGGCGGCGCCTTTCTCGAATGGATGGAAGGCAAGACCCTGCCCGGCGTCGCCGCGCTGGAGGGCTGACTCTGCCCCCAAGGTGCCTTTCCACGGGAACCTGAGAACCGTTAGCGCAACCCGAATTGCCCTTTTCCCAAGGCTTTCGTAGGACTTGGGAAACCATGACATTCTGGAGAGTTCCCGATGAGCACAGCCGCGATGCGCGCGCAGATGAAAACCGGCAAGGGCTTTATCGCGGCCCTCGACCAATCCGGCGGCTCGACACCCAAGGCGCTGCGCCTCTACGGGATCGAGGAAAGCGCCTATGGTTCGGAAGACGAGATGTTCGACCTCATCCATGCCATGCGCGCGCGCATTGCACAGGCGCCTGATTTCACCGGCGACAAGGTGATCGGTGCGATCCTCTTCGAAATGACCATGGACCGCGATATCGGTGGCAAACCGTCGGCCGCCTACCTGTGGGAAGAACGCCGCGTCGTGCCTTTCCTCAAGGTCGACAAGGGGCTCGAGGCCGAGGAGAACGGCGTCCAACTCATGAAACCGATGCCGGGTCTCGACGAACTCCTCGACCGCGCCGTGGCGCAGGGCGTCTTCGGCACCAAGATGCGCTCCGTCATCTCCGCCGCAAACAAGGCCGGGATCGACGCCATCGTCGCCCAGCAATTCGAGGTAGGCGACCAGATCCTCGCCAAGGGGCTCTGCCCGATCCTCGAACCCGAAGTGACCATCACCATCGCCGACAAGGCCGAGGCCGAGGATCTGCTCAAGACCGCGATCCTGAAACACCTCGACGCGCTCCCCGAGGGCACCGAGGTCATGCTGAAACTGTCTCTCCCCACCAAGCCCGGCCAATACGCCGAGCTTATCGCCCATCCCAAGGTCCTGCGCGTCGTGGCGCTGTCGGGTGGCTACGGGCGTGACGAGGCCAATGACCTTCTGTCGAAGAACGAAGGCATGATCGCAAGCTTCTCGCGCGCTCTGACCGAAGGTCTCTCGGCGCAGCAATCGAACGAGGACTTCAACGCGACCATCGGTGCCGCCATCGACGGCATCTATCGCGCCTCGATCACCTGAGCCTTTCATCGTTCTGAAAATACTCAAGGAAGCGGCCGCCATCACGCGGCCGTTTTCCGTTTCAAAGCCGCGCGAGCAGGCCCTCGGTATCGAGCCCCGCGACCGCGCCGGGCACCAGACCCCGCTCCATCGACACCCGCGTCGCGATCCAGCCGTCGGCTACGGCGGGCTGCCCCTCACGGATCAAGACGCTCGCCACCAGAAGCCCCGCGAGGCTCTCGACGAACCAGCGCGCCTCCGCCTCGTCCGGGAGTCCCGGCCAGCGCGCGAGATGCGCGGCGAGCCCCGCGTCGTAGCGCCGGTCGGCCCCGGTCGCGGCCTGCAGTTCTTCGCGCAGCGTGTCACACGCCAAGGGCTCCCGCGCCAGAGTGCGCAGGATATCGAGGCAGATCACGTTGCCCGATCCTTCCCAGATCCCGTTCAGGGGCGCCTCGCGGTAGAGCATCGGCATAGGCGTCTCCTCGACATAGCCCATGCCCCCGAGGCACTCCATCGCCTCCACGATCACCACCGGCGCGCGTTTGTTCGACAGGAACTTGGCCAGCGCCACCGCGATCCGCGCGAAGGCCCGGTCGCCCTCGCCCCGCGCGTCAAAGGCCCGCGCCGCCCGCATCCCGAGCGCGAGCGCCCCTTCCCAATCGAGCACCAGATCTGCGACGACCGCCCGCATGAGGGGCTGGTCGATGAGCCGGCGCTGAAACGTGCGCCGCCCGGACATCCAGTGGTTGACCTCGACCAGCGCCGCCCGCATCAGACCTGCTGGCGCCATCGCGGTGTCGAGCCGGGTGTGATGCACCATCTCGATGATCGTCGCGACCCCGCGTCCTTCTTCACCCAGACGATACGCCAGCGCGCCGTGATACTCGATCTCGGAACTGGCGTTGGCGCGGTTGCCGAGCTTGTCCTTGAGCCGTTGCAGCCGGATCCCGTTGCGCCCCTCCTCGGTCCAGCGCGGCACGAGAAAACAGGTGAGCCCGCCCTCGGCCTGCGCGAGAGTCAGAAAGCCGTCGGACATGGGCGCCGAACAGAACCACTTGTGCCCCGTCAGCCGATAATCGTCGCCGTCGCGAACCGCGCGCGTCGAGTTGGCCCGCACATCCGAGCCACCCTGTTTTTCCGTCATCGCCATGCCAAGCGTCGCCGACCGTTTCTCGCCGACTGGTGCGATCGTGGAATCATAGTCGTCGGACAAAAGCTTCGGCCGCCAGAGCGCCGCCAGATCGGGCGCGGCTTCGAGCGCGGGCACGGCGGCATAGGTCATCGTGAGCGGACAACAGACCCCAGGCTCGACCTGTGAGAGCATATAGACCATCGCGGCATGGGCTGCATGCCCGCCCTCTCCGCCAGCCCAGGCCACATTGGCATAGCCCGCCGCCGTCCCCGCCCGCATCACCTCGTGATAGCCCGGATGGAAGCGGACCTCATCCAGCCGCCGCCCGGCCCGGTCAAAAAGGTGCAACTCCGGCGGATGTGCCCGCGCGGCCTCGCCCGCCGCCCGCAGCGCCTCGGCCCCGAAAGCCGCGCCTGCCGCGGCCGCAGCCGCTTCATCGCCGCCCGCCGCCCGCAACCAATTACGAAGCGCGCGGTCCCCTTGCCAAAGGTCCCCCGCCGGGGGCGGACCCGGCTGGTTCTCGACCTCATGTGTGCCTAGGGATGTGACGGGTGCGGGCATGGTCATTCCTCCTGCCGCGACCCTACGCCCGGAGCGCGACGCCACAAAGCCTGACGTTGCGGGGGTTTATTTCGAAGTCGTGACCTGAAGGGGATTCACAGGGCGAATCGCCTGTGTCATAGTGCTGGAAAGGCACCCGGAAGAGGTGCCTCGATACGAGCAGTTCAAAGGCAGATCAGGATCATGCGCGGCTTTCGCAAACAATCCGGCTTCGGTGGCGTGCTCTACTTCCTCGGGCTGATCTGCGCCGGGACCTATTTCACCTTCGCCTCCGTTCAGGGCGACTACGGCCTGTTCCGCCGGATCGGCATCGACGCCGAGGCGCAGGTCCTGCGCGAAGAGCGCGACCGGCTCGCCGCCGAAATCGAGGTCCTCGAAAACAAGACCCAGCGCATGTCCGACGGCTTCCTCGACCTCGACCTCCTCGACCAGCAGGCGCGCTCGGTCCTGGGCATGGTGCGCGCCGACGAAATCGTGCTGCGCTAAGCCCTTCATCGCTTTCCAAATACCTCAGGGGGGTCGCGCGGCACGCGCGAGGGGGACAGCGTCCCCCGCCGCCGGGACAGCGCCGAAGGCGATGCCCGGCAAAGCCTGCGCGCGAAGCGCACAATCCGGCACCGTCCGGACCACGCGGCACACCGCGCGAAATCACCTCGCGAAAATCCATGCTCGCCTCACGATCAATTTTCGTTTATGAGATAGTTTAACGTTAAACCAATTTTCGGAACGTGGAGGAGAGGCCCCATGGCGACCGCCAAAAGCGCCAAAAAATCAAACACATCCAAGGACGAATTGCTGCAGTATTACCGTGACATGCTGCTCATCCGTCGATTCGAGGAAAAGGCCGGCCAGCTCTACGGAATGGGACTCATCGGCGGGTTCTGTCACCTCTACATCGGGCAGGAAGCCGTCGTGGTGGGCCTCGAGGCCGCCGCGGACGAAGGCGACAAGCGCGTGACCTCCTACCGCGACCACGGCCACATGCTCGCCTGTGGCATGGACCCCAAGGGCGTGATGGCCGAACTCACCGGGCGTGAGGGCGGCTATTCCAAGGGCAAAGGCGGCTCGATGCACATGTTCTCGACCGAACGCCATTTCTACGGCGGCCACGGGATCGTAGGCGCGCAGGTGCCGATCGGCGCTGGGCTTGCCTTCTCGGACATGTACAAGGGCACCGACCGCGTCACCTTCACGTACTTCGGTGACGGCGCCGCCAACCAGGGCCAGGTCTATGAGACCTACAACATGGCCGAACTCTGGAACCTGCCGGTCGTCTTCGTGATCGAGAACAACCAATATGCAATGGGCACTTCGGTCAAGCGGTCGACCAAGTCGCCGTCGCTCTGGGAACGGGGTGCGGCCTACGGCATCGAGGGCGAAGAGGTCGACGGGATGAGCGTGCTCGCCGTCAAGGAAGCGGGCGAGAAGGCCATCGCGCACTGCCGCGCCGGCAAGGGCCCCTACATTCTCGAGATGAAGACCTACCGCTACCGTGGCCACTCCATGTCCGACCCCGCGAAATACCGCACCCGCGAAGAGGTGCAGAAAATGCGCGACGAGAAGGACCCGATCGAGAACGTCCGCGAGATGCTCCTCACCGGCAAACATGCCAGCGAGGACGAGCTCAAGGCGATCGACAAGGAGATCAAGGACATCGTCAACGAGGCCGCGGAGTTCTCCCGCGAAAGCCCGGAACCGGCGCTCGATGAGCTCTGGACCGACATTTACGCCTGAGTGACGAGGGAGAGAGACAGATGGCAACCGAAATTCTCATGCCCGCACTGAGCCCGACCATGGAAGAGGGCACGCTGACCAAATGGCTGGTGAAAGAGGGCGACGAAGTGAAGAGCGGCGATATTCTCGCCGAGATCGAGACCGATAAGGCGACGATGGAATTCGAAGCCGTGGACGAAGGCGTCGTGGGCAAGATCCTGATCGCCGAAGGCACGGAAGCGGTGAAGGTGAATACCCCCATCGCGGTGCTCATCGAAGAAGGCGAAAGCGCCGATGACATTCAGGCGTCCTCCGGCGGGGAAAGCTCCGGCGGCGACACGTCCGAGGCCAAGTCGGACGACGCTCCGTCGGACGAACCCGTCGCTTCCAACCCCGGGTCGGCCACCATGCCCGAACCCGAGACCCCCGAGGATCCCGAGATCCCCGAGGGCACCGAGATGAAGACCCAGACCGTGCGCGAAGCCTTGCGCGATGCCATGGCCGAGGAAATGCGCTCGGACGAGATGGTCTTCCTCATGGGCGAGGAAGTCGCCGAGTACCAGGGCGCCTACAAGGTGTCCCAGGGTCTGCTCGATGAATTCGGCTCAAAGCGCGTGATCGACACGCCGATCACCGAGCACGGCTTTGCCGGTCTCGCCGCGGGCGCCGCGATGGGCGGCCTTCGCCCCATCGTCGAATTCATGACCTTCAATTTCGCGATGCAGGCCATCGACCACATCATCAACACCGCTGCCAAGACGCGCTACATGTCCGGCGGCCAGATGAGCGTGCCAATCGTGTTCCGTGGCCCCAACGGTGCCGCCGCCCGCGTGGCCGCTCAGCACAGCCAAGACTACGCAGGCTGGTATGCGCAGATCCCGGGGCTCTGGGTTGCGATGCCCTACTCTGCTGCCGACGCCAAGGGGCTCATGAAATCCGCGATCAAGTCGGACAACCCAGTCGTCTTCCTCGAGAACGAACTGCTCTACGGGCAGTCCTTCGAGGTGCCGGTGCTCGATGACTATACGGTGCCGTTTGGTAAGGCGCGGATCTGGCAGAAGGGCGACGATGTCACCATCGTCTCCTTCGGGATCGGCATGAAATACGCGCTCGAGGCGGCGGCAAAGCTCGCAGAAGACGGGATTTCCGCCGAGGTCATCGACCTGCGCACCCTGCGTCCAATGGACACCAAGACCGTGGTGGAAAGCGTCAAGAAAACCAACCGCTGCGTGACGGTGGAAGAAGGCTGGCCGGTGGCGTCCATCGGGTCCTACCTGTCGTCGGTCATCATGCAGGAGGCCTTTGACTACCTCGACGCGCCGGTCATCACGCTCACGGGCAAGGACGTGCCCATGCCCTATGCCGCGAACCTCGAAAAGCTCGCGCTCGTCACCACCGCCGAGGTCGTCGAGGCGGCCAAGTCGGTCTGCTACAAATAAGGGGGAACGGATATGCCAACGGAAATCCTGATGCCCGCACTTTCTCCGACGATGGAGGAAGGCACGCTGGCCAAGTGGCTGGTGAAAGAGGGCGACGAAGTCAAATCCGGCGATATCCTCGCCGAGATCGAGACCGACAAGGCCACGATGGAGTTCGAGGCCGTGGACGAGGGCGTGATCGGCAAGATCCTCGTGGGCGACGGGTCGGAAGGCGTCAAGGTCAACACCCCCATCGCCGTGCTGCTGGAAGAGGGTGAAAGCGCGGACGACATTGGCGACGTGTCGGCCAAGCCCGCAGCCCCCGCCAAGTCGGAAGAGAAAGCCGAAGCCAAGGCCGAAGCGCCCAAGGCCGAAACCAAGGCTCCTGCGGCAGGCAAGGACGACAAGGGTGGTCGCATCTTCGCTTCGCCCCTCGCCCGCCGGATCGCGGCGGACAAGGGCATCGACCTGTCGGCGCTCAAAGGCTCCGGCCCCAAGGGCCGGATCGTGAAGGCCGACGTCGAGAACGCCAAACCCGGTCAAGCGCCTGCGAAGTCGGATGCACCCAAAGCCGAGGCAGCCAAAGGTGCTTCCCCGGCCCTCGCCGCTGGTCCGTCGACCGATGCCGTCCTCAAGATGTATGAGGGTCGGCAGTTCGAAGAGGTCAAGCTCGACGGGATGCGCAAGACGATTGCCGCGCGTCTTACCGAGGCCAAGCAGACCATCCCGCATTTCTACCTGCGCCGCGACATCAAGCTCGACGCGCTGATGAAATTCCGCTCGCAGCTCAACAAGCAGCTCGAGGGGCGCGGAGTGAAGCTGTCGGTCAACGACTTCATCATCAAGGCCTGCGCGCTGGCCCTGCAATCCGTGCCGGACGCGAATGCGGTCTGGGCAGGCGACCGGGTGCTCAAGCTCAAGCCCTCGGATGTGGCGGTCGCCGTCGCCATTGAGGGCGGGCTGTTTACGCCGGTTCTGAAGGATGCCGACATGAAGTCGCTGTCGGCGCTGTCGGCCGAGATGAAGGACCTCGCCACTCGCGCCCGCGACCGCAAATTGGCACCCCACGAATATCAGGGCGGCAGCTTCGCGGTCTCGAACCTCGGCATGTTCGGCATCGACAACTTCGACGCGGTGATCAACCCGCCCCACGGCGCGATCCTCGCGGTCGGGTCGGGCGTAAAGAAGCCGGTCGTGAACGATGCGGGTGAGATCGAGGTGGCGACCGTGATGAGCGTGACCTTGTCGGTCGATCACCGGGTCATCGACGGGGCGCTCGGGGCGGAACTGCTCAAGGCCATCGTCGAAAACCTCGAGAACCCGATGGTGATGCTCGCCTGATCGGCTGCATCCGCGAAACAGGGGCCGCGCAGACACCTGCGCGGCCCTTTTTCATGCGGTGCGGGGAGCGGTAATATTCAGCTTTCTTGATGTGTCTCAAAGTGAAGGCGCGGTGAGCGCGATAGCAGAAGGAAAATTCACAGGAGTTTTCCCGATGGACTATGCTTCCTACCTCGCCAATACGGCCGCCAACCTGGACAAGGTCCGGAAGATCGAGCCGGAGACCGCGGCGGGCTTTGCCGCCATGCACCGGGCGGCCTTTTACGACGGTGACGTGTCCAAGAAACACAAGGAACTCATGGCGCTGGCCATCGCGGTCGCCAAGGGCTGCACCGACTGCATCGGGTTCCACGTGCGAGCGGCGATAAAGGCCGGTGCCACGCGCAAGGAGATGACCGAGATGATCGCGGTCGCAGTGCTGATGGGCGGGGGCCCAGCCTACATGTACGGAGCCCATGTGATCGAGGCCTACGACCAGATGGCGCAACCGGCCTGAGCGCAGCCACAAGGCAAAAGAAAAGAGCGCGGGGTCTGTCACCCGGCGCTCTTTTGAATTTCTTTCGGTCTTTGCGACCTTTTTTCTGCCTACCTCAGGCACCCGACGATGCGGGTGAGTTTGCGACCCTCAGGCCGCGATGGCCACCGCGTAGAGCGCAGCGAAACCGAGCACAGTGGCAATCCACATACGAAGCATGATGGTCCCCGTTCCTTGTTTTTGATGGGCACACTCTTACTTGGCTTTTGACGAATGTCATTGTTTGAGATCAAACATGCGCGAGCTTTCGCCTATGATACCCGGCGGATCATATTCCCGAGCGATTTCAATGGAGTTTACGTCTGGGAAGGATGGGGTCGATGGGTCAGTTCCGGGGCTGCGCCCAATGCCCAAAATGAACCCGGGGTCGCAATCCTGCGCCCCGGGTTCAACTAATCAGGACTCCCACCGTTCGTCAGACGAGCATGGCAAGCGCCGCGCTGGCGGCGACCCAACCGAAGGTGATGATGGCGAAGGGTTTCATTGCAGTCTCCCAAGTGTCTCGATGGCCCGACAATGGCGGGCGGTTGCTTAGGAAACGGTGAAGCCCCCGCGAAAGTTCCAAGGCGCAGCGACCAGATGTTGTAAAAATGAAAGCGGCCCCCACTAGGGAGCCGCTTCGTCACATCTCTCGCGAAGTTGACGCCGCCAGTCGTGCCGCGTTCAATCCTCCGAGTTCTGACCACCGAACATGTGGTTCATGGTCACGGAAGGATGGGCGCAACCCGCCTCGCCCACCACCTTTGCGGGCACACCGGCCACGGTCGTCGCCGGCGGAACATCGGCCAGCACGACCGAGCCCGCGGCGATGCGCGAGCAGCAGCCCACGCGAATGTTGCCCAGCACCTTGGCCCCGGCCCCGATCAGGACTTCGTCCTCGATCTTGGGATGCCGGTCCTCTTCTTCCTTGCCGGTGCCGCCCAGCGTGACCGAGTGCAGCATCGAGACGTTGTTCCCCACGACGGCGGTCTCACCGATCACGATGGAATGCGCGTGGTCGATCATGATGCCCTTGCCGATTCGCGCTGCGGGGTGAATGTCGATGCCATACACCTCGGAGCAACGCATCTGCAGGAAATAGGCGAGGTCGTGACGCCCCTGTTCCCAGAGCCAATGCGCGAGGCGGTATGCCTGCATGCCCTGGAACCCTTTGAAATAGAGCATGGGCTGGAGGAAGCGGTGGGTCGCGGGGTCACGCTCCATCACGGCCGAGAGGTCGGCACGCGCGGCCTCGACCAACTCGGGCGACACCGCATAGGCTTCGTTCGCGACTTCGCGCAGCACCATCATCGACATTTCGTTCGACGACAGCTTCGCCGCGATCCGGTAGGACAACGCCTTTTCCAGCGACTTGTGGTGCAGGATACAGGCGTGGATCAACCCGCCCATGAGCGGCTCGTGCGCCACGGCCTCATGCGCTTCCGAAATGATCTGGTCCCAGACGGGGTCGACGACACGGGGTTTCGGGTTCCGTTCGGCCATGGGGGCCTCCATCCTTATTGCATCTTGGGTATATGGCAGGTCCTGCGCAGAATCCAAATGCAAAGCCGTGATCTTCGTCCTCACGGCCCGGAATGAAGGCCCCCGACCGTCATGCCACGTCTATGCGGGTGCCGGGCCCGGGTCCGAAGCTCATGGAGAGCTGCGACACCTCGACCGAAAAGGCGGTGCTCACACCATCCGCCAGTCGGTCCGGTTGCGTATAGGTCCAGCCGGGCGTACCGACCGTCGCCTCGCGCCGCAGCGCGCCGCCCGCGAAGACCTTGACGAGATACTGCTCCGCATCCTCGCCCAGCGGCACCTCCACCCCTTCCCAGCTGTCGCCGTCGATCCGCGTGCGCCGGATCCAGCGCAGGGTCAGGTCGCTTCCGGACCAGACCGCCGACAGGTGCGCGGGCGCATAGGGCCGCAGGCCGACGCCGGCGATGGTCTGAACCTCGTGGACGTAACTCTCGTCGTCGAGGCTCTGGCTCGCGGGTCCGGTGCGGTAGTGCCGTTCAAGCCCCCGTTCCGACCGCGCCAGCGCCAGTTGCTTCACACTCTTGTCGAGAAAGACGACGGTCGCCCCGACCTCCCACTGAGGCGGGATGAAGGCGTCGCTCCCCGCCTGACCGCGCAGCCGGCCACGCAACTCATAAAGGTTTTCACCGATCAGCTCGGCATGGGCGAACTGGAATACCTCCCATCCATCAGGGCCTCCAAGTCCGATGGCCGCGACGTTGGAACCGTTGAGCATTGCCGCCTCGCCCGAGGACGATACCGCGCCTTGGGTCAGCCGCACGCGCAATGCCGGACCGTTGTCGATGACGCCGGGTCGGGCATAGGGCAAGACGCTCTCGGTGATCCCGACGCGCGCAGGAGCACCGAATACCGTGTTGAGCCGATAGCCGTCGTCGGAGACCGACGAGAAGACCGCGACCGGACCGGGCCAGGGATCGGCGGCGATGGCCATATGCGGGCGATGCGGCTGTTCGGTCCCCTTCAGAAGCGGCAGATCGAGCCAGATCGGCAGAACCGGGATGACGGGCGTGAAGGCGGTGGGCGCCACCTCTGCATCCACGCCTTCGGAGGGCTCGAAGATGCCGGGCTCCACCCGCACTGCCTGAACGATCTGGACGCCAGCCTGTTCGATACGGTCGAGCCGAAAGTGCTCGGTGCCCCCAGGCGTATCGATCGACACCACGTCCCCCGCGCGGTGGCCCAGCGCCGAGGGCGGCACGGCGAACCGTGCGGTATCCCGCGACACCCGGGACTGGGCGAGCCAGCGTTCCGTCATCGCGCTCGCCTCGACCTGTGTCAGGACCAGCGGCAGGTCAGTAGACGACACGCCGACGACGGGGTCGTCCGCGAAACGGGCCTCGGCGGCACGGATCTGGTAGTCACCGAACGCCTCCGTATAGTTCAGCCGCACACGGCCCACCATTTCTGCCTCGGGCGCCCGGGTGAACTCGAGGTCGCCCTCCACCTCTCCCGAAACCGCCAGCGTCTCGGGGGTGATCTCGCCATCTGGGTCGCCATAGCGTGAAAAGAACTCTATCCGCCCGTCGCGTTCGGCCGCCTCGAACCCATAGGCGAGCATGAGGGGTTGTAGCGCCGCGCGCGCATCCGACACCTCGTTCACGGCATAGCCATGGACAATGCCATAAAGCCGCTTGGTATCGAAATCTCGCAGTCCCGAGCGCAGGCAGATCTCTTCCACCACGCTCGCAAGACTCCGCGACGTGGCGCGACCGTTGAGCCAATGGCCCTTGGCATAGTTCTCCCAATCCCCCCAGAGCTTCCGGTTCTGGGGAAACCACGGAAACGGCCGCGCGTCCCAGGCCCAGACATGGGCGCGGCTCATATCCACCATCTGCACCTGCGTTGCCGGGTGGGTCGGGTTGTTTGCCGGGTCCTCCCAGAATTCGCGCATCGCGCGCAGGTATTGCATCTGGATGACATCGTCGCGAAAGCCGTTGGAATAACGGGGCAGCGCGCTCTCGGAGCTCTTGGCGTCGAGGAACTTGTTGGGTTCGTTCGTCGCCTTGTCGACCGCCGCACAACCCATTTCCGTGAACCAGATTGGCTTCATTCCCGGCTGCCAGTCGGTCGAAGTCGCGACCTTGACCCCGCCCTGCCGCTCGAAATGCGGGTTCTCCCACCACGACCTTATGTCCTTGTAGCGAAACACCCAGTCCTCGCCGTAGGCGCCATCGGTGATCGGCGTGCGCAGCTGGATCGCGCGGGCACCGGGCGCGTGGTAATACCAGTCGTATCCCTCGCCCCCCAGGATATTGGCCTTGAGATAGTCGGGATTGTATATCGACCCCCAATGCGCATCCGTATGGTCGGGACAGTCGCGCCAGTCCGACAGAGGCATGTAGTTGTCGATTCCGACGAAGTCGATGTTCTCGTCGCACCAGAGCGGATCGAGGTGGAAGTGCACGTCGCCCGATCCGTCCTGCGGGTGGTAGCCGAAGTATTCCGACCAGTCGGCGGCATAAGAGACCTTGGTCTTCGGGCCGAGGATCGCCTTCACGTCCGCGGCCAGCGTGCGCAGCGCCGCGACCGCCGGGAATGTGCCCGAGGCCCCACGGATCGTCGTCAGCCCGCGCATCTCCGACCCGATGAGGAAGGCATCGACCCCACCGGCGGCTTTGCACAGATGGGCATAGTGGAGGATAAACCGGCGGTAGCTCCATTGTGCGGGGCCGCTGAAGCTCACCCCTTGGGGCGTTTCCACGAACTGAGCGCGACCTGCGGTGCCGAAGAAGCCCGCAACCTCGGAACTCGCAGCCGCGGTTCCGTCCGGCGAGCCAGCCCGCCCCGGTGCGATCGAACTCGTGATCCGGCCCCGCCAGGGCAGCGCGGGTTGCCCGGGATCGTCGGAATAGGGGTTGGGCAGGCTGTTGTCCGCAAGCTGCTCCATCAGGATGAAGGGATAGAAGGTCACGGCCTTCCCGCGGGCCCGAAGCCGCTTGATCGCCTGTATCACGGCATTGTCCGATGGCGTGCCCCCATAGACGGCCTTGTCGTCCAGTTTCGGCACCAGCGCCGCCTCGGACCGGGTCAGACCCGACACCGACCATGGCATTTCCAGACCGTCGGAGGCCTTCTGATCCACGCGTGGCACAATCTTGCAGGAGCCCGCGCGCAAATCGGTGCCGAACCAGCTCACCACGAGGGAAACCGCCTCTAGGTTCGGCAGTTCCTCGTCCATCTGGGCGACCGAGACCGCGAAATCGGTGCCGGGCAGCGGCGCGTTCTGGTTCACGGGCGTCTTCTTCCCCGGGCCGCCGCCAAAATGCACACGTTGTGTCGCCAGCGCGTATTCCCCCGTGCCCGGGATGAGCGCCACGGCCCGCGTGCCACGCGCGGTATCCCTGCGCTGGTCAGGCTGTTCGGGGCGGAACACCTCGAAATTCAGGACCGGCACCCGGTTGTTCCAGCGTGTGAGGTCGAGGTTCTCGATCACCACATAGGCAGTGCCGCGAAAGGCCGGCGCGGAACCTGCGCCCATTCGGGCCGAAATCGCAGGGTCCGGAAGCTGTTCTTCGTCGCCCCGGTAGACGCGCATCGCGATACTGTCGGCACGGATCTCTTCGCCATCGGCCCAGATCCGCCCGACATGCGTGATCTCGCCCTCGCAGAGCGCGATGGCGAGGGTCAGGCTGTAGCTGTATTCGGTGAGGGTCGACTGGCTGCGCTGCGAGGCGCCCTTGCCCGATCCCTGTTCTTCCTGATCCGAGATCGTGCGGTGTTCGCGCACCTTGTCCGCCCAGATGACCTGCCCGCCGACGCGAAACCGTCCGTAGATCCGGGGGATCGCAGCACCTTCGGAGACCCCGGTGATGCGCAGACGGTCGACCCGGCCGGTTTCGACCGCCTCCGACCCTTCGCCCATCAGGCGGTTGTCGATGGCCCGTCCGATGATCGCGCCGACCGCGCGACCGATGACAACGGAAGAGGTGCCCAGAAGCGAGCCGCCGATGGACGAGCCGATGGCGGCCCCGGCCGCGGACAGAACAATGGTAGCCATGGCTTAGTCTTTCTGATTGGGCGTGAACGTTGCTTGGTTCGGAAAGCGGAAGTAACCGACCGCACGGCGCTGCCACGGAAGGGAAAACGGGCTTTCGACGACGCCATGCCCCGTGTAGGCGTGAATGAACGTGGGCGCAGAGCCGACTTCGGCCACGACGCCCAGATGCTTGGCCACCGCGCTGTCGCGCATCCGAAGAAGCACGATGTCACCAGGCTGCGGGGCACCATTCGCCGGATCGAGGTAGAGCCCCGCCCCGCGCATCAGCGCCTCGTCACGGGCCGCTTCCGACCAGTCGGGTGTATAGGCGGGCAGCGTCACCGGTTCGTCCCCGACGACCGCCCGCCAGATCCCGCGCACGAGGCCCAGGCAATCCGCCCCCGCGCCACGGCATGACGCCTGATGGACATAGGGCGTGCCAAGCCACGACCGCGCTTCGGCCACGATATCCGTCGGCCCGCTCATTTCGCGTCGCTCGTGGTGTCTGTGGTGGTCCCACGCACTGGCACAGACAAGAGCCGGTCCTCGCCGGGAATGGAGGGGAAGCCCCGGAAGTTGAGGATATTGTCGAACTTGGCCTTGCAGGTGCCCGGTTGCTTGTCGCAGCCCGCGACGATGCGCACCCGGTCGCCAGGCACAATCGCCGCGCGCAACTCCTGCCAGAGCGCCACGTCGCGCCCCACCGCACCCCTTCGGTCGTTCTTGATGACGCCGGTCAGCCCCTCGGCCGCCCCCGACAACACACGCAAAATGCCGCGCTCATACCAGCGATCCTGCGGGTCCTGCGTGGCCGAGAGCACCAGCTTCGTGCCGTGGTCGACGCTCACGACCTCGGCGTCATCCGTGAACCCGATCTGGCCGACATCGAAGCGGCATTTGCCATCGCCAAGAACCGCCGAGCAGCTCTTCTGGTAGACGCGCCCCTGCGGCTGGTTGAGCACCTCGGCCAGACCCAGAAGCTCTGCTCGAAAGGCACCCCCCGAGCGCGTGATCTCGCCCAAATGGCCACGAAACAACATCATCCGCTCGCTCACATCCGCCCAGTTGACGAGCCAAACTTCGACCTCGGCGCCGTCGAAACGCCCGGCACGGATATCGGCCTCGGTCACCGAGACATCCGACAACGCACCCAGCGCTTCGGTATTGTCGATGGACAGGCCCGTCGTCTGCAGGAAGGCCCGGGCAGAGAGTCCCGTATCGGCCCGGTAGGTCAGATCGTCGAAGGTCAGATCCCCGTCATGATCGGTGAACCCCCGGCTCCAGCCATCGCGTCGCGTCAGCCTCCAGCAGCGCGCGAGCGTGGTGATCCCGCTCGCCAGATGATCGAGAAGTGCCTGAGAAACCGTCATCAGATACGCACCTCTACCACCGGAACGCTCGGCACCTCTCCCGCCTGGAAGCTCGCGACCGACGTCTGGATGCGGTCCGTATCAAAGCGCACCGGCACGTCGAACTCGAACCCCGCGGTAATAATGGCGCCCTGCGCCGGGGCGTCCTTGAAGATCACCTCGCCGGTCGATGTATCCACGTCGAAGTCAATGGTCTCGATTTGCGGATCGCCCTGGATCGCGACGCGCAGGCTGCCTTCGACTGGTTTACGGATCGGCCTCACATAGGAAAATGTCCCGCTCTCGTAAGTCTTCTGGACCTTGTAGACCCTCGTGATCCCGTCGCCGTCGCCCAGCTTCTGATCCATGTAATCCGGCGTCGCGGAAGGCACGCAGGATTTGAAATCCGACCAGTCCTTCCAGCGAAACCCGAAGAGCTGCCCGCGCCGCGCCTCGAAGAAGGCGATCATCACCTCGACATCGTCGAGCGAGCGCATTCCCAGCCCCGCATCATAGCGCCGCAGCGAATGCTGCCAGGGCGTGTTGCGCTCCTCGAACCCGTTGGCAAGCGTCACGACCTCGGTGCGCCGTTCCGGGCCACCGATGGAGCCGAAGCTCAATGTCGGCGGAAAGCGTATCTCGTGGAACTTCATCTACCTCTCCTCAGGAATAGCGCCGACCGCGCCCGAGCACCCGATTCACCTGCGCGGCGATCTGGCCCTGCGACCGGCGGAAGCTCTCGGCGTCCGGCGTCTGGATGTTCATGACGACATTGACCGTGCGCCCGCCCGAGGCCTGCACCCCGAGCCGCCCATCGGCCCCGCGCGCAAGCGGCATGATCGCCTCCGGCCCAGCCTCGCCCATCAGCCCCAGGCCGCCTCGCATCGGGAAGGTGACCGGGCCATTTACGACGCCGCCATTTGCGAAAGGCATCACCCGGCCCTGGGAAAACGCGCCGCCCTTTGCGAAGGGGACGAAGGCGTTCATCACGGAACCCAGCCCCTGGCCAAGGATACCGCCCAAGCCCGAGGTCAGCGGGCTCACCGCCGCGTCGTAGACCGTGTCGAGCATCGACTGACCGAGGCTCTTCAGCGCATCCTGCACGTTCATCGAGCCATACACGAGCCCGTCGAGCGACTTGCGCAGACCGCTCGTCATACCCGAGGACAGGGTTGACACGTCGTCGTTGATGTCCACAAAGACCGCACCCACCCGCTCCAGCTCCATCTTGAACCCGGCGGCGAGCGCCGTGGCCCCCTGAAGCGATCCCTCGAGTGCTGCGACCTGATCGTCGAAGTCCTCGATCCCCTGTATCTCCGCCATCAAACGTCTCCTTGATTGTCGTCACGCGCGCGATCAGGAAAGGCCCGCGCCAGATCCTCGAGCCGCGCCCGATTAAGCGGCCCTTGCCCACCCTCGCGCCCCAAAAGCAGCGTGAGTTCGGCCGGCGTCAGCGCCCAGAATTCATGGGGGCGCAGACCAAGCCCCCGAATCCCCAGCCGCATGAGGCCGGTCCAGTCGAACCGGCTCACTCACCGCTCTCCGGCAGAGAAAAGGCCCGCACGATCAGCTGCCCGGCCGCCTTGGCCGCCTGCATCGGTCCGCCCTCGATCTCGGCTTTGCCCAGATCCACGGGGGCGCTGCCTCCGCCGCGCAGCCCCGCAACCAGCACGGCGGCCACGTCACGCGCCGCAAACCGCCCGCTCTCGAACCGCTCGACCAGCGCGACAAGGCTGTCAGTGCCCAGCGCCGCCTCAAGCTCGACCAACGCGCCGAGCGTGAGTTTCAGCACCCGTGCCTCGCCGTCGATCACGAGCGCCACTTCCCCCGTCCACGGATTACCCATGCTCAGAGCGCCGTGAACGAAAGCTGCCCAGCAGAGGCGAGCGACATCTCGTAAGACGCCTCGCCGTTGTAGGTGCCCGCGTATTCGATCGCGGTGATCATGAAGGCGCCTTCGATTACGCCGAAATCCGGCACGATGACCTGAAAGTCCGGCACTTCGCCGTCGAAGAAGATCTGACGCGCACGCTCGTCCGTGGCCTCGTCCTTGAAGATGCCCGAGCCCGAGATAGAGGCGCTCTTCACACCCGCGCCGCCCAGCAACTCGCGCCAGCCCCCGGCGCTGTCCAGAGAAGTAACGTCCACCGTCTCGGCGTTGAAGCTGATCCGCGAGGCGCGCAGCCCGGCGAGCGTGGAAAAATTGCCCGTGTTGTCCATATCGAGCTTGATGAGAAGGTCCTTGCCGTTTTGTGCGGTCATGGCGGTCACTCCGTTGGTTGGCTGTCCTGAACCCGCGCGCGGAACTTCAGGTCGATGCGCCGCATGTCGGCGTCCTGCACCCGGCGAGCCCGGGCGCGATGAAAGGTGAGCGAGATCAGATGACCCCGCGCGAGGATGAGAGGCGCATGTTCGAGCGCGTCGGACACGGCCACGGCGACTTCCTTGGCGGTCGCGAAACCAGAGGCATCGCTCACGACGCTGATCGTCACCTCGTGCAGTGCGCCCTGGCCCGTTGCATCCCCCGCCTCGCGCACGTCCTCCGACCCGAGCGCCACATAGGTGCCCGTGGTGACACCAGGCGGCACCGCGTCGAAGATCGCCGCGCCGACAAGCACGGTGAGCGTCGCATTGGCCGTGAGCCGTTGATAGATAGCCTGTTGCAGGGCGAGAGCGGTGCCATAGCTCATGACGACACCTCTTCGCGGGCGAAACAGGTCAGATACCCGGCCGACGGATCGGCATCGGCCACCGCGACGATCACGAAGACCCGCGTGCCGCTGCGAAGGCGTTGGTCCGGGCGCGGCCTGCGGGACGATCCCATCGGCGCGGCGCGCAGGGTGATCCGCCACGGGATCGAAGAAAGCGTCATCGCCTCCACTGCCCGTTCGCGCCCTGTGCCAGCCTTGATCTCGGCCCAGAGCGTGCCGACCACGCTCCATCCGGTGGTGTAACCACCGGCACCATCCGGGCTCAGGTGGCGCTTTTCAAGCACCAGCTTGCGCTTCAGAACCGGGCGTTTCGCAACTGCGCTCATGACCAGCGCCCCCGAAACAGCCGGAAGTCCCGGTAACGGTGGATCAAAGCCTCCACCACACGCGGCAAGGTCTCGCCTTGAACCGACTGCCCGTGCCGGTCCTCATAATACTGGCCCGCGAGATAGAGCACCGCCTGCCGGATGTCGGCGGGCAGATCCTGCCAGGTCGCGCCCATCCCCGCGCTGAAGGTCACGAGCGCCTGCCCTCCGACCGGGATGGCGGGCAGAACATAGCCCGCCGCCACGATACGCGAGCGATGCAGGTCGGTCTCAAGCCGGAAGCGTGTCACGTCGATAACCTCGTCCACCCCCTGGGCATCCTCGATCTCGAGTGCGTGGACCCCGGTCACCGGCGCAATGGGCAGGATCTGCTGCCCCAGATCGCGCCAGGCCGCGACGCTCCATTCGAAGGTCCGTTCAAAAAGCGCCTTGCCGGTCCGGCCCTCGATCGCGGCCAGCGCCGCCCGGAGCTGCTGAACAAGCAGCCCGTCTTGCAGATCGTCCTCGTCGAAGCCCGTTCCGAGCCGCAGGTGATCCTTGAATTCCGCGACAGGTAGCGCGCCGTCCGGCACCTCTGTCAGCTCGACTAACATCATGGGTCTACTCCGAAATTCCGGCCCCTACTCCGTTTGAAGGACCGCGCGCCTCCCGTAGTGACCTGCTGGAGGGGAAGCAGGAGACCATGGTGGGAAGTGGGTGAGGCGCGCGTTCCACAGGCATCCGCCCCGATGCGGGACGGATGCTTGTCTCTGCGACTTACGAGGCCGCGAATTTCAGCAGCTTGATCGCCGCGAAATCGCTCACGTCGCCGCCGACGCGCTTGGTCGCGTAGAACAGCACGTGCGGCTTGGCCGAGAAGGGATCGCGCAGAATGCGCACGTCCGGACGTTCCGCGATCGTGTAGCCCGCCGCAAAATCGCCGAAGGCGATGGCCATCGCGTCGGGTGCGATGTCCGGCATGTCTTCGGCCACCACCACCGGGTAACCGGCGAGCCGCGCCGGCTGCTCAGCGGCGAGTCCGTCCGTCCAGAGGAACCGGCCATCGCCATCCTTGAGCTTGCGCAGCGCCCCTGCGGTCTTGGAGTTCATCACGAAGGCCGCATTTGCGCGGTATTCCGCGTCGAGGCTGTAGACGAGATCGAAGATGACGTCTGCACCATCGGTGTTCGCGAAATCACCGGCCGCCCCCGTGGAAACGTAACCGATGTTGCCCCAGGTCCAGCTCGCGTTGGCGACCGAGGGATGCGTCAGGAACCCGGTCGGCTTGTCGACCCCGTCCCCGTCGACGAAGGCCGCCGCCTCGGCGCGTGCGAAGCGGTCTGCGATCCGCCCGGCAAGCCAGGCCTCAAGATCGAAGGCCGCGTCGTCCAGCAAACGCTGGCTCACCTTGGGCAGCGCCGAAAGCTCGTGCAGCGGGATCGAGATCCGCTCGATCCCCGGGGCGCCCGTTTCGGCGGCACTGGCGGTTTCGGTCGCCCAGCCATGGCCAAGGTCGGCATGGTCGATCAGCACGTCATAGGAGGTCGCCTCCACCTTCACCACATTGGCGACAGCCCTGAGCGACGAGGTCGAGCGCAGCACGCTCTGGATCGTGGCTGCGGTCTGCGGATCCACCAGGTAGCCACCATCGCCCGCCACGGCGGTGGACATCGCCTTGCCCTCGGGCACGATGCCCCGCAGCCCGTCATCGTCACCGGACCGCAGATAGGCATCGAAGGCCTTCTGGTGCGGTGCGTCGAGGTCGGCCTCTCGGGCCAGATGCGGGCGTGCGGGGGAGAAGGATTTACGATCCAGCATGGTCAGTCGCTCTTCTGTTTGTTGAAGTCTGCTGTGAAGGCCGTCATTCAACGACCTGATTTCGCTCACGAACCTTGTCAGGGCGGCCTTCACCTCCCCGGCCGGACCCGCCGTGTCGGCAGGCTCCGCCAGGTCGCGAGATTTGGTCTCTTTCGTCATCACTTGATCCTGTTGCGAGAGAGGGTCGGATCGCCGTCCGGGCGCACCCCGGCCAGCATCAGGCGCGCGTCGTCGATGACCCGCGCGAGAGAGCGCCAATCGTGGCCCTCGAGCATGTCGCCCTTGGCCCCGATCCGCGCACTGGGCAGCATCGGAAAGGTCACGAGCGACACCTCCCAAAGCTCCAGTTCCTTGAGGAGCCGCTGGCCCCGGTCGTTCCTGACAGCACGCAGGGTGCGGTAGCCGATCGACAGCCCGTCCAAGGCGCCCGCCTCGATCAGACGGGCCGCCTCGCGCCCGCGCTCGATCTCCGTCAGGATGCGTCCCTTGACGAAAAGCCCGCGGTGATCCTCGCGCACCTCGTCCCAGACCCCGAGGGGCTGGGCCGGATCGTGCTGCCAGAGCATCCTGATCTGACCGCCCGAAGCCGCGACATGGGCGAGCGAGGCCGCATAGGCCCCCTTCTCCACAATGTCGCCGCCACGGTCGGGCTCACCGAAGAAGCTGGCGTAGCCCTCTATGGCAAGCCCGCCCTCGACCGCCCTTGTCGCACCCAGCGCCACGAACTTGTGCTCAAGCCCCGGCTCTCTGCCGCGGTTGTGCCCACGGTCATCACTCATCTTGGCCCCCTTCGTTTGCTCGCACGGACAGGGGCGGCAGCCCGAGAAGCGCGCGCTTTTCTTCCTGAGTCAGGAAGTCCGCCGCCGCGATCCGGGCCCATTGCTGGTCACGCTCGGCGGCCAGCGCGGGCACCTGGTCGAGGTCGGGCTTCAGCACAACCGTGTCTTCCACGAAGGCCGACAACCAATGCGCCAGAGCCGCCGCCACCTTGCTCGCCAGCGGCAGGACCGTGAGCCGATAGAACGCCCGGTTCGCCTCCTGGTAATTCGCGTAGGTGGCATCGCCCGGGATGCCGAGCATCATGGGCGGCACACCGAACGCCGTCGCGATCTCCCGCGCCGCGGCTTCCTTGGTTTTCTGGAACTCCATGTCCGAGGGCGAGAAGCCCATCGGTTTCCAGTCGAGCCCGCCTTCCAGCAACATCGGCCGCCCGGCATTGCGTGCACCGACATGATGCGCCTCCAGCTCGCCCACGAGGCGGTCGTATTGGTCGGGCGACAATGTGCCCTGCCCCTCGCCGCCCTTGTAGACGATCGCCCCCGACGGACGCGCCGCGTTGTCGAGCAGCGCCTTGGACCAGGCCGAAGCCGAGTTGTGGACATCGAGCGCCTGGGCCGCCGACTGCATCGGGGAAAGCCCATAGTGGTCGTCCTGCGGATGGAAACTGCGGATATGGCAGACGGGCGATGGCCCCTCGCCCACATGGAACCTGTGCCGCCGCGCACCGACGGTGTAGTCGTAGGCCACCGGCCAGCCATCCGGACCCGGCACGATCGCCATGCGGTCCGACCGGAGCACGTGAAGCTCCACCGGCGCGCCAGATGCACCGACCACCGCCTCCACATACCCGTCGCCTGACAAAAGGATCTGCCCGTAGAGCGCTTCGAACAACTCGGCGCGCCCCTGCATCGGGTTCGGCCGCGTGATCAGGTCCATGACCGGATGCGTCTCATACCGCGCCGTCGCATCCTGAAGCACCAGCGGCAGCGCCGCAGCGGCCTCCGCGACCAGCTTCACCGCCCGAAAGCCGACCGGATTGGCGACAAACCCGTTGCGGGTCAGGTTCACCGTATCGCGCGGCCCCCAGACCACGCGGCCCGACCCGGACCAGGCGATGACCGGCCCTGCGGCCGAAGCTTTCACCTCGCCCACCGGGGACGCATCCGCCCTTTTCAGGAAATCAAACATCGCCATCCGCGCGCACTCCTTCGACTGTCGCTTTCCTCGCCCTGCGCCGAACGTTCGGGCAGAACTTCCCCGCTCCCGAAACGGCCAGCCGTCGGGGGAAGGAACAAATGTCTCACCGGATCAGAGGTTTACGCCTCGCCCGTTTCAGGCCCGACCCTCGGTTCGCCTCGAGCGCCCCGGCCAATCTTTTGACCTGTGTCCTTGATCAGCACCCTGACGGTCAGGGTTAAAAATTCCTTTAACCGGCCGTACGCACCCTGGGGTTCATAGGGCGTCGGGCGGGCTCGATCATGAGTTCGGTCAGGGCCCAGACCAGCGCATCGACCCGGTCCGGGCTGCCCTTGCCCTGATACCCTCGGGTGGTCATCAGGCTCATCTGCCGCTCGAGCGCCCCCAGATGGCGCAGATGCGCGACTCGTCCCTGCTCATAAAGCGCGGCCACCGGCCCGGCCCGGCTGACCTTGGAGACAGAGGCGTGCACCCTCTTGTAAGGCACGAATTGCGCGAACTGCCGTACCGTCGCCTCGACAAGGTCGCCCCCCTGATTGACCTCGGCCACCATGAGATCCGCGTCATGGCGCGCCATCGCCTCCACCGCCGCCTTCGCCCAAACATGGGGTTTGGCAGCACTCACGCTTTCGTCCGCGATCACCACCGCCCGCCAATCGCCCAGCGGTCCCTCGGTATTGGCCCCCACGACGACGATACCGCAGTCGTCCGAGCCCGCATGTCCGGTCACCGGCGGGTCGACCGCCACGACCACCCGTCCCAGCGGGGGCCGCGCGTCGAGCCGCCCCCGGTCGATCGCCGCCATGTCCCAGAGCGCCTGCTCCGCGCCATCGACCATCTCGCCTTCAATTTCCTGCCGCCCAAGCGACGATCCGCCGTAGCGCCCCTCCACGTAAGCCAGAAAACTCTCCGCCAGATTGGCTTGGTTGTCGCGTGTCGTGGCATGGGTCACGACCGTCCCCGCCTCCTCAAGCAGATCGCGCAGGATCGGTTGGTTGCGCGGCGTGGTCGTGACCACTTGCCTGGGATGCGCCCCGATCCGAAGTGCGAACTGAAGCATGTCCCAGGTGTCCTCGATCCGGCTCCACTTGCCCAGCTCGTCCGCCCAGGCCGCATCGAACTGCGGCCCCCGCAGATTCTCCGGCTCCGAAGCCGAAAACGCCTGCGCCGTCGCCCCGTTGGGCCAGACGAGCCTGCGTTTGGTGGCCTCCCAGACCGGGTGACGATCCGGCGGCGAACAGGCAAGGATGCCGCTCTCTCCGAAGACCATGACATCACGCACCTGATCGAAGGTCTCGCCCACCAACGCGAGACGGCCCGAGCGGCCCCGTGCCAAAGGCGTCGGCCCCTCGACCTCATGCCTGACCCATTCGGCCCCGGCGCGGGTCTTGCCCGCGCCGCGACCACCCAAAATGACCCAAGTGCGCCAGTCTCCCTCGGGAACCCTTTGGTGCGGCAAGGCCCAGAGATCGAAGACATAGGGCAGGAACCGGAGTTCCGGCTCAGTCAGGCTCTCCAGAAACGCCATCCTCTGCGCCGCGGACGCCGAGGCGAGCAAGGCGCTCGGCAAGCTGTCGTCGGATCGCGTCGGCATCGAAAGTCTCCTCGCTGGCCCCGGCCGCGCCTGTCTTTGCAGCGGCCGCATCCATCCGTGCCTTCTCTTCCGCGACCATCTGATAGGTCTTTCGAAGCTCCGACGCGGTGGTGCGCAAAGACTTGCCCGTCTCGTCATCGCCGGTCCTCAAGTCGGCGAGCGCGTCGTTAATACCCCGCAAGATGTGAAAGAACTGCGTGACCGTGACCACGTGGAAATCCACGTCAGTCGGGACGATGGGGGTTTCCGCCCCGTCCTGTCTGTCCTTGACCATGATGCTCACTCCTCTTTCCAAACGGTCCCGACAAGGGCCGCCGGACACAGCTTCCAGGCCGAAATCCGACAATAGGCCAAACCCGCCGTGCGCCCGACTAAGGGTCGCTAACCCCGGTCCCGCCCACCGCAAGATCCGCTCGACGGCAGGGTCGGCCCTCCGCGCCCGATGGCGCGCCACGCCTCGGCGAAAAGCCGCGACCCGGAGTAAAACTCTGCCCCTTTCGCCGCAAAGCCGCGCCGTTTCCCTTTCCTTGGCCCCGCTCCTGCGATAGTTTCCCAAAAACTTCCGGGACTTGTCCCGGAATTCGACGTGGAAATGTTTCGGACAAACAACACTCATGAAGCCGAATTGCGCGCTTGATCTCACTCATGACGGCATCCGTCTTCTGGTTCGGGACTCCTCGGGCTGGAAGGCTCTGGGAGAGGTCGCGCTCGATGATCCCGAGATGACCAACCATCTGGCCGACCTGCGCCGCAAGGCCGAAGGCATCGTCGGCACGATTTCCTCCAAGCTGATCATCCCGAATTCGCAGATCCTCTACACCACCCTCGACGCCTCCGGCGAAGACGACGCCACGCGCGAGGTCCAGATTCGCGCAGGCCTCGAAGGGCTCACCCCCTACGACGTGCGCGACCTCGTGTTCGACTGGCGCATCGACGGCCAGACGGCCCGCGTCGCCGTCCTCGCCCGCGAGACGATGGACGAAGCCGAGAGCTTCGCCGACCAGTTCGGCTTCAACCCGGTCAGCTTCGTCGCCCGGCCCGAAGGCGGAACCTTTTCCGGTGAACCTTTCTTCGGCGCGTCCAAGGTGGCCTCACGGATCCTGTCCGGCGCCCGCGTCCAACCCGACGCCGCCCCCGTGCCCCGAAACCCGCGCGCCTATGACGACGGCACCGCGAAACCTTCGTCGACCAAGCGGGACAGCAGCGCCGGCCTCGATCCGTTCCCTCCGACCTCTCCTCCGCCCGAGGCTCCGGCCACCAAGCCCGAGCCGCCGACCGTCGAACCCGAACTCACTGCGCCCGAAGAGCCCGAAGTCGTTACGGAACCCGCTCCGACCGGCCCTGCGATCCGCGCGGGAATCGCCGACGCGGGACTGCCACCGGAAGACGACGTGAAGGATGAGACCACGTCCGAACGGCCCGTCCGCGAAGATCGTCTGACATGGCATCGCCCGGATCCTGTCGTGTCGTCTCCCGCAACGACCCCGGAGGAGCCGACCGCCGAGGTGGAGGCCGACTCCGACGACGTCTCAATTTCGGACTCTCCCTCTGAAAACACGGATGCGGAATCCACCGCTGCCGAAACGCGCCCGGCACGACGGTCGCCCTCGGCGCGTCGCGGCCCGCCCCCGGTCAGCGGTCCGAAGCCGTCGCTCGCCCCCTTCCCGCCAACCGATGACGACCGCCCTTCCCCAAGCCCGATCCTGCGCACGCCCTCCCGCGCGCCCGCGACTCCGACTGCCCCGGCAGCCCCGACACCTCCCCGCTCCTCTGCGGTCGTCGACCAGGACAAGACCCCCGCCGCCGAAGGTGACGTCTCGCAACCAGCGTCCGGCGCGAAACCTGCGCCGTCGTTTTCCTCGCGCCGCATCGCGAGTGCGACCGAAGGAGATGCGACGCCGGAGGCAGACACTGCCAGCATCACTTCCGACGCCGCCCCTGCCGCAGACGCAACGCCGGCACAAGACAAGCCCAAGCCCGCGCCGAAAGTCGCCATCGACGACACGGATTTGCCCGCGCCCCGGCTTTCCGGCGACGCCGAGAAACGCCGTCTCGCCATGGCCCGTGCCCTTGGCCATACACTTGACGAGGCGCCCGAGCCCGAAAAACGCGGTTGGTTCAACCGCAAGCCCAAGGCCCCCGCCGCACCCGCACCCAGGTCGTCCGAGCCGGCGGAAGCCAGGAACGATACGCCCCAGAAGCGGGCCCTACCCGGCGTGATCGCACCCTTGCCCGAGGATTTTGCCAAGAAGCCCGAGCCCAAACCCGAGCCTGCGCCGAAACCCGCGCGCCAGTCGCGAAAGTCCCGCAAGGCCGACCCCCAGACCGCAGCTCGCAGCAAGGAAGCCGAGGCGATGACGGTTTTCGGTGCCCGCCGGGATGCCGGGTCGCGCGGCCGCCCACGCTACATGGGCCTCATCCTCACGCTGATCCTCATCCTTCTGATGGCCATCGCGGCGATCTGGTCGACGCTGGCCACGGACGACGAGGTTGCGCTCTTCAATCCCGAGCCGACCGAGGCACCCTCCGAAAACACCGAGGTCGCCAACGCCGATGCGGTGACCGACCAGCCGTCTCCCGACGCGCCCTCCGCGCCGCCCTCTGACACCGGCGCCGTGCTCTCCCCCGAGGCAGCCGAGGCCCGCTATGCCGCCACCGGCGTCTGGCAGCGCGCGCCCGAGCCGCTGGCCGATCCCACCACCAGCAGCGCCGACGATGTCTATGTCGCCTCGATCGACCCCGCGATTTCCGGCTCTGATGCCCTGTCCCTGCCGCAGGCCGGGGCCGGAGCCGATGCACCGCCCGTCACCCCGAGCCCGCCGCCGCCGCCGGGAACGTCCTTCGACATCGGTGACGACGGTCTCGTCGTGCCGACGCCCGAGGGCTCTGTCACCCCGACAGGCGCCCTGGTCGTTCAGGGTCGCCCCCCGGTCGTGCCCCCGGCCCGGCCTGCGGATCTTGTGACCGAGCTGCCCGAGGACGACGCCGCCCTCGCCCCGGAAGATGCAGCTCTGCCAGCCCCGACGGACATCCGCCCCCGGACCCGGCCCGAGAACCTGACCGAGCTTGCCGAACGGGCCCAGCTTGGCGGTCAGACACTCGCCGAACTGTCCCAGTCGCGCCCCCGCCCGCGCCCGGATGACCTCGACACGACTTTGCCCGAAACCGAACTGGCCGCGTCCGAGACCGATCCTGAGACCGCCGCAGAAATCGCAGCCGCGATCCAGCTCGCCTCGTCCGACGAAGAAGCGGCGCCCGCGCCCGAAATCACCGACGCGACCGAGCTCGCCGTGGCACGTTCGATCCGCCCCGGTGAACGGCCGGGGAATTTCACCCAAGTGGTCGCCCGCGCGCAGGAAGCCCAGACCGAAGCCCCCCCCGACACCCGACAGGCCGCCGTCGAAAACGCTCCCGTGGGCCGCGACGACGCCGACGACGGCGAACCCGAGGTGATTGCAGCGGCGGCACCGTCGGGCATCCCCTCGTCGGCTTCCGTGGCCAGCACCGCCACGATGAAGAACGCGCTCAACCTGCGCCAGGTGAACGTGATCGGGATCTACGGCTCCAACTCCGCGCGCCGGGCGCTGGTGCGCATGTCCAATGGCCGCTACGTGAAAGTCGCAGTCGGCGACCGTCTCGACGGCGGACGCGTCACCTCGATTTCCGCCTCGCGCGTGATATATCAGAAAGGCAACCGGCAATACGCCCTCGACGTCCTGCCGCTGGGCTGATCGCTCCATCCCTGCGAGACGGACGACGCCGTTAACCGACCGGAAAAGAACCTCTGATATCCGGGTCGCATGCCACAGCGACCGGAGCCCGCCTTGACCCTCATCGACAACCGGAACACCTTCCGTCCCGCGAGCGGCGAAGCCCCTTTCAGGCCGGACGAAGTGTTCTTCTCCCGAACCGACAACCGCGGCGTGATCCGGTCGGGCAACTATATCTTCCATCGGGTCGCGGCCTATGAATGGCCCGAGATGATCGGCGCGCCCCACCGCATCATCCGCCACCCCGACATGCCGCGCGGCGTCTTCTGGCTCCTGTGGGACACGATCAAGTCCGGGCGCCCGATGGGAGCCTACGTCAAGAACCGGGCACGGGACGGTCTTCACTACTGGGTCTACGCCGTCGTGATGCCGCAGGGTGATGGATACCTGTCCGTCCGCATCAAGCCGACGAGCCCCCTTCTCAAGGTGATCGAAGCCGAATACGACGCCCTGCGTCATCGCGAAGAAAAAGAGGGGCTCTCACCGGCCGCAGCGGCGCAAGTGTTCCTCGATCGGCTCGCCACCCTCGGCTACCCCTCCTATCTCGACTTTTCGGCGCGTGCCCTGTCGACCGAGCTGTCCGCCCGCGACACCGTGATCGACGCCCGCGCCGACACGCGATGCCAGTCTCTCTTGGCCACACTCGAACACGCCGTCGCGCTCAAGTCCGAAACGGAAGGGCTGATCGCCGACTTCCGCGCCATGCGCACGGTGCCCCATAACCTCCAGGTTATCGCCTCCCGGCTGGAGCCGACCGGGGGTCCGATCTCGACGCTGTCCAAGAACTATGCCGTCATGTCGCGCGACATGTTCGACTGGTTCGAAACCAACGTCGTCGGCGAAAAAAGCAACTTCGCGCGGATCAAGGACCGCGTCCTGTCCGCTGTCCTGATCCATTGCATGGGCCGTATCCTCGCCGCCTGCGACCAGCAGCTCTCGGCCGAACGGCGCGATCTTGGCGGCATCGACATCGAAGAGGAGCGGCAGATCCTTCACGCGAGTGTGCAGCGCTATGCCGCGGAAGCGACCGAGGCCGTGACCGAAGTGAAAGAGGAAGCGGCGCGGATCCTGTCGGCCTGCACAATCATGGACCGCCATATCCTCGCCCTGTCCACGACCCGCGTCATGTGCAAGATCGAAAGCTCGCGATTGCCTACGTCGGGCGAGAGTCTCACCGACATCATCCAGCAACTGAAGGTCTTTCAGGAACGCATTCGTGCACGACTCGATCAATTCGTGCACCTCGGCGGACGGATTCGCGACCGCCTCGGCTGATTTCCCCGTTACCGTCCCCGCCGAGCCATCCCATCGCGTTGCCTTTCCGGCCGCTGGTTGCAATATCGGAGTAATGGAAAGCTTTCTGCTCAACGCCACGATCTATCTCGGGGCCGCCGTCATCGCGGTCCCCATTGCCGCACGCCTGGGCCTCGGGTCCGTGCTGGGCTATCTGGTGGCCGGGCTCCTGATCGGTCCGATCACCGGAATCGATGGAGGCGAGACTGAAGGGCTCATGCATTTCGCCGAGTTCGGCGTCGTCATGATGCTCTTTCTCATCGGCCTCGAACTCGATCCCGGCGCGCTCTGGGACATGCGGCACAGGCTGATGGGACTGGGGGGCGCGCAGGTCGTGCTCACCACGGCGCTGGTCACCGTGGTGACCATGTTTCTCGGCGCATCATGGCAGGTCTCGCTGACCGTAGGCCTGATGCTGTCTCTCTCCTCCACCGCCATCGTGCTCCAGACGCTGTCGGAAAAGCGGCTGATGCAGACAGCGGGCGGGCGCAGTTCCTTCTCCGTCCTCCTGACCCAGGACATCGCCGTCATCCCCATGCTTGCCCTGATGCCGCTCCTAGCGACCCAGACCGTGCATCACGCGGGCGACGACCACGCGACCGTCTCGCTCGTCGAAGGCCTTCCCGGCTGGGGCGTGACCATGGTCACTCTCGGGGCCGTGGCCGCGATCATCCTTGGCGGGCGCTACCTGGCGCGTCCGCTTTTCCGTTTCATCAACTCCGCGCAGCTGCGCGAGATGTTCACCGCCGTCGCCCTGCTTATCGTCGTCGGAATCGCGACGCTCATGAACATGGTGGGTCTCTCTCCCGCACTCGGCGCATTCCTTGCCGGCGTCATGCTGGCGAACTCGGAATTCCGGCACGAGCTTGAAACCGACATCGAGCCTTTCAAGGGCTTGCTCCTCGGGCTCTTCTTCATCACCGTTGGTGCCGGTATGGATGTGGCGGGGTTCCTCGACGACCCGTTCCGGCTCTTCTTCCTCGCCATCGCTCTCATGGTGGCCAAGGCGGTCGTACTCGCCCCTCTGGGCTACCTTTCGGGGCTCCGGCGCCGTGATCTCTGGCTCTTCACTCTGGGTCTCGCCCAGGCGGGTGAATTCGGCTTCCTGCTCGTGACCTTCACCCTGTCTCAGGGCGTGATCACCAATGCCATCGCGCAGGATCTCTTGACCGTGGTCGCGCTTTCCATGCTGCTCACCCCGCTCGCGTTCATCGCCTACGATCTCCTCGCGCGGCGTGCGGGCGAGCATGCGCACCATCAGGAAGAGGACGAAATCGACGAACAGAAGGGCGTCATCATCGTGGGCATCGGCCGCTTCGGCCAGATCGTGAACCGCCTCGTGCGCTCGACCGGTTTTGAAACGACCGTGCTCGACAGCGACCTCTCGACGATCCAGATGATGCGCAAATTCGGGATCAAGGCCTATTTCGGCGACCCCACCCGTCCCGACCTTCTCCAGACCGCCGGGATCGCCAGCGCCAAGGTGCTGGTCGTCGCGGTCGACGATCCCGACAGTTGCACGAAGATCGTGGCCCATGCCCGCGCGGTGCGCCCGGACCTCCACATCATCGCCCGCGCGCGCGACCGCACACATGTGTTCCAGCTCTACCGCGCCGGCGCCGACGACATCGTGCGAGAGATGTTCGACTCGTCCCTGCGGGCGGGGCGCTATGTGCTCGAGAACATTGGCCTGAGCGAGTTCGAGGCGCATGAGGCCGAGCGCATGTTCTTTAATCACGACCGCCACATGATCCGCGAGCTTGCGAATTTCTGGGATCCGAATGTCCCGGTGGAAGACAACGAAGCCTACCGCAACCGGGCCATCGAACTGGACCGCGACATCGAAAGCGCGATGGTGTCCTCGCTCATGGAACTCGATGCCCGACGCAAGGAAGACGACGCCGCCTGAGGGCAGGTGTCAGCCGTCGGAGACGCCCGCCTCGGCAAAGGTCGCCATGCCCGAATGGGTCGCGAGCGCCCCCTTGAGGACCCCGATCGCGAGCGCAGCACCGGACCCTTCGCCCAGCCGCATCCCGAGCGACAGGAGCGGCGCCTTCCCGAGCTTTTCCAGCAGAATACCATGCGCCGCCTCTGCCGAGACATGCCCCGCCACGCAATGATCGAGCGTCCCGGCCTTCGTCTCTTCCAGCACCGCCGCCGCCGCCGAGCAGATATAGCCGTCGAGAATCACCGGGATCCGCAGGTCCCGCGCCCGGGCGATGGCGCCGGCCATGCCGGCAACCTCGCGCCCGCCCAGGCATTGCAGAACCGCCAGCGCATCGCGCGGCGCGTTCACGGCAACCCCTTCGCGCACCACCCGCGCCTTGTTGGCAAGCCCTGCATCGTCCACGCCGGTGCCACGCCCGACCCAATCCTCCGCCGCGCCACCGAAGAGTGCGTGAGACATCGCCGCCGCCGATGTCGTGTTGCCGATGCCCATTTCGCCCGTCACCAGAAGATCGGCCTCCGGATCGACCGAATCCCAACCAGCGTGAAGCGCGGCCACGACCTCGTCCTCGGTCATCGCCGGGCCCTTGGTGAAGTCCGCCGTCGGTTCATCGAGATCGAGCGCCACCACGTCCATCGAGGCGCCGAAGGCCCCGGCAAGTTGGTTGATCGCAGCCCCGCCATGCTCGAAATTCGCGACCATCTGCACGGTCACCTCTGCCGGAAAGGCGGAAACCCCCTGTTCGCAGACCCCGTGATTACCCGCGAAGATCACGACCTGCGGCCGTTCGATCATCGGACGCCCATCTCCGCGCCAGCCGGCATACCAGATTGCCAGCTCTTCGAGCCGCCCCAGCGCCCCCGGCGGCTTGGTCAACTGCCCATTCCGCTCGGTCGCGCCGTTCTTCGCGGCCTCGTCCACCCCAGGTAGATCGTCAAGAAGGCTGCGGAACTGGTCGAGCGTGGTAAAGCGCATGGGTCTCTCCTGTTGAATGCCTGCGCCCGAGGTCTTACCGAGACGCAAGGCACCTTAACAAGGCGAAACCCATGTCCCGTTCCAAAGGCGAAGTTCTGACTCGTCCCGGCGACCTTCTGACCGCGCTCGCCCTGCTGACCCGCCTGCCGATCCGCGCCGATTTCACGCGCGGCGCACGGGCCGCCTGGGCCTATCCGCTCGCGGGCCTCGCCCCTACCCTGATCGGCGCCGCCGTCGTCGCCCTGGCTGGCCTCCTGGGCCTCGCCGCCGGGGCCGCGGCAGGGCTCGGCCTCGTCGCTTTCGTCCTGAGCACAGGGGCGCTTCACGAAGACGGGCTCGCCGACTGTGCGGATGGCTTCTGGGGTGGGCACGACCGCGCCCGGCGTCTCGCGATCATGAAAGACAGCCGAATCGGCAGCTACGGCACCATCGCGCTCGTGCTCTCGCTCCTTCTGCGCTGGTATCTCCTGACCGGCATCGTGGCGCAGGGCGACTGGCTGGCCCCGATCCTGGCTACGGCCGTTCTGTCCCGGGCTCCCATGGTGGTGCTCATGGCTGCACTGCCCAATGCGCGCGGCTCGGGACTATCGGCCAGCACCGGTGTGCCGCCCCGCGAGACAGCCATCCTCGCGGTGGTTCTTGCCGTCCTCGCCGCGCTGGTCCTGACAGGAGCCGCCGCGCTCGCGCCGATCTTCTGGACCACGCTCGCCGCCGTGGCCGTCGCAGCTATCGCTCGCGCCAAGATCGGGGGGCAGACCGGCGACGTCCTGGGGGCGACGCAGCAGCTTTGTGAAATCGCCGCCCTCGCCGCCTTCTCTGCGCTTTAGACAAAGGAAAACCGCCGCCCCGTGGAAGGAGCGGCGGCTTGTGCACCTTGCCTGTTATTGATGCCCCGCGTGCGCGAGGCTTCGCGTTCAGGCTGCGCGCGAAGTCAGAACGTCGTCCACTTTCTGGGCCGCCGCGCGTTCGTCACCACCGGAGACGGCGGCCACTTCGCGGGTCAGCCGTTCCAGGGCTGCTTCATAGAGCTGGCGCTCGGAATAGGATTGCTCGCGCTGGTCGTCATTGCGATGCAGGTCGCGCACGACTTCCGCGATCGAGATCAGGTCACCCGAGTTGATCTTCTGTTCATACTCCTGGGCCCGGCGCGACCACATGGCGCGTTTCACGCGGGCCTTGCCCTTGAGCGTATCCATCGCCTTGGACACCACATCCGGCGAGGACAGGCTGCGCATGCCCACCTCGGTCGCCTTGTCTGTCGGCACCCGCAACGTCATCTTGTCCTTCTCGAAAGAGATGACGAAGAGCTCCAGCGTCAGCCCGGCGATTTCCTGCTCCTCGATGGATACGATCTGGCCCACGCCATGCGCAGGATAAACGACGTATTCATTGGGACGGAATTCAAGCGTCTTGGCTTTGCTCATTTGGCGTTCTTCCTTTCAGAACCCGACTGGCCCGGGGACGGTCTCGCGGAGAGAAACAGAAGACGACGCGATTGGGACTAATCCCAAGCGACACCACGTCCATGTCCGACGAAATTGCTCGCGCTAATGTATTCCCCAGCCGCGCAAGTCAGGCCTCTTGTTTCACAGCGAAGTTATATATAGCGCAGAATCAGGCGATTTCAAAGCTCTGGCTTCAAAACGCGGAAAAAAACCGGCAAAAAGCGCCGGTTTCCGCCGATCTGACCCGAGCTTGGGTCAATCTGCCCGCCTTCGTCAACCCGCTACGCGCAATTCGCCTCAGCCGCCGGGCTTCTCCGAGAAGTACTTCTCAAGCTTGCCCTCTTCCCCGTTGCGCGCGTCGGCGTCCGGGAGCGGGTCTTTCTTCTCGATGATGACCGGCCAGATTTCCGCATACTTACGGTTGAACTCGACCCATTTCTCCGCGTCCGGCTCGGTATCCGGACGGATCGCATCAGCCGGGCACTCGGGTTCGCAGACGCCGCAATCAATGCATTCGTCGGGATGGATGACCAGCGTGTTCTCGCCCTCGTAGAAGCAGTCCACCGGGCAGACTTCCACGCAGTCGGTGAATTTGCAGGCGATACATTTGTCGTTGACGATATAGGTCATCGGACACCCCGGGGCTCAGTCGAATTTCTCGCGTCTGCCTATCGCCCCCCGCCGGATCAATCAAGCCGGGTCGGATCATAAAGACGCGCGTTGCGACGATCTTTCCCGGTCGGGCGACCCTTTCCTTCAAAGGCCGGTGCTTTCGGAACATCCGCCTTCTCGGGGCTCATGTCTTGGTAAAGCGCCTGCGCTTCCGGTGCCGGTCCCCGACGTTCGGACAGGGCGAGAACCCGGACCACCCGGATGCGCGACCCTTGGGGAAACGTCAGCACGTCCCCCGCCCCGATGGCCGTGGCGGGCTTGTCCACCTTGCCGGAGTTGACCCGCAGATGCCCGCCCGCGATCACCTTGGTGGCGAGCCCCCGGGTCTTGAAGAACCGCGCGTGCCAAAGCCATTTGTCGGCCCGCATCGTCGCGCGCGGTTCAGTCGTCATGCCGTGTCACTTCTTGTCCCGAAGGCCCATGAGCGCCTGGGCGAAGGGGTTGTCCGGGTCGATGGCCTTTTCCTTCTTTGGCGGTCGCGCCGAGAAGGTCTTGGCCCCCTGGTCCTTGCCGCCCCCGGGGCCGCCCTTGCCTTTGGGGCCACCCTTGCGCGGGCCTTTGTTCTGGCCGCCATGACCCGGCTTGCCGCCTTCGCGACGCGGACCGCCGCCCTGACGCTGGCCACGACCTGCATTGCCCCGGTTCAGCCCGCCCCAAGTGAAGGTATAGAAGACCTCCGCCTCCGGCTCCGACGCCGCCTCTGGCGTCGCCTCGACTTCGGAGGCGCCTTCGGCACCCGGCTCGATTACGGGTTCGGGATCCGCCTCTGGCACGGCCTCGACCTCGGAGGTGCCTTCGACCGGGGTCTCGGCATCGGGCGTCTCGGGCGTCTCAGCAACGGGCGTCTCAGCGACCTGCGTGTCCGCCACGGGCTTCTCCTTCGCCCGCTCGCCGCGTTCGGCCTTGTAGCCAAGCCCCTGCATCAGGTCCGCGAACTGTTCGAGCGTCATGCCCGTGATCGACAGCATGTCAGGGTTCGCCTCGAACCCGGCCCGGCTGTCCTTGGCCCGCAGCTGATCGGCGAGCCGTTCCAGCATGTCGATCCGAATCGCCCGTGCCCCGGCCTTGCGGTAACCAGACAGGGTATAGACTTCGTCGTCGATCCCCTCGATCACCGGGATCGTCACCAGCCCCGCCGGCGGCGCCTCGGGAAACTCGTCGAGCCCGTTGAAGAGGCTCCAGAGTACAAGCCGCAGCCGCGTCGGCGCGGGCTTCAGCATCAGGGGCAGGAAAATCGTGAACTGTCCGAAACGCACGCCATGCTTGCGCAGCATCCCGCGCGCATCCTGATCAAGGTCCTTGACCTCGCCCGCCACGGCGCCCCGCGGCACCACGCCCAGCGCTTCGACCAGACGGAAGGCGAAACCGCGCGGCAGACCGGTAAGCGCCTCGTCCTTCTGCATGGCGAGCATCGGCTCGAACAGCGCGGCCACCTTGCGGTCAATGAAATGCTGCAAGCGGCGCGTGACCTTGTCCGTCACATCCGTGCCCGCCTCGTCATCGACAAAGGCCTGCACGCGCGGGCGCAGAACGTCGTCGCCCTTGACGAGCTTGCCGACCGCATGTTCGCCCCACATGAGACCGCCCTGCTCGGTGAAATCCAGCTCGGTGTCCGGCGCATTGTAGAACCGATCCGCCCGCAGGTGGAACTCGGGCGCCAGCGCCTGAACGCTCGCCTGCCGCATCGCCTTCGCCTCTTCGGGCGAGGACGCGGCGTCCTGTTTGAACCGGAACCCTTCGAGCCGACCGACGAATTGATCCTCGACGGTCACCTCACCCTTTTCGTTCACCTGAGCCACCAAGCTCTCCTTCTGTTTCAACCGCCGCAAGAGCACGGACGTGCGCCGGTCGACAAATCTTTGCGTCAGCGCCGCGTGAAGTGCGTCTGACAGGCGGTCTTCTACCGCACGGGTTTCCCCGCGCCAATGGGCATCGTCCGCCAGCCAGCCCTTTCTTTGCGCGACATAGGTCCATGTCCGTATATAGGCCAGACGTTTCGACAATGTGTCGATGTCGCCATCGACGCGGTCGATCCGTTTCACCTGCCGGGCGAACCAGTCCTCTCGCACCTTTCCATGTTCGTGCAGGTCCGTGAAGAGCCCGGAGAGGAGACTGGCGTGTTCCTGCTGCGAAATGCCGCGAAAATCGGGCACCCGGCACACATCCCAGAGCAATTTGACGCTTTTCCCGTCACTCGCACGGGCCCGGATCACGGGGTCTGTCGCCAGATCCTTGAGCGCGAGCTGATCGTCCGCCTCCCGTGCACGGGTCAGCCATTCGTCGCTGATCACCTCCTCGAGCGAGGCGATGAGCGCATCGACGCTGCCGAAGGTGAGGTCCGAGTTGCGCCAGTTGAGCTTCTTGAGCGGCGTGAAACTGTGAGAGGTGATCGCCTCCACGACCTCCGGCTCGAGCTCCTGCGCCTCGCCCGTCACGCCGAAAGACCCGTCCTGCATGTAACGCCCGGCCCGCCCTGCGATCTGGCCCAGTTCGTTGGGTGCAAGCCTGCGCATCCGTCGCCCGTCGAACTTGGTCAGCGCCGAGAAGGCCACATGCGTCACATCGAGATTGAGTCCCATCCCGATCGCATCGGTCGCGACAAGATAATCGACGTCGCCGTTCTGATAGAGCTCCACCTGCGCATTGCGCGTCCGGGGCGACAGCGCCCCCATGACCACGGCGACGCCGCCCTTCTGCCGGCGCATGAGCTCGGCAATCGCATAAAGGTTGTCGACCGAGAACCCCACGATGGCCGACCGACCCGGCATCCGGCTAATCTTCTTCGATCCCGCGTAAGTCAACGTCGAAAACCGCTCGCGCCGCAGGAACTGCACCTTGGGCACCAGCGCCGCAATGGCCCCGCGCATGGTGTCCGAGCCCATGAAGAGCGTCTCGTGAAGCCCCCGCATGTGCAGAAGCCGGTCGGTGAACACATGCCCCCGCTCCGGGTCAGCGCACAACTGGATCTCGTCGATGGCGACGAAATCCGCGCCGATCCCTTCGGGCATCGCCTCGACCGTGGCGACCCAGTATTGCGCCCGCTCCGGCACGATCCGCTCTTCGCCCGTGACAAGCGCCACGACGTTGGGCCCGCGCAAGCTCACGATCCGGTCATAGACCTCGCGGGCAAGCAGACGCAGCGGAAGCCCGATCACCCCCGTGCGGTGGGCAAGCATCCGTTCAATGGCATAGTGAGTCTTGCCCGTATTCGTCGGGCCGAGAACGGCCGTAATCCCCGGCATAAGGCCCCCTTTGGCCCCTTAGATCGCGCTGCCTTCAAGCTCGCGCTCGAGACGTTCCACCGCCTCTCTTAAGTTGGGACGCTGGGGATGTATAGCAAGAGCGGCGCGGTAGGCTTCGAGCGCGGCGTCCTGGTCACCGATCTTTTCGAGGATCAGCGCAAGTCCGGACAGGGCCCCGAAATGACGCGGCTCAAGTTCGAGCGTGCGCGCGATGTCGGCAATCGAGGGACCGACGAGCCCCGCCGCGTAATAGGCCGTCGCCCGCGCGTTCCAGCCTTCGGCGAACTCCGGCGCGTTCTCGACGAGCGCGGTCAGGTGCTCGATGGCCACGTCGGTGTTCTCCGTGCCCATGGCCGCGCGCCCGCGATTGAGCAGAAGGTCCATCGTGGGCGACCCGGACCGGGACCATTCCGTCCAGATCTTGTCCTCGATCTGCTCCCAGGATGTAGCGTCCGCCGCCTTGAGGGCCTCGAACAACTCATCGAGCCGCGCCTCATCCGCCTGTGACTGCCGGGGAAGCACAAGGGTCAGGGCCAGAAGCATAAGACAAAGGTAAAGCCAGCGCATGG
The DNA here is from genome assembly GCF_019218295.1 of Maritimibacter sp. DP1N21-5. Lineage (NCBI taxonomy): Bacteria > Pseudomonadati > Pseudomonadota > Alphaproteobacteria > Rhodobacterales > Roseobacteraceae > Maritimibacter > Maritimibacter sp. DP1N21-5. The sequence goes on from NZ_JAHUZF010000006.1 coordinate 1,386,225, forward strand.
TCTCAGGATAGCGCCTCATGGCGCGCCGGGAAATCACCTTCTTGGGATCGCCACACTATCGCGAATTTATCAACCTTAACAAAGCGTTGATCCCGCGAACCCATTCCCCGCGGGGAAGATTCGGCCGCCGGCGGGCACCGCACAAGGCCACGAGAGACCATGGTGAAACCCTTTCCACCCATTTCCGCCATTCCCACACGTCACACCCCGCTTTCCCCGGTTCCCCCGCTCCGGCAAAATCGCTAGCTTGACGGCAACGTAAACGGGCATGGGCCCGCACGTCAGACCGAACATATAGGAAAGAGAGACAGACATATGAGCGCAGTGATCGACGCGGCCGTTGCCGCCCTGAACGCCAAACTCGAAGGCGAAGGTTTCGACGGCTCCGCGAAATTCGTGATCGAGGGCGAAGGCGCCGTCATCGTGGACGGCACCGGCGCTCATGCGGGCGAGGAAGACACCGATGTCACCCTCACCGCTTCGCAGGATACCTTCGAGGCGATGATGGCGGGCGACCTGAACCCCACCGCTGCCTTCATGTCGGGCAAGCTCACGATCGACGGCGACATGGGCGCCGCCATGAAGCTGGGCGCCGTCCTGGCCTGACACCCATGAAAGCCGCCCCCCTCTACGACGACATCGCCCGTGGTCCCGCGGGGGGCAAGGCCTGGTGGCTCGACTGCCCCGACGGGCTCAGGATCCGTCTGGGCCATTGGCCCGCGAGCACGGAGGGGCGCAAAGGCACCGTGCTGCTGTTTCCCGGCCGCACCGAATACATCGAGAAATATGGACCTGCCGCCGTGGCCTTCACCGGCGCAGGCTTCGACATGATCTCGGTCGACTGGCGCGGACAGGGGATCGCCGACCGCGCCGCAGCGGAACGGCTCCTGGGGCACGTCGGCCATTTTGACGAATATCAGATCGACGTGGACCGGGTCATGGCCGCCGTGGAGGACCTGGGCCTGCCCAAGCCCTACTACCTCATCGGCCACTCCATGGGCGGCGCCATCGGGTTGCGGGCGCTTCACCGCAACCTCCCGGTGAACGCCGCCGTCTTTTCCGCCCCCATGTGGGGCATCGGCCTCTCAACCTTCCTGCGCCCGGTCGCCTGGAGCCTGTCGTGGCTGTCGCATTCCATCGGTCGCGGCCTCTCCCAAGCCCCCTCGACGGCGCGCGAAAGCTATGTCCAGATCGCGCCTTTCGAGGACAACCAGCTGACCAAGGACCGCGAGATGTGGGACTTCATGGTCGGCCAACTCGCCGCGCACCCTGATCTCGCCCTTGGCGGACCCTCGGTGACCTGGCTCTACACGGCGCTCCGCGAATGCGCCTCGCTCGGTCGCATGCCGGCCCCGGCCACCCCGACGCTCACCTTCCTCGGTGCCGACGAACGCATCGTCGCCACCGAACCCGTCCATGCCCTCATGGGCCGCTGGCAGAACGGTCAACTCATCATCGTCCCGAATGCCGAGCACGAGATCATGATGGAAGTCCCCGCCACCCGCGAAGACTTCTACGCGCGCAGCATCGCGCATTTCGAAACGCACGCCTGAACCATCGACGTAAACGACGCGTGTATTACTCTAAGGCGGCCCTCTTCTCTGGTCCTTAAATATCCCGGGGGTGTGGGGGCAGAGCCCCCACTCGGTCGACGCGGACGACGTCCGCGGCGAAACCCGATCTAGTGTGCCGGCTTGATGAAAGTCCCGTTGCGCAGGTCCCGCACCGCCTGCTGGATCTCGGCCTGGGTGTTCATGACGATCGGCCCATGCCAGGCGACCGGCTCCTCGATCGGCGCGCCCGAGACCAGAAGGAACCGCACGCCCTCTTCGCCCGCCTGCACCACCACCTCGTCGCCCGACCCGAAGCGCACCACTGTGCGGTTGCCCGACAGGTCGCGGATGTTGACCTCCTGCCCCATCACTTCCTTCTCGAGCAGCACGCCCGACGGGTCCGAGGCATCGACAAAGGCCGCAGAGCCCTGGAACACATAGGCAAAGGCCCTACGATAGGTGTCGATCCTGAACCTCTTCCTGACGCCCGCGGGCACCGTCACGTCCAGATACTGCGGATCGGCGGCGACCCCGTCCACAGGACCCTTGGCGCCCCAGAACTCGCCCGCGATCACCCGAACCGTCACGCCGTCGTCATCCGTCACCTCGGGGATCGCCCCCGACTTGATGTCCTGATACCGCGGCGCGGTCATCTTGAGGCTCGACGGCAGGTTCCCCCACAACTGAAAGCCATGCATCTGGCCCTTGAAGTTTCCCTTGGGCATCTCCTGGTGCATGATCCCCGATCCAGCGGTCATCCACTGGATGTCGCCTGCCCCGAGCGTGCCGGTGTTGCCAAGGCTGTCACCATGCTCGACCGAGCCCTCGAGCACATAGGTGATCGTCTCGATCCCCCGATGCGGGTGCCAGGGAAATCCGCGCATGTAATCGCCGGGATGGTCGCCCCGGAAGTCATCGAACATCAGGAAGGGATCGAAGGCCTCGGGATCGCCGAAGCCGAAACCACGATGCAGGCGCACGCCGGCGCCTTCCATGGTGGGCTGGGCCTTGTCGGCCGAGAGAACAGGACGAATGGACATGGGTGTCTCCTTTCGTCTCACAAGATAGGCTTTGGCGCCCCACGGATCAATCGCACAGGGACGGCCGAAATCAAGGCCAGGTGTTCACCAACGCGCAGAAATCAGCAGACCGTCATCCAGCACAGCTTGGGCGCGAAACGCGGCTCGGTGATCACGATGTCCACGAAGGTGCGTGGCTTGATGTAGCCCCACCCCGCCGGATAGTCGATCGAGGTGCTTCTGGACGCCGGTGTCCAGAGCATCGTGGGCACGAACGGCGGATAGTAATCGACCGAAGTCTCGACGATGAGCGCCCGTTCCCCCTGCGCCAGCAGCGGGACCGCATGGGCGATCTTCGTGCGCATGGTCTGGGTCGTGTAGACCGGCTTGTTGTCCGTCGAATGCGACCAGTCGACGTGGAGCTGGCGCGTCTCGTTGTTGGTGCAATTCGCGTTGCAATAGACCTGCGTCACCCGCATCCAGGTGGAATTGCCGCCCTGCGTCAGGTAGCGAAACACGCTCTCCGCGCCGTTCAGATAAGCCTGGTTGATGGGATTACCTTCGCGCGACAGAAGATCCGAAATCGCGTAGTTGCCCTTGAGCGAGATATTCTTGGCCCGGTACACGTCGAAGACAGTGAAGGTGAAGAGAAACCCCCACAAGAGAACCGGGATGATAAGGACGGCCTCGACTGAAAGGCTCGCGCTCTCGCTCCCGCGGAACGCAGCAATCAGGGACCGGAGGCGGTGACCCGCGGGAAAAGAAGGAACAGGCATCTCCGGGCTACCTCACGGTTCGTTCACGAAAGTCGACGCGGCAGCGATGTTGTAGCCGCCAGAGGCATCCAGCGGCAGGCCCATGACCCAGGGGGTCGTGGCGAAGAAGGGGTCGAGCACGGTGCAGGCGCGCACGATCATCACGTCGTTGGCCTGGCCGAAGTTCACGTTCATCGCCGGCTGGATCTCGGCGTTCCGGTCCACGCAGGCGATGGTGTTGGCCGGGAACTGCCATGTCGAGGTCGAAATCGGCGTCAGCTCGATCGTCGTGGCCGCGATGCAGTCCGGAAAGATCAACGTGCCGTTGCAGATATGGTCACGCAGCTCCGCCGCCGTCTTGGGCGCGAGCGTGCCCAACCGCAATTGCCGCACCGAGATATCCAGCGCGCGTTCGAGCAGAACCGACCGCGCGAGGTAGATCGAGATTTCGAACGCCGAAAGAAAGAGCGTCATGATCGCAGGAAACAGGATCACGAACTCGATCGTCGCGTTGCCCTCTTCCCGTTTCCAGATCTGCCCGATCCGTTTCTTGATGCCTGCCCCACGTCTCATGTCAGTGTATCAACCTCAGTTTCGAGATTTCCCGCGCAATGGCCGCAAAGGCGGACGAGATGTTGAGCCCGTTGGCGTTCCAGTAATAGGACGGATAGGTGGCGCACTGCTGCATGACGTCCATCGGGTCGTCCGTGATGTGGTCGTCGAGGTCGCCTTCCACCTCGAAACCAATGGTGAAGACGGTGATCCCGGCAGTCTTCGCCGCCGTGCAGATGGCGGCGAGGTTGGCGTTCTTCTCGTCGTGGTCGAATTCCCCCGCCGCGCGCGGCAGGAAGCTCCACTGGTTCCACCAGGCGATGGTGTAGGTCCGCCAGAGTGTCGGGAAGTCGATCTCGGCCGCACCGGTCCCTTCGTTCCGGGTCGTGCAGGTGGTGGTGTAGATGTAGCGCCACTGCGACCAGCTCCAGGAGGAGGTGGTGACACAATCCTCATAGGTCCCCGTGCCCCAGGCATGGTCGGCCCATTCGCTGCGGTGCGGCCACCAGTAGCGGTCGTTCTCGGCGTCATAGATCGAGATGCGGTTGTCGCTATAGGCCTTCCAGACCGGCGAGGGACCGGCAAAGAACCCCTGATTGAGGTGATCCTGTTCGCGGTTGTCCCCGTCGGTCATCAGGACGATGACCTTTTCGAGCCCCCTGTGATCATAGTCGAGCGGACGGCCGACATAGATGTTGGACACCCGGCCCGCCGTGTTCATCCGGGTGATCGCGTTGCGCGCCGCAGGATCGAGGAGTGCTGCCCCCCATTTCATGCCAATGTCTATCGAGGTGGAACCCACCGCCTGCAGCGCGTTGATTTCGCTGCGCATGTCTGCGGCGCGATCCTCGAAGGGGTGCACCTCGCGCCAGCTGTCGGTGGCGCAGGGGCCGTTCGAACTGCTGGGCGAGTCATTGCGTCCCCGGCTCGGATCGAAATCGCCCGTGCGCTGGATCGCCGTATCGGGATCGACGGCCACATTCGCGAAGTCCTCGGGGAACCAGGTCACGCAGGTATTGCGCGTGTTCTCTGTCGTCAGGGTAAAGGAATTCGCGAGGTGATTGCCCAGGAGCACCTGCGTCGCATAGGGCACGAGCGTGATCGAGGCCTTGTTCGGATCGACCGTGCAGGTCGCGGAATCGCGGGTGTCGTTCGGATTGCACAGAATGATGTTGGCAAAGGTCCGCGCGGCCTTCTTCAACTCGTAGAGCTTGGACTGGCCCGAATAGGACGCCCAAGCCATCGACCCCGAGACGTCCACCACGAGCGAGATCTCATTGAGCGAGACGCTTTCCTCAGCCGTGCCCGACGCCGGTGCATTCAGGTATTGGATCCCGGTGAACCGCATGAAGGCGGTCGGCACCTGCAGGCTGGCGGTGGCCTCGACCCGACGAGTATTGGCATCGTTGTAGACCGTGATGTCATCGGAGGTGATATGGGCATCCAGCCCGGCCTTGGTGAAATAGTCGATGACCACGACCTTGGGATCGAGCGGCTGGTCGAGCGAGGCGGCCGCGAGGATCGCGCGATCGAGCGTCGCCTGAAGCCGGGAGCGCTGGGATTCGTAGCGCATGAGGTCCACGCCCAGCCCCGCCGCCATGATCATCGCGACGAGGATCATGAGCCCGAAAATGATGAAGGATCCATCTTCGCGCGCGGCAAATCCGGCCCGGCGCCGCGACCGGCCCTCCGTCGTCCTGTTCTCCCTCGCGCGCCCTTCCATGGCGTCCCTTTCCGGCCCCTGGCCACACCTGTCCGAAGACGGTTTATCCCAAGGCTTTCAGACCACTTGAAAGCGGCGGAAATTAGGCGATTGTTTGATAATTGACGCCTATTGCCGGTCCCGCTGGAGCCAATGTTTCAAGGGCGCGCGCACTGTCCGTGGTTGATGTAACAAACCGCCCCATGGGCGCCCAAAGCCTTGACGGCCGGGACGCCGGACCGCGGCCTTCTCCGCCTCGGGCATTGAGGCCCGGGCGCAGGCGACCTATGTCTGGTGCGACGATCAAAGGAGAGACCATGAGAACGCCGATCCCGACCCCCGCCGACCACACCACCTTGCCCCGTGACGCGGTGGCGGAAACCGGCGGCAGCGGCAACCTTGGCGACCTCCCGGATTGGGACCTCACCGACCTCTACCCCGGCATGGATGCGCCCGAGGTCAAGGCCGACCTCGAAAAGCTTCAAAAGGCCTGCGCCGACTTCGCCGCGACTTACGAAGGCAAGCTCGCCGACCTCGACGCAGGAGGCATGCTCGCCTGTATCCTCGCCCATGAAGACATCGACCGGACCGCCGGTCGCCTGATGTCCTTCGCGGGGCTCCTTTACTACCAGAACACCACCGACGGTGCCCGCGCCCAGTTCCTGCAGAACTGCCAGGAAAAGGTGACGGATTACACCGCGCCGCTGGTGTTCTTCTCGCTCGAGATCAACCGCATCCCGGACGCCCAGATCGACGCGATGTTCGACGCCGATGCCGAGCTCGCCCGCTACAAGCCGATCTTTGACCGCCTGCGCGCAATGCGGCCCTACCAGCTTTCGGACGAGCTGGAAAAATTCCTCCACGACCAGTCCTCGGTCGGCGCGGCCGCCTGGAACAAGCTCTTCGACGAGACGATGGCGGGGCTCACATTCCGGCCCGAGGGCATGGACGAGATGTCCATTGAAGCCACACTGAACCTGCTGTCCGAGCAGGACCGCGCCAAGCGCGAAGCCGGTGCGCGCGAACTGGCCCGGGTCTTCGGCGAGAACATCCGCCTCTTCGCACGCGTGCACAACACGCTCGCCAAGGAAAAGGAAATCGAGGACCGCTGGCGCAAGATGCCCACGGCCCAGACCGGGCGTCACCTCTCCAACCACGTCGAGCCCGAGGTGGTCGAGGCGCTCAGGAACGCCGTCGTCGCCGCCTATCCGAAGCTGTCGCATCGTTACTACGAGTTGAAGCGCAAATGGCTCGGTCTTGAAACCATGCAGGTCTGGGACCGCAACGCGCCCCTGCCTAAGGACGAAGAGCGCGTGATCGACTGGCCGGAAGCGCGCAAGACGGTGCTCGACGCCTATGCCGGTTTCGACCCGGAAATGGCCGCCATCGCCGAGCCTTTCTTCGACCGGGGCTGGATCGACGCGGGCGTGAAACCGGGCAAGTCACCGGGCGCCTTCGCCCACCCCACCGTGACCGACGCGCATCCCTACGTGCTCCTGAATTATCTCGGAAAACCGCGCGACGTGATGACGCTGGCCCACGAGCTTGGGCATGGAGTGCACCAGGTGCTCGCCGCTGGTCAGGGCGAACTTCTCGCAGACACGCCGTTGACGCTTGCCGAAACCGCCTCGGTCTTTGGCGAGATGCTCACCTTCCGCAAGCTCTTGGCCGACGCACCGGACCAGGCGGCGCGCAAGGTGCTTCTCGCCGGCAAGGTCGAGGACATGATCAACACGGTCGTGCGCCAGATCGCGTTTTACGACTTCGAGTGCAAGCTGCACGAGGCACGGCGCACCCAGGGTGAATTGACCACCGACCAGATCAATGACCTTTGGATGAGCGTCCAGGGCGAAAGCCTCGGCCCGGCCTTCACCTTCATGGAGGGGTATGAGACCTTCTGGTCCTACATTCCCCATTTCGTCCACTCGCCCTTCTACGTCTACGCCTACGCCTTCGGCGACGGCCTCGTGAACGCGCTCTACGCCGTCTACGAAGAGGGTGACGCGGACTTCCAGAAGAAGTATTTCGAGATGCTCAAAGCGGGCGGGTCCAAGCACCACAGCGAGCTTCTCGCCCCCTTCGGCCTTGATGCCTCCGACCCGAAATTCTGGGACAAGGGCCTCAGCATGATCTCCGGCATGATCGACGAGCTCGAGGCGATGGAGGCCTAAGTCTTCACTGCTTCATGAATACTTTTCAGGGGGCGTGGGGGATGAAAAATCCCCCACGTCTCGACAGCGACGCCGGACCGACGTCACTTCAACTGACTGTCTTTCGACCCCCGCCGATTGAACCCGGGCCGCGCCTTGAACTGCGCGTCCCGCTCCTGCTGGCAATCGATGCAGATCTTGACCCCCGGGAGCGCCTTGCGCCGGGCCTCGGGGATCTCCTCGCCGCATTCCGCGCATTCCGACAGGCTTTCGCCCACCGGCACTCGCCGCGCGCGCATCCGTTCGAGTTCCTCGGCCACGCTCGCTTCGATCTGTTCGTTCACCGCACCGTCGCGGCTCCATCCACCGGCCATGGTCACGCTCCGTCATCTCTAGGCAATCAACATAATTCCCCCTAGCCTTGGGATAAAGGGAGGGACTTCATGCGCATACTCAAATGGCTCGTGGGCCTCGTCGTTCTCGCAGTACTCATCGGCGCGATCGGCTTCTTCGGCTTCGCGCCACGGATCACCGAAAAAGGCATGAACGCGGTCAAACCACATGACCCCTACCCCATCTCTGCCGAGGCGCAGACCCTCCACGAAGGCCTCCTCATCGGCGACTGGCACGCCGACACGCTCCTGTGGAACCGCGATCTCCTCGACCGGGGCAGCTACGGGCAGGTCGACATCCCGCGCCTGCAAGAGGGCAACGTCGCGCTCCAGATGTTCACCTCGGTCACCAAGACACCGGCCGGTCAGAACTACGAGGAAAACACAGCCGAGGCCCGCGACAACGTCACCCTCCTCGCCATAGGTCAACTCTGGCCGATCCGCACCTGGTTCTCGCTTACCGAACGGGCCCTCTACCATGCCGAGCGCCTGCACCGCGCCGCCGACCGCTCGGGCGGCCAGTTCCGCGTGCTGACGAGCGAAGCCGACCTCGACACCTTTCTCGCCGACCGTGAAACCAACCCGACGCTCGTCGGCGGCCTCCTCGGGATGGAGGGCGGCCATGCGCTCGAAGGCAACATCGAAGCCCTCGACACCCTCTACGCCGCAGGGCACCGCCTTATGGGTCTCCAGCATTTTTTCGACAACGAACTTGGCGGCTCGCTCCACGGGGTCGCGGGCGCCGGCCTCACGGACTTCGGGCGGGACGTGGTGGCGAAGCTCGAGGCGGACGGATGGATCATCGACCTCGCCCATAGTTCGGAGCAAACTGCCCGCGACGTCCTTTCCATGACGCAGATACCGCTCATCGTGAGCCACACCGGCGTTCACAGCCACTGCGAAACGGTCCGCAACTATCCCGACGACCTGATGCGCGAGATCGCCGCGACTGGTGGCGTGATCGGGATCGGTTACTGGTCTGACGTGATCTGCGACGACAGCCCCGCAGGCATTGCCGCGGCCGTGGCCGCAGCCGTCGAGGCAGTCGGCCAGGATCACGTTTCGCTAGGCTCGGATTTCGACGGCGCCATCGAAGCCGCGCTCGATACCTCCGAACTCGCGGCCATCACCCAAGCCATGCTGGACGCCGGACTGTCCGAGGCGCAAATCCGCAAAGTCGCGGGCGAAAACATGATCCGGGTCCTGCGCGCGCGGCTTGAGTAAGGCGCATCATAGAGCCCGACGCGCCCCTCTTCTCTGGTTCATAAGTATCCTGGAGGGGGTCGCCATTGTCGCGCCATTGGTCCGAGCGGCAATGGCGACGGGGGAGGCAAAGCCTCCCCCCAACTACCGCGCCGCCTGCGCAAGCAGACGGCGCAATCAGTCCGGGATACCCCAGCGATCGAAGGGAAACGGCCGGTCGTTGGTCGAGGCACTCACATAGAGCGTCGCCCGCGCCATCCAGTCGGCCAGATCCTCGCCGAACTCCGCCACATGGCGGTTCCGCTCGCCCGAGAACAGGAGCCAGAGGAACTGCACGATCCCCGCCACGATGACGAGGAGCCGGCCGACCCACATCATCACGACGAACATCACCATCCACAAGCCGCGCATCCAGACGTTGTCGGGCTCGCCTTCGATCTCGATCCGATCCTCGGCGCCGGGCTCGTCCAACACCCGCGGTTCGTCCTTCTCCGTCATGTCGCTCCCCTTCCCTGGCTATCCAGCCCTGTCATTCCAGCTCTACCGCCGCCGCGAGGACCGAGTCGATCATCGCCTGTGTGCCACGCGAAAACTCCAGCGGACAGTCATAGTCTTCGCCGGTTCGCACCGCCCGTGCAAAGGCTTCGACCTGCAGCACGTATTGGTTCACGTTCGGATACCTGTCCGAGGTCACGGTCATGCCCCGCCGCAGATGCACCTGCGCCAGGTCGAAGACACCCGCGTTGAACGGGGCGTTGAGCGTGATCGTGCCCTCGTCGCCCTGGAACACGATGTCCTGCCGGTTGGCGAGGCGGGTGGAGGTGATACCCGAATAGGTGAACCGATGTCCGCCTCCGCTGAACAGACAATTCGCCTGCGCCCATGTATCGACGCCGTTCTCGCGACGGACACGGGCGGTCATCCCTTCCGGCTCGGCCCCGGTCGCGAATCGCACCGCGCCATAGGCATATACGCCGATATCGGGGATCGAGCCGCCGCCCGTCTCGGCGCGGTTGCGGATGTTCGCAGGATCGGGGTTATTGAAGCTGAAGGTGACATCCACGTGGCGCAATTCGCCTACCGCGCCCTGCGCAAGTAGCTCGCGCACCCGATGCCACTGCGGATGATGCACGATCATGAAGGCCTCGGCAGCCATGAGCCCGGTTTGGTCGCGCTTCTCGATGATCCGTTCGATCTCGGGCGCCGAGAGCGCGATGGGTTTCTCGCAAAGCACGTGCTTGCCCGCATCGAGCGCCCGTAGTGTCCAGTCCACGTGAAGGTGGTTCGGCAGCGGGATATAGACGGCGTCCACAGCGTCAGACGCGAGAAGCGCGTCGTAGTCGGCAAAGACCTCGATCCCCGGCGCGAAGGCCTTGAACCTGGCGGCCTTGTCTGCCGTGGAGGTGGCGAGCGCGACCAACGCGTTGTCTCGCGCCGCGTGGATCGCGGGTCCCATCTGCTGGGCCGCGAAATTCGCCGCCCCGAGAATACCCCATCTCAACGCCATGGCCGCCCTCTTCTTTCGTTTCGCGCCGCCCGGGTATCCGGACGGCGCTACGTTAGCGGTATCAGGCGACCTCTTCCATGCCCTTTTCGGCGGCCAGTTCCTGCATTCGTTTCTGGAGCTTCTCGAAGGCCCGAACCTCGATCTGTCGGATGCGCTCGCGGCTGACGTCGTATTGGCCCGACAGATCCTCGAGCGTTACGGTCTCGTCCGACAGACGCCGCTGGGTGAGGATGTCGCGCTCCCGGTCGTTGAGGACGTCCATGGCGGCCGCCAGCATCTCGCGCCGGACGTCGAGTTCGTTCCGCTCAGCATAGTCGCCCGCCTGATCGGCGTCTTCATCCTCGAGCCAGTCCTGCCACTGCATCGACGATTCGCCATCGGCCGAGATCGTTGCGTTAAGGCTCGCATCGCCACCCGACATGCGCCGGTTCATGGAGATGACCTCTTCCTCGGTCACGCTGAGATCATGCGCAATCTGAGCCACGTTTTCGGGCCGCAGATCGCCTTCTTCCAGCGCACCGATGCGCGCCTTGGCCTTGCGCAGGTTGAAGAAGAGCTTCTTCTGTGCCGAGGTCGTGCCGAGTTTCACCAGCGACCAGGATCGCAGGATATACTCCTGGATCGACGCACGGATCCACCACATCGCATAGGTCGCGAGGCGGAAGCCCTTCTCCGGGTCGAAGCGTTTCACCGCCTGCATGAGGCCCACGTTGGCTTCCGAGATCACCTCGGCCTGCGGCAGTCCGTAACCGCGATACCCCATGGCGATTTTCGCCGCGAGGCGCAGGTGGCTGGTGACAAGCTTGTGCGCGGCCTGGGTGTCCTGATGATCGACCCAGCTTTTCGCAAGCATGTATTCCTCTTCGGGCTCCAGCATCGGGAACTTCCGAATTTCCTGAAGGTACCGGTTCAGACCGCCTTCTGGGGTCGGGGCCGGAAGATTGCCGTAGTTCGCCATCGTCTCGCATCTCTCCACTGTCGCGCCCTCAATGTATCGAGGGTTAACATTACATTTAGGGCGCGCATGCACCTGTTCAAGAGGCATTTGCCTCTCGAAACCTCAACGTAGTATGAAGCCGGTTCCGTCGATTTGGTAGCGCTCTCACGCGCATGTGCGCCGTGTTACAGAGCGCCGGACCTGTGCGTTATTGCACGTGATCGCGCAGGGCTTCGATCAATCCGGCCATGTCGTCAGGTAAACGCGCCTCGAAACGGAGGGGTTCCCCCGAAACCGGATGGGTGAAGCCAAGTGTCGCGGCATGGAGCGCCTGACGCGGAAAGCCCATCACCGCCGCCGCCGCCGCGGGCGACAGCGCCTTTTCCGACACCTTGCGCCGCCCGCCATAGGTCTGATCGCCGACAAGCCCGTGACCGGCGTGGGCCATGTGCACCCGGATCTGATGCGTGCGCCCGGTTTCGAGCCAGCAATCGACGAGCGTCACCGTGGGCGGGGTGCCGAAGGTCTCGACCGGCCGCGCGCGGGTGACGGCGTGGCGTCCATTCGACCAGACGACAGCCTGCCGCTGGCGGTCGGTCTTGTGGCGGGCGAGCTGGGTCTGGATCTTCACGATCCCCCCCTGCTCGAAGCTCACGCCCTTCACGCCCTTCAGGCGCGGGTCCGCCATGTCGGGCACGCCGTGCACCAGCGCCATGTAATGCCGCTCGACCGTGTGTTTCTCGAACTGCGCGGCCAGCCCGTGATGGGCGGCGTCGCTCTTCGCGACGACCAGAAGCCCGGAGGTGTCCTTGTCGATCCGGTGCACGATGCCGGGCCGCTTCTCACCGCCCACACCCGACAGGTCCTCGCCGCAATGGGCAAGAAGCGCATTGACCAGAGTGCCCGAAGGCGTGCCGGGCGCCGGGTGCACGACCATGCCAGCGGGCTTGTTCACGACGATCAGATCGGCGTCCTCCCAGACCACCTCCAACGGAATCGTCTCGGGACGCATGTGGGTTTCCTCGACTTCGGGCACGAGAATGTCGATCACGTCGCCTTCGGCCACCCGCGCCTTCGGGCTGTCCAGCACCTCGCCCCCGCGCGTTACCGCCCCTTCCGCGATCAGGCGGGCCAGCCGCGAGCGCGACAGGTTCGCCTCCTCTGGCACAAAGAGCGCCAAGGCCTTATCAAGCCGGTCGGGCGGGTTTTCCCCGATTTCGACGGAAAGAGCCTTGGAGGAGATGATGGACGACATGAACGAGGCTCCCCTGACCGGACCCGACGCGGCGCTGGTGCGTTACCTGAAGTGGCTTGTGACGACGCTCACCGTGGTGATGATCGTCGGGCTCGTCGTCCTCATCGCATTGGTCGCGATGCGTTTCAACCAGTCGAGCACCGGACCGGCCTTTCCCGAAAGCATCGCCCTGCCCGAGGGTGTGACCGCAAGCGCGGTCACGCGCGGACCGGATTTCCTCGCGGTGGTGAGCACGGACGGCCGGATCTTCATCTTCGATCCCCATGGTCAAATGCTGCGACAGGAGATCGTTGCAACCCAAACCGACGAGTAATTTCCAATCCGACAGATCCGGGGCTTCGTGAAAACGACAGTCTGTTCCAAGTCTTGGGAGTGGTACCACCTCCCCGGCTCGAACGGGGGACCTCCTGATCCACAATCAGGCGCTCTAACCAACTGAGCTAAGGCGGCACGCCGCGTCATTTACCTCCGTGATCCTCGCAATGCAAGAGGGCGGGCTTGAAAAATCCGGGAGGGCGGCGTAACGCTTTGCCTCATTTCGAAGGAGCCGAGCATGGGTATCAATTCCGAAAGCGACCTCAGCGCGAACCTGCAGATCGGGCCAACCACGCTTGGCATGGTCCGTATCTATATCGAAGGCGACGGGATCGACCTGCCGATGGATTTCGACCCTGAAGAGGCCATCGAAATCGCGGAAGAGATCAAAGCCGCCGCTATGCAAGCCCAGCAGATGGCCTCTAAGAAGCCGAAGGGTCCGAAAAAGCGCTGATTCCGGGGTCACGGTGCCCCTGAAGCCTCCGCGCAGCACAGCGCGCGAAGGCAAGCGTCAGTTTCTTGCGCCGCGCAGGGGCAAGTTTCGTCTCGGGTCCCATGGTCAGGATTGCCGCGTCATAGGCATCGGCAATGATGAGCCCGGTTCCGTCGGGCAGCAGATCAACCGGGAAATCGCGGTCTACGGCCCAGAAGAACCGGTCGCAGTATTCGAGATAGCCCTGCCACTTGTGATCGGCCATGAAGTCAGCGCGGCAGGACTTGCACTCGACCACCCAGATTTCCCCTTTCGAGCCAACGGCATAGACATCGGTGCGCAACCCGCGCGCGGGCACGAATTCTTCGACACAGGCGAAATCGAGCTGCGCGAGATGGCGCGCGACGCCCCGCGCCAGAAGCTGGCCGGGCTGCGGGGTGACAGGCGGCAGATCGGTGTCGAAGGGAATGTCGGCGTGGGTCATGGCGTCAGAATGAACATTAGGTGAACAAAAGTCCAGAGCGCAGGCCCCTTGCAAGCCTGCCCCGCCCCGCCTATCTCGGGGCTTGGCGGTCTGCCCTACTCGTCACACGGGAACATTCCGGTGGCCTTAAGCAAATCCGAGGGAGCTGGCTCTGTCGCGGCCGTGGCCGAGTTACCCGGCGCCCACCTGTATATACAGGTCCTCGGGAATGCGCTTCCCAGACGGTTGCGTGCGGTCCCGCCACCTACTAGCCTCCGCGTGATCGGTCCTTGATGGGACCTGATCACGGGAAGGACGGCCATGTTTTCAAGAAACCATCTCCCGCACGATCCTCTGCCCCTGCCCGACCGTATGGATCTGTCGGATGACGAGGCCCTTGCCCGAGCGCAGGCCTGGTTCGACCTCATGTCACGGCGCCATTCCGTGCGCGAGTTCACGGACCGTCCGGTGCCGCGCGCGGTGATCGAAACGGCCGTGGCCACCGCGGGGCGCGCGCCCTCGGGTGCAAATCACCAGCCCTGGTTCTTCGCCGCCGTCGAGCATCCCGCGATCAAGGCGCGCATCCGCGCCGAAGCGGAAAAGGAAGAGGTGCGGTTCTATGCCGGCGGCGGCGGCGACGAATGGCTGCGTGCGCTGGAACCCATAGGCACCGACGCCTCGAAGCCCCATCTGACCATTGCGCCCTGGCTCATCGTGATCTTTGCCCAGCGCTGGGGCACCTTCGACGATGGCACAAGGTTCAAGAACTACTACGTGCCCGAAAGCGTCGGAATTGCGACGGGCTTTCTCATCGCGGCCCTGCATACGGCGGGCCTGTGCTGCCTGACGCATACGCCCAACCCGATGCGGTTTCTCAATACCGCGCTCGGGCGCCCGGAGAGCGAAAAGCCGGTGATGATCCTCGCCGTCGGGCATCCGGCACAGGAGGCCACGGTGCCAGCCGTCGCCAAGATCAAGAAACCGCTCGACGAGATTCTGAAGATGTACTGACGCTCAGGGGCGCTTGTGCGCCGTCGCCTCGACCCGGACGGGAATGTTCGTCGCCACGGGCGCAGGCTTGCCGCGGGTCGGTCCCTCGTCCTCGCCCATCCGCATGATGGTGATGGCGAACTGCACGCCTGCAAAGACGATCCCGTGACCGAAGAAGAGCATGGCCACGGCGATCCAGCCGATATTCGAGGTCGAGACCAGATGCCAGAGGTTCGCCACGTTCATCCACAGAAGCGCACCCACGAAAACGCCCGCGAGCGCGAAGCCGATGATGACGTGACGGATATAGAGCTTGACGAGTTCGGGCATGAGGCACCTCCTACCCGGTCATCATATCATGCAAGTGGCATACGTCAAAGCGGCAGCGGGTCGCAGCGCGGCCTCAGACAGCCTCGGGCTGCACCTCAGAATGCCTCCGGCTGCGCCTCTCGCGCCATGTGATCGAGCACCGCATTGGTGAACTTCGGCTCGTCCCCTTCGGGAAAGAAGGCGCGCGCGACATCCACGAATTCGTTGATCACCACCTTGGGCGGCGTGTCCTTCTGAACAAGCTCGCCCCCCGCGGCGCGAAAGAGCGCACGGAGTGTCGGGTCGATACGCCCCAAGGGCCATTTCGCGACCAGCGCCCGATCAGTCAATTGGTCGATCCGCGCCTGATGATCCCAGACCGTGTTCAGGAGCGCTCGAAAGAAGTCGCGATCGCCCTCTTCATACTCACCCTCTTCATAGACCGCGCCGAAGCGATGATCCTCGAACTCCTGCGCGACGCGGTCGACGGATTGGCCCGAGGCCTCCATTTGAAACAGCGCCTGCACGGCGAAAAGCCGGGTCGCGCTTTTGCGTTTGCGTTTCTGGTTGTTCGAGAGGTTCGAGAGGGTCATGAGCGTCTTCAGTTCGATTGAAGCGCGCTTCTAGCCGCCCAGAGGACGGAAGCCAACAGGCTTTTCCGACGCCGACCATTTGCGCGACAGGGCGATCAGGTGGAGTGCCGCCGCTGCTGCACCGCCGCCCTTGTTCATCGCGTCGGGGTCGGCGCGCACCTCGGCCTGATTGCGGGTTTCGACCGTCAGGATGCCGTTGCCGATGCACAGGCCCTTGAGGCCCAGCTCCATGATCCCGCGCGACGAGTCGTTGCAGACCGTGTCGTAATGCGTCGTCTCACCCCGGATCACGCATCCCAGCGCGACATAGCCATCGAACTCGGCCAGTCTTTCCGCAATGCCGATGGCCGTGGGCACTTCGAGCGCGCCTGGCACTTCGATCAGCTCCCAGCTGCCGCCGCAGGCTTCGATCTCCGCCTTGGCGCCGGACACGAGGTTGTCGGCGATGTCCTTGTAGTAGGGCGCGACCACGATCAGGATCTTCGGCGCCTTGTCGAAACTCGGACGCTCCAGCGTGTAATGGGTCTCGGAGCCGGCCATCACTTGTCCCCCCGGATCGGATGCGTGCCCTCGATGGACAGGTCGTAGGCGTCGAGCCCGACCACCCGGGGCTGCGGGCTGTCAGTCAGAAGCACCATACGGTGAATACCCAGGGCCGAAAGAATCTGTGCTCCCAGTCCATACTGGCGCAGAACCGTCGGCGCCACCTGCCCGCCTGTCGCGAGCTTCATGGAGGGATCGCGCAGAACGACGATCACGCCGCGCCCCTGCTCGGCGATGATCTCCATCGCGCGGGACAGTTCATCATGCGGGTTCGGACCGAGCCCCAGCGCATCTTCCAGCGGGTTCAGCGCATGCATCCGGACGAGCACCGGCTCATCCGTCGTCAGATCGCCCTTGGTCAGGACGATGTGCTCCGCGCCCTGCGTCTCGTCCTGGAAAACCCTGAGCAGCCACTCGCCGCCATAGGCCGAGGTCACGCTCTTCACCGCCACCTCGTTCACGAGATGGTCGTGGCGGTGACGATAGGCGATGAGGTCGGAAATCGTCCCGATCTTGAGCCCGTGTTTCTGGGCAAAGGCGATCAGGTCGGGAAGCCGGGCCATGGTCCCGTCCTCGTTCATGATCTCGCAGATCACGCCCGAGGGGTTGAGCCCGGCGAGGCGCGAGATATCGACCGCCGCCTCGGTATGACCCGCGCGCACCAGCACGCCGCCGTCCTTGGCGCGAAGCGGGAACACGTGGCCGGGGGTCGCGATGTCGGCGGGCCCGCGCGTCGGGTCGATGGCGACAGACACCGTGCGCGCCCGGTCATGGGCCGAGATGCCCGTGGTTACGCCTTCACGCGCCTCGATGGAAATCGTGAAGGCCGTCTCGTGGCGGGACGAGTTCTGCGACGCCATGAGCGACAGGCCCAGCGCATCGACCCGGGCACTCGTCATCGACAGGCAAATGAGCCCGCGCCCATGGGTCGCCATGAAGTTGATCGCCTCGGGCGTCGCCATCTGCGCCGGAATCACCAGATCGCCCTCGTTCTCGCGGTCTTCGTGATCGACGAGAATGAACATCCGCCCGTTGCGCGCGTCCTCGATGATGTCCTCGATCTTCGAGATCACATCGGAATGGCTGCGTTCCACCGTGCCGGGCTTGTTGTAGAGTGTGTCGCTCATCATGTCCTCGATGCCGTTTGGCCCCCGTTTGGCCCGGACATAGACCCTGCGCGGCGTCATGGCCAGAGGGACGTGACACGGAGCACCGCGCCGATCCCCTTGACTGCTTCACAAATACTTCGGGAGGGTCTTGGAGGATCGCCATTGTTGCGCCATTGGTCCGAGCGACAATGGCGATGCCCTCCCAGCGGATCGGCTTTCGCGACTGCGAACGTCGAAATCAGAACCGCCAGAGCGCCGGCACGAAGGCAAATGCATCCCCCGCGCCTTCTGTATCGCGCATCACATGGCCCACACCGGGGAACGGGAAGTGGTAGCCCACCACCGGCACCCGGTCCGTCGCCGCCATGTCGAGAAGCCGCTTGCGCGTGGCGACGGTCGCCTCGGGGTCGGAGTCCATCGACCCATACCAGTCGGGATGGGCGAAATGCCCGTAGGCATGGGTCACGGCATCGCCCAGGACCAGCAGGCCCTTGTCCCCGCTCGTCACCATGACGGACATGTGCCCGGGCGTGTGCCCGTGGGTCGCAATGAGCTTCACCCCCGGCACGACTTCGTGCCCGTCGCCGCCCAGGGTCCATTCGACCCCCTCGGCGTTTATCGAGTTGACCGCGCCGACCACGAACTGCTGCGCCTCAGGGGCGACCCGGTCGACCAGCCCCTCCTCGGTCCAATAGCCGTGTTCCGCCTCGCCCATGATGTATTCTGCGTCTGGTATGATCGCCTCGTCGAAATCGTCGCGGATGCCCCAGATGTGATCCGGATGGGCATGGGTCAACACGACATGGGTGATGGACGCGGGGTCGATCCCGGCGGTCTCAAGATTACTGAGGAGCCGTCCGGCGGTGTCGAAGAATCGGCTTCCAGACCCGACGTCGACCAGAACCCGCGCGCTGCCCGTGTCGATCACGACGTGATTCGTGTGCCCGACGATCTCTTCCGTGGAGAGGTAATGAGCTTCGAGGAATGCGAGCTTCTGGGCCTCGTCGGCATTCATCCCGAGCGAGCTCAGCGGTTGCGGGAACCAGCCGTCCGACACGATGGTCACATTCGTGTCGCCCAGCGCGAAACGGAAATGCGCGGGGTTGGCCTCTGCGGGCGGGCCAAGCTCTGCACGCAGCGCATGCGGCATGTGGGCCGTGAGCGCGAAGGCCGGCATCGCGGCGGCATAGCGCAGCATGTCACGGCGCGTGGGGCGAAGTATTGGCATGAGATCCTCCCGTTGATCGGGGCAATCATATGCACAGTCGCGAATAAATCAAACCGTTTGGAAGTAGCGCGCGGCCGGGAGATAGCCCGCCATGCGCCCGGCCACCGCCCACTCAGCTTCGAGCATCGTGTCCCCGATCACGACGACCCCGTCGGGCGGCAACCTGCCGTCGGCGGTCATCACGTTGAGGGCAGCCCGGGTTTCGGTCCAGCCCTGCGCCAGCGTCGGCGCCGCGTGGGCCGCGTCGATGAGCGCCGGGTTGGCGTGCAGTACGGCCTCGGGCCCGAGCGGCCGGTGCACGGCGGCGAGCCGCATCACCCGTTCCAACCCGTCCAGCCGTGCCGCGCGCTCGCCCGGGATCGCCACCAGCCGGGGCCCGATGCGCAGCGCATTCGACGAGAAGAGGAAAGCGATCACATCGCGCCCCGTCGCCGCGCGGATCGAGGCATAGCTCTTGTAGTCGAGCCCAAGCTCGCGTGCCCGGCGCACGCGGTTGCGGATCACCTCGAGGGGGAGCGTCTCGGAAACGAGCTCGGCCCGCGCTCGCCGCCAAGCATAGGCGCTAAACCCGCCGCCCCCAAGTCCGGGACCGCCGTTATGCCCGATGCCGCTCATGCCGCCTTCTCGGCCATGTAGTCGGCCAGCCGCGCGACATAGCGTGCGAGCGTGTCGATCTCGAGGTTGATCCGGTCACCGACGGCGATTCCGGCCCAGGTCGTCACCTCCTTCGTATGGGTGATGAGGTTGACGCCGAATTCGTCGCCCTCGACCTCGTTCACGGTCAGCGACGTGCCATTCAACGCAACCGACCCCTTGGGCGCGATGAAGCGAGCAAGATGCGCGGGCGCCCGGAACCGGACCCGCGTGCTGTCGCCTTCGGGCGTCACGGCGACCACCTCGGCGACACCGTCCACATGGCCTGACACGATATGGCCCCCAAGCTCGTCCCCGACCTTCAGCGCGCGCTCGAGATTGACGCGCTGGCCCTGCACCCATGCGCCGAGGTTTGTCTTGTCCAGCGTCTCGCCCGATACGAAGACCTCGTACCAATCCGGCCCGAGCGCCGTGACCGTGAGGCAGACGCCGTCCGAGGCTATGGAGGCGCCCAGTTCGATAGTGTCGGTGTCATAGCTGGTGGTGATGCGCGCCCGCAGGTCGTCCGTCTTCTCGACCTTGGCGAGGGTTCCGATGTCGGTGATGATCCCGGTGAACATGGCGCTTTCCTTCCGTATGTTGTCCCATGGCTACGCCGCGCCGTCCGTTTTGCCAAGCGCCCCCGCCTGGCGCGCTGGTTCCCGTGCCGTTTCCCCCCGCTGTTTCCTCAGGCCACAAAATCGCCGCCTTCGCGTGGTTTCGTCGCGCCGGGGCGAACAGTCGCAGCCTTTTCAAGCGCTTCCGGCACGGGTATTGCGCGACAGGGCTGCAAGGGATGGATAGAGTTTGGCCATGATGGCGATCGACGGGACAGACCGGGTTTTCCTTTTTCTGCAAGGTCCGCATGGGCCCTATTACCGAAGCCTCGCCCGCATGCTACGTGCGTCGGGTGCTGCGGTCTGGCGCGTGGGGTTCAACAAAGGGGACGAGGTGTTCTGGGGTCACCGCGCCAGCTTCCTGCCCTTCGCGGGCCCTCAATCCGACTGGCCGGCGCGCATCCGGGAGATCCTTGCCGACAAGGCAGTGACCGACCTCGTCCTTTACGGCGATACCCGCTTCATCCATGCCGAAGCGGTCCGCGCCGCAGAGGCGGCGGGGATCACAGTCCATGTCTTCGAAGAAGGCTACCTCAGGCCCTATTGGGTCAGCTACGAACGTGGCGGTGCCAACGGACATTCCCGCCTGATGGAGATGGATGTCGACGCGATGCAGCGCGTGCTCGCGAATGCCGAACTCGACATTCCCGAACCGCCCGCCCATTGGGGCGACATGCGCCACCACATCTTCTATGGCGCGCTCTATCACTGGTTCGTCATGTTCGCGAACCGGCGCTATGCCGGGTTCCGGCCCCATCGCGACCTCTCGGTGACCAAGGAATTTGCGCTTTATATTAAGCGCCTGCTGCTCATGCCCTATCAGGCGCTTGAACGTATGCTGGCCACCATGAGGGTCAAGAACGCGGGCTATCCCTATCACCTCGCGCTCCTGCAACTCGCCCATGATTCAAGTTTCGTGCAGCATTCACCCTTCACCTCGATCACCGAGTTTCTCGACCTCGTCATCGGCGGTTTCGCAGAAGGCGCGCCGCGCCATCATCACCTCGTCTTCAAGGCCCATCCCCTCGAGGACGGGCGCGAGAACCAGCGTCGGCAAATCCGCCGGATCGCCCGGGACAAGGGTGTCGCGGACCGGGTGCATTATATCCGGGGCGGCAAGCTCGCCCGGCTCCTTGACCATGCCCGCTCTGCCGTCACGGTAAACTCGACCGCCGCGCAACAGGTGCTCTGGCGGGGCCTGCCGCTCAAGGTCTTTGGACGCGCGGTCTATGCCAAGCCAGAGTTCGTTTCGACCCAGACCCTGCCGGAGTTCTTCGCCCAGCCGGCCCGCCCCGACAGCCGTGCCTACCGGGATTACCGGCATTACCTGCTGGAAACCTCGCAGATCCCCGGCGGCTTCTATTCCGCACGCGGCCGGAGGCAGCTTCTGCGCCAGATCGTCGACATGATGCTCGCCGCAGACGACCCCTATGACGCGCTGGAAAAGGGCACGGCGGCGCCGCGCCAGCAGCTCCGCGTGATCAAGTAGAGGTCAGCCTGCGCGGCGCTGGTCGTGCGGCGGCCGGACAATGGCACCCTCCAGCCGCGCGAAATCGGCCTTGAGAAGCGCTTCGGTATATTCATCCGGCCCGGTCGAATCATAGACGACACCACCCCCTACATTCAGGCCGATGGTGCCGTCGGGATGCACTGTCAGCGTGCGGATCGCGACATTGAAACACATGTCGCCACCGGGCGCGATCCAGCCGATCGCACCGCAATAGGCCCCGCGCGGCCCCGCCTCCAGATCGTCGATGATCTCCATCGCCCGGATCTTGGGCGCGCCGGTGACGGACCCACAGGGATGGAGCGCGCCGAAGAGCTCGGAAATCGTCGTTCCGGGGCGCAACTGCGACGTGACGCGCGAGGTCATCTGATGGAGCGTCGCGTAGCTTTCGATCCGGAACAGCTCTGGCACACGGACGGTTCCGGGGATCGACACCCGGCTCATGTCATTGCGCAGAAGGTCCACGATCATCAGGTTCTCGGCCTGGTTCTTCTCGGACTCGGCAAGCTCCTTGCGACGCGACGCATCGTCACCCGGCGTCGCACCCCGGGCGGCGGTGCCCTTCATGGGCCGGGTCGTGAGCAAGTTGTCCTTCACCTCGAAGAACAGCTCGGGCGAGCGCGACAGGATCGTGGGTTCCTCGCCCGGCGCGAGATCGACCATGGCACCATGCGGCACGACCTGCCGGGCGGCGAGCGCGGCATAGAGCCCCTCCGCGCTGCCGATCAGCCGCGCACGCATCGAGAAGGTGAGGTTCGCCTGATAGATGTCCCCGGCGGCGATATACCCATGCACGCGGTCGAAAGCCGCCTGATAGTCTTCTTGCGACCAAAGCGCCTCGGGTGGCGTCATCGACCCGAACGGGATCGGATCATCGCAGGCAGGCAGCGGTGCACCAAACACGCCGAAGTCGATCAGCGGCACCTGCCGTGCCTCGGGCATCCGCCCGGCCAGCTTCAGGTCGAGCGCATAGCCCAATTCGTAAGAGGTCATCCCGGCGAGCCAATGGCCCGCAGCCTGCGCCCCCTCCAGCGCTGCGAAGGCGGCAGGAACCTCGTCTGGCGTCCTCGCGGTGATCCGCGCCACGGGCGCCTCGAACCGGCAGGGCGCCCCGGACGGGCCCCTGTCGAAATGGACGAAAGCCGCCGTCATGGATCAGAAATCCGCAGCGATCCGAAGCTCGCGCAGGGGCCGCACGAGGTCGATGCAATCCTGATAGATCGGATGCGCCTTGTAGGCGGCATGAGCCTCGGCATCCTCGAACTCGGCATAGACGACCACGTCGACCTCGCTCGACAAGCCGTCGACGCGCCGGTTCTCGACCACCTCGAACACGCGGGCCTCAGGGATTTGCGACAGCATCGAGAGCCCGTCACGGATACGGCTCACATCGGCCGGATCCTTGGCGGAGAAAAAGACGACGTGGCGAATGAAGGAGCGGTCGGACATGGCTGTTCCCTTTGCCTGCGTGTTCCTCCCGAAGCGGGTTGTGGGCAAAGTCGGCCCCTTTCGCAACGGGAAATCGCGGCCCGTATAACGCCCTCGACTCTTGCCCGCGAGTCCTGAAAGCCACACCCGGCGCCTGAACGCCCACACCCTCTTGCAAGGCTTTCTTTTTGCGGGCGAAACCGCTAGATTCACAAAAAAAGAACTGAGGCAGAACTCCAAAAAGGAGCCCGGGCAGTGAAAAATCAGGGCAATTCATGGGTCCGCATTGCGGCCCTATTCGTGCTTGTGGGCGCGTTGGCGGGCTGTAACGTCCTGCCGCGAGGCGGTCCGAACAAGCAGGAAATCTACTCCGGGTCGGTGCAAAGACAGGGCGATGCCTTCGTCGTGGCGGTGAACGACCGTGTGACCCGCGCGACGGCGGTGGTGCCCTCTCTGGGCTTCTCGGACAGCTTCCTCAACGCGGGGCTCGCCGGGTCGGACACGATCAGCCCCGGCGACGTGCTGGGCGTGGCGATCTGGGAAAACGTGGACCAGGGCATCCTCGCTTCGGCCGGCGCACCCGCCGCCCTTCAGGAAGTGCAGGTCGATGGTGCCGGGTTCATCTTCATCCCTTACGCGGGCCGGATCAAGGCCGCCGGCAACACGCCGGACGCGGTGCGCCGGATCATCACGGAAAACCTCGCCACCCAGACACCGGACCCGCAGGTCATGGTGAACCGCGTCGCGGGTGACGGCTCGACCGTCTCGATCACCGGGGCGGTCAGCGCACAGGGCGTCTATGCCATCGAACGGCCCACCCGCACGCTGGGCGCCATGCTGGCGCGCGCCGGCGGCGTGGCCGTGAACCCCGAGATCGCCGTCGTGCGCATCATTCGGGGCGGCGCCACCGGCAAGGTCTGGTATCAGGACCTCTTCGAGGACCCGCGTCTCGACATCCCGCTGCGCAACGGCGACCGGATCTTGGTCGAGGCCGACACCCGCGCCTTCACCGCGCTCGGGGCCACCGGCACCCAGACCCGCGTGAATTTCCAGACCCAGAACCTCTCGGCGCTCGAAGCCATCGCGCAGGTCGGCGGGCTCAATCCGACGCTGGCCGACCCGACGGGGATCTTCATCTTCCGCAACGAGCCGGCAGAGATCGCCAACTCGGTTCTCGCCCGCGACGACCTCATCGGCGAGCAGCGCATGATCTATGTGCTGAACCTGACCGAGCCCAACGGCATGTTCATGGCCCGCGACTTCGTGATCCGCGACGGCGATACGGTCTATGTCACCGAGGCCCCCTTCGTGCAGTGGTCCAAGGTCATCTCGGCCCTTACCGGCACGCTCGGCGCGGCAGAAAGCCTTGCCTCGGCGGCGGCCACGACGGGCGTCCTCGGAACGCCGTAAGTGCGCAGGGACAACGACACGAAAGCCGCCGGGAGCGCCACCTCCCGGCGGCTTTTCTATTACTCAGGCGGGTTCCTGCGTGAAAAACGCCTGCGCCGGATGCTGACGCTCGCGGGCTGGGAGCTGTCCCTGGGCCTACCTGGTCCCGACGATCACGTGGCGGTCTGGGGCGCCTCCCCCACGTCCCAGCGCGGTCTTGCCATCGCAGAGAAACGCGGCGCCAGGCTTCTCAGGATCGAGGACGCCTTCCTTCGCTCGGTCCGCACGGGTCGAGACGGAGAAGCGCCGCTCGGGCTCCTTCTCGACCGCTCCGGTGTGCATTTCGACCCGAAAGTGCCGTCGGACCTTGAGCGTATGCTCGCGTCCGCGCCCCTCGACGATCATGCGCTTCTGAGCGCGGCGCGCGACGGGATCGACCGGATCCGCGCGGCCCATGTCTCGAAATACAACGCCTTCGACCCGAGGGCCGACCTACCCAAAGCGCCCTACGTGCTGGTCATAGACCAGACGCGAGGCGACGCCGCGGTGCTGGCCTCCGGCGCGACGCCCGCGCTTTTTACCGAGATGCTGATCATGGCGCAGGAGGAAAACCCCGGCCTGCCGGTCATCATCAAGACCCACCCCGAGACCGAAGCCGGGCACCGGCCGGGCTACTACGGCCCAGAACACGCCGTGGGCAAGGTCCGCCTTTGCACCAACGCCCTCAGCCCCTGGGCGCTCATGGAGGGGGCGGTCGCGGTCTATACCGTCTCCTCGGGCATGGGGTTCGAAGCGATCATGGCGGGACACAAGCCGCGGGTCTTCGGCCAGCCCTTCTATGCGGGCTGGGGCTTGACCAAGGACGAAAACCCGGTCCCGCGCCGCGAACGCAAGCTCACCCGGGCGCAGCTCTTCGCCGCCGCGATGATCGAATACCCGATCTGGTATGACCCCTACCGCGACCGGCTCTGCGACCTCGACACGGTGATCTCAACGCTGGAAGCCCGCGCTCGTGCCGCCCGCGAAGACGCCCAAGGCTATGTCGCCTCGAACATGCGGCTGTGGAAACGCAGGCCCGTGTCGCAGTTTTTCGCCACCGATCGCGGCGTGGTCTTTGCCGAGGGCGAAAATGCCGCCAGGCGCGCTGAAGCCGAAGGGCGCCGTCATCTGACTTGGGGTGTCGCGCAGCACCTCGCTACCCCGGTGGTCCAGGTGGAAGACGGGTTCATCCGCTCGCGGGGCCTTGGGGCCGAGCTTGTGCCGCCCCTGTCCCTCGCGCTCGACGATATTGGCATCTACTACGATCCCACACGACCCTCGCGCCTCGAAGCCCTGATCGAGCAGAGCGTCAGGCTGCCCGACGGCTGCCGCTACCGGGCCGAGCGGCTCGTGGCGCGGCTGATCCGGGCGGGCATCACGAAATACAACCTCGACCGGGCCGAGGTCGCACTTCCCCACGGGCCGATTCTGCTGGCTCCGGGACAGGTCGAGGATGACGCCTCGATCCGGCTCGGCACCGCCGGCATTTCGCGCAACATCGACCTTCTCAAGGCCGCCCGGACGGCGAACCCGACCGCGACGATCGTCTACAAGCCGCATCCCGACGTGGAGGCGGGCCTCCGGGAGGGGCGGATCGCGCCGGAAGCGACGTCGGGACTGGCGGATCTCGTTGCCCGACAGGCCGACATGGCGCAGCTTCTCGACCGCGCCGACGCGGTCTGGACCATGACCTCTCTCGCCGGGTTCGAGGCGCTCCTGCGCGGCAAGTCCGTGACCTGCCTCGGCGCGCCCTTCTACGCAGGTTGGGGCCTCACCCGCGATCTCGGCAAGGTCCCCGACCGCCGCAAGGCGCGCCCGGACCTGCTGTCCCTCGCCCATGCGGTCCTGATCGACTACCCGCGCTATTTCGATCCCGTCACGGGCACCCCCTGCCCGCCGGAAGTCGTGCTCGACCGGATCGAGGCGGGCGAAACCGGATCCGGCAAGCCCGGCCTGCGCGTGCTGTCGAAGCTCCAGGGACTTATGGCCAGCCGCGGCCCTCTCTGGCGCCGGTAGCTCACCGCTTCACAAGTACTTTCGGGGGGGGGCAGACAGCCCCTCCAGTCCCCAGATCCTCACATGCGCCGCCAACGGTGCATCACGTCCGCGCCCAACACCCGAGTCTCGACAAGGGACAGCCGCGGCGCGTCGGCCAGAGCATCGACCCCCATCGCGGCGAGCGAGGGACGCCCCTCGGCCCCCAGCGCGATCCCGGCGGTGAAGCCCACGAATTCGTCCACCAGCCCTGCCCCCAGAAGCGAGGCGCCAAGCGCACCGCCGCCTTCGCAAAACACCCGCGTCAGCCCCGCCGCACCAAGGGCGGCAAGCGCGGCGCCAGCGTCCAGTTGCCCGCCGACCACCGGCACCGGGAAAAGCCGCGCGCCCGTCTCCTGCCACTTGGCGATCCGCACCGCCTCGGCCCGGTCACCATGGACGAGCCAGAGCGGCACGTCCCGCGCCGTTCGCGCAAGCGTGCCGTCGAGTTGCAGGTCAAGGTGACGAGACAGGATCACCCGGACGGGCTGCCGACGCGCGCCCATGTCGCGCACGGTCAGACTCGGGTCATCGGCCCGCGCGGTGCCGGCCCCGACCATCACCGCGTCATGCGTCATGCGAAGCGCATGGACCATGCGCCGCGCCTCGGGGCCCGTGATCCACTGGCTCTCCCCGGTCGCCGTGGCGATGCGCCCGTCTAGGGACGAGGCGAGCTTGAGTGTCACCATCGGCCGGCTGCGCGTGACGCGCGACAGGAACCCGACCTGATCCGCCCGGGCCTCGGCCTCGCCGATCCCCGTTTCGACCTCGATCCCCGCATCACGGAGCATGGCGATCCCGCGCCCGTTCACCCGTGGATCGGGGTCCCCTAGCGCCACGACGACGCGCGCCACACCGGCCGCGACCAGCGCCCCGGCGCAGGGCGGGGTTTGGCCATGGTGGGAACAGGGCTCCAGCGTGACATAGGCGGTCGAACCGCGCGCCGCCTCGCCCGCCTGCGCCAGAGCCACGACCTCGGCATGGGGCCGGCCGCCTGGCTGCGTCCAGCCGCGCCCGACGATCTGCCCGCCCACCACGATCACGCAGCCCACCGCCGGGTTCGGCCAGACAGAGCCAAGGCCCCGCCGCGCGAGCGACAGGGCCAGAGACATGAAACGCTCGTCGGACATCACGCCTCTTCGGGCGGGAGGTCCGGGCGCAGCTCGCTCATGAATTTCTCGAAATCGTCGGCGGCCTGGAAGTTCTTGTAAACGCTCGCGAAACGGACGTAGGCCACAGTGTCGATCCGGGCGAGGCTTTCCATCACGATCTCGCCGATGGTCTTGGAGGGAATATCCGTCTCGCCCATGCTCTCAAGACGGCGCACGATGCCCGAGATCATCTGGTCGATGCGTTCTGGCTCGACAGGCCGCTTCTGCATGGAAATCCGGATCGAGCGTTCGAGCTTGTCGCGGTCGAAATCCTCGCGGCGTCCGTTCGACTTGATGACGACGAGATCGCGCAGCTGCACCCGCTCATAGGTCGTGAAGCGACCACCGCAGGCCGGGCAGAACCGGCGCCGCCGGATGGCAACATGGTCCTCCGCAGGGCGACTGTCTTTCACCTGCGTGTCGATATTTCCGCAAAACGGGCAGCGCATGAGCGTCCCTTCCTTCTAGCCTGTCCACCTCTGATCGTGGGTCTTTGCCCACTTATCCACAGGCACTATAGGTCGGGGTGCAGGTTTGGGGTAGCGGAAATGCGCCCATACCAGATCATGAGGGTCCGATATGTTGCGCTTTTGATGCGCCTATCCGATATGCGCGGCCACCTTTCGATGGTGCGGCCTGTCCCGATGCTCGAAGACGAAGAGCCCCTGCCAGGTTCCAAGCGCCAGTCGCCCCCCGATGATCGGGATCTGCACACTGACCGGCAGCAGCGCCGCCTTGATATGGGCGGGCATGTCGTCCGGTCCTTCGTAGGTGTGGGTGAGATAGGACATGGCCGGGTCCGTGGTCGGCGGCACCAGCCGCGCGAAATAGTGGCGAATGTCCACCTGCACCTCGGGATCGGCATTCTCCATCACGAGGAGCGATGCCGATGTGTGGCGGATGAAGAGCGTGAGGAGCCCCTCCGACACGCCCGCACCCTCGACCCAGCGCACAATATCGCGCGTGAACTCATAGGTCCCCTGCCCGCGCGTCTCGATCTCGAAGGTCCGGTTCATGCGGCGTCATAGACCATTTGCGCGTCCCGGATCGGATCCATGTGTTGTTCGGCCCAATCGACCAGCCCAAGGAGCGGCCCCATGAGCGAGCGCCCCATCCCGGTCAGTGCATATTCCACGCTCGGGGGTTTGGTGTCGAAAACCTCCCGCGTCACGATCCCGTTGCGCTCCAGATCGCGCAGGGTCTGGGTCAGCATCCGTTTGGAGATATCCGGGAGCGCCCGCCCCAAGGCATTGAAGCGCATGGGTTTTGCCTGAAGTTCCAGCAGAACGAGCAAGGTCCACTTCGCGGCGACATGGTCAAGAACCATGCGCACAGGGCAGTTTTCCGGAACGAACCCCATTGCCTCCCAAAGCTCGCGTCTGTTTTCGGTCACGTCGCGCATGCGGTTCCCTTTTTGTTACCTGGGCAGGAAAATCTGCCTCCTTTCGTCATCGGCAGAAAGTCTCATATTGAGACCTATACCCGATTCGAGACTGAAACTCGACGAAAAACGAAAGGAATGGATCATGTCGAAACACCTCGTCACAGGCGCCTCCGGTCAGCTTGGCGCCCACGTCCTCGCCGCCCTCGAGGGCACGCTTCCCCGAAGCGAGACTGCCGTGCTCGTGCGGAAGGAAGACGATCGCGCGCGCCTCGCCGCCGAAGGATATGACGTGCGCGTCGCGGACTATACCGACGTCGCCGCGCTGACTGAGGCGTTCGCAGGGATCGAACGCCTGCTCCTCATCTCGTCCTCCGAGGTGGGTCAGCGCCTGCCGCAGCACCAGAATGTCATCGACGCGGCCAAGGCGGCCGGCGTCGGCTTCATCGCGTACACCTCGATCCTCGCAGCCGACCGCTCGCCGCTGGCCCTCGCCGAGGAACACCGTGCGACCGAAGAAGCGCTCGCGGCCTCCGGCATTGCGCACACGCTCCTTCGGAACGGATGGTATTCCGAGAACATCACCATGACCGCGGGCCAGGATATCGAGCTTGGCCAGCATTTCGGCGCCGCGGGCGACGGACGTTTCGCCACGGCGGCCCGGGCGGACTACGCGGCGGCGGCGGCCAAGGTGCTGACCGGCAGCGGCCACGAGGGCAGGACCTACGAGCTTGGCGGCGACAACGCCTATTCACTCGCGGACTATGCGGGGGCGCTCTCGGATGTCGCGGGTAAGCCCGTAACCTACACCGACTTGCCCCGTGCCGCTTTTGAAGAGGCGTTGACGGGCGCAGGCCTCCCTGCCCCGCTTGCAGGTGTCCTGGCGGACAGTGACGACCACGCGAAGGCCGGATGGCTCGACACGACGTCGCGCGACCTGTCGGAGCTTATCGGGCGTCCGACGACGCCGATCGCCGAGACGATACGCGCCTCGCTCTGACGGCGAGAGGCCCGGCCGTTGCGCCGGGCCATCTTGCGCGTCCGGGGCTTATTCCGCGGCGATGGATCCGGGCATCGGGGTCACGACGAAACCGGTCTTCTCGAGCCGTTTCAGCGTGCGGCGGGCATCGCGCAGCTTGAGGTTCTTGACCTCGTTCCACGCCGCCTTGCGCGACTCGACGTCGGCTTCGGGATTGGCGCGGCGCCAGTCGGCCAGCCAGCCGTGGTAGCCGATGACCTTGGCCGCCTTCTTGCGCGCCATTTCTTCCGGGGTCGGCGCGGGTTTTTCGGTGTTCTGTGCCATAACTCGTTTCCTCAATGACACGCGCCTCTTTCCGGGCGCTGGATGCGGGTGTGTCTCCGCATGGTTAATTTACCGCGCCCTGTGATGCGTCCCTAGCGACAAGTGAACGGCCAAGAAAAAAGGCGCCCGAAGGCGCCTTTTCGTGCATTTTTCGCCACAGCAGGCGTGCTTACTGATCGAGGAACGAGCGTAGTTTGCGCGACCGCGAAGGGTGCTTGAGCTTGCGCAGCGCCTTGGCCTCGATCTGGCGGATGCGTTCGCGGGTCACCGAGAACTGTTGGCCCACCTCTTCGAGCGTGTGGTCGGTGTTCATCCCGATACCGAAGCGCATGCGCAGCACCCGTTCCTCGCGCGGGGTGAGCGAGGCGAGCACCCGCGTCGTCGTTTCCTTCAGGTTCTCCTGAATGGCCGAGTCGAGCGGCAGAACGGCGTTCTTGTCCTCGATGAAATCGCCAAGCTGGCTGTCCTCCTCGTCACCGATGGGCGTTTCGAGGCTGATCGGCTCCTTGGCAATCTTCATCACCTTGCGAACCTTTTCGAGCGGCATTTGCAGCTTTTCGGCCAGTTCCTCGGGCGTCGGCTCGCGGCCGATTTCGTGAAGCATCTGGCGACCCGTGCGCACCAGCTTGTTGATCGTCTCGATCATATGGACCGGGATACGGATCGTGCGGGCCTGGTCAGCAATCGAACGCGTGATCGCCTGACGGATCCACCACGTCGCATAGGTCGAGAACTTGTAGCCCCGACGATACTCGAACTTGTCCACGGCCTTCATGAGGCCGATGTTGCCTTCCTGAATGAGATCAAGGAATTGCAGGCCACGGTTCGTGTATTTCTTGGCGATGGAAATCACGAGGCGAAGGTTCGCTTCGACCATTTCCTTCTTGGCCTGACGGGCTTCTTTTTCGCCTTTCTGGACCTGCGCCACGATGCGGCGGAACTCGCTGATATCGACGCCCACGTATTGGCCGACCTGCGCCATGTCGTTGCGCAATTCGATCACCTTGTCGGACGAGCGTTCGACAAAAGCCTGCCAGCCCCGGCCCGGTTTCTCCGTGATCCGTTCGAGCCAGGTAGGATCAAGCTCCTGCCCGCGATAGGCTTCGACGAACTCATGGCGGTTGATCCGCGCCTGATCGGCGAGCTTCACCATGGCGCTGTCGATGGACATGATGCGCTTGTTGATGCCGTAAAGCTGGTCGACCAGCGCTTCGATCCGGTTGTTGTGCAGGTGCAGCTCGTTCACCAGCGCGACGATCTGACCGCGCACCTTCTGATAGGTCGCCTCCTCGCCTTCCGAGAAGCTGTCGTCTTCGTTCAGCGTGGCCGACATGCGCTGGTCCTGCATGTCGGAAAGCTCTTCGTAGTGCCCGGCGATCTGTTCCAGCGTTTCAAGGACACGCGGTTTCAGCGCTGCTTCCATCGCGGCGAGCGACATGTTGGCCTGATCGTCGTCCTCGTCATCGTCGTCGTCACGGGCGATGGGGTTGCCGTCGGCATCAAGTTCCGGCTCGTCCGAGGATTTCTTGGCCGATCCTTCGCCCTCGCCACCGGAGAGGCCGCTGACCACGTCCTCGTCCTCTTCCTCGCCCATCTGGCGCCCGAAGGTGGCGTCGAGGTCGATCACGTCACGCAGAAGAATGTCTTCGTTCAGGAGTTCGTCGCGCCAGATCGTGATGGCCTGAAAGGTCAGCGGGCTTTCGCAAAGCCCGGCGATCATCGTGTTGCGCCCGGCTTCGATCCGCTTCGCGATGGCGATCTCGCCCTCGCGCGACAGAAGTTCCACCGACCCCATTTCGCGCAGATACATGCGCACCGGGTCGTCGGTGCGGTCGAGTTTCTCGGTGTCCGAGGAGGACAGTGCGACGTCGCGGTTGCCGCCCTTGGCGACAAGCTCGGTCGAGCCCTTCTGGTCGGCGTCGTCGTCCTCGGCCTCTTCGTCCTCGATGATGTTGATGCCCATCTCGGACAGCATCGACATCACGTCTTCGATCTGTTCGGACGAGACCTGATCGGGCGGCAGGACCTGGTTGAGCTGGTCATAGGTGATGTAGCCACGCTCGCGCGCTTCGGCGATCATCTTCTTGACCGCTGCCTGCGACATGTCCCCCATCGGGGCGCTGTCGTCCTGGTCGTTGTCCTTCTGGTCGTCGTCGGTATCTTTCGCAGCCATGCGGCATTTCCCTTTTCGCGGGCCGTCGGGTGTCCCCGCCCTTCGGCCCATGTGGTCCCCGGAAGCCAGCGGCGCCACGGGCGAATCAGTTCACGACTGATTCGTTTTCCGAATCATTCCCTGCCCGGAGTGATTCTCCAACCCGTCTAACCCTGATTCCTTTGCAATTGCTCTAATTGTGATGCCGAAAACCGGCACTTCGGACCCAGCCCTGCCGGCATCCTGTCACGACGAGCCTTTCCCCGGCTCACCGTCGATGAGTTTCAACAGCGCGTCGAGCGCGGCCCTCTCTTCCCTGGCGAGCAGGACGCCATTGTCCGCCCGGTCGTAGAGCCCTTTGTCCTCGCCCTTGCCACGCCGTGCCTCGTCGAGCGCACGGGTCGCCTCGGACAGCCGCCAGGTCAGCCCTTCGTCCACGAGCGCGTCGAAGTCGGCGGTCGCTTCGGCGATTTCGCGGCGCGCGCCACGGGCGGCATCGAGCTTGGCCAGTTCTTCGGCCAGGCACATCGCGGCCAGTTCCCCATCCTCGGCACGCCGAATGGGCGGGGCGATCGTTACATGGTTCAGGGCAAAGAGCTTTTCAAGACTTTGCGGCCCACATTGCGACGAGATCTCCGCGCGCAGTTCCTCGCTGTCGTCACCGTGGTAAGACAGGATCACGTTCTGAAGCGCGACGTGTTCAGGCGTCGCCATGTGGATGCGTTCGAAGGCGGTTTCGAAGGTCTCGATCAAGCGCGGATGCACGATGAGCGTGGCGAGGATCACCGCCTCGCGGAGCACCTCGTCCACATGGCCGGACGCGGCGGCGAGCAGCGATCCCTTGGTATGTGCGGTCGGGGGAAGGATCGGCTGGAACCCCTTGCCGAAACCACGCTTCGGACCCGGTTGCCACGGCGTCTTCGCCCCGCCCGCTTGGTTCCGACGCGGATTGAAGAGCTGCCACTTGAGGTCCTTCAGTGCCTGTTCGTAATGGTGTCTGAGGTTCTGGTCCGCGATCTTGGCAATCGCGCCGCCGAGCGCCGCATCCAGCGCCGAACGCCGCTCGGGGCTGTCGAAGACCTTGCCCTCTGTCTCGCGCTGCCACAGAAGCTGGACCAGCGGCAGGGCGCCCTCCAGAACCTTCTCCATGGCGCCCGCCCCCTGCGCCTTGATCAGGTCGTCGGGGTCGAGCCCTTCTGGCAAGATGGCGAAACGCACCGACTGGCCGGCGGACAGCATGGGCAAGGCAAGGTCGATGACCCGCATCGCCGCGCGAAGCCCCGCCGCGTCACCGTCGAGCGCGATGACCGGCTCGGGCGTCATGCGCCACAGGAGCTGCAACTGGGTTTCGGTGATGGCGGTGCCCAGCGGCGCGACGGTGGCACGGAACCCGGCTTCGGACAGGGCGATGACGTCCATATACCCCTCGGCCACGACGAGCGGCTGGCCCTTCCCCGCCGCCTCCCGCGCGGGCCCGTGGTTGAACAGCGACCGGCCCTTGTCGAAAAGCTCGGTCTCGGGACTGTTCAAGTATTTCGCCTTATCGGCCGGGTCCATCGCCCGTCCGCCAAATGCGATAGCTCGCCCCCTCGCATCACGAATAGGGAACATGATCCGATTGCGGAAAACGTCGTAGGGCGACTTTCCCTTGGAAGAGGCTTTGGCCAGCCCGGCGCCTAGTATGAGATCGTCAGAGAACCCCTTAGCTTTAAGGTGGTCCAAAAGGCCTTGCCAGGCGTCCGGCGCGAAACCGATGTGCCAACGCTCGCGCGCGTCCTCCTTGAGCCCCCGGCGTTCCAGGTATTCCCGCGCCCCTGCCCCCGAGTTCGTCTTGAGTTGCAGGCGGTAGTATTGCACCGCCGTTTCCAGCACTTCGGCCAGCTGCGTGCGCCGGTCGGCCTTCTCCTGCGCCTGGGGGTCCCGGGCGGGCATCTGCATCCCCGCCTCGCGGGCGAGGATTTCGACCGCCTCCATGAAGCCCACGTTCTCGGTCTCCTTCACGAAACCGATGGCGTCGCCCTTCGCGTGACAGCCGAAGCAGTAATAGAACCCCTTCTGGTCATCCACATGAAAAGACGCGCTTTTTTCCTGATGGAAGGGACAGGGCGCCCACATGTCGCCCTTGGCCTGATTGGATTTGCGCTGATCCCACATGACCTTGCGCCCCACCACTTGGGCGAGCGACAGGCGGTTTCTCAATTCGTCCAGGAATCCGGGAGGCAGCGACATTGCGACACTATAGGACCAGGTCGCGGGAGGCTCAATTGACGTCGGTTGCGCGAGCCAAGAAAGGCACGTCCCGGCTCAGGCCGCGACGGACTTTCGCAACATGTCCCAATAGATCGTCTCGACCTGATCACGCCCCAGACGCCCGCCCTCGCGGTACCAGGTCGTGACCCCATTCAGCATGGAAATCGCGGCCTTGGCGGCAAGTCGCGTGTCGGGCACTGCGAATTCGCCGCGCGCGGCACCTGCGTCCAGAATGTCGACGAGCGCCCCTTCATAACGATTGCGCAACTCCTCGATCTCCCGAAAGTTCTCGGGCTCCAGATTGCGCAGTTCCATGTAGGCGATGAAGATGTTGTCGGGTCGGGCAAGGTGATGGCGGATGTGAAACCGCGCGAAATCCTCGAGCCGCTCGGGCGGGGTCCCGCCCCGATCCGTCTGCGCCCATGCCGCGAGCAGATCCTCCATATGCTCACGCATGAGGTCGGCCAGAAGGCTCTGCTTGTCGCGTGTGTAAAGGTAAAGCGCGCCCGCCTGCACGCCGACCTCGCCCGCGATCTGGCGCATCGAGACGGCCGCATAGCCATGGCGCGCGAAGAGCTTCAACGCTGCTTCGCGCACCTTCGGTCCGGTGATCCCGGCGTGAGAGCCCTGTTTTCGCGCCATGGACCCACGTTAACTGAACGCGCGTTCAGATCAAGCGCGGGCCGTCCGTGACGCTGCGCCTTACGCGGTGAGCCCTTCGGGCTCAGCGAGCCCGTTCACGCGGCAAGTGGCGGTCAGCGTATTCGCAAGGAGGCAGGCGATCGTCATCGGGCCCACGCCACCCGGCACCGGCGTGATGGCGCCCGCGACCTCGGCGGCTGAGGCATAGTCCACATCCCCGACGAGACGCCCTTTGCCGCCCTCTTCCGTGGGCTCGAGGCGGTTGATGCCGACGTCGATCACCACCGCGCCGGGCTTCAGCCAGTCGCCCTTGACCATCTCGGCCCGACCCACGGCGGCAACGACGATGTCGGCGCGGCGCACGACATCCTCGATGTCCTTCGTGCGGCTGTGCGCAACCGTCACAGTGCAGCTATCGCGCAGAAGAAGCTGCGCCATCGGTTTGCCCACGATGTTGGACCGCCCGATCACCACCGCGTCCTTGCCAGACAGCGACCCGAAATGGTCACGCAGCAGCATGAGGCACCCCAGCGGCGTGCAAGGGACCATGGCCTTCTGTCCCGTCGCCAGCCGACCGACGTTCGAGATATGGAACCCGTCCACGTCCTTCTCCGGGGCGATCGAATTGATCACGAGGTCTTCGTTCAGGTGCTTTGGCAAGGGCAGTTGCACAAGGATCCCGTTCACCGCCGGATCAGTGTTGAGCTTGTCGATCAGCGCCAGCAAGTCCGCCTCGCTCGTCCCGACGTCGAGCTTGTGTTCGAAGCTCTGCATGCCGACCTCGACCGTCTGCTTGCCCTTCGAGCGGACATAGACCTGCGAGGCCGGGTCTTCGCCCACCAGCACCACGGCCAGACCGGGCACGATACCGTGCTTGTCCTTCAACTCGGACACCTTCGCGGCCACCTTGCCGCGCACCTCGGCCGCAAAGGCCTTGCCGTCAATCACGCTCGCGCTCATCTGTCGTCATCTCCACCTGTTCGCGTCCCCCGTCCTGCCGGGCGACATCTGCTTTCGTCCTGACCGCCGCACCTGTGGGCGCGGACCGGTCCCTCTCGTTCATCTCTTCCCCAGATACCCCTCGCCGGAGACCCCGGCGGACCGGGCTCCTAGAACAACCCTTCCACATTACCCTCCGGCCCGAGCCCGATGGTCAGCGCCGAAGGTTTCGACGGAAGGCCCGGCATCGTCATGATCTCGCCGCAGATCGCGACGACGAAGCCCGCACCTGCCGACAGGCGCACCTCGCGGATGGGCACGGAATGCCCGTCAGGTGCCCCGCGCAGCGCGGGGTCGGTCGAGAAACTGTATTGCGTCTTCGCCATGCAGACCGGCAGGCTTCCATAGCCATCCGCCTCCCAGGCCCGAAGCTGGTCGCGGACCTTCTTGTCGGCAATGACCTCGCCCGCGCGATAGATCCGCTTCGCGATGGTCTCGATCTTTTCCATCAGCGGCATGTCGTCGGGATAGAGCGGGCTGAACTGCGAAGCGCCCGCCTCCGCGATCTCGGCCACGCGGGTGGCGAGCGCTTCGGTCCCTTCGGACCCCTTGGCCCAATGGGTGCAGAGGATCGCCTCGGTGCCATGTCCGGCGACATAGTCGCGCACGGCCTCGATTTCGGCCTCGGTGTCGCTGGTGAAATGGTTCACTGCAACGACCACGGGCACTCCGAAGGTCTTGAGGTTCTCGATATGTCGGCCAAGGTTCGGGCAGCCTGCCTTCACGGCGTCCACGTCCTCGCGTCCCAGGTCCTCTTTCCGGACCCCGCCGTTCATCTTCATCGCCCGCACCGTGGCGACGAGGACGACCGCCGCGGGTGCGAGCCCGCCCTTGCGGCACTTGATGTCCATGAATTTCTCGGCACCAAGGTCGGCGCCGAAACCCGCCTCGGTCACCACGTAATCCGCGAGTTTGAGCGCGGTCTGTGTCGCGACGAGGCTGTTGCAGCCATGGGCGATGTTCGCGAAGGGCCCGCCGTGAACGAAGGCCGGCGTATGTTCGAGCGTCTGGACAAGGTTCGGCTGAAGGGCATCGCGCAGGAGGACGCACATAGCCCCGGCGGCCCCGATGTCGCGGCAGGTGATCGGCGCACGTTCCCGCGTATAGGCCACGACGATGTCGCCAAGCCGCTGCTCGAGATCGTCGAGGTCGCGCGACAGACAGAGGATCGCCATGACCTCGGACGCCACGGTGATGTCGAAGCCGGTTTGGCGTGCATAGCCGTTGGGCACGCCCCCCAGACCCACCACGATGTCACGCAGCGCCCGATCGTTCATGTCCATGACCCGCCGCCACGTGATCCGGCGTTCGTCGATCCCCAGCGCATTGCCCCAGTAGATGTGGTTGTCGATCATCGCCGACAGAAGGTTGTGCGCGCTGGTGATCGCGTGGAAATCGCCGGTGAAGTGAAGGTTCATGTCCTCCATCGGCACCACCTGGGCAAAGCCGCCCCCCGCCGCACCGCCCTTCATCCCGAAACAGGGACCGAGCGAGGCCTCTCGGATGCAGATGGCGACCTTCTTGCCGATCCGGGCGAGCCCGTCGCCAAGACCCACGGTGGTCGTCGTCTTCCCCTCACCTGCGGGCGTGGGGTTGATCGCCGTCACGAGCACGAGCTTTCCGTCGGGCCGGTCACCGAGCCCAGCGATGAAGTCGCGCGACACCTTGGCCTTATCATTGCCGTAAGGAATGAGGTCCTGCGCGCCGATCTCCAGCTTCGCGCCGATCTCGGTGATCGGGCGCTTGTGGGCCGCGCGCGCGATCTCGATGTCGCTCTTCATCGTCATTCATCCGTCCTCCCCGTTGTCGTCCTACGGCGGGATCTTTCGGCCCCCTCGTGCGGGCTATCGTGCGGGGGCGCAAGAGGCGCGCAACCTGAAACGCGACCTTTTCGCGCCCGCGCCCGTCATGGCGCGAGACCGGAGGTTCGGATCGGAAACAGAAGGCGCGGTTAGGCGTTTCCGGGCACCCAGGCACGTTGCGTGGGAACCCAGAGCGCGAGGGAATCGCCGACAGAAAGCCGGCCTTCGCGTTCGACCCATGCGGTGATCCCGCGCAGTCCCTCGGCCGCAGGCTTGAACTTCGGTCCGAAACCGGGGGCGAAGGTTTCCACCGACCGGCCCGCGAGCGTGCAGGGGTGATTGATCATCTCGACTACGAGCGTGGTGCCGTCGCGCGCCTGCAGCCGCGATCCGGTGGGCAGATGCGAGAAGTCCGGAATGCCCTCGAGCACCATGGACGCGCCGATCCACGAAGGGTCCAGCCGGTCGAGCCCCATCGCCGCCGCGATACGGTCCAGCTCTTCCTCCGACAGGATCGAGATCTGACGCACGTTGCGGATTTCCGTGTCTCGCGGGTGGAGGACCTTGACCCGCGAACAAGAGGGCCGCGTGAGCCCGGCGTGGCTTTCTCCGGCAATGCCCGCGAAGGTCACCTCGACCGCCGGCGCAGGATCCGAGGCGAGCTTTTCGTCCCGGTCCGTCACGGCCCCGAGAAAGGTGATGCGGCCCGCGTAGGGCGTCTTTTCGTAATACTCCGACATGAGCGCGACCCTATCACCTGCCCCGTCGTCTGCCAGAGGGAAAGCGAAGCGGTCCCGCGATCACGCCGGCACCGTCAGCGTGAAGAACACGCGCCGGAACGGAAAATGCACCGTTCCCCCCGACCGCACCGGATAGGGACCGGCAAGCGCCGCGTCACAGGCGGCAAGGAAATCGCGGGCCTCGGCCTCGTTCAGCCTGGCGACGAAGGGGCGCATGACGGTCGACTGGGTGAAGGCGCGGACCGGATGGCCCTCGGCCACGGCGCCAAGAGACTGCACATAGGTCGATTCCCACGCTTTCACCTCGCCCAGGGGTTCGAGCATCGCGGCATAGTCCGCCGCCGTGGCCACAGGCGCGACCCAATCCCGGAAATCGAACCGCTCGGGAAACATCTCTTCCGCGATCTCCCGGGTCAATGCGTGGGAGGGCTCGAAATACTGACGCGGCATCTGGACGGCCAGGGTGCCACCGGGGGCGAGCCATCTGGCCCATTTGGGAAACAGCGCCTCGTGGTCGGGCAGCCAGTTCGCGAGGGCATTGGAGTAGACCAGCGCCACGGGCCGATCGGGAGACCAGGCCAAGACGTCGGCCTCGGTCAACTGCGTGTAGACCCCGGTCGTCTCGGCCTCGGCCAGCATATTGGGCGAGCCGTCGACGCCGATGAGATCGCGGGTCGGAAAGCGGCTCGCCAGAAGCGGGCCGACACTGCCAGCGCCACAGCCAAGGTCGATCACCGGACCGTCCGGGAGGTCGCCGATCTGCGCGGCAAGATCGACGGCGGGCCTCAGGCGCAACCCGCGAAAGGCCGTGTAGCGGGCGGGGTCCCAGTCGGTCGAAGTCATGACGTTTCCTGTAGGCCGATATCGTATGCAAATGTATACCGAAATCGCAGTCACACGCAACGAGGTGGTCGCACGCGATCATCCGGCCACAAGGCCCCAAAAGAAAAAGGCCGGGGCATCTCCCGGCCTTCCTCAATTTCTGGCCTTACGCCGTCGGTTCCGGCTCCATGCCGCCCTTGGGCTTCTTGCGCGGCTTGGTCTTGGGGATCGCGATGACCGAGGGCTTGTCCTCAGCCTTCTCGCCCGCGCTGCCTTCGTCATCGTCCGACAGATGCGGCGGCTCGCCCCGCATCACGCGCTTGATCTCTTCGCCGGTGAGCGTCTCGTATTCCAGCAGCCCTTGCGCCAGACGCTCCCATTGCTCTTTCTGTTCGGTGAGGATCTGGTAAGCGCGGTCATAGCCTTCCTGCACGAAGCCGCGCACCTCTTCCTCGATCAGCTCCTTGGTATGGGCCGAAACAGAGAAGCCCCCGGTGTTGCCCTGGTAGCCTTCGGCGGCTTCGGCATAGTCGATGTTGCCGACCTTGTCCGACATGCCCCAGCGCATCACCATGGCACGGGCGAGCTGGCTTGCCTGCATGATGTCGCCGGCGGGACCATTGGACACTTCGTCCTCGCCCCACTTCATGATTTCCGCGGCTTTGCCG
Source organism: Maritimibacter sp. DP1N21-5 (assembly GCF_019218295.1). Taxonomy (NCBI): domain Bacteria; kingdom Pseudomonadati; phylum Pseudomonadota; class Alphaproteobacteria; order Rhodobacterales; family Roseobacteraceae; genus Maritimibacter; species Maritimibacter sp. DP1N21-5. The sequence goes on from NZ_JAHUZF010000006.1 coordinate 1,426,790, forward strand.
GCCATGGTCATTGCGAGCTGCTGCTTGCATTGTTCCTTGTGCCAGTTCAGCCGGTCGATTTCAGGCAGCGACACCACCATGCCGAGGGCACCGCCCCGCGGAATGATCGTCGCCTTGTAGACCGGGTCGCATTTCGGGAGCGCGAGGCCCACCACCGCGTGACCGGCCTCGTGATAGGCGGTGTGCTCTTTCTGCTCGTCGGTCAGGACCATGGAGCGGCGTTCGGCGCCCATCATGACCTTGTCCTTGGCGTTCTCGAAGTCTTCCATGATGACAAACCTCCGACCGACCCGCGCCGCGGTGAGCGCGGCTTCGTTCACGAGGTTGGCGAGGTCCGCCCCCGAGAAACCGGGTGTGCCGCGCGCGATGATGCGCAGGTCCACATCGGGGCCCAGCGGCACCTTGCGGGCATGGACGCCGAGGATCTTCTCGCGGCCCTTGATGTCCGGATTCGGCACCGTGACCTGACGGTCAAAGCGGCCGGGACGCAGAAGCGCGGGGTCCAGTACATCTTTCCGGTTGGTCGCGGCGATGATGATGACACCCTCGTTCGACTCGAAACCGTCCATCTCGACCAGAAGCTGGTTCAGCGTCTGTTCGCGTTCGTCGTTGCCGCCGCCGTAGCCCGCGCCACGATGACGCCCGACGGCGTCGATCTCGTCGATGAACACGATGCAGGGCGCGTTTTTCTTCGCCTGTTCGAACATGTCGCGCACCCGCGAGGCGCCGACGCCGACGAACATCTCGACGAAGTCCGAGCCAGAGATGGTAAAGAAAGGCACGCCCGCCTCACCGGCCACCGACCGTGCGAGCAGCGTCTTACCCGTGCCGGGCGGGCCGACGAGCAGCGCGCCTTTCGGGATCTGGCCGCCGAGCCGCGAGAACTTCTGCGGGTTGCGCAGGAATTCGACGATTTCCTGAAGCTCTTCCTTGGCCTCGTCGATGCCGGCCACGTCGTCGAAGGTCACGCGGCCTTCACGTTCGGTCAGGAGCTTCGCGCGCGATTTGCCGAAGCCCATGGCCCCGCCACGACCGCCGCCCTGCATCCGGTTCATCATGAAGAACCAGAAACCGATCAGGATGATGACGGGGAGAAGAAGCGAAAGAAGGCCCATGATGCTCGATTGCTCCTGTGGTTCGGCCTTCACGGCAACGCCTTCGGCCACCAGCTTGTCGGTGATGTTCGCGTCGCCCGGCACGATGGTGGAATAGACGGTCCCGCCTTCGCCGACGTAGCGGACCTTTTCCCCGTCGAGCGTCGCGCTCGTCACTTCGCCGTTTTCAACCGACGTGATGAAGTCGGAATAGCTGACGGCGGTGGAGTTCATCGCGGTCGGGCCATTCGAAAACAGGTTGAACAGGGCGAGGATCAGCAGAAAGAGCACGATCCAGAAGGCGAAGTTTCGCGCGTTACCCAAGGGTCTCTCCTCTCGAAGCCATGAAAATAGTGCAGCGCGCAGGCTCCCCTCGCGCGGCTTCCCTCTAAAATAGGGAAGGATGCGGCAGGTTCAATGAGATAAAAGCGACGAAAGGAAATCGCCCCCGTATGGGTGGAGGCTTGCCGACCAGCCGTTCTCCAAGCCTGCGCGGGGGGCGGCGACCAGCCGGGCGTCGCCCATCGCGCGGTCCCAGACGGCGGGTCCGGACAGAAGGCTGTCGCGTGGCAGTCCCGTTTCGCGCCAGTTCGGGCAGTCGCGAAGCCCGGCTTCGCCAAGCCGCTCTACTGACAGGGATTTGGCCTCGAAGCCCGGCGGCGGCGACACCCGCCAGCGATTGTCCCACAGGGCACCGGGGACGGCACGTAAGCCCTCGACGGCCTTTGGCTCTCGCGTCACACGCAGCTCACCACGCTTCAGTGTGAAGAGAGCACCGCCGAGCGTCATACGTCCGCGTGACGCGATCTTGTCGTCCAGGTCGCAGAGCGCCTCGAACCGCGGACGATATGCCGCAGATGTGACCCAGACCAACGCCCCGGCGAGAAGCCGAAGCCGGATTTCGTCCGGGACCGCGGACAAGGCCGCAGCGTCGAACAGCACGTCGCCCGCCTCGGTGCGGGCGATGTCGCGGCCAGCGGCGAGGGTGTAGTGATCGAGTGCGCTCCGCACTCGCGCCATGGTGCGCGCGGTGCCGGCCAGCCTGTCGGTGTCGAGCCCGACCTCATCCAGTAGTGCCATCGCGCGGCGCATGCGCACGCGGGTGAAGCCCTCGTCGTCGTTGCTGGGGTCCTCGATCCAGTCGGCCCCCTGCCCCCTGAGGTAGTCCCGCAGATCGCCGCGCGTCACCTCGATCAGCGGACGCAGCCAGAGGATACCCGCCTCGCGCCACTCGCCCCGCATCGCCGCGAGCCCGTCCACCCCGGACCCCCGTGCCAGCCGCATGAGGAAGGTCTCGGCCAGATCGTCCTTCGTATGTCCGACGAGTACCGCAGGCCGGTCCAGCGCGGCGGCGGCCTCCTGCGCCACGAGCCGGTAGCGAGCGTCGCGCGCTTTGGCCTGAAGGTTGCCTGCGCCGTCCCACCCAGTCCATCTCAGGGTCCGGTGGTCGACACCCAGACCCGCACAGATGCCCGCGACTTGGCGCGCCTCGTCCGCCGACGCGGGCCGAAGACCATGGTCGACCGTAAGGGCCAGAACCGGCAAGCGGGCCTCCCGGCCCCACCCGGCGGCGAGGCTCAGCAAGGCCATCGAGTCGCCGCCGCCAGAGACGGCCACGACCAATCCGTTGAAATCGTTGTGCTCTCGCGCGGCGCGAAGCGCCCGGTCAAAGGCCGCTTCGACGCTCATCGCATGCGCCTCAGAAGCAGCCGAGCGTCTGCCGTTCTATCTGGGCCTGATTGGCGGCTTGCGAACCGGGGAAACGATTTGGCACCTCGCCCAGCGTCGCGCAGGCTTCGTTCACCTGGCCCAACTGGCCGAGCGACGCGCCGAGCTTCACCAGCGCATCCCCAGCATTCTCGCCCGCCGGAGCCGCCGAGAAGGAGGCGAGATAGGCCCGCGCCGCCTCGGCCGTCATACCCTGGGCGGCGAGCGCCTCGCCCCGCAGGTAATGCGCCTGGCCGGTGAGCGGCGTGCCGGGATAGGTTTCGACCAGCCGCGCGAATTTCTCGGAAGCGCCGGGGAAGTTCCCGGCATCCATGTCGGCCACCGCCGCGTCGAAGTCGGCCTTCTCTCCGATCGCCAGTTCGGCGCCCCCCGTCGTACCGGCATCTGCCGACGCACCCGGGTCCGAAGGCACCACGACCGGCGTCGTCATCGTGCCCGACGGCGTGCCGCCCGCGACCTCGCCGCCGAGGGGCTTGGACATGCCTTCGTTCATGATGTCGCAATCCGGTTCCAGCTCGCAGAGCCGGAACGACAGGTCACCCACCCGGTTCGCGCCATCGTTGGCGACCGAGTTGATGCGGAACTCCAGTTCCTCGGTCTTGGCGGTGAGCCGGGTCATCGCCGCCTCGATCGCGTTGACCCGGTCGAGCGTCGACCCCGCGACATTGATCGCGGGGGCGCCGGTGGTGTTCAGCTCGGTCTTGAGCTTCTGCAACTCGACATTGAGGACGGTCAGCTCCTGGCGCACGTCCGCCAGCGTCTGCGCGCTGTCTTGCGCAGAGACGATGCCAGAGACGCAGGCGGCCAGAGCCGCGCCGAATACGATGGATTTCAGCATGACCAATCCTCAGGGTTCAAGGTTTCTGCGTTGAACGGTTGCCGGGCTTCTACCCCGGTCCCGCCTCAGCTTCCAGCCGCCGAGGTCAGCACCGTCACCGAACGGCGGTTCTGCGCATAGCAGCTTTCCTCGGAGCAGACTGCGAGCGGGCGTTCCTTGCCGTAGCTCACCGTCTTGAGACGGTTGGGCGCGACCCCACGCTCGATCAGGAAGCTCTGCACCGCGCTGGCACGGCGCGCGCCGAGGGCCACGTTGTATTCCCGGGTGCCCTGTTCGTCGGCGTGGCCTTCGATGATCGCGGAATAGGCCGGATGGTTCGACAGCCAGGACGCCTGCTGCGTCAGGATCGACTGCGCCTCGGGCGACAGGCTCGACTGATCGACCGCGAAGAGCACGCGGTCCCCGATCGTCTGGTTGAAATAGGCCGGCGAGTTCGGGTCGTTCGCGCTGCCCGGCTGGATCGCCCCGGCGGCATTCGCGCCGTCGGTGCCGTTGAAACGGTTCTTGGAGCAGGCGGTAAGCGCCAGCGCGCTGACCAGCATGACTGCAAGTGTGATCTTTTTCATGGTGACTGTCCTGTCGTCCTGTTTTTGCCTTGAGCCTCGTGCCGACCCTACCACAGGCCTGGCACGGGGCGAAATCCTCAGTTCTGGAGCGGGCCCCAACTCGGGTCCGAAGCGCTGTCGGGGGTCGGCACCCGGCGCAGGTTGCGCCCGGAGATATCGACCGAATAGAGCCCCGCCGCGCCGTCCGCCCCCTGGCTTTCCCGCGTGAACATGATCACCCGCCCATTGGGCGCCCATGTCGGGCCCTCATCAAGGAACGATGCCGTGAGGAGCCGTTCTTCCGAACCATCCGTGCGCATGACGCCGATGTGGAAGCGGCCCTCGTTCTGCTTGGTAAAGGCGATGAGGTCCCCGCGCGGCGACCACACAGGCGTGCCGTAGCGGCCGGGTCCAAAGCTGATCCGCTGCGGCTCGCCGCCGCCTGCGCCCATGATGTAGAGCTGCTGGGTTCCGGAGCGGTCGCTTTCGAAGACAATCTGCGATCCGTCCGGCGAAAAGCTGGGGGCGGTTTCGATCGAGGGGCTGCTGGTCAGGGCCTGAAGCCCGCCGCCCTGAAGGTCCATCCGGTAGATGTCCGAGTTCCCGCCCTGTTCGAGCGAGAAGATGAGCCCTTGCCCGTCGGGCGAGAAGCGCGGGCTGAAGGCCATGTTGCCGCCCCCGGTGCCAAGCGCCCGGCGGCTCGCGGTGCCGACATCGAGCACATAGATCTGCGGCTGGCCGGTTTCATAGCTCGTGTAGAGCACCCGGTCCCCGGACCGCGAGAAGCGCGGCGCAAGCACGAGCGCTTCGCTGTCGGTCAGGTAGGTCACATTGGCGCCGTCATAGTCCATCACCGCGAGCCGCTTGCGACGGGCGTTCTTGGGGCCCGTCTCGCTCACGAAGACGACGCGGCTGTCGAAATAACCGGTCTCGCCGGTGATCCGGGAATAGACGGTGTCGGCCACCTTGTGCGCGATCCGGCGCACGCCCTGGGTGGTGCCGGTCAGTTGCAGTCCCTGGCCAAGCTCGGCCCCGGTGAAGACGTCATAGACGCGGAACTTCACCGTGATCTGTCCGCCGCTTTCCGTCACCGCCCCGGTGATCAGCGCCTGCGCGTTCACGGCCTTCCAGTCGGGATAGGCGACCGGCGCGGCAAAGCTCGTCACGTTCGAGATGAAGGACGTCGAGGGGATTTCACGGAAGAGCCCGGTCCCCGACAGATCCGCCGCGATCACCCGGCTGATTTCCTCGGCAACGGGTCCGGCGGTGCCGGTTTCGGCCTGAAAGGTCGGGATGGCGAAGGGCAAGGGTTCGATAACACCCTCGGTGATCTCGATGCGCAACGGCCCCTGCCCCTGCGCCACCGCAGGCGCGACGGGGAAAAGGGCCATGGCGGCCAGCAAAGCAGCAGTCAGATGTGTCAGTTTCATAGGGGCCTCATATTCTCCGGATCGAACGCAGGTTCAATCGCGGGCCACTCGTTCCATGTCGTTCTCGGCAATCCACCGCTTGCCGTCGTGCTGTCCCAGCCGTTCGCGCTCAGGCTACAAGGCGCGCGCAGAAGGTCCAAGTGCTTCCTCATGTCCTCACCGAAGCCTCATCTGCTCGGGGTTGAAGGTCATCTCGATCTGGCGCCACTGCTCGTATTTCTCGGCGGGCAGGCTGTAGCCGTCGGCGCCGCAGCGGATGATCGCCCGGCGCGCCGCTTCGAATGCGGCATCGGTCGCGGGCTGGTTTGGCCCGTTCGACGACACGAGGCGGATGCCCGAAGGTCGGCCGTTCTGCTCCATCTCGACCATCACCACCACCGTCGTCTTCATCGCGTCGGTCGAGGACGATCCAAGGTTCCAGCATTGGCTCACGGCGACGCGCAGCCCCTCGCGTTCCCCGGAGGTCAGGGGCGGCCCAAGCGGAGCGGGCGTGTCGCTCGCCCCGGCGTCGGCAGCGGGCGAGTCCAGCGCATCGTTGACGGCATCGTTCACCGCGTCGGCCAGCGGATCGCGCGGGGTCGCGGGCTCGGCCGCCGGCTCGGGTGTCGGCTCGTCCGGGGTTTCCGGCGTCTCGGCGGCCGGCGTGGGCCGGGTCTGGGGGCGTGGTTGCGGACGGATCGACGCAGTCGGCGCAGCAGAAGCGGGTTCCTCGGCCTCGGTCACGATTTCAGTAGTCGAGGCCTCGGGCTGCGCAGCCTCCACCTCGGGTTCCGGCTCCACGATCTCGGCGGGCTCTTCCGAAGGCGCGACTTCCTCGACCACCTCGGGCGCGACCTCGGTCGGCTCCTCGGGCGCTTCCACGATCTCGGGCGCGACCCGGTCCACATCGGGCGGCGTCGGCGTGTCGTCCACCGGCGCATCGGGCGTCTCGGGCGCCGGGTCGGGCACCTGCGGTTCGGGCTGGGGTTCGGGTTCCGGCACCGGCTCGGGCGCAGGTTCCGGCTGGGGTTCAACAACTGGCTCCGGTTCGGGCTCGGGGTCCGGCACAGGCTCGGGCTCGGGGCGCGGCGGCGGCACCGGCGTTTCGGTCGGTGGCTCGTCCTCCACCGGCTCGGGCGTGCCCTGCTCGGGGCTCGTGAGCGCGGCAAAATCCTCGGCGGAAATGATCGACACATCCGCCACCGGCGTCATCGGCTCGTCACTCTCACGCGAAAAGAGCCCGCCGAACAGCAGGACCAGGATCAGGAGGCCGTGGCCAATCCCCGAGATATAGTAGCCGGTCTTCAACCGATGCTCCTACTGGGACGTCCCGTCGAGCGCGGGTCCGCCCGTTTCCGTCACGAGCCCGATGTTGTTCAGGCCCGCCGCGTTGAGCGCACCCATGATCTGGGCCACCTCTTCGTAAGGCACGCGCCCATCGGCCCGCAGAAAGATCTTGTCGTCCGTGCGTTCGGTCATGATGCCCTGCAGCCGCGTGACCAACTCGTCGCGCGGCACTTCCGTCGTCATGATCGCCACGCGCCCGTCGTTCGTGATCGAGAGCGTCAGGGGCTCTTCCTCGATCGTGGGCAGAGGGTTCGCTGCGGTCTCGGGCATCTGGATATCGATCCCCACCGTCATGAGCGGGGCCGCCACCATGAAGATGATCAGAAGCACCAGCATCACGTCCACGAAGGGCGTGATGTTGATCTCGGCCATCATCGCGCGGTTACGGCCGCGACGGCGCCCCCTGCGTGCGCGGGGCTTGGCGGATGCCTGCACAGAGCCGCCCATATCAGCCGTCCAACTGTCGGCTGAGGATCGTGGCGAACTCGTCGGCGAAGCTCTCCCACCCCGCGATGATCGCATCGCTGTCGGTGGTGAGCTTGTTGTAGAAGATGAGCGCCGGGATCGCGGCCAGAAGGCCGAGACCAGTGGCGAGCAGCGCCTCGGCGATACCGGGTGCCACGACCGCGAGAGTGGTGTTCTGCTGCGCCGCGATCTCGATGAAGGCGTTCATGATCCCGAAGACCGTGCCGAAGAGCCCGACGAAAGGCGCCGTTGCCGCCGTCGTCGCGAGGAACCCGAGCCGGGAATTGAGCCGTTCACCCTCTTTCGCGATGGCCACGTCCATCGAGCGGTCGATCCGGCTCGTGGCGCCGGCAATCAGCCCGCCATCGGCACGGTGCGAGCGATGCCATTCCAGCATGCCGGCCGCAAAGACCTTTTCCGAGGCCCCGTCCGGGCTTGGTCCGATCTGCTCGTAAAGCTCATCCAATGGTTCGCCCGACCAGAACGCCTCGTCGAACGCCGCCGCCTCCGCGCGGGCGCGCCGGTACTGCATGAATTTTGTCACGATGATCGCCCAAGAATAGAACGATGCGGCGATGAGCATGATCATCACCAGCTTCACGATCAGCGTTGCGCGAAAGAAAAGCGCCCAAAAGGAGAAATCCATTTCTCCGGCGAGCGCGAGGGCTTCCTGTTCCATAGCTTTCCGTTGCCTGCCTTTTCGGCCATCTCTGTCGGACGGCTCTCTGCACGGGACGGTAACGGATTTGAAGCCTCAAAGCCAACAAAACCGCGTCAACAGCCGAAACAATGCCCGGATCAGTGCAGGGAGTGGCGGATTATCGCCGGAAGCCGGGCCGGATGTCCTGTCTCGTTAAGCGCGACCAAGGTGACCAGCGCCGAGAAAAGCCGCTCGCCGCCCCGCAGTACTTCCTGCCGGAGCGTGAGCCGTGCTCCGGTCATTGCTTCCACCCGGGTCTCGACCGTCAGCTCGTCGTCGAAATGCGCCGGGTGCAGGTAATCGGCCTCGAGATGGCGCACCGCGAAAACGATCCCCGCCTCCGCCTTCAGCTTGACCTGGTCTACGCCTTTGGCCCGCACCCACTCGGTCCGGGCCCGTTCGATGAACTTCAGGTAATTCGCGTAATAGACGATCCCGGCAAGGTCGGTGTCTTCGTAATAGACGCGCAGGGGGAAGCGATGGGTCATGGCTGCCTCAGGTAGATGTCGGACAGGGGGTCATAGATCGAGCCCTCCTTGGTCAGGTGGCTTTCGTAGAGCGTCACCCGGGTCGCGAGATGCGTCTCGCTCCGGTAGCGGCCGTTGAGCTTCAGAAAATCGCGCAGCGCCTTGTCGTCCTTCGTGTTGAGCGCGCGCGAGAATCGCGCGAGCGTCACATGCGGACGGAACCGCCGTCGTTCGAGGTCGACCCCGGCGACGCGCACCATGCGCATGACCTTCTCCTGAAGCGTGACCAGCGCAGGCACTGCTTCGGCCGTCGCGCAAACGAGGCTCGGCTCGGCACCGCCCATCACGTCGAGCCCGGTGAGCGTCAGGTCGACCGCAGGGGCGGACAGGCTCATCATGGCTTCGGCCACGTCGTTGACCAGGGGCTCGCTTACCTCGCCCAGAAAAGCGAGCGTCAGATGGAGGTTCTCTTCCGGCACCCGCCGCCCCACGTCGAGCCCCGCCTGCAACCGCGCGACCGCCGTGATCAGCGGCTCCGGCAGGTCGAGCGCGACGAAGGCCCTCACAACGCCACCCGCGCCGCGAGCCTGTGTGCATGGGACACGTCCCGCGCCGCCGCCGGCATCACCGGATCATAGGCCGCCCGGATCACCGCAGCGATCTCGGGCCGCAGAATGACCGCGCCGCCCTCGGGATGCAGCGCCAGCGGCGAGCGCTCGGCAAAGGCGCCCTCGCCCCAGTCGAGCACCAGTTGCACCGCCTGCCCCAGCGCGACGGTCTCGGCGCTCATCTCTTCGAGGCCGCCGCCCATCCGCACGAAGACGAAGGCCGCCTGAATGGCCCCGGCATCGTCGAAGCGGAACGCGCGATACTGTGTTGCCCCGACCTTCTGAAGCCGCGCCACCAGCGCCTCCAGATCCGGGATCATCGCGCCAAGGTTCGGCACGCCCAGAAGCTCGGACCACTCGGTGAAGAAGAAGATCATGCAATTCGCGCCAAGCTCCGGATCGTGATCCGCCATTTTGTGCCCGGCCAGACCGACGACGGCCTCGAGCGCACCTTTCACCACCGAGAGCGTCGCATCCTCGACCCCGAAGACCACCGGCACGATGGGCCGCCCCCAACGCGCGAAATGATAGTGCCCGCCATGCTGAAACAGCGCCTCGATCGTCTCCGGCGTCATCCGATGCTCCCCTTGTCGCCGCAGGGATAGCGCGCCCTCCAGGCAACGACAACCGACCCGCTCCCCTTCACTGCTTCAGAAATACCTCGGGGGTGTGGGGGCGGAGCCCCCACTTTGCGGCGGGGGTGTGGGGGCAGCGCCCCCACCGGATCGGCCTTCGCGCCAGCGAAAGTCGACACCCTTCAAGGCGCCAGCACGTCCTCGAAGGCCGGGATGAACTCGTCGTCCCCCAGATCGCCGAACACGCCCACCGGATCTCCGCCCTCACGCAGCGCCACGACGATCCGGTTCCCGTCCATCGACACCGCGACCGCCACTTCGTTCGCGTCGCAGGCGTTCTTCTCGCAGGCCACGCCCACGACCCAGTCGCCTTGCCTTTCCATCGGCGACGTCAGTTGCGCGTTCTTGCGCGCAGTCTCGAGTGTCTTCGGGTCCATGATGTCGCGCAGCGCACCGTCTAGTTCCGCCGCGTCGAAAAGGTCGAACAGGTAGCGCCCGACCCAGAACTCCCCCGGCTGTCCCATCGACCAGCCGATCCCCTGAAGCGGCGCCTGCTCCTCGGTGATCACTGCCCCGTCGAAGAAATAGCGGATCGGACCGGATCCCGCCTCGAGACTGTCGATCTCCACCGTCACGCCGCCGTCGCCCTGCGAGATGTCGGTGAGCTCCGCACAGGTGCCGAAGACCGGCGAGAAGGTCACACCCTCGGCGCTCACCACGGCCCAGGTGTATTCCGCCGCACAGGCATTGCCGCCCTGTGACACTGCCAGAAGCAACCAATCGCCATATTGAGCCTCGACAAAGGCCAGATAGGGCTTCGAGGGGATTTCATTTACCTCGCCACCAAAGGACAGCCCGCGCTCCAGATCGTTCACGTCAACGATCTCGACGGGGCCGAAGCGCGTCTCTTCGGCCTGCGCCGGGCCCGCAAGCCCCAATGTCGCAAGCCCGAGTGTCGCAAGCCCCAGTGCGGCGAGCCCCGCCATCATCGGCTGTTTCATGACCTGTCTCCCCTGAGCTCGCGTCGCATGATCTTGCCCGTCGCCGTCATCGGCAGGGCTTCGACGAATTCGATTGTTCTGGGCGCCACATGCGGGCTCACCCGCGCCTTGACCCGCGCGATGAGGGCCTCGGCCAGCCCCTCGGTCGACACCCCCGCCCGCGTCACGACGAAGGCCTTCACCGATTCGCCGCGCACCGGGTCGGGCACGCCCACGACGGCAGCCATCACCACGTCGTCGTGCCCCGTGAGGCAGATCTCGATCTCGGTCGGTCCGATCCGGTAGCCCGCCGAGGTGATCACGTCGTCGTCGCGCGACACATAGGTGAAATAACCGTCGGCGTCGCAGGTGCCGAGGTCCCCGGTCCGCATCCAGTCGCCGACAAACTTCTCCGTGGTCTTCTCAGGCTGGTTCCAGTAGCCAAGGAACATCACCGGGTCCGGGCGGCGCACGGCGATCTCGCCCAGCATTCCCGGCGCCACGGCCTGCCCCGTCGCGTCGATCACCCCGACCTCGTGCCCCGGCACGGCGCGGCCCATGCTGCCCGGCTTTACCGGCATGGCCCCGGCGCAGGAGGCAATCACCAGGTTGCATTCGGTCTGGCCGTAGAACTCGTTGATCGTGACCCCGAGCGCGCCCTTCGCCCAGTCGAGGAGATCTGCCCCCAGTGCCTCGCCGCCCGAACCGATGGTGCGTATACTTACGTCTTTCGGCACCGCGACCTGTCGCATGAGCTTGAGCGCGGTCGGCGGCAGGAAGAGATTGCGGATCTTCTGCTCGGCGATCAGCCGGAAGGCCGCGTCGGGATCGAATTTCTTCATCCGGCAGGAGACGAGCCTGACCCCGTGGTAAAGACAGGGCAGCGCCATGTCCATGAGCCCGCCGATCCAGGCCCAGTCGGCGGGCGTCCAGCCGACGTCGCCCTCCTTCGGGAAGCCTTCGTGGTGCAGTTCGACATTGGGCAGATGGCCGATCAGGAACCGATGCGCATGGAGCGCGCCCTTGGGCGGGCCGGTGGTGCCGGAGGTATAGATGATCACGGCCGGATCCTCGGCCCCCACGTCCTCGGGGACAGCCGGCATGGCCCCCGCGATCTCCCGCCACAGGTCGCGGGCATGAGGCGCGCCCCCGATCACGAAGACCTCGCGCAGGTCCGGCAGGCTGTCCCGGATCGTGGCGATTTTCTCTGCGCCCTCGGCATCGGTAACGACTGCCACCGCGCCGCTGTCGGCCAGCCGGAATTCCAGCGCGTCGGGTCCGAAAAGCGTGAAGAGCGGGATCGAGATGGCGCCGCGTTTCCACGTCGCCAGATGCGCGATCAGCGCCTCGGGACATTGGGCAAGGAGGATGCCCACCCTGTCGCCGCGCCCGATGCCATGCCCGGCGAAGGCCCCCGCCAGACCGTCCGAAGAAACCTGCAACTCACCGAAGGTCCAGTCCTTGCTCGCAGCCTCGCCCACATGGGTCAACGCCACGCGGTCCGGCTCTTCCCGGGCCCAGGAGTCGCAACAGGCCTCGGCCATGTTGAAGTCCTCCGGGATGTTCCATCGGAACCGGGAGCGCATGTCGTCCCAGTCCCCCGTCGCCTGCACGACGCGTCGCTGCGGGGGAAACGTCGTCACTTCGCGTATACCGTGAGTTCATGCAGGCCGGCGAGACCGACCTCCAGTAGACGCAGGGCGGGCAAGGAAATCCGGCTGCCCGCCGTCGCCGGCCCCTCGATCGGGCGCAGCTCCAGCGACACCGACTTGCCGTTCGCCTTGGCCACCACCCGGCCTTGCGATACGGCGCTGACCAGCGGCGTCTCGAGCCAGAACCCCGGAGCCGTCGGTGCGCCCAGGGTCGCGATCGTTGTGCCCAGCGTGCGTTCGCCCGCTGGCTCCGGCGCGGCGACGGCGGCCAGGCGTTCGTCCTCGGTCGTGGTGTCGAAGGCCTCCTCGGTCCGTGCGCCCGGCGGTGGCGGCGGCGCGGTCACGGTGGTTTCCAGATCGGTTTCCGTCGTGGCCGTACCGGTCACATTTCCGGCAGGATCCTGCGAAAACGGCCCGTTGGCACAGGCGGCGAGCCCCAGAAGGGCAACAAGAACAAACGCTTTCATGACACCGAGCTTAGGGCGCGACTTTCGTCTCGCCAAGCCCGATCACGCTTGCCGCGCCCCCTCGGCAGGCTTAGGTTCCCTCTATGGCCGACCAACGTCTCATAGACCCCTTCATGCGCCCGATCACCTATCTTCGGTTGTCGGTGACGGACCGCTGCGATTTCCGCTGCACCTATTGCATGGCCGAGAACATGACGTTTCTTCCCAAGAAGGAACTCCTGACGCTCGAGGAACTTGACCGCGTCTCGACGGCCTTCATCGGCCTCGGTGTCCGCAAGCTGCGGATCACGGGCGGCGAGCCGCTGGTCAGGCGCGATATCATGGATTTCTTCCGGGGCATGTCGCGGCACCTGGACAGCGGCGCACTCGACGAACTGACGCTGACCACCAACGGTTCGCAGCTCGAACGCTTTGCCGGCGATCTGGCGGCGGCGGGCGTGAAGCGGATCAATATCTCGCTCGATACGCTCGATGACACCAAATTCCGCGAGATCACCCGTCGTGGCGACCTCGCTCAGGTCCTGCGCGGCATCGACGCGGCGCAGAAGGCCGGGCTTCGGATCAAGATCAACGCCGTCGCATTGAACCACTTCAACGACAGCGAACTGTTCACGATCACCGAATGGTGCGCCTCGCGCGACATGGACCTGACCTGGATCGAGGTCATGCCCATGGGCGACATCGGGAACGAGCAGCGGCTGGACCAATACTGGCCGCTTACCGACGTGCGCGAAAGCTACGAAAGCCGCTTCACGGTGACGCCTCTGGCCGAACGCTCCGGCGGGCCGGCCCGTTATGTGCGGCTCGAAGAGACCGGTCAGAAGATCGGCTTCATCACGCCGCTCACACATAACTTCTGCGAAAGCTGCAACCGGGTGCGACTGACCTGCACCGGCGAGCTTTACATGTGCCTCGGGCAGGAAGACCGCGCCGACCTGCGCCTGCCCCTGCGCGAGCATCCTGAGGACGATGCCCCGCTCGTCGCCGCCATCCGCGAGGCGATCACGCACAAGCCCAAGGGACATGACTTCGATTACTCGCGCCAGAGGCTCGACGGGCAGATGCCCCGGCACATGAGCCACACGGGAGGCTGACGAGGAGCACGCGGAGTATTTAGTTTGGGGCGCTCCTCAAGAAAAATTCGCACCAGTCGATTTCATCATCTCCCGGAATCCAATCAACTGCCAATCCACGTCGTGTCATCAAAGTTTCAATTGGGGTTCCGCGAACCTCGTTTTGGCGAAACACGTTCGCAATAACTCGACCAGCAAACGAACCATTCCTGACATTCTCCAGTCTTATCGATTGGCCGACGGGGAGTTCCTGTTCCAAGGCGAATTTAGCCTGCGCTCCGTAGTAGGGTTCTTCGTCGCAAGAAGCGGAGCGCCGCGTCTCCGGCGCCTGAATACCTGCAATTCGCACACTGATATCAGCTTTGATATTGGGCCAGATTGACACGTTCGCGACAAATGTATCACCGTCAATCACGCGTGTGACCTCACCATAATAGGGTCCGGGAAAGCCATCTTGAGCAATCGAACTTACCGGGCAGAAGACCGCGACCGCCACAAATCCCGCTTTGAATGCATTCATCTGGCTGCTCCGCTTATTGAACCGTCTACGCCGCCGGCAGGCGCTGTTCCACGATCTCGGCCCACCAGCTGCACCCTGCCGGGATCGCCTCGTCCGAGAAGTTGTATTCGGGATGATGCACGGGCGCGGTGTCGCCATTGCCGACGAGGATATACGCCCCCGGTCGCGCCTCCAGCATATAGGCGAAGTCCTCGCCCCCCATCACCGGATCGGCCTCGGCGGTCGGCCTGCCTGTCACCCGCGCGGCCACGTCAGCGGCGAAGGCGGTCTCGGCCTCGGTGTTGACCATGACCGGGTAGCCCTCGTGGTAGGTGAAGGTCGCGCGGCCACCAAAGCCTTCGGCAATCCCCTTGGCCAGCGCCTCGACCCGCGCAGGCACCGAGGTGCGAAGCCCGGCATCATGGGTGCGGATCGTGCCCTTCATGTGCACGCGCTGGGGAATGACGTTGTAGCTGTCGCCCTCGGTCGCCATCTGCGTCACCGACACCACCGCCTGTTTCACGGGGTCGACGTTGCGGCTTACAATGGTCTGGAGCGCCACGATGATATGGCTCGCCATCACCGTCGGGTCGATGCCCTCATGCGGTTTCGCGGCATGGCCACCCTTCCCTTCGATCACCAGGTCGAACTGGTCAGTGGCGGCAAAAAAGCCTCCCGCCCGGATCTGGAACTCGCCGACGGGAATGCCGGGCCAGTTGTGCATCCCGTAAACCTCATCGATGGCGAAACGCTCCATCAAGCCATCCTCGACCATTTCGCGGCCCCCGCCGCCACCTTCTTCGGCGGGTTGGAAGATCACGACGCAGGTGCCATCGAAATTCCGCGTCTCGGCAAGGTATTTCGCGGCCCCCAGCAGCATGGCGGTATGGCCGTCATGGCCGCAGGCATGCATCGCCCCGGGCGTCTCGGAGGCATAGTCGAGCCCTGTCGCCTCGAGGATCGGGAGCGCATCCATATCGGCGCGCAGACCCACGGTGCGGCCAGAGACATTCGCCTTGCCCCGGATCACACCTACGACACCGGTTTGCCCGATGCCCTCGACCACCTCGTCACAGCCGAACTCGCGCAACTTGGCCGCGACAAGCGCCGAAGTGCGGTGTGTGGCGAAGTTGATCTCCGGGTGGCGGTGGATGTCCTGCCGCCAGGCGGCGATTTCGGACTGAAGCTCGGCGAAGCGGTTCTTGATGGGCATGGGTAACTCCTTGAGCGGACACCCTGCGCGGCTGCGGGCGCGGCGTCAACGGGCGCAGCTTCAAAGCCCCGTCACTCGCCCCCTCACTTGCCGAAGAGATCCTGCTGGCCCGCCGGTCTGGGAGCCTCGAGCCCAAGGTGACGCCATGCCTTGTGGCCAAGCATCCGGCCCCGTGGCGTGCGCTGGATCAGACCCTGTTGCAAGAGGAACGGCTCGATGACCTCTTCGAGCGCATCGCGGCTTTCACTGAGCGCGGCGGCCAGCGTTTCGATCCCGACTGGCCCCCCGCCGTAATGCTCGGCCATGAGGCCGAGATAACGACGGTCGGCCCCATCGAGACCCAGGTGATCGACGCCAAGCCGCGTCAGCGCCATGTCGGCGATCTCGCGCGTGATGCGGCCGTCGCCCTCGACCAGCGCGAAGTCCACGACGCGCCGCAAGAGGCGCCCTGCAATGCGCGGCGTGCCCCGGGCACGTTTGGCGATCTCAAGCGCGCCCTCGGGATCGGCTGGCGCGTTAAGCTTGACGGCGTTGCGCGTGACGATCTCGTGCAATTCGTCCACGGTATAGAACTGAAGCCGGGTCGGGATGCCGAACCGGTCCCGAAGCGGTGTCGTCAGAAGCCCGAGCCGCGTGGTCGCGCCCACTAGCGTGAAAGGCTGCAACTCGATCCGCACCGTGCGCGCGGCGGGACCTTCGCCGATCACGAGGTCAAGCTCGAAGTCCTCGAGCGCCGGATAGAGCACTTCCTCGACCACGGGGTTGAGGCGATGGATTTCGTCGATGAAGAGCACATCGCGCGCTTCGAGGTTGGTCAGGATCGCGGCAAGGTCGCCCGCCTTGGCCAGCACCGGGCCCGAGGTCATGCGGAAGTTCACGCCAAGCTCGCGGGCCATGATCTGGGCCAGAGTGGTCTTGCCCAGACCCGGCGGGCCGTGAAAGAGCGTATGGTCCATCGCCTCGCCCCGCTGGCGGGCGCTTTCGATGAAGACGCGCAGGTTCGCCCGTGCCTCGGCCTGACCGATGAAATCGCCAAGCTGCTGCGGGCGCAGCGCCCGGTCGTGATCGGGCTTTTCGTCCGGAAGGGGGGCGGCGCGCAGGGTCGGATCTGGATCGGTCATCGGGTCACAATCCCTCGGCTTTGGCCGCGCGCCAACCCATGAAACAGAAGCCGAGCATGGCGAGGTTCGCGGCGAAGTCGATGATCATGCCCGCCGAAAACAGCGGCTCCACGTAGAGAAACCAGTAATTGAAGGCGAAGAACGGCAGGAGCGCGATGGCATAGGCCAGAAAGCTCCAACGCGTGAAGCGGCTTGTCAGGATGAAGAGCGCACAGAGGAGCGCCTGCGCCCCGAAGGCACCGAGCGCCACGTTGAGGATACGCGCGTCCATCTGCACCTCGGGCCGGAAAGCGACCCACTGCACCGAAGACGGCCACACGAGCGCCCAGCCGCCAAGGGTGACGAAGGGCACCGCGATGAGGAATTGCCAGAACCGCGCGGTCATCCCCTACCCCTTGGGCGCGAGAAGCTTGAGCGCCGCGCGGATGAGCCCGGCGGTGTCGAGGTCGGGTGTCTCGTTAAGCGCCGTCGCCACGGCCGAGGCCGCCTCGCCCGGTTGATAGCCGAGGTTGGTGAGCGCCGAGAGCGCTTCGGGTTGGGCATTGTTGGCCGGAGCTTTCACGGGGCTGCCAACCGGAGGTTCGGGCATGTAGGTTTCGACCAGTTCCTCGTCGAGCGGCGCCTTGGGTGCGGTGCCCGCCCCCATCGCCATGACCGTCGGCGCCTTGTCCTTCAACTCCATGACCACGCGCTGCGCCGTCTTGGGACCGATCCCCTTGGCCGCCTTGACCGCGTTCCAGTCGCCAAGCGCGATGGCGCGCGAGACCCCGTCGGGACCGAGCGCGCCAAGGATCGCCGTGGCCGCCTTGGCCCCGACGCCCTGCACCGCGAGCAGCAGCCGGAACCATTCCTTCTCGACCAGCGAGGTGAAACCATAGAGCGTCATGGCATCTTCGCGTACAATCATCTCGGTATAGAAACTCGCCGCCTCACCGGGTTTCAGCGCCATGAGCGCACGTTCCGACAGAAAGACGATATAGCCTACGCCCCGGACGTCGATGAGCGCGTGATCCGTGGTCTTGTAATCGACCCGCCCGGCTATTTTTCCGATCATTGTCTATCGTCCCGCCGCGATGGCCGCCGCGAGGCGACCGTTGGTGCGCGCATGATGGGCGTGGCAGAGCGCAATGGCCAGCGCATCCGCCGCATCAGGACCGTTGATCTGCACGCTGGGAAGCTGAAGGCGCACCATGTATTCCACCTGCCCCTTCTCGGCATGGCCGGCGCCCACCACGGTCTTCTTGATCGAGTTAGGCGAATACTCCCCGATGGGCAGCCCCGCACGGGCGGGCACCAGCATGGCGATCCCCCGCGCCTGGCCAAGCTTCAGCGTGCCGACACCGTCCTTGTTGACGAAGGTCTTCTCCACGGCGGCCTGATCGGGGCACCATTGCGTGACAACGGCGGTAAGCTGGTCGAAGAGCGCGAGCAGGCGGTCGCCCAGCCCGTCGCCGATGCCGTGGCAGATGCCGTTCGCGACATGCGTGATTCGCGAGCCGTCGACGTCGATGATCCCCCAGCCGCTGTTGACCAGTCCCGGATCGATGCCCAAAACCCGCATAGCCCACTGCCCTTTTGTTATCGTTTTGCCGAGAACTAGCACGAAAGGTGAACATGGCAAAGCGAATTGTCCCCGGGGGCTTGAAGGCTTTCGCGACATCTGGTCAAAAAACGACATTCCGCCCTTCGGAACCGACCGTTTTTCCAGTCTGATTAATCAAACGTTATCAGACTGTTACGCGGCGTGCGAGCTATGCAGTCGCAGCATGGATGCAATGCAAAAGCAGCATTTGCGCCGTGACATTGAAAAGCCTATCTCCCGCGAGCCGGACGGATTCTTCGTAAACCGCCCATAATTCAAGCAAACGAGGTCAAAACATGGCTACGGCTATCGCCACCTACGAAGTTGCCGGTCACGTTTCGCGCGTTGTCCGGTTCGTTACCGATCTGATGATCACGCTCCAGCGCCGCCGTGCGGCTCGGGAAACCCGCGAAATCCTGTCCTTCCTTACGGATGCGCAGCTTGAAGACATCGGCATCCATCGCGCCGATATCGCCCGTCGTTTCTGATCCTCCCATCAGGAACCGAAAAGGCCGCCCATCGGGCGGCCTTAGTCGTTTCCGGGGGCCGTCGGACGGCTTCGGGCGAGGTCCCGACGATCCACGCGGGGGGCGCCTTCGCCATCGATAACGCGTGAAGATGGCCGCAAATGTGGCACCACCTCTTCCAAAGAATACCTCATATTAACCAAAAGTTGACCACGAACGGGGTTCAGGGTGGCTCCAGCAAAGTGATTAGACCGGAGCCAACGCCGATGCGTTTCAACGCCTTTCTTGATTTCGCCAAATCCGAAGACGGTGCCGTCACCGTCGATTGGGTCGTCCTGACTGCCGCCATCGTCGGGCTCGGAAGTTCCGTGCTCATCTCTGTTTCTGGGGGCACCACCGCCCTTGCCGGCAACATCTCCAGCGCCCTGTCGGACATGGAGGTCTTTTCGAGCGATGGGGGCCCCTTCGACGTCAGCAAATGGGGACCCCTTACCAACGACAGCAACTTCGCCTCCATCACCAGCGCGACCGCTGGCCAGACCGAAGATCAGCTTCGCGGCTGGGGCGAGCTTGCCAGAAGCGCCGCGATGGATTCGAACCGGTCGGAAGGGGAACGCCGCAATGAGGGCGACATCTACGCCGCGCGCTATGCCGAGCTTCAGGCCCGGGGCGCGGACGTGTCCGGCATGACCGACCCGCGCGATGTGGCCGCCGCAGTGCGGGCCGACTACGAATAAGACCGGCCTGTTCGCACGTCAGCTCGAGCCACAGGCTGCAAGAAAAAGGCCGCCCCTCAGGGCGGCCTTTTGTCCAACATTCACCGGATGCGCGAGGCGCTATTCCTCGACCGGCAGAGCCACGAAGCGCGGATCGCCACCGCGGCGGACCAGAAGCAGGATCGACTGGCGACCGCCATCCTTGGCCTCCGCCACCCGCGCTTCCAGATCGGCGATGGTTTCGAGCCGCTGCTGACCGGCCTCGGTAATCACGTCGCCGGCCTCAAGACCCTTCGCGGCCGCCTGGCTTTCCGCCAGCACGGCCGTGACCACGAGACCGGACGATCCCGCGTCGAGGCCAAGCTCTTCGCGCAGCTCCGGCGTCATCTCAGAGAGTGAAAGGCCCAGAACGGTCTTCTCGAGCGGGGCGTCTTCGCCCGGCGTCTCTTCCGGGGCCTCGCTGGCGTCTGCCGAGATCGCCTCCTCGCGCCGACCGAGCGTCACGCGGAGCGTCTGGGTCTGGCCTTCGCGCAGGACGATCACGCGCACGGTTTCACCGACGCCCGAGTTGCCCACGATGCGCACGAGTTCACGGGTATCCTCGATGTCTTCGCCGCCGAAGTTCACGATGACGTCGCCCGCCTCCATTCCCGCGTCCATGGCGGGACCTTCCGGCACATCCGTCACCAGCGCACCGCGGGCGTCGGCCAGGCCCATCGCCTCGGCCACGTCATCGGTCACGTCCTGAATACGCACGCCGAGCCAGCCCCGGCGCGTCTCACCGAATTCCTTGAGTTGATCGACGACCTTGGTCACCACGTTCGAGGCCATGGCGAAACCAATCCCGATGGATCCGCCGTTGGGCGACAGGATCGCCGTGTTCACCCCGATCACCTGCCCGTCCATGTTGAAGAGCGGGCCGCCCGAGTTGCCCCGGTTGATCGCGGCGTCGGTCTGAAGGAAATCGTCGTAAGTGCCCTGAAGCTCCCGCCCCCGGGCCGAGATGATGCCGGCAGAAATGGAAAAGCCCTGCCCCAGCGGGTTGCCCATCGCCATGACCCAATCGCCGACCCGGATCGCACCGGAGTCGCCGAAGGGCACGAAGGGTAGCGGCTCGTCCGTTTCGACCTTGAGAAGCGCGATGTCGGTGTTGGGATCGGTACCGACGACGGTGGCAGGCAGCGTGCCGCGGTCCCCGAAGAATTCGATCTCGATCTCGTCCGCGCCTTCGATCACGTGGTTGTTGGTGACGATGAAGCCATCCTCGGAAATCACGAAGCCGGAGCCAAGCGCCGATGACCGGCGCGACTGCGGCGACTGGTCGCCGCCGTTGCGGTCAAGGAAGTCGCGGAAGAAATCTTCGAAGGGCGAACCTTCCGGCACCATGGGCGAGGGCCCGGTGTCCTGTGCCACCACGGTGGCGGTCGTGATGTTCACCACGGCAGGGCTGACCTGCTGGGCCAGATCGGCAAAACTCTCGGGCGCGCCGCGCGCATGGGACACGCTGGCCAAGAGCGTCAGCATGGCGGCCACGAGCGCCGCAAAAGCCCAACCCACGATACGGGTGTCGCGGGTCTGCGCCTTCACCGCTGTCTTGACGTCGGTCCTGCCTGCAGTCCGGGTTGCCTTGGGTCTGGCAATCTGTGGTGTCACGATGGTCTCCTCGAAAATGCTGCCCGTATCATTCATGCAGGATGGCCGGCACGCAACGCAATCTTCGGCATTATTCGTCACCTCCCCGTGAAAGCGAGCGGAGCCTCGCGCATCAGGACTGGCGCGGCCAACAAAAAACCGGCCCCGTCATGGGGCCGGTTTCGAATGTGTCAGACCGGTCCTAGTTGGTCGGCGCAGGTTCCGCTTCCGCGGCATCGGCCCCTTCGGGCTGGGGCGCATCCGTCTCCGGCGCGGTGTTGGCCGCGTTCCCACCGCCCACTTCCTGCCCGTCAGGGAGCCGCGCGCGGTCGGTATCCGACGGACCCGGAATGCCCGAATTGTCGGATTTCAGGTATTCGAAGAACTCGGAGTTGGGCGAAATCACCAGCGTCGAGTTGTCCCCGTTCAGCGCATTCTCATAGGCCCGCATCGAGCGGTAGAAGGCAAAGAACTCGGGATCGCGGCCAAAGGCACTGGCGTAGATCGCGTTGCGCTCGGCGTCGGCTTCACCACGGATGATCTCGGCCTGACGCTGGGCGTCCGAGGTGGTCTCGACCACGGTGCGGTCGGCCTGCGCCCGGACACGCTGCGCGGCCTCGTTACCACGGGCGATCTCGTCCGCCGCTTCCCGCTGCCGCTCGGCCCGCATACGCTCGAAGGTGGCGGCGAGGTTCTGCTCGGGCAGATCGGCGCGCTTGATCCGCACGTCGATGACTTCGATCCCGATGGACTGGGCTTCGGCGCGCGCCTGGTCGCGGATCTGGTTCATGAGCGCGACCCGGTCGGCCGAGAGCACGGCATCGGAGGGAACCGACCCCAGCACTTCACGCAGCTCGGCGTTCAGGATGCGTTCAAGACGCTGCGCCGCGCCATTCACGCCCGAGGCACCCACGGCCCGGCGGAACTGCCCCGCCGAGGTGATCCGCCAGCGCGCGAAGGCATCGACCACAAGACGGCGGTCATCAGCCGGCGTGACTTCCAGCGGCTCGGTATCGAGCGACAGGATCCGGTCGTCGTATTTCGCGATCTCGTGGAGCACGGGAACCTTGAAATAAAGACCTGGTTCGTCGATTTCCGCCGTGACCTCACCGAACCACAGGCGCAGGGCCTTTTCGCGTTCGTCCACGATGTAGAACGAATTCAGGCCGACGAAGATTGCGACCGCGATGAGGCCGAGAATGATGTAGGATCTGCGCATCAGTTGGCCCCTCCGTTCGTGGTGGTTCGGTTGCGGTTCAACTCGTTGAGCGGGAGGTAGGGCACCACGCCCTGCCCGCCGGCGGCGCCTTCGTCGATGACGATCTTGTCCACGTCACCCAGCACACGCTCGAGCGTTTCGAGGTAGAGACGTTTGCGCGTCACATCCGGGGCCTTGGCATATTCGTCGTAGACCGAGATAAAACGCGCGGCTTCACCGTCGGCTTCGTTCACGACCCGCGCACGGTAGGCTTCCGCCTCTTCCAGAAGCTGCGCGGCTTCACCGCGGGCCGCCGCCACGACCTGGTTCGAATAGGCGTCGGCCTGTTTCTCCAGCGTGTCGCGGGTCTGTTCGGCCGCCTGCACCTCGCGGAAGCTGTCGATGACTTCGCGCGGCGGGTCGGCGCGGTCGAAGTTCACGCGCACGATGTTGACCCCGGACTGGTAGCTGTCGAGCGTCGACTGGATAAGCTCCTGCAGTTCCTGCGCGATCACGCCACGGTCGCGGTTCAGGATCGGCGAAAGGGTCGAGCGCGCGATGATCTCGCGCATGGCCGATTCCGACACCGCGCGGATGGTCTCGACCGGGTCCGCCACGTTGAACACGTATTTCTCGACGTCACCGATGTTCCAGACCACCTGGAAGTCGATGTCGACGATGTTCTCGTCGCCGGTCAGCATGAGACCGTCACTGGTGCCCACGCCGATGTCCTCGGTGTTTTCGCGGGTGACCGGATAGATCTCATGCGTGACCACCGGCCAGGGCGCGAAGTTGAGACCCTCCTGCCCGACCTGGTAGCGTTCGCCGAAGAGAAGCTCGACCGACTGTTCCGACGTGTCGACTCGGTAGAAGCTCGCGAAGACCCAGACCGCCACGACCACGAGCAGACCGATCAGGATCGTGCCACGCCCGATCCCGGGCCCGCCACCGCCACCTTCGGGCGAGCGGTTGCCGCCGCCGCCCTTGCCGCCCATGAGCACGCGGAGCTGTTCCTGCCCCTTGCGCATCAGATCGTCGATCTCGGGAATGTTGCCGCCCTGTCCGGGCCGGCGCGGCGGACGCTGATCGTTGCCGCCGTTTCCGTTGTTTCCACCGTTATTTCCACCCTGGCCGCCGCGGTTGCCACCGCCACCGCCCCAGGGCCCGCCGCTGTCGCTGGGCATATGTGTGAGGTCCTCCAAAAACTGTCTCGCCATAACTGGCCGCGATTGCCCGGAAATTCAACCCGCAGGGGTCATCCGATGGGTTCAAGGCGTCGTGTAGGTGACTTCATCAGGACGATTTCTTCTGCCATGGTCGGATGCACCGCGACCGCGGCATCGAAATCGGACTTCGTGGCACCCATCTTTATGGCCACGGCGGCGAGCTGGATCATCTCGCCCGCTCCGTCCGCGACGATATGACATCCCAGGACCTTCTGGCTCTCGCGCGCCACGATCAGCTTGAAGAGCGCCTTCTCCTGCCGGTCGATGAAGCTTTTCTGCATGGGCCGGAACGATGCGGTATAGACGTCGACATTGCCCACCTCCCGGTGCGCCTGTTCCTCGGTCATGCCGACGGTGCCGTATTCGGGCTGGGTGAAGACGGCCGAGGCGACAAGCTCGTGGTCGGGTTTGACCGGATTTCCCTTGAACACGGTCTCGACAAAGGCAGCGCCTTCGCGGATCGCGACGGGAGTGAGGTTGATCCGGTCGGTCACGTCCCCCACGGCAAAGATCGAGGGCACGGCCGTCTGGCTGTAATCGTCCACCACGACCGCGCCATTCGCGCTCAGCTCGACGCCCAGTGCCTCGAGACCAAGCCCCGCGCTGTTGGGTACGCGGCCTGTGGCCCAGAGAACCTCGTCCACCGTGACTTCATGCTCCTCGGTCCCGGTGACCCGCAGACCCTCCGACGTCTTCTCGACCGCCCGGGGCGACACCCCCACGCGCAGGTCGATCCCCTGCGCCACCATGAGTTCCGAGATATGCCCGCGCACCTCGTCATCGAAGCCCCGCAAGACCTGCGGGCCCCGATGCCATTGTGTAACCTCGACGCCCAGCCCGTTGAGAATGCAGGCGAATTCACAAGCGATATAGCCGCCGCCGACGATCAGCACTTTCTTGGGCAGACGCGCGAGGTTGAAGATCTCGTTCGATGTGATGCCAAGCTCGGCACCGGGAATGTCCGGCACGAAGGGCCGCCCGCCGGTCGCGACGAGGATATGTTTGGCAGTGAACTCCTCACCCGTCGACAGGGCGACCGTATGGGCATCCTTCACCACCGCGCGCGCATCGTAGATGTCGGTTCCGGGACGGCCGAGGTTCGTTCGGTAAATCCCTTCGAGCCGCGACAATTCCTTGTCGAGCATGGGCCGGAACCGGTCCCAATCGAAGCGTCCATCCTCCATCTCCCAGCCGAAGCGCCGCGCGTCCTCGACGGCCGGGCCGAACTTCGAGGCGAAGACCATGAGTTTCTTCGGCACGCAGCCCCGGATCACGCAGGTCCCGCCCATGCGGAACTCCTCGGCCAGCGCCACCTTGGCCCCGGTCTCGGCCGCCACGCGGCCCGCGCGCACGCCGCCCGATCCGCCACCGATGACGAAAAGATCGTAATCGAAACCGCTCATGTCCTGTCCTTCTCGCAATCGCGCACTCCCCAGGCGGCGATATTCCACAGTTAGGACCTACATGCCACCCGCACCAGTCCATCGGGCACAGAGATATCGGTGCGTGGGCGCACAAGCACGCCCGCTCCTTCACTGCTTCGTAAATACCTCGGGGGTGCGGGGGCAGAGCCCCCCCGCGGTCGGATGTCGCGCCAGCGACATCCGAAACCTCGCGCCGCGCTCAAATGTCGGCGAACAGGTTGTCCGCCTCGGCGAACTCGACGAGCCCCTCCTCGAGCGTGCCCTCGTTGATGTCCATGACCTCGACCTTGCCGTCCTGATGCCCGATCACGACCTTGTCGCAGATGTCGATGAAAAGCCCATTCTCGACCACGCCGGGGATCTGGTTCAGGACCAGCGACAGCTGGCGCGGGTTCGATATCCGCTGCAGGTGCAGGTCCACGATGTGGTTGCCCTCGTCCGTCACGAAAGGCGCCTCGGCATTCATCCGGAGCGTTCCGGTCTGGCCCAGAACCTCCATGGACGACAGGGTTTCCTCGATGAGCGCCTTCGAGGTCTGCCAACCGAAGGGCACGACCTCGACCGGCAGGGGGAACCCGCCCAACGCGTCGACCTTTTTCGAGGGATCCGTGATCACGACCATCATGTCCGACGCCGTCGCCACGATCTTTTCCTGAAGCAGCGCGCCGCCGCCGCCCTTTATCAGGTTCAGGTCCTCGTCGAATTCATCCGCCCCGTCGATCGTCAGGTCGAGCCAGCGCGCCTCGTCGAGCGAGACGACCTTGATCCCGACCTGCCGGGCCAACTCGGCCGTGCGTGTCGAGGTGGGCACGCCGGAAACCCGCAGCCCCTCCTCGCGCACCCTTTCGCCCAGACAGCGCACCATCCAGGCCGCCGTGGACCCCGTCCCGAGCCCGACGCGCATGCCATCCTCCACGAATTCGACAGCGCGCTTGGCGGCGACGAACTTGGCGGTGTCGATGGGCGAGAGATTGGTCATGGCGCGCTCCGAAACAGGCTGTCCCGCGCGTTATAAGGAAATCCCCGCCGACCTGCGAGCCTTTATGCAGGGCGGTCGTTGCACAGGGTTCGGCGCAGGCCTACCTTAGCGACATGCCGATGCCATGGTCATATCGCCACGCCACGAAGGACTGGCAGGCGTTCCTTTCCGACGCGAAAGAGGAATTCGCCTTCGCTTCGGACAATTCAACCTATACCGCCGTGCAGGGCGTTCTCTGGACCTTTCGCGATCGCCTGTCGCCTGAGGAGGTCGCGGCCTTCTGCCAGCCGCTCCCCGCGGTGCTGCGTGCCCTCTTTCTTCAGGGCTGGACCGCCGCGCCGGCGAAACCGTGGACCGATCGCGCCGCGCTCGAGGAAGAGGCGCGGCTTGTACGCGTCGATCACAATCTCACCCCGCCCGCGCCGATTTCCCTTGTCGCCCGCGCCCTGCGGCGGCATGTGCGTCAGGTCGATTTCGACCGGGTTCTGGAACGGATCGGCCCCGAGGCACGGGCCTTCTGGCACGTGGAAAACGCTTACGAACTGGAAAGGCGCATCGTCTAGGCACGGCTCATGGCGCGGTTCGGTTGGTTGGTCCTTGGCTGGGGCGCGGTCGCGCTCGGTTTGATCGGGGTGGTCCTGCCGGGCCTCCCGACGACGGTGTTCCTCATCCTCGCGGCCTTTGCCTTCGGCAGGTCCTCACCCCGCGCCCGGGCGTGGCTGATCGGCCATCGTGCCTTCGGTCCCGCCATCCTCGACTGGGAAGATCGCGGCGCGATCGCGCCCCGTGCCAAGCGGCTCGCCGTTCTGACCATGATCGCGGTCTTCGTGCTGTCGCTCGTCTTTGGAGCGCCCTCTTGGGTCCTCGTGCTGCAGGCGGTCTGTCTGACCGGGGCCGCGGCCTTCGTGATCACCCGTCCGGAGTGAGCTTCGGCGCAGGTGGCGCGGCCTCCAGCCCCGCGATGGCCGCCTCCAGGAGGGCCGCGGGCAGGATGACGAGAAGCCCGTGACTTTCGGGCCGGATCGTCACGCGCCGCTCCGCCGCCGCGTTCGAGGTGCCCACCCGTCCGTCCGGCGCAAAGACGATCCGCTCGAAGGACCAGACCAGACCCGCAATACTTACCGCGACCTCGCGCAGCGGAAAAAGCGACACCCGGTCGCCCGGCGTGAGCTCCAGCGTGATCTCCGGCGGGCAATGGAAACAGATGTCGTGCTCGCCCACGAGGATACAGCGCGCCTCGGGCCGACGGACGAGGGCGTTGTAACAAGCCAGTTCGTGATCAAGGCGCTGCCCCATGAACCCCGCCCCCAGCACCATCGGCGCGTCGATCGACCTGAGCGCCTTGTCGAAGTCGGTCGTGTCCTGTTCGCCAATCTCGACGACCGTCGCCGGATCGAGCGCCGCCCGCGTCGCGGCATCGAGACTGTCCATATCCCCCACGACAAGACCCGGCACATGGCCCAGCGCCAGTGCCTGGGCGGCGGCCCCGTCGCAGACCACGAGATTCGGCGCGAGCGTCAATAATCTCGAAACGGTTGCCTCGCTATGGTCGCCTCCGCCCAGAAGCGTCACTTTCTCCAGAAAAGGTGAAATCTCAGGATTCATGCGTGTGATTGTATCCAGAATGGAAACCCGTCACATTCCAGCCCTGAAAAAATACCGCGTTTATCGCGGTTTTGTGCAATTTATCCGTGGACCACATGGTAAACCCATTGTTGCTGGATCGGGGGAGAAAGCGAGTCAGACATGGTGAGTTCGAGCAGGATCCTCACTGTATCTTATGGTACGTTCAGCTGCACGCTGGAAGGGTTCGATGACCCGTTTTCGACGATGAAGTCGATTGCGGAGTATTTTCGGGACCTCGCGTCGGATGACCGTTACTTCGGCGCGGAGCCTCCGACGCCGGATGCAGAGATGTTGCACCGCATCGCGGAGCGCGAGATCCACAAGCGCGTCGAAGCCCGTGTGAGCGAACATGGCGTGGTCCTGCGGCAGACCGACGACGACATGGACGATGTCGGCGTGACCCTGCCCCGCCTTTCGGCCCAGTCCGATCGGGATGAGGACACCGTTTCTTCCGACACGCCCGCCACGGATGATGCCGCGCAAAACGACGCGGATGCGGAAGCCGAACGCCTGATGCAGGAAGAAGCCGCGCGCGTAACCGCCGCACGCGAAGCCGAAGACGCACGCCGCGCCGAGGAAGACCGTATTGCGGCAGAAGCACGCGCTGCCGAAGAAGTGCGCGAAGCTGCACGACAGGAAGAGCTTGCCGCAGCCGAAGACGAAGCGCGCAGGATCGCAGAAGAAGAAGTGGCCGCACGCCGCCGGGCCGAGGCCGAAGCGGATTCCGCGCGACGTCAAGCCGAGGCCGAAGCAGAAAGCCGAGCCCGGCGCGAAGCGGAAGCCGCCGCCTCCCAGGAAGGCCCGCGTGAGCTCGCCTCGGTCTCCGACAAGGTCCGCCGCATCCGTGCCGTGGTCGACAACACCCGCAAGCCGTCCACATCTGTCGCGCCTGCCGCTCCGGTCGCGGGCATGGAGCTGTCGCAGGACGACGAATACCTGGAAGACCAGCACGCCGACGATTACTTCGCTGGCGAGGTCGGGGATAGCGCCCTGTCTGACGACTACGCGGGCATCTTCGCCGAGGCGATCGAAGCGGAAGCCGAAGATGAAGTCCTCCCGGAGGAAACGCCCGCCGCAACGACCGTGGCCGAAGATGACCACGCGGAAGACGACGAAGAGGACGACACCGACAGCGCGATCCTCGCCGCGCTCGCGGAGAGCGAGGCCGATGTGCCTACAGACGACCTGCCGCCCGTGGACGCCCCCATTGCGGAAAGCGCAGAGCTGACGGCGCAAGACACCTCGGACGACATCGACGACGACGAATATGGAGAGGACGATGACGATACCGTCGCCGCACTTCTCGGTTCATTCCGTGAGGCAGACGAAGACGATGTCGAAGCGGACGAGGACGCGGACGAGGCCGCGGGGATCGTGTCCGACGACGCGGAGGAGCCCGAAGCCTCGGAGCCTCCCGCCGAGCGCAGGCACATCGCCCGCGTCGTTCGCGTGCGCCGTCCGGTGTCGAACGTCGAAGTGCCGGACGAAGAACCGGACGCGGAAGGCGACTTCTCGGTCCCGGGCGAATCGACCCTCGAACCCGAGGCCGAAGCCTCGCTCATCGCCGAGCTTGCCGAAGTCGAACGGGATTCGCGCGAAGCGCTGGCGCGGGGCGATCTCGCCGCCGATATTGCGCGCTCGGACGATGACGCCACCGGTTATGACGAGGACGACGACGATGTTGATCTCGGCTTCTCCGACGACGAAGACCTTTACGGTGATACCGATCCGAGGTCGTTGGAGGATGACGACGAGGGGGACACGCTCGTCCTCACCGCGCGCTCGCATGGGGCGGGTCCTCTCGACGTCGAACCGGAGGAAGAGCCGGAGGACCATATCCGCGGTGCGAAGAAGCCGCAGTTCAACGCCTTCGACGATGTGGACCTGAGCGAAACCGACCGCGCCATCGACAGGATCCTGGAGAAGACCAACACGCATCTCGCCTCCGGGGAAAGCTCTCGTCGCCGCTCGGCGATCCAGCACCTCAAGGCTGCGGTGCAGGCCAAGCGCGCCGACCGCGACGTGGTGAGCGACGCGCTCGACTCGGCCGACGCCTCGCAGATCAAGGCGAAAGAAAATGAGGATTATCGCGAAGACCTGGCCCGCGTGGTGCGCCCGCGTCGTCCGGCCGCGTCGGGCGACACCCCGAAGCGCCGCCTGGCACCGCTCGTTCTGGTGTCCGAACAGCGCATCGACGAGGACGTCACGACCCTTGACCCGGTCAAACCGGTTCGCCCGGTGACCCCCGTTCGCCCGCGCCGTGTGGCGGTTGGAAACGCCCAGCCCGCCGAGGTGCCGCAGACCGAGGAAGAGGGCGAAGCCGCCTCCGACCAGATGACCTCGGGCTTTCGGGCCTATGCCGCCGATCTCGGGATCGAAAGCGTCGAGGACGCACTGGAAGCCTCGGTCGCCTTCGTGACGCAGGAAGTCGGGCGCCCCCGCGCGACCCGGACCCAGATCCTGACCCTCACCATGGCGGCATTCCCGGATGCCAGCCGCGAAGAGGCCCTCGCGGCCTTCACCGGTCTCGTGAAGGCCGGCAACATCGTCAAGGTCGAGCGGGCGCAGTTCGTCCTCTCCGAGGACTCGATCTACTTCGAGTGATCGGCGCGTGATCGGCGCGTGATCGGGCCCCGCGCCCGCGAAATCGAAAGGCGGCCGGTGTTTCCACCCGCCGCCTTTTTTTGTTCACGACCACCGGCGCGCCGGTGTCGTCAGCGCTCGTCGTCAGGCGGCATCGCGCCGATGCCGGTGAAGAGCTTCTTGAAAGGCAGGATCCAGACCACGCCCAGCCCCACAAAAATCAGGAACTCAAGCCAGATCGGCGGGCGGTCGAAAAGCGCGACGATGTTGACCGCCACGATGATCCAGAGCGGCAATCCGATCAGGAGCACCACGAGGGACCAGCGTTTCTTGGCTTTCATCGAAAGGGCCATGAGATCAGTCCGCGAAAGGGTCGGTGACGAGGATGGTATCCTCCCGTTCCGGCGAGGTCGACAGAAGCGCCACCGGACATTCGATCAACTCTTCGACACGGCGCACGTATTTGATCGCCTGCGCGGGAAGCTCGGCCCAGGAACGCGCGCCCTCGGTCGACTCACTCCAGCCGTCGAGTTCCTCATAGATCGGCGTGCAGCGCGCCTGTTCGTCGGCGGCGGTCGGCAGGTAGTCGAGGCGTTTGCCGTCTAGGTCATAACCCACGCAGATCTTCAGCGTCTCGAATCCGTCGAGCACGTCGAGTTTGGTCAGGCAGATACCGTTGATGCCCGAGGTCGCGCAGGTCTGGCGCACGAGGGCCGCGTCGAACCAGCCGCAGCGGCGCTTGCGCCCCGTGGT
This sequence comes from Maritimibacter sp. DP1N21-5, assembly GCF_019218295.1. Classification (NCBI taxonomy): domain Bacteria; kingdom Pseudomonadati; phylum Pseudomonadota; class Alphaproteobacteria; order Rhodobacterales; family Roseobacteraceae; genus Maritimibacter; species Maritimibacter sp. DP1N21-5. The sequence goes on from NZ_JAHUZF010000006.1 coordinate 1,457,757, forward strand.
GGTGCCGAACTCGTGGCCGCGTTCGCCCAAGCGGTCGCCATCGGCGTCGAAGAGTTCGGTCGGGAACGGGCCTTCGCCCACGCGGGTGGTATAGGCCTTGACGATACCAAGCACGTAATTGATCGACCCCGGCCCCATGCCCACACCCGTGGCGGCCTGTCCCGCGATCACGTTGGAGGAGGTCACGAAAGGATAGGTGCCGAAGTCGATGTCGAGGAGCGCGCCCTGCGCCCCCTCGAAGAGGATGCGCTTGCCGGCCTTGCGTTTCTCGGCGAGCACCTTCCACACCGGGGCCGCGTATTCGAGGATCTTGGGCGCGATGTCCTTGAGGAGCGCAAGCAGTTCGTCGCGATTGACCGGCTCGATGCCCAGCCCCTTGCGGAGCGGATCATGGTGCTGAAGCGCGCGGTCCACCCGGGCCTCGAGCGTGGCATGATCGGCAAGGTCTGCGACACGGATCACGCGGCGCCCCACCTTGTCCTCGTAGGCGGGGCCGATGCCGCGCCCGGTGGTGCCGATCTTGGTGCCTTTGGAGGCGGCTTCTTCGCGGGCGCGATCGAGTTCGCCATGGAACGGCAGGATAAGCGGCGTGTTTTCCGCGATCATGAGCGTCTCGGGCGTGATTTCGACGCCCTGCCCCCGGATCGTTTCGATTTCCTTGAGCAGATGCCAGGGGTCGAGCACGACCCCGTTGCCGATCACCGACAGCTTCCCGCCGCGCACCACGCCCGAGGGCAGCGCGTGCAGCTTGAAAACCTTGCCGTCGATCACGAGCGTATGGCCCGCGTTGTGTCCGCCCTGGAACCGGCAGATCACGTCAGCGCGTTCGCTGAGCCAATCGACGATCTTGCCTTTTCCTTCGTCGCCCCACTGGGCGCCTACGACGACAACGTTGGCCATTTCGCTCTCCATGCTGGAAAAACCCGCGCCCGTATAGCGAAGCCCGTCGACGGGCGAAAGGCGAAAGGCGCGGCGTGGGAAAGAGGCTGCCCCGGTGGCGGGCGAAGGATCAGTCGCGGGCCACCCGGTCGCGCACCGGCCAGACGGCGAGGACGGCCGCCACGAAAAGCCCGATCACCGTGGGTAGCCAGAGCGGTGCGAGAATCCAGAGGACCGGGATCGCGAGACCGCCCAGATACCGCATGCAGGCAAGGAGGATCACGGTGGCCCAGGCCATGGCGGCCGCCCAAGCGATGACCCGCCAGGTCGCGCGCGATGTTGCGGTTCCCGCCACCGAAAGTTCCTTCTGCTCCATTCGACCCAGATTAATCCTGTTTACCTCTGTCACAACCAAGTATCTCGCAGGCCCTTGACGTGAGCGACCTGGGCACCTCGCGCAACTTGTCTAGATCCTGCCCGTGAACGGCCCGTTAAGGCCCTCCCTCCTTTGCGGCGCGTCACCGCCGACCGGCCCAGACAGAGGCGCAGGCCCCGCGCATTTCCCGCTTTGGGGTTGCGGGCAGGTGCCGTTCCCCCTAGATAGCCCCATCGAAACACCGACCTGTCCCCTGACCAAGGCCCTACCGGAAGTCTCATGGAAAACGTCCTTCTCGTCGTCCTTCTCCTGCTCGCGCTCGCCCTCATCGGCGTCGTGCTCCTGCAACGTTCCGAAGGCGGCGGGCTTGGCATGGGTGGTGGTGGCGGTGGCGGCGTCATGTCGGCGCGCGGTGCCGCGACGGCGCTGTCGAAGCTGACCTGGGTTCTGGGGATCGCGTTTCTGGCCTGTTCGATGGCGCTGACCATCATCTCGGCACAGAACTCGCAGGACACCTCGGTCACCGACCTGATCGTGGCGCCCGGCGCGGACGAGCCGGCGGAACCGGCGGCACCGGGCCTTCCCGATGTCTCCGACATGATGCCCACGCAGGACACGGCACCCGCCGAGGCACCGTCCGACGCGCCCGCCGCACCGCCGCGCGCCGAATAACGTCGCGGGGGCTGATCGCGGCCCGCCGGCAGATAACCCGTCACCTACAATCCCTTGATGGGGCGATAAATCTCGCCACATCATCTAGCGGCAATCTTGCCAACAACGCGGGAATCGGTTATACCTTGAATCCCGTGATGAGCGCTTTTTGCGGCCTCTGGCCCTTGGTGCATTCGTCCAAAAGACCGGGTCGGAAACGACCGCAATAATCACGGGGTAGCCCATATATGGCACGATACATCTTCATCACCGGCGGTGTGGTTTCTTCGCTCGGCAAGGGCCTGACCTCCGCCGCGCTCGGCGCGCTCTTGCAGGCGCGGGGCTTCACGGTGCGGATGCGCAAACTCGACCCCTATCTCAACGTCGACCCCGGCACCATGTCGCCCTTCGAGCATGGCGAGGTCTTCGTGACCGACGACGGCGCGGAAACCGACCTCGACCTCGGCCATTACGAACGGTTCACAGGCGTTGCTGCACGGGCGACGGACTCGGTGTCCTCGGGCCGGATCTATACCAACGTGCTCGAGAAGGAACGTCGGGGCGACTATCTGGGCAAGACGATTCAGGTCATTCCCCACGTGACCAACGAAATCAAGGACTTCATCGCCATAGGCGACGACGAGGTCGACTTCATGCTCTGCGAGATCGGCGGCACCGTCGGCGACATCGAGGCGCTGCCCTTTTTTGAGGCGATCCGCCAGTTCGCGCAGGAGCGCCCCCGTGGCCAATGCATCTTCATGCACCTGACGCTGCTCCCCTATCTCGCGGCCTCGGGCGAACTGAAGACGAAGCCCACCCAGCACTCTGTCAAGGAACTGCGCTCTATCGGCATCGCGCCCGATGTGCTCGTCTGCCGTGCCGAGCATCCGATCCCCGAGAAGGAACGCGGCAAGATCGCGCTCTTCTGCAACGTGCGCCCCGACAGCGTGATTCCCGCCTATGACCTCAAGTCGATCTATGAAGCCCCGATGAGCTTTCACAAGGCCGGTCTCGATCAGGCCGTGCTCGACGCTTTCCAGATCAGCCCTGCGCCGCGCCCCGACCTGACCCGCTGGGAAGACGTGGAAGACCGCATTCACAACGCCGAAGGCGAGGTCAAGGTCGCCATCGTCGGCAAATACGTGCAGCTCGAAGACGCCTACAAGTCGATCAAGGAGGCGCTCACCCACGGCGGCATGGCCAACCGGGTGAAGGTCACGACCGAATGGGTCGATGCCGAGATCTTCGAGAAAGAGGATCCCGCCCCGCATCTCGAAGGCTTCCACGCCATTCTCGTGCCCGGCGGCTTTGGCGAACGTGGCACCGAGGGCAAGATCCGCGCCGCGCAATTCGCGCGTGAACACAAGGTGCCCTACCTCGGGATCTGTCTCGGGATGCAGATGGCGGTGATCGAGGCGGCCCGCAACGTGGCCGGGATCGCGAACGCGGGGTCCGAGGAATTCGATCACGAGTCCGGCAAAAAGCGGTTCACGCCGGTGGTCTATCACCTGAAGGAATGGGTGCAGGGCAACTATACCGTCAAGCGCAAGGTCTCGGATGACAAGGGCGGCACCATGCGCCTTGGCGCCTATACCGCGACCCTCGCCGAGGGGTCGAAGGTTGCCGAGGTCTATGGCAGCACGACGATCGAGGAACGCCACCGCCACCGCTACGAAGTGGACATCAAGTACCGCGAGGAACTGGAGTCGAAGGGTCTCGTCTTTTCCGGCATGTCGCCAGATGGACGCCTGCCCGAGATCGTCGAATGGAAGGACCACCCGTGGTTCATCGGCGTGCAGTATCACCCCGAACTGAAGTCCAAGCCCTTCGCGCCCTCACCACTCTTCGCGGATTTCGTGCGCGCCGCGATCGAACAGGAGCGGCTCGTCTAAGGTGCTGTCCTATCAGCACATTTTCCACGCAGGCAACCTTGCGGACGTGCACAAGCACGGGCTGATGGCCTGGGTGCTGGACTACCTGACCCAGAAGGACAAGCCGCTCACGTATATCGAGACCCACGCCGGGCGCGGGCTCTATCGGCTCGACGCGCCGGAGGCAGTGAAGACCGGCGAAGCGGCGGCGGGCATCGGGCGCGTGGCCGACTGGTTCGGGGCGGATCACCCCTATGCGCGGGTGCGCGACCTTGTGGTGGCAGAACATGGGCCAGCGGCCTACCCCGGTTCGCCCATGCTGGCCGCCTTGCTTTTGCGGGACATGGACAGCCTGATGCTGGCGGAGCTGCATCCGCAAGAATTTGCGGCGCTGAACGAGGTGATGAAAGGGCGCGGCATTCGGCTTGAGAACCGCGATGGGCTGGAGCTTGCCCTCGCCGTGACCCCGCCCGACCCACGCCGGGGCGTGTTGCTGATCGACCCCTCCTGGGAGATGAAGACCGACTACGACACCGTGCCCCGCGCTCTGGACCGGATCGCCCGGAAATGGCCCGTGGGCATCCTCTCCCTGTGGTATCCGATCCTCGCGGACGGTCGCCATCGCAACATGGTCGGCACCCTGACCAAGACGTTCCCCGATGCACTGAAAAGCGAAGTTCGCTTTCCGCCGCACCGCGCGGGACATGGGATGGTCGGTTCGGGTATGGTCTTCGTGAACCCGCCCTGGGGGCTTGACCAGGAGGCGGCACGGCTCGCCGCGAAATTCGCAGAATTGGGAGGATGACATGCCGAAGGGATACTGGATCGCACGCGTCGACGTGCATGATCTCGACGTCTACAAGACCTACATCGCGGCCAACGCGGCGCCCTTCGCACAATACGGCGCAAGGTTTCTCGTGCGCGGCGGCGAGACGGTCCTGAAAGAAGGCACGTCCCGGTCCCGCAATGTCGTCATCGAGTTTCCCAGCTACGAAGCGGCGCTCGCCTGCTACGACAGCCCGGAATACCAGGCTGCCAAGGCGCTGCGGGATCCGGTGTCGGAGGGCGATCTCGTGATCGTCGCCGGCTACGACGCTTAGCCCCCCCTTACGACCTGACACCCTCACGAAGCAGTGAAGCGCCGGACTGGCGCGGCCTGCGCAGACACCCTAGGTAACGCATATGTTTGATCGTATTCTCAACTCCCTCTTCGGCTCCGAGCCGCAGGAACTCCCCGATACCGACGCCCGGCTCGCGCTTGCCGCCCTTCTGGTGCGGATCGCGAAGTCCGACGGAGTCTATGAGAGCGGCGAGGCCGAAACGATCCGCGACATCCTCGCCGGCCGTTATGGGCTGTCCTACGAAGACAGCCGCGAGCTTCTCGTGGAAGCCGAGGAGATGGAGACCCACGCCCCCGACACCGTTCGGTTCACAGAGGCGATCAAGGCGGCCGTGCCCTATGACCAGCGCAGCGACATCGTCTATGCCGCCTGGGAGGTCGTCATGGCCGATGGCCAGCGCGCCGATGAGGAAGACGCGCTGATGCGGATGATCGCGAAATTCCTCGGCGTTTCGGACCGCGATTCCAACATCGCCCGGCAGAAGGCGCAGCGCTGAGGTCCGACCCGGCACCTGCCTGAATAAAGGGCGCATGCCCTTGCGTCAGGCAATTCTTCATTGCATCCGCCGGCCTTTTCCGTGTTACTCGGTCCAGACGCAACTTGATCAAATCCCGTGACAGCTGACCAACCGCCCGTCATAGAAATCCGCGACCTGCACAAAAGCTTCGGGTCCCTCGAAGTGCTCAAGGGCGTAAGCCTCGCGGCACCGCGTGGCCACACGATCAGCATGATCGGGTCTTCCGGGTCCGGGAAATCCACGCTCTTGCGCTGCTGCAACCTGCTCGAAGATAGCCAATCCGGCGAGATCCTCTTCGAGGGCGAACCGATCCGCTGGCAGGGCCAAGGCCTTGCCCGCCGGCCCGCCGACCGCCATCAGGTCACGCGCATCCGCACCAACCTCTCGATGGTGTTCCAGCAGTTCAACCTCTGGTCCCACATGACCATTCTCCAAAACGTCATGGAGGCGCCGCTGACCGTTCTCGGCCGCCCGCGGGACGAGGTGGAAGCGGCCGCGCGCGGCTATCTGGACAAGGTCGGGATCGGCGACAAGGCCGATGCCTATCCGGCCCAGCTCTCGGGCGGCCAGCAACAGCGCGCCGCCATCGCCCGCGCGCTCTGCATGGAGCCCAAGGCGCTCCTGTTCGACGAACCGACCTCCGCGCTCGATCCCGAGCTCGAACAGGAGGTCGTCCGCGTGATCAAGGATCTGGCTCAGGAGGGCCGGACCATGATCATCGTCACCCACGATATGCGCATGGCGGCCGATGTGGCCGACCATGTGGTCTTTCTCCACCAGGGAAAGATCGAAGAAGAGGGCCCGCCAGAGGCGCTCTTCGGCAGTCCGAAGTCCGAGCGACTGAAGCAGTTCCTTTCTGCGACGGTCCCGGCATAACAAAACCAACGGGCCAAAGGTCCAACACGGGAGAACCAAATGAAGAAACTGATCCTTTCGACCGCCGCGCTGGCGCTCATGTCGGGCGCTGCCCTGGCACAGGAAACGGTGCGCCTGGGCACCGAGGGCGCCTACCCTCCCTACAACTACCTAGACGACAACGGCGAGGTCGCGGGCTATGAGCGCGATCTGGGCGATGCGATCTGCGCGCAGGCGGAACTCACCTGCGAGTGGGTCACCAACGACTGGGATTCGATCATCCCGAACCTCGTGTCCGGGAACTACGACGTGATCATCGCCGGCATGTCGATCACCGCCGAGCGTGACGAGGTCATCGACTTCACGCAGGCCTATTTCCCCGCCGATCCCTCGGCTTTCATCTCGACCTCGGACGCCTTCGACGGCACCGGCGTGATCGCGGCCCAGTCGGGCACCATCCAGGCGGGCCACATCGCCACCATGGAAGGCGCGACGCTGGTCGAATTCGCCACCCCCGACGAGACCATCGCGGCGCTCCAGTCGGGCGAAGCCGACGCGGTTCTCGCCGACAAGGCGTTCCTCGAGCCGATCGTCGCGGAATCGGGCGGCGACCTCGTCTTCGCGGGCGAGGACGTTGTCCTTGGTGACGGCATCGGCCTTGGCGTGCGTGAATCCGACACCGAGCTCAAGGACACGCTCGATGCGGCCATCGCCGCCCTGAAAGAGGACGGCACCGTCAACACGCTCATCGAGAAATGGTTCGAGGGCATGGAAGGCCCGTACTAAGACCGGTCCGGGGCGGGTTTCGGCCCGCCCCAAGGCCGTCTTTTCGTGCCCCTTTCCAGCGCCCGGTCACATGTTCGACTGCACCGAACCCCAGAACCTGCAAGAGCTCGCATGGCTCGCTTGTTACCTGACAAGCGGCAAGCACATCCTGTTCTATCAGTCTTTCGGTGTCGTCCTGTTGCTGCTCGCGATCACCGCGCCCGTGGCGCTCGCCTTCGGCTTTGCCGGGGCGACGGCCGCGCGGTCGCATATTCCGCCGCTCCGCTGGTTCGGCAAGGGCTACACCTCGATCGTGCGCGGCGTGCCCGACATCGCGTTCTTCATGTTCTTCGTGATCGCGCTCGACCAGTTCTTCGAATACATCCGACACCGCGTGAAATGCCCGGACTGGGAGGCCCCGATCCGGCAGGGCAGCGACTTCATCGTCTGCACCCAGGCCAAGCTCCCCCTGTCCTCCGCACCGCAGTGGCAACACGAGACCTATGGCTTCACCCTCGCGGTCCTGACCTTCGCCATCGTCTTCGGGGCCTTCGCGGCCAACGTTCTTTTTGGCGCCATGCGCAGCGTGCCGCGCCCGCAGATCGAAACGGCCGAGGCCTATGGCTTCACCCGCCGCCAGACCTTCTGGCGCATCCTCGTGCCCCAGATGTGGATCTATGCGCTGCCTGGCCTGTCCAACCTCTGGATGATCCTGATCAAGGCGACCCCGCTTCTGTTTCTCCTCGGCGTCGAGGACATCGTCTATTGGGCGCGCGAGCTAGGCGCGACGAAACAGGCGCGGTTCTCTGACTACCCGCACGGCGACTGGCGGCTTTACTACTTCGCCGCGCTCCTCTTGTTCTACCTGGGTCTCACCCGCGTCTCCGAAGTCGTACTTGCGCGCCTGACCCGCCGGCTCTCCCACGGTCAAGCGACCGCCGCCGGCGAGCGACAGAGAAAGGCCCCCACATGAGCTGCCTCGCCACCATCTCGGACTACGGCTTGCGCTCCATCGGCATCGGCGAGCGCCTGCTCCCCTCCTCCGATTTCACCCTGTGCCAGCAGTTCACGCTCATCGGCTCCGGCATGATCTGGAACATCTACTTCGGTGTCGTGGCGCTCGCGCTCGGGTTCTTTCTGTCCACGGCCTTGGCACTCGGGAAATCCTCGGACAACCGAATCGCCCGCAAGGCGTCGGAATGGTTCATCTTCCTGTTCCGGGGCTCGCCCCTCTTCATCCAGTTCTTCTTCGCCTATTTCGCCTTCCTCTCGCTGAAATCGACGCATCCCGCCTTCGATCCGCTCACCTCGGCCTGGCTCGGGGCGGCCATCGTGCTCTTTCTCAACACCTCGGCCTACGCGGGCGAGATCTTCTACGGCGCGCTGCAATCCGTGCCCAAGGGTGACATCGAAGCCGCCGAGGCCTATGGCATCTCCGGCTGGAAGCGGTTTCGTCGCATAACATTCCCGACGATGCTGCGCCTCGCCTGGCCCGCCTACACCAACGAGGCGATCTTCCTGTTCCACGCCACGACGCTCGTCTTCTTCTCCGGCTTCCCGGCCTGGCAGCAACGGGGCGACGCGCTTTATTACGCGAACTATTTTGCCGACAAGACCTTCAACCCCTTCATCCCCTACCCGATCCTGGCCTTCTATTTCATCCTCCTGACGCTCGCGGTGATTACGCTTTTCGGCCTGATCAACCGTCGCCTCTCGCGCCACCTGCCCCAGGAAGCCCGCCAGAGGATGCGCCTGCGCCCCATGCTTGTGCGCTGAACGTCACGTCGCGTTTAGGTTAACGCGCACCCGCTCCCCTTCATCGCTTCATAAATACCTCGGGGAGCGCGAGGGGTAGAACCCCTCGCTCCCGCCTCCGCCAAGGGCGCAACCTATTGCCAAAGCGCCTGCTTGCCGCCCGCCCGCCCCTCGGTTAGTGTCGCCCCAAGATTTGATCAAATCGGTGACTTATGCGGATCGGCATCCTACAAACCGGCCACGCGCCGGACGCGCTCATCGCAACGACGGGCGACTACAGCGACATGTTCGAACGTCTCCTCGGCGGGCGCGACTTCGACTTCACGACCTACAACATCGTCGACAACGACTTCCCCCCCTCGCCCGAGGCGCAGGACGGCTGGATCATCACCGGCTCGCGTCATGGCGCTTACGAGGACCATGACTGGATCCCGCCACTCGAGAAGCTGATCCTCGACATCGCAGACACGGGCCGTCCGCTGATCGGCGTCTGTTTCGGCCATCAGATCATTGCCCAGGCGCTCGGCGGCAAGGTCGAGAAATTCCGGGGCGGCTGGGCTGTCGGGCGGCAGGAATACGACTTCGGAGACGAAACTCTCGCGCTCAACGCCTGGCATCAGGATCAGGTGGTCAAGCTGCCCGTGGGGGCAACGGTCATCGCCACCAACGACTTCTGCAAGAACGCCGCGCTCGTGATCGGCAAGTCGATCCTGACCATTCAGGCCCACCCCGAGTTCGATCGCACGACGACCGCAGGCCTCATCGAGCACCGTTCGGACGCGGTGCCTCCGCCCCTCGTCGAGGCCGCGCAAAAGACGCTCACCCAACCTACCGACAACGAGGCGCTCGCCGACCGCATGGCCGCCTTCCTGAAAAAAGGCGCCAAGTGATGAGCGACTGGACCGAACGACTGCCCGAACCGGCGCTGGCCTATCTCGATGGGCGCCGCGTGGACGAAGTGGAATGCATCGTCTCCGACCTGCCCGGCATCGCCCGGGGCAAGGCCGTTCCCGCGGCGAAATTCGCGCGGCAGGATTACTTCCACCTGCCGGATTCGATCTTCTACCAGACGATCACCGGCGACTGGGGCGAGGCCGCGGGCGAGGACGGGTTCATCGAGCGCGACATGATCCTGCGGCCCGTCATGGAAACGGCCACCGCCGCCCCCTGGACCGCGGATGTCACGCTGCAGGTGATCCACGACGCCTTCGACCGCAACGGCGAACCCATCGGCTGCTCGCCGCGCAACGTGCTCAAGCGCGTGGTGGAGCTATACCGCAAGGAAGGCTGGGAGCCGGTCGTGGCGCCGGAGATGGAGTTCTACCTCGTCGCCCGCAACATAGACCCGGCCAAGAAGATCGAACCCATGATGGGCCGTTCGGGCCGCCCCGCCGCAGCACGCCAGGCCTATTCCATGACCGCCGTGGACGAGTTTGGCCCCGTCATCGACGACATCTACGACTTTGCCGAGGCGCAGGGCTTCGAGATCGACGGCATCACCCAGGAAGGCGGCGCGGGCCAGCTCGAAATCAACCTGCGTCATGGCGATCCGCTGCTGCTGGCGGACGAGGTCTTCTATTTCAAGCGCCTCATTCGAGAGGCCGCCCTGCGCCATGACTGCTTCGCCACCTTCATGGCCAAGCCCATCGCCGACGAGCCCGGATCGGCCATGCACATCCATCATTCCGTGACCGATATCGAGACCGGCAAGAACATCTTCGCTGGGCCCGCCGGCGGCGATACCGACGCCTTCTTCCATTTCATCGGCGGCTTGCAGAAATACCTGCCCTCGGTGATCGCGGTTCTGGCGCCCTATGTGAACAGCTACCGGCGCTATGTCCGGGGGACGGCGGCACCCATCAACCTCGAATGGGGCCGCGACAACCGCACGACGGGGATCCGCATCCCGCTGTCGTCACCGGCCGCGCGGCGGGTGGAGAACCGTCTCACGGGCATGGACGCCAACCCCTACCTCGCCTTCGCGGCCTCGCTCGCCGCCGGGTACATCGGCATGACACAGGCCGTGCGCGCCGAGGCGCAGTTCCGGGGCGACGCCTATGAGACCGACGAGTCGATCCCGCGCGACTTCGGAACCGCGCTCGACCTTTTCGACGAGGCCAAGGAAATGCACGCCGTTCTGGGCGAGGAGTTCGCGCGGGTCTATTCCATCGTGAAACGGACCGAATACGAAGAGTTCCTCGGCGTGATCAGCCCGTGGGAGCGGGAACACCTTCTGCTTAACGTCTGATCGGAGCCAGTCCCGAAGAACCAGGTCCCGCGCTTTGCCCGAAAGGCGCGGGATTTTTCCGTTTCGAGGGCGCTCGAAAGAAACCTGTTTCCAGCCTGTCACCGCCCTGTTACAGTTTTCCCGAATAAGACTTTCGGAAAAGCCGAAAAGGATATGAGCATGTCTGCACCTGCCAATGGACTTGGACCCAACGTTTATGACGCCGAGCCGATCCCCGACGCCGCCCGCGCCGAGATCGACCGGCTACTCCAGTCCGGTGACCTGTTCCGCTACACCGCGCCTCAGGATGCGCCGGTTGCGCTTCTGGAGCGCGAATTCGCGGACATGATGGGCGTGAAATACGCGCTCGCCGTGGCGTCCTGCTCGGCGGCGCTGTTCTTGTCGCTCAAGGCCCTTGGTCTGCCGCGTGATACCAAGGTGCTGATCCCGGCCTTTACCTTCGCCGCCGTGCCCTCCTCGGTCGTTCATGCCGACTGCGTGCCGGTGCTGGTCGACGTGATGGACAACTACCGGATCGACATGGCGGATTTTGCCGCCAAGCTCACCGACGAGGTCGGAGCGGTCATCATCAGCCACATGCGCGGGCATACCTCGGATATGGATGCGATCATGGCGCTCTGCGATGCGCGCGGCATTCCGGTCGTCGAGGACGCGGCGCACAGCCTCGGCACGCTCTGGCATGGGCAGAAGATCGGCACCATCGGCAAGATCGGCTGTTTTTCCTTCCAGTCCTACAAGATGCTCAACGCGGGCGAAGGCGGCGTGCTGATCACCAACGATCCCGACGTCGCGGCCCGCGCCGTGATCATGTCCGGCGCCTATGAGCACAACTGGAAAAAGCACAAGGAACCGCATGGCGACAACACGGGCGAATTGGCCGAGGCCTTCGGGCGCTGGCAGAACAAGCTCCCGCTCTACAACACGCGCCTGTCGAACCTCTCCGCCGCCGTCGTTCGCCCGCAGATCGGCGAACTTGACCGCCGGGTGACCGATGGGCTGAGAAACCACGACTATGTGGCCGCGAAGCTGAACCAGAGCCCTTGGATCGACGTGCCCGCGCCGCTCGCGCCCGAAACCCGCGCGCCGGATTCGATTCAGTTCAACCTCACCGGCATGACCGACGACGAAACCCGCGCCTTCATGGATGCCGCAAAAAGCCGCGGCGTCGGCGTGCAGGTCTTCGGCATGCATGAAGACAACGCGCGGGCCTTCTGGAACTGGGAGTTTCTGGGTGATCAGGGCCCGCTGCCGGGCACCAAGGCGATGCTCATGCGCGCCTGCGATACACGTCTGCCGGTTCGCCTCACGACGCCGGAGCTTGACTTCATCGCCGACGCAATCGTCTCCGCCGCGGCCGACGTGAAGAGCACGGCGAGCGTCGCCGCAGAGTAAGTGCGTTCATGCAAGAACCGAAAGGCCGCGTCCTCGGGCGCGGCCTTTGTGCTGTCCGGCTCAGGCCAAGTGAGGCGGCATCCCTGCCCGGTCAGAGAACCCGCATCTTGTCGGCGAGCCAGGGCAGGCGCTTGCAGGTGGGCTCCACGATCAACTGATCGAGCTGCACACGGAGGCGTTCGGCCACGTCCGTCGGCAAGCCGCCCAGAACGTCGCGCCGGGCCGTCAGCATGATCCTTCGGGCGAAGGGGGCCAAGGGCAGCGGCACGATGTCCACTTCCCCCACGAAACGCTGTGCCCGCAGGACGCCCAGCGGCGTAAGGATGGTCCAGCCCTGCCCCGCCGAAACCATCGACAGGATCGCGTGGTAGCTGTCCAGCTCGAAACGGTGATTGAGCCGCAGATCCTCCTGCGCGAGATGCGCGGCGATCTGGCGGCCCATGAAGTGGCGGGCCGAATACTGGATCAACGGCAGCTTACGCAGGGTTTCGAGCGCCCCGTCGGTGCCGGGGGGCACGGCGGCGACGAAGGGGTCCTGGAACAGGGGATGCACCTCGAGCCCGTCACCCACCGCGCCCATGTCGGCAGTCACGATCAGGTCGAGCGCCCGCGCCTCGAGCTGGTCCATCAGGCGATGCGACGCCCCGGTTTCCAGCAGGAACTGCGTACGCGGCCAGGCCTCGGCCAGTTCGGTGAGGAGCGCCGGGGTCACGTCGGCATCGAAGTCCTCGATCATGCCCAGGCGAAAGCGCGACAGCCGGGTCATGTCGGCGGCGGCCAGTTCGGCGCGCGCCTGTTCCGCCTCGTTCAGGATGACGACCGCCCGCCTGCGAAAAAGCTCGCCCGCCGGGGTGCAGGTCAGGGGCCGCGCGGACCGGTCGATGAGCACCGTGGACATCGCGGTTTCGAGGTTGGTGAGTTGCTGGCTCACGCTCGAGGGGCTGGCACCCAAACGACGCGCGGCAGCCGAGATCGAGCGCTCCTCGACGATGGCGGCAAAGACCTCCACGCCCCACAGGGTGATCCGCCCGGTTGTCTCGACCACGTCCCTCTCCCTCGTGCCGCCCGGGCGGCGTGATGCGGGTTACCCGGTGCCGTTCACTTGATGTCGGACAGCTTCTTCTGAAGCTCGGCCAGCTGCTTCTTGATCGCGTCCAGATCATCTTCCTTGGAAGACGGCGGCTTGGCCGTGCCCGTATCGCCCTCGTCCTCCGACGTGGTGCCCGGCATCGGCCAGTTCAGCATCATCGCCTTCATGAAGGCCTGTTGCTGCGCCTGCAACGCTTCGAACCCCGGCACCTTGGCGACGGGCATGGACTGGAGGTTTTCCATCATCTTCTCCTGCCCCTCGCGCAGCATCTCGAAGGACGCGGCCAGGAACTGGGGCACGACGGATTGCGCCTGGGAGGTATAGGTGCGCACGAGATCGGTCAACACGTCGACGGGCAGCACGTTGTCACCGCGGCTCTCATGGTCGGCGATGATCTGAAGCAGGTATTGCCGGGTCAGGTCGTCACCGGATTTCAGATCGACGATCTGAACCTCGCGCCCGCCGGAGATGAAGCCGGCGATGTCGTCGAGCGTCACGTAGTCCGATGTCTCGGTGTTATAGAGACGGCGGCTCGCATAACGCTTGATCAGCAGCGGTTCCTTCTTGTCAGCCACGTGACCCTCCCAACGCGTTGATTTTCTGGCGCCTTTGGCACCGCAGAAAAAGCCTACGCGCATGCAGAAACGAAAAGCAAGCATTGTCGTCGCCAGACGGCCCGGGCCCGGTGCCGCAGAGCAGCAAAAAGAAAAAGGGCGGACCCTGAATGAGGGCCCGCCCAGGTCATCTCGCCGACAGGGAGGAGGACGTCAGCGTAGAATTCCGTGAAGCGCTTACTTGGCGGCTTCGGTCACTTTCTTGGTGGCCTTGGTCACCTCGTCGGTGGCTTTCTTGACGGCAGCGGTCGCCTCTTCGCCCATGTCCTTGCCAGCGGCGAGCATGAGTTCGACGGTGTCCATCTGAACCTTTTTCGCCACTTCAGCGAAGGCGGCCATGTGCTGGGCAGCCATTTCGGCTTGGGCCGAAGCGAAGTCGGTCATCGCTTTGGTGTAGTCGGCCGGGTCTTCCTTGGTCATGGAGACTTCGCCCATCTTGGCGAGCGTGCCTTTGGTCCAGGCGGTCGAGATTTCGGTCGATTTGTCAGCGGCTTCGAGCGCGACTTTCGCCATTTTCTCGCCCATAGCGGCCGAGGATTTCAGCGCGCCCTGGTAGGAGGTCATGTCCATGGGGAAGGTGCCCATCATGTCTTGGAACATCTTGGTGTAATCGGTGGTCTTGGCCATTGTCTGTCTCCAGTCTGCTCCGGTCCGCACCGGAGTATGAATTCTGCGTGTGCAAACAATATGGATGCTGCAGTGCAGAAAATCAAGGTTTTTCTGCACTGCAGCAATCTCAGGCTAACCTAAGGTCAATTGCGTCGGGAAATCAGAGAGTTGGGCGTGCGATCACGTATGTTCCGGGCGCATCGGCCAGAACAGGATGCGACGAATCGCCCAATGCGGGGGCCGGCTTCTTCTTTCCGGACCGGGAGGCGAGCCATTCGCCCCAGCGGAACCACCAGGTGCCGTCGTGCCGGGTCGCCCCCGCCTGCCATTCGGTCGGGTCTTCGGGCCAGTCGTCGTTGGTGTAGTGACCGTATTTCTTTTTGGAGGGCGGGTTCACGATCCCGGCGATATGGCCGCTCTCGGACAGGATGAAGGTCTTGTCCTTCGATCCCATCTTGCGCATCCCGCGGTAGCTCGACCGCCAGGCCGCGATGTGATCGGTCTCGCAGGCGATGGCGCAAAGCGGCACCTCGACCTCCTCGATCCTGAGGTGCGTGCCGAGGACCGGGAACCCCGGCCCCTCGCCCGCGAACTGGTCGCCCTGACAGAGCCCGCGCAGATACTCCACCGCCATACGTCCCGGTAGGTTCGTCGAGTCGCCGTTCCAATGCAGGAGGTCGAAGGCCGGCGGCGCGGTGCCCAGAAGATAGCTTCGCACGGCAGGCGTATAGATCAGGTCGTTGGCCCGCAGGTAGCTGAAGGTGCGCGCCATGTAGAGCGATCCCATCACGCCCTTGTCCGCCACCTCCTCCTCGATCCCGTCGACGAAGTCATCGTCGAGGAAGACACCCACCTCGCCCTGGTCCGAGAAATCGGTGAGCGCGGTGAAGAAGGTGGCCGAGTTCACCTTGTCCTCGCCCCGTTGTTTGAGAAGCGACAGCGTCAGGGACAGCGTTGTGCCGGCGATGCAGTAGCCGACGACATTGATCTTGTCCTGACCGGAGAGGCTGCGCACCTGGTCGATCGCGGTCAGGAAACCGTCCTCGATGTAGGTGTCCATCCCGACATCGGCAAAGGACAGGTCCGGGTTGACCCAGGACACGACATAGAGCGTGAAGCCCTGCTCGGTGATCCACTTGATCAGGCTGTTCTCGGGCTTCAGGTCGAGGATGTAGAACTTGTTGATCCACGGCGGGAAGATGACGAGCGGGATCTCATAGGCCTTTTCCGTCACCGCCTTGTACTGGATCAGCTCGAACATCCTGTTGCGAAACACCACACCGCCCTCGGTGGTGCCAAGGTTCTCGCCGACCGTGAAGGCATCGGGATCGGAGAGCGTGACCACGAGCTCGCCATTGTTGCGCTCGAGGTCCCGAATCATGTTCTCGAGACCATCGACGAGCGACTGGCCCTCGGTCTCCACCGCGCGTTCGAGCGCATCGGGATTGGTGGCCAGGAAATTCGTCGGCGCCATCATGTCGATCATCTGGCGGGTGAAGTATTCCACCCGGCGCTGGGTCTGCGGATCGAGTCCCTCGAGCTTGTCGATCGACTGCTCGAGCGCCTTCGCGGTCAGGAAATACTGCTGCTTGATGTAGTTGAAATAGGGGTGCGTGTCCCACAGCGGGTTGCGAAAGCGCGGGTCCTTGGGGGAATTGTCGGCGGGCGCCGTGCCCTGCGTCAGAAAGCTTTGCTGGGCTTCGATGGCGTGGCGCAGCGTCTTGCCCCAGAATTCGATCTGATGTTCGAACATCTCTCCGGGGGAATTGAAGGTCTTCTGCCAATAGGCAGCAGCGGAGGACGCGAAGAAGTCTTCTCCCGGTGCCTGCAAAGCATGCCGAATGGGCTTCTTTTGCGCCAAAGCAGCGGCGAAGCGTGTCGAAAGTGCTTCGATCTTCTGAAGGTTCTCCTTCAGCTTCTCGCTTTCTTCATGAAACTCGATTTCATTTGTTGTCATGCGAAACGATCCACCCTAGATTTCGCACATGCAGCAATTTCCTTGCTGCCTTGCAATGCTCGGCGCCAACCTGCCAAAAGGTCGACTTGTATTGGAATCAAGGTAACGGAAGACTGCAGCGCGGCGCAACCGAAAGGCGTTTAAGATGCGGTACCTCCCTTTGTACGATTTGACCGAAACGGTTCGGAACACGAACCAGTGGCTTGGGGCCACCGCGCAGGCGATCGGAAGCTATCCGGGCGTGGCGCTGGTTCCCAACCCCTACTTCCAATGGCTGCGCGGCTGGGGCGAAGTCATGGAACGGTCCTTCGCGCGCATGGTCGCCAAGCCGGACTGGGGCATCTACACGGTCGTCGGCAATGACGGACGCGATCATTCCGTGCGTATCGACAGGCTGGTCGAAAAACCCTTCGGCAACCTGATCCATTTCAAGGTCATGGGCCGCGAACCCAAGGCGCGCCGCATCCTGCTGGTCGCGCCGATGTCGGGCCACTATGCGACGCTCCTGCGCTCGACCGTCGCGTCGCTCTTGCCGGATGCCGAAGTCTATATCACCGACTGGCACAACGCGCGCGACATCCCGGTGTCCGACGGCAAGTTCGACATCGAGGATTACACGCTCTACCTCGTCGATTTCATGCGTCACCTCGGGCCCGACATCAACGTGGTCGCGGTCTGCCAGCCCGCCCCCCTGACACTCGCCGCCACAGCTTATCTCGCCGCAGAGGACCCCGAGGCGCAGCCGCAGACGCTCACGCTCATCGGCGGGCCGATCGACCCAGGCGCCTCCCCGACCGACGTGACCGATTTCGGCGACCGAGTGGCGATGGAACATCTCGAGCGGACCGTGATCCAGTCTGTCGGCTTCAAGTATCGTGGCGCCGGTCGTCTGGTCTATCCGGGCATCCAGCAGCTGACCTCCTTCATGGCGATGAATTCGGACAAGCACTCCAAGGCCTTCTCCGACCAGATCATGCGCGCGGCGCGGGGCGAAGCATCCGATCACGACAAGCACAACAAGTTCTATGACGAATACCTCGCGGTCATGGACATGACGGCGGAGTTCTACCTGTCCACGGTGGACCGCATCTTCAAGGAACGCGAGATCGCCAAGAACACCTTCACCATCGCAGGGAAGAAGGTGGACATCGGCAAGATCACCGATGTGGCCGTCAAGACGGTGGAAGGTGAAAACGACGACATCTCCGCCCCCGGCCAATGCCTCGCCGCGCTGGCGCTCTGCACGGGGCTGCCGGACGAGAAGAAGGCCCAGCACCTCGAACAAGGGGCCGGTCACTACG
The DNA here is from genome assembly GCF_019218295.1 of Maritimibacter sp. DP1N21-5. Lineage (NCBI taxonomy): Bacteria > Pseudomonadati > Pseudomonadota > Alphaproteobacteria > Rhodobacterales > Roseobacteraceae > Maritimibacter > Maritimibacter sp. DP1N21-5. The sequence continues at coordinate 1,475,758 of NZ_JAHUZF010000006.1, forward strand.
GGATTTTTGCGGGCAAGAGCTGGCGCAACAACATCCGCCCGCTGGTGCTCGAGTTCATGGACGAACATGCGGGCACCCACGCCGAACAGGCCCGCAAGAAACGCGCGCCGAGAGCCGCGACCGGGAAACCGGCCCTGAAGGCCGTCTGACCCGCGCAGGCATCGGGATGAGAAGGAGGGCCCCGTTCGCGGGGCCTTCTTTTTGCGCTCAGCGCGGCACGGGCGGAAGGTCCATCCAGGCTTCCATGGCGATGATGGTCTTCTCGGGTGTCTCCAGCATCGGCATGTGGCCTGCGTCGTCCAGCGTCGCGATCTCGGCGTAGGGGATGAGCTCGGCCAGGAACATATGCCGCTTGGGCGGCGTGATCCGGTCATGCTCGCCGCAAAGGACGAGCGACGGCACGCGCAGCGCATGGAGTTCCTTCTGGGCGTCCGGGCGGCGCTGCATGGCGCGGGATTGGCGCACGAAGACCTCGGGACCAAGCCTTCGGGCCATCGCCGTGATGAGACCCAGGGTCGCCTCTTTCAATGGACCGGGCGCAAAGTTCTCGGGAGGAAAGGCCTCAGCCATGGCGGCATCGAGCTTGCCTGCCTGCGCCTTCACGATCTGCGGCTCGCGCCAGACCGCCTGTTCCGGCGTCTCGGGAAGCGGCGAGGTCGAGATGAGGCAGAGCCGCGTGACCCGCTCCGGCGCGCGGCGCAGGACCTCCATCGCGACCGATCCGCCCATGCCATGCCCGCAGAGGGCAAAGCGCGGCGGCGCCATGTAGAGGATATTGGCCGCCATTTCGCGGATCGTGTCGCCGCGCGCGGTATTGGCCACGTGAAGCGTATGGCGCGCCGAGAGATGGTCGATCTGCGGGCCAAAGGCACGGGCGTCGCACATCATCCCCGGCACGAGAAGGATCGGCTCGGCGGTCATGCGAGGAGGTCGTCCAATGTGCCGGTCAGAAGATCGAGGCACCCGGGCGAAGAAAACCGGTGGTCGGCGCCTTTCACGAAGGTCAGGCGCAGGTCGCTGCCTTCGATGTGGTCAAGCAGGTTCAACGCCACCTGCCGCTCAACGTCCTCGTCCTCGGTTCCTTGGAAGAGCCGCACAGGCCACTCCATGACAAGCGGCGCACGCAGAACGAGGTTTTCGCGCCCATCCTCGATCAGGCGACGGGTGATCGGATAGGGATCGCCGTATTCGGATGGCAGAAGGACAGTGCCCACCTCCCTCAATTGCACACGCTCCGCGTCGGAGAAGTCACGCCACATGCTGTCTTCGGTGAAATCGGGCGCGGCGGCGATGCCCACGAAGCCAGCGAAGCGTTCGGGCATCCGGCGGGCGAGCAGGCAGGTGATCCAGCCGCCCATGGAGGAGCCGACAAAGATCTGCGGGCCCGTGGTGGCATGGGAGATGACGGCGGCGGCGTCCGCGGCCCAGTCTGAAATCGTCCCATCGGTGAAGGCCCCGCCCGATTGGCCGTGGCCGGAATAGTCAAAGCGCAGGAAAGCCTGCCCGCGCGCCTTCGCCCAGTCTTCGAGGACGAGCGCCTTGGTGCCCTCCATGTCGGACATGAACCCGCCAAGGAAGATCACCCCCGGCCCGGCCCCTGTCGTGACGTGATATGCGATGCGCCGCCCGTCGGCGGTGTCGAGATAGCTCGGCTCTGCCACGCCTGCCCCTGTTCCTTGGCCCAATGTCTTTGCGTCGTGGAGCAATCCTGAATGAGAAACAAGGGCTTGGAAAGGGGGTCAGTTCGTCTCGGCTTCTTCCAGCCCATAGGCCACAGCGGCCCCGATGATGGCCATCGCCGCGAAGCCCGCGAGCGCCGCCTGTGGCCCGAGGAACGACAGGGCGCCGCCGAAAGCGCCCGAGACGAGCAGCAGACCGCCGATCAACGCGTTGGCCGTGGCGGCATAGGCGGCGCGCTGATCCTCTGGCGCGATGTCCACGAGGAAGGTCGACCGCCCTTGGCGCACGCCGTGATGCGCGATCATCAGGAGAAACAGAAGCCCTGGCATCACCCACCACGTCGACGCCATCCCCGAGAGGGCCGAGAGGATGGCCGAGATCATGGCGAGGGCGCCGATGCCACCCGAGGCCACCAGGACGAGCCGGGACGAACGGTCGGAAAGCCGCCCCCACACGTAGGACGAGACGAGCGACGCCGCCGCCGAAGCCACCACCAGCGCCCCGAGCGCGCCGAGACCGCGCTCTTCGCCCTGCCCGGCGAGGAGCACGAAGTAGGGCGGTGTCAGAGCTGTGGCGGTCAGAAACCCGCGCGCTGTCACGAAACGGGCGAAAGTCGAGTCCGTCTTGAGGATGCGCCAGGGGCTTTGGGTCTCGGCGGGTTCCGACGGCTCGGACGCGTCTTCCTTGAGGGTCGAGAACAGCGCGGATGCGGCGAACCAGAGACAGGACGCCAGCCCCAGCGCTGCGACAAGCGGCCCCTGCCCCTCGAGCCATCCTGACATGAGTAGTCCGGCGAAGATCAGGACGCCCACCGCGCTCGCCGATCCGGCGAAACCCGTGACGGCACCGCGCCGGGTCTTGGCGACGGTCTTTCCGAGCACGTCCTTGTAGCTGACCGATGCCGCGGCGCGAGACAGGGCGAAGACGATGATGGCAGCAACGAAGGCAAGTCCGACCGCCACACCCTCGAGCGTGAGGGCGGCCAGCGCCATGGCGGCCACCGCGATACCCTGTCCCACGCCGCCGGCGACCCACATCCAGCGGCGGTGGCGCATCGCGTCGAGACGTCGTGCAAGCAGGATCTGTGGCAAGAGCGACCCCGCCTCGCGCAAGGGGACGAGCGAGGACACAAAGACCGCAGGCGCACCGAGTGCATTCAGGAGCCAGGACAGCACGAGTTTCGGGTCCATGAGCCCGTCGCCCAGCTTGGTGAGCGTAAGCGCGGCCATGTGCTTCAGACCATTGCGCGCTTCGGCCAAGTCGCGAGGCTCGCCCGCGAGCGTCTCGAAGGCCGCTTCTTCCGTCACGCCACCTGTGCTGTCACCCATGCCATACCCTATCTTTCGATACTCCTGCGGCATAACGCACGGGTTGACTTGTCCGGCACGTCGCGCGACACCGCGTCACACATATTACCCGCAACCGGGCGTTCCGTGGGCGCCAAACTGACGAGGAGCCGGCCATGAGCCAGATTTCCCTGACCTTTCCCGATGGCAATACGCGCGATTATGCGGCCGGGATCACTCCCGCCGACGTTGCTGCCGATATCTCGACCTCGCTCGCGAAGAAAGCGATCTCGGCGACGGTCAATGGTGCGCACTGGGATCTCCAGTGGCCCATCGACGCCGACGCGAGCGTTGCCATCCACACGATGAAGGACGCGCCTCAGGCGCTTGAACTGATCCGCCACGACCTCGCCCATATCATGGCGCGGGCGGTCCAGGAGATCTGGCCCGCGACCAAAGTCACCATCGGCCCGGTGATCGAGAACGGCTGGTATTACGATTTCGACCGCGAAGAGCCCTTCACGCCGGAGGATCTGGGCGAGATCGAAGCGAAGATGAAAGAGATCATCAACGCGCGCGATGCCGTGCGCACCGAAGTCTGGTCCCGCGCCGATGCCATCGCGCATTACGAGGCGACCGGCGAGAACTACAAGGTCGAGCTGGTCAATGCGATCCCGGACGACGGCCAGCCCATCCGCATGTATTGGCACGGCGACTGGCAGGACCTCTGCCGGGGCCCGCACCTTCAGCACACGGGGCAAGTGCCCGCCGACGCGTTCAAGCTGATGAAGGTCGCCGGGGCCTACTGGCGCGGGGACTCGAAGAACCCGATGCTCCAGCGCATCTACGGCGTCGCCTTCCAGAACCGCGACGAGCTGAAGAAATACCTGACCTTCCTCGAAGAAGCCGAGAAGCGCGACCACCGCCGGCTGGGCCGCGAGATGGACCTCTTCCACATGCAGGAGGAAGCCCCCGGTCAGATCTTCTGGCACCCGAACGGCTGGCGCATCTACACGGTGCTTCAGGACTACATGCGCCGCCAGCAGGATCGCGGCGGCTATGTCGAGGTGAACACGCCGCAGGTCGTCTCGCGCAAGCTGTGGGAGGCGTCAGGCCACTGGGAGAACTACCAGGAGAACATGTTCATCGTCGAAGTGGACGAGGATCATGCCCGTGAAAAGACGGTGAATGCGCTCAAACCGATGAACTGCCCCTGTCACGTGCAGGTGTTCAACTCGGGGCTCAAATCCTACCGCGACCTGCCGCTGCGCATGGCCGAGTTCGGCTCGTGCAACCGCTACGAACCCTCGGGCGCGCTGCACGGGATCATGCGGGTGCGCGGCTTTACGCAGGACGATGCGCATATCTTCTGCATGGAGAGCCAGATCGAGAGCGAGACGGCGAAGTTCATCGAGTTTCTCGCGGCGATCTATTCCGACCTCGGATTCAACGACTGGACGATCAAGCTGTCCACACGGCCCGAGAAACGCATCGGGTCCGATGAATCCTGGGATCGGGTCGAGGCCGCTTTGGGCAACGCGTGCAAGGCAGCCGGGTATGAGTTCGAGGTGCAGGAAGGCGAAGGTGCGTTCTATGGCCCCAAGCTCGAGTTCACGCTGACCGACGCGATTGGCCGGGAATGGCAGTGCGGGACGCTGCAGGTTGACCCGAACCTGCCCGAACGGCTGGACGCGGTCTATATCGGCGAGGACGGGGCGAAGCACCGCCCGGTCATGCTGCACCGCGCCGTGCTCGGGTCGTTCGAACGCTTCATCGGTATCCTGATCGAAGAGCACGCGGGGAGGCTCCCGTTCTGGCTCGCGCCGCGACAGGTCGTCGTGGCCTCGATCGTCTCGGACGCGGACGGATACGTGCATGACGTGGTGCGCCGCCTGCGCGCTGCCGGCGTGCGGGCCGAAGCCGACACCCGCAATGAGAAGATCAATTACAAGGTCCGGGAACACTCCGTCGGCAAGGTGCCGGTCATCCTTGCCGTAGGGATGAAGGAGGTCGATGAACGAACTGTTACATTGCGCCGCCTGGGCGAGAAGGACACCAAGGTCGTCGGGCTTGACGAGGTGATAGGCCAACTCTCGACTGAAGCGACGGCGCCGGATCTGCTTTGACGTCAACACATTGATATTCCTTACGAAAGGGCGGTCCGATGGGCCGCCCTTTTCACGTGCAATTCACGAAAGCGTTTGTTTCACAGGCCTCACGTGACCGGGGGGCACGGGGCTGTGAGTGGTTTGTTACGCCTGTTCGGACCTAGCAATTGGACACCGCTTCAGGCGGAACGAACGCAACAGGAGGACAGACATGTCGAAGAAAACCACACTCACCATCGCGGGTGCCATGGCAACCGCCCTCGCCTCGCTCACGCTCCCGGCCTCGGCGCAGGACATGGAGAAATGCTACGGCGTGGCCAAGGCTGGCGAGAACGGCTGCGCTGCCGGCCCCGGCACGACCTGCGCGGGCACGTCGAAGGTCGATTACCAGGGCAACGCCTGGTCGCTGGTGCCCGCCGGGACCTGCGAAGAGATCACCATCGAGGCCTCGATGACTGAGGACATGATGGAGCGCATGGGTTCCTTGGAGCCGCTCGAGCGCGATCTGCCCGCGATGTGAGGCGGCTCTCGGGGCGCGGACGGGGAACGCCGCCCGCGCACCGTTACCTTGAGGAGGAACGGATGTTCGATATGGCAAGGGACGCACGCAAGACCGGATTGCCTGCGCGCGCGGGCGTCGGCTTCAAACCGCAGCATTACGCCGAAATCGTGAGTGACCCCGGGCCAGTCGGCTGGCTGGAGATTCACGCCGAAAACTATATGGGCGACGGCGGGCGGCCCATCGCCCAGTTGCACGCGTTGGCCGAGCGGTTCCCGATCTCGGTCCATGGCGTCGGGCTGTCCATTGGCGGCGAGGGGCTGGGCGAGGACCATCTGGCGCGGGTGGCGCGGCTGGTGCACTGGCTTGAACCCGCTCGGTTTTCCGAGCATCTGGCTTGGTCGAGCCATGGCGGGACCTACTTCAACGACCTGCTGCCCCTGCCCTATACAACCCAGACGCTCGCCCGGGTCTGCGACCACATCGACCGCGTGCAGGAGGTGCTCGGTCGCCGGATGCTGCTTGAGAACCCCAGCGTCTATGTCGAGTTTGCCGAGACCGAAATGCAGGAGACTGATTTTCTGCGCGAGGTCGCGCGGCGGACAGGCTGCGGGATGCTGCTCGACGTGAACAACGTTCATGTGTCTGCCACCAATCGGCAGGTCGACGCGCGGCAATACCTTGCCGACTTCCCGATGCACGCGGTCGGAGAGCTTCACCTTGGCGGGCATGCGGCGGACGAGGTATTGGGCGAGGCGCTCCTCATCGACAGCCACGGCTGCGAAATCGCCGACCCGGTCTGGGACCTTTTTGCCGAGGTTCTGAGGCGCACCGGTCCCATCGCGACGCTGATCGAATGGGACAACGATGTGCCCTCCTGGCCCGTTCTGGCCGCCGAGGCCACGCGGGTGGACAGCCGCCTGGCTGCGGCGGCGCGCCGGAAGAGCCGGGCAAAGCATTGATTGTGAATGATTATTAGAAGGTTTCGGGATTCCGGAATGTTAGGATTCTAGAATTCTAGAATCCCGGCGGAACCGACCTCGCGCACCGCGCAGAACAAAGGAAGGGAGTGACACCATGTCATGGGACGATGCGCTCTTCGCGCCTGATGGCCTGCCGCAGGGGCTTGCTGCGGCGGATGGCGCCATCGCCGCACGGTTCGGCGTCTATCGCAACAACGTCATGTCGTCCCTGGCAACCGCGCTGGAGGATGGCTTTCCGACGGTCGCGCGCTTGACCGGCCAGGCGTTTTTCCGGGCGATGGCCGTCGCATTCGTGCGCGCCCATCCTCCGGGATCTCCAATCCTCGCCCGCTATGGCGAGGCGTTCCCCGACTTCCTCTCGGACTTCCCGCCCATCGCACATCTGCCCTACCTCCCGGATGTCGCGCGGCTGGAACTGGCGCTGCGACATGCCTACCACGCCGCCGACGCGCCACCGGTTCCACAGGCTGCGCTCTCAAACCCCGAGATCGGCACGGCGCGGCTGGGGCTGGCCCCGGCGGTGGCGGTCTTGTCCTCGCGCTATCCGATCCACGCGATCTGGCGCCGTAACCATGATGACCGGGCCCCGAAACCCACGCCGGGCGCGCAATCCGTGCTTGTCACGCGGCCCGACTGGGACGCGCTGGCCGAACCCGTGCCCGATGCCGAGGCGACCTTCATCGACCGGCTTTCCCGGATGCCGCTCGCCGAGGCCGCCGACCTTCCAACGCTCGACCTTCCCCGGGCGCTCGCGCGGCTGGTGGCGCGCAAGGCCATCGTCTGCGTGGAGTATGCCGCATGAGAAACACCGTCACGACGCTATATGGCGCGCTCGACAACAGTGCCCCGACCATACTGCCAAGTTTGGCGCGCTTTGCTTTCGCCGCTGTCCTTGCCCCCTATTACTGGGCCTCGGCCGTCACCAAGGTTGATGGCGCGGGGCTTTCGGTCAATGGCTACGCCCAGATCTTTCCCCGGGCGATGGAGGCCGTGAATTATGATCCGAGCCAGCTTGGCCTTCTGCACAGCGTGATCGTCGCGGGCGGAACCTTGGCCGAACTTCTCCTTCCGGCCCTGCTTATCCTGGGCCTTCTGACCCGTCCCGCCGCCCTCGGCATGATCGGGTTCATCGTCGTTCAAAGCCTGACCGACCTCTTCGGCCACGGTGCGCTCGGCGACGGGGTGACACTCGGCGCGCTCTTCGACCGGGCGCCCGACAGCGTGATCCTCGACCAAAGGCTGCTCTGGCTCACCCTGCTCGCCACCTGCGTCTTTCTTGGACCAGGGCCCCTGTCCCTGGATCGCCTCGCCCGTCGCCGGTCGGGTCAGAGCCAGACCGCCTGAGCCTCCTTGTCCCACCCTAGGGTCAGACGCCCCTCTCCTTCGATCACCGGACGCTTCATGAGCGTCGGATGCGCCGCAAGGAGGGCCATGACATCCGCCTGCCTCTCGTCTTCGCCGAGGCCGCGCCAGGTCGTGGACTTCCGGTTGACGAGTGCTGCGCCGAAGGCCGCGTGGAACCGTTCGAACGCGGCGGCGCCCAACGGAGTCTCCCGGATATCGACGAGTCCCGGTGCATACCCCGCCGCCTCCAGCGCCTTCATCGCCGCGCGCACCTTGTCGCAGGATTTGATCCCATACACCTTCATTTACTGGCCTCGCAAAGAGCACTTGATTTTTGTTTCGCTATGTTCACCATGAATGCGTGACTACAGAACTTCCAGTCAACCGCCCAGGCGGGGCAGCTGAAGACCTGCTGCACCACCCCGTCGCAATATCGCGGACGGTAAGACTGAAGGAGACAGACGGAATGCCCACTGGCACCGTTAAATGGTTCAACACGACCAAGGGCTATGGTTTCATCGCCCCCGATGACGGCGGGAAGGACGTGTTCGTCCACATTTCGGCCGTGGAACGCGCAGGCTTGAAAAGCCTGGCCGACAATCAGAAGGTATCCTACGAGATGATCCCGGGCCGGGACGGTCGCGAAAGCGCCGGCGACATCAAGCCCATCTGATACCGGACCACATTTTGAGAAACCCCGCCTCTGCCGCGGGGTTTTTCTGTTTGCTGGCCTCTCGGTCCAGCACCGATCAGCTTTGAAACGCGCGAAGGATCATGACGCCGGCCCAGGCCGAAAACCCGGTCAGAAGCGTGCCCCAGATCACGTCCGTTGCCACCATTTGCGGCGACCAGAGGCGCAGAGTGGCGTAATTCGTGAACTCGTAAGTGCCATAGGCCATTGCACCGATCACCGCCCCGCTGATCAGCGCGGTGAGCGGGGTGTCGTTCTTCAGCGCAGGCCAGGATACGAGCCAGACGACTCCGGCCACATAGAAGAGGTAAAAGACAGCGGCGGGCGCGATGCGGATCGGGAGTTGGAGCCAGTCGCCGAGGTGCGTTTCGAACAAAGGTTTCATCACCCTGTTCAACATCACCGCGTCCAGCCCCAGAAAGATCACGGCCGTTACCAGATAAAGAAAAATTGCCTGCATCGCGCACCTCGAATGTCGTTTCATTCGGGTTACGCCTGCGCCGTCAAGCCGGATCACTCGGAAGCCGGCGCGGATCGCACATGGCCCGGCGCGTGGGTCAGTCCCTTCGCGCCGGGGGTTTCAGCACTGCGGCTTCCAGGCGTTGGGTCCGGCCGGTTTCGTCGGCGACAGGGCCCAGTAGATGGCCTCGGGCGGCAGCCCCTGCTTGCGGTCGGCACGGGCGACACGATCTACGAACTGGCGCGGCGCCTGTATCCCCAGCACGTCCATCAGCCCGTCGACGATCACCTCATAGGTGGTGCGCGGCGCCTCGGGCTGTTCGACCAAGACATCCACGACCTGCAAAGAGCCGTCGGACTTCACGAAGAACTTCTTGGACAGCGTCGCCTGCGTCGCAGCATCGCTGACCGTGTCTTTCACGCCGTCCATTGCGACGCATTGCCACGAACCAAGAGCGAAGGCACCTGTCGTGGAGCTTGTTACCAGAGCGATTGCGACCAGCGCTGCCCTTCCAAAATCCCAGTATCCCATGGGGTTTTTGATACGAAACCAAGGGAAACGTTTCAATCGTTTCGTTTGTTCCATCGGCCACGAAATAAATTTCAAGGCAAAATCGTGGCCATGAAACATCAGACTGTGTCCTCCCGGCCCCGCTCTGTCGCCGCATTGCAGCATGGTCGCGCTAAAGGCGGCGAATCCACTCGGTCAGGGTCAGCCCGAAATCTGCCGATGCGATCGGAAGCGATGCGATTCGCACCCAGTCCGACGGATCGAACGTCGGGAAATGCGCATCCGCGCCCTCGACCGCAAGATCCACCTCGGTGATGAGCAGGCGATGCGAGATCGGCAGCAGGTCGCGATAGATCCCCGCGCCCCCGATGCCATAGATCCGGTCGTAGCCTTCCGACTGGGCGAGTGCCACGGCCGCCTCGACCGAGCCAACGACATTGTCGCAAAGGCCCCTGTCCCGCGACACCACGATGTTCAGACGGTCCTTCAACGGCCTGAATGGCAGGCTTATCCAGGTCGTGCGCCCCATGATCACCGCACCGCCCACCGTTTCGCGTTTGAAGCGGCGCAGGTCTTCGGGCGCGTGCCACGGGATGCCCCCCGCCTTGCCGATGGCGCCGTTGCGATCCCGGGCGACGACGAGCGAGATCATACCGCCACCGGAGCCTTGATTGCGGGCTGGGGTGCGTAGCCCTCGAAGGCGAAGTCCTCGTAGTGGAAATCGAAGATCGAGCCCACGTCGCGTGTCAGCCGCAGCCGGGGCAGTTCCATCGGGCTGCGCGTGAGCTGTTCGCGCACCTGATCCATGTGGTTGGAATAGATATGCGCGTCACCGATGGAGTGGATGAAATCGCCGGGCTCGTAGCCCGTCACATGGGCGAGCATCACGAGGAGCAGCGCATAGGACGCGATGTTGAAGGGCACGCCCAGGAACATGTCGGCAGAGCGCTGGTAAAGCTGGAGGTGCAGTTTGCCGCCGATGATGCGCACCTGCCAGAGCGTGTGACAGGGCGGCAGCGCCATCTGGTCGACCTCGCCGGGGTTCCACGCCGACACGATCAGACGGCGACTGTCGGGACTCCGCTTGATCTGCTCGACGAGCTTCGCGATCTGGTCGACCTCTCCGATCACCGGCTGGCCGTTCTCATAGGCGACCGAGGGGAAATGGCGCCACTGGTGGCCGTAGACGGGCCCGAGGTCGCCGTTCTCATCGGCCCACTCGTCCCAGATCGAGACACCGTTCTCCTTGAGGTAGCCGATGTTGGTATCCCCCGCGAGGAACCAAAGAAGCTCGTGCACGATGGATTTCAGATGCAGCTTCTTCGTGGTGACGAGCGGGAACCCGTCCGACAACGCGTAACGCGTCTGCAATCCGAAGTAGGATATGGTGCCGGTCCCGGTGCGATCGGTGGACGGGGTGCCATGGTCGAGGACGGTCCTCAGACTGTCGAGATATTGGCGCATGCTCTCTCCTTCCGGCGGACGTCTGCTCAAGGGGCGAATCCCCCTCGCCCGGCTGCATCCAGATATAGTATACCGGTCCGTGCCCTGACCCAAGATGGATACAGGACAGGGGCAGGCCGGTGAACGTGGGAAGATGGCGGGGCGCTTGGGTTTCGCGCGGATTTCCACTAGGCTCGGGCCGAACGAGCGGGGGTAGTAGTCGATGCGGCGACAAGTGGCCGGGATCAAGGCAGGTGTGTTTGCGCTGGCACTGGCGCTGGGGGCCGTCGACGCCACCGCTGCGCTTGCGCAGGACCGCGACACGCAGCTCGACGCGTCGGTGGCGGCGCTCCAGGACGGCAACCCCGCACAGGCGCTCGCCCTGGCCGACGCCGTGATCGCGAGCAATCCGCGCGACATCGACGCGCTTCTCCTGCGTGCGCGGGCGCTTTCGGCCCTCGGGCAGTCCCGGCAGGCGCGACAGGCGGCGCAGGCCGCCTACCGCGCGTCTGACATCGAGGCCGCGCGATATGCGTCGGCGATGATCATGGCCGAGCTTGTCGCGACCGACGGGAATTACACGCTGTCGCAATTCTGGCTCCGGCGGGCGGTGCAACACACCTCGTCCGAGGCAGAGGTCACCAATGTCGCGCGCGCCTATCAGGCTGTGCGTCGGGAAAACCCGCTGTCCTTCCGCTTCTCCGTCGGCGCCGCGCCGAACTCCAACATCAACAACGGCTCGTCCGAACAGATCATCATGATCGCCGGCCTGCCCTTCGTGCTGTCACCGACCGCTCAGGCCCTGTCGGGCTGGTCAGCCGAGGCCGAAGCCGCGGTGAAATACCGGCTCTTCGCGACGCCCAGGTCACAGACGGTGGTCGGGCTCGAGGCTGCCGGTCGGATGAACTGGCTCGACCGGGGTTCGCGCGCGGCAGCACCGGGAACCTCGGGCCACGACTTCGATTTCTACCAGATCGCGGCGACCCTCCAGCAGAGCTTCCTGCTCGATGCCCGTGGCACGCGGCTTGATCTTTCGGCGCGCGCGGGGCGCAACTGGTATGGCGGCGCGAAGCTGTCGGACTTCTTCGGCGCCGGCGCGGCGGTGAACATTCCTGTGGCTGGCGGGCGCGACGCGCTCACGTTCACGGCGCGGGCGGACCGGGCGCTGATCACGGCGACGGGGCTTCAGCCGGAAACCGTGCTGCGCGCGGGCGTCACCTATGCGCATGAACTGTCCTGGGGCGACCGGGCGACGCTGTCGGCCAGCTATGCCCAAAGCTTTTCGTCGGGTCCGGCGCAGGAATATCGAATGCCTATGGCCGAGCTTAACTATGCGTTTTCCCAGCCGATCGCCGGTGCGCTCTTTTCCATCGGGGCCAGTTACGGTTACAAGGATTACGCTTTCTCGCCCTTCACGACCACCGGGCGGCAGGACCACATTGTCGGGGCCAAGCTGTCGGCGGATTTCCGTGGCCTGAGCTACATGGGGTTCTCGCCGGTCGTCACCGTGCAGGCCAACCGGACGTGGTCGAATGTCTCGATCTATACGCAACAAAGCCTTTCTGGCGGCATCAGCCTTCAGTCTCGCTTCTAGCCTGACAGGGTTCGCCCTGGCACAGGACGCGGGCTGCCGGCAGGCGCTCGCGCTGGCGCTCGATGTGTCGGGGTCGGTGGATGCGAACGAGTATCGCCTGCAGCTCGACGGGCTCGCGGCGGCGCTGACCGCCCCGGATGTGCGCGATGCGATCCTGTCTCCCGGTGCGGCTCCCATCGCGCTCAACGTCTTCGAATGGAGCGGGCCCAGCTACCAGCGCACGCTTGTCGACTGGACGTTGGTGGATGACGCCGGTGTGCTCGGGTCGGTAACAGAAACCCTGCACCGCACGGAACGCCAGCCTGCCCCGCCCTCGACCGCGTTGGGAACGGCCATGGCGGTCGGGGTGCAGGTCCTTCAGTCCGCGCCGCCCTGCTGGCGTGCGACGCTCGATATTTCCGGGGACGGCAAATCCAACACCGGACCACGGCCACAGGACCTCGACTCGCTCCCCGCATTCGCGGACGTGACGATCAACGGCCTCGTGATCCTGACCATCGACGGCATGGGCGAGGGCCCGGGCCCCGAGGACCTCGTGTCCTACTACGAGAACCTCGTCATTCGCGGCCCGGACGCCTTCGTCGAAATCGCCGACGGCTTCGAGGATTACGAGCGCGCCATGCGCCGCAAGTTGCTGCGCGAGATCAAGGCGCTCGCCGTGGGTGCCCTGCCCCCGGGCGGTTCAGCGGACAAGGCCGAGTCACTTCAGTAAATATAGCGGATCTGGTCGCTCCAGTATCGCTCGATGCGCTTGAGCGACGATCCCACTTCTTCGATCCCGTCCAATGACAGCACCGCGCGGTCTTCGAGACCCTTCGCATGCCGGTGAAACAGGTCCTCGACGACGGTCCGCACATTGCGCCCCTTGTCGGTGAGCCGCACCCGCACCGAGCGCCGATCGATTTCGGACCGTTCGTGGTGCATGTAGCCCATGTCCACGAGTTTCTTGAGGTTATAGGACACATTCGATCCCTGATAATAGCCGCGGGATTTGAGCTCGCCCGCCGTCACCTCGTTGTCGCCGATGTTGAACAGGAGCAGCGCCTGAACCGCGTTGATTTCGAGCACGCCCAGGCGTTCGAATTCATCCTTGATGACATCGAGAAGCAGTCGATGCAGACGTTCGACGAGCGACAGCACGTCCATATACTGCACGAGGAACCCGGTTCCCGATCCGTTCAGAAGGGTGGTCCCCGATATGGGGCTGTGAATGCTCATCCCAGACTCCGTCTTGCCTTGGTCAGAGCATCTTTGGGTCGGAAATCAGAATATTCGGTTAAACGCGTCCGGAAAACTCAGTGGTCGCGCGCCGCCGCGTGGTCGGCAATGGTGGCGATCAGGGGCGAGAACCGTTCCGGCGCCGCGACCTGCCCCGTCACCCATTGGTAAAGGTCCTGATCGTTCTCGGCCAGCAAGGCATCATAGAGGTCGAGGTCGTCTTTCGACATCTCCGCAAGCCTGTCGTCGCAGAAATGGCCCAGGATGATGTCCATCTCCTTGGTGCCGCGCCGCCAGGACCGCATGGCAAGCCGTTTCAGCCGCGCTTCGTCCGTTTCCATCCTGCCCTCTCGGTCCGCTATCCCGCCTCGAGCACCCGGCGCAGGCGTTTCTCCAGCGTCGCGAGCCGTTTCGAGGCGTCGGACATATCGCCCCGAAGTTCCCGAATCTCAAGCAGAATGTCCTTGGCCGCGGGGGTCAGTTCCTGAATGTCGTCGGGGGGTGTCACGCCGTCGCCCACGCCGGTGAGAAGCCAGCCGAGCGAGACGCCGAGCACGCCGGAGATCATCTGGAGCCGGTTCGCACGGGGCTCGGTCAGGTCGTCTTCCCAGGCGCAAAGAGTCTTTGTCTTGACCCCGATCCGTTTGGCCAAGTCCTTCTGCGTCAGGCCAGCGTTGTCGCGCGCGGCGGCAAGGCGGTCTCCGAACGTTGCGGCTTCATCGGAATACCAGTTGTCGTCCATGCGGGCCTCCCTTCCTGCTTGATTGCGATCCGCCCCAAGCCTAAGACCCTTGAGCCGAAACATGAACCCCGGATGCGACCATGTCTTTCCTCTCCGCGACCCTAGCCCGTGTGAAACCCTCGCCGACCATCGCCGTGACGACGCTCGCGCAGGAATTGAAGGCGGCGGGGCGTGACGTGATCGGCCTTGGCGCGGGCGAACCGGACTTCGACACGCCCGAGAACATCAAGGCCGCCGGGATCGCGGCGATCGAGGCAGGCAAGACGAAATACACCGCGCCCGACGGGCTCCCCGAGCTGAAGCGGGCGATCTGTGAGAAATTCGCGCGGGAGAACGGCTTGACCTATACGCCGCGCCAGATTTCCGTGGGCACGGGCGGAAAGCAGATCCTCTATAACGCGCTCATGGCGACGCTCGATCCCGGCGACGAGGTTATCATCCCGGCCCCCTACTGGGTGAGCTATCCCGACATGGTGCTCCTCGCGGGGGGCGAGCCGGTGATCGTGGAATGCGGCGTGGCGGCCGCCTTCAAGATGACGCCCGACCAGCTCGAGGCGGCGATCACACCGAAGACCAAGTGGCTCATCTTCAACTCGCCGTCGAACCCGACCGGCGCCGGCTATTCGCGCGAGGAACTGCAGGCCCTGACCGCTGTGCTGGTGAAACACCCCCATGTCTGGATCATGTCGGACGACATGTATGAACACCTTGTCTTCGACGACTTCAAATTCTTCTCCCCGGCCCAGATCGAGCCCGCGCTCTATGACCGGACCCTCACCGTCAATGGCGTGTCCAAGGCCTATGCCATGACCGGCTGGCGGATCGGATATGCAGGCGGGCCCGTCGAACTGATCGACGCGATGCGTATGATCCAGTCGCAGTCGACCTCGAACCCCTGCACGATTTCGCAATGGGCCGCGGTCGAGGCGCTGACGGGACCGCAGGACTACCTCGCCGGGAACGCCGCGCTCTTCCAGCGTCGCCGCGACCTCGTGGTGAAAATGCTGAACGAGGCCGAGGGTATTTCCTGCCCGACGCCGGAGGGGGCCTTCTATGTCTACCCCGACATCGCGGGTTGCATCGGCAAGACGACCCCGGACGGCACGGCGATCACGAATGACGAGGTGTTCTGCACCAAGCTCCTCGAGGAGACCGGCGTGGCCGTGGTCTTTGGCGCGGCGTTCGGCGTCAGCCCGAATTTCCGCATCTCCTACGCCACCTCGGACGCGCAATTGACCGAGGCCTGCCAGCGGATCCAGAGATTCTGCGCCGCTCTCTCCTGAGAGGCAACTGTTTCCACAAGGGAAACAACGGTTTCCCTTTCCCCGACCCTTCCGGTTCTGTATCAACGGGCTGGGCAGGAATAAGTGTTGGATCATGTCGACGGAACTTCCCGAGTATTATTTCCGTGTGCGCGAAAACGGCGCCTTCGTGTTCAAGGTGGACACGCAGAACCGCCATCGCCGGATCGAGATGGACCAGATCGCGGTGGTCAACACCCGCAACGGAGAGGTCAAGCCACATGGCGACCGGACCCTGTCCAATGCGGATATGGCCGCGATCGAGGACTGGCTCGCTGATCGCAAGGCCCTGCTTGCCGCGCGCGACATCGACGACATCCTGCGCGCGGTTGACCACCTGAATTACACCGCGCATTGGGTCCAGACCCGTGCCGAGGAAGACCAGCTCGACATGGTGACCGACAGCCTGCTTCTGGCCATGCACGACCTGCGCACGCTTCTGGTGCGCAAGAAGGCCGAACGGCTGATGAAGGGCGACTGACGAATGGGGCCTAGAGCGTCGAGACGAGGCGGCGGAACCTGAACGCAAGCAGGATCGCCGAAACCGTCAGCCCGAGGACAAGGCCCACCCAGACCCCGATGCCGCCGCCACCCAGAAGGACGCCGAAGACCCACATCGCAGGCGCCCCGACCCCCCAGTAAGCGAAGGCTGCCATCAGCATGGGCACGCGTGTGTCCTGCATCCCGCGCAGGATCGAAATGCCCATGACTTGCGCCGAATCCGCGACCTGAAACAGCGCCGCCATGGCCAGAAGGCTGCCGCCGATGACCAGGATCCGGGGGCGCAGCGGGTCGTCGGGGTCGACGAAGGCCCCGACGAGCGCATCGGGGAACAGCAGGAAAACCGCGACGGCGACAAGGGCGAAGGCAAAGCCGAGGCCCCAGACACTGAGCGCCCCGTCCCTGAGCGCGGTGAAGTCGCGCCTCCCCATGCTGCGCCCGGCCCGCACGGTGGCCGCGTTGGACAGGCCGAGCTGCACCATGAAGGCGACGGTCGTCACCTGAAGCGCGATCCCGTGCGCCGCCAGGGCAACCGCCCCGATCCAGCCCATGATGATCGAGGAGAAGTTGAAGAGCCCGACCTCGGCCACGGTGGTCAGACCGATCTGCCAGCCCATGCCGGCCACCTCGCGAAAGGCGCTTGGGTCGGGCCGCCAGAGCCGCTGGAACAACCGATGCGCGGGAAACACACGGAGCGAATAGGCGGCAAGCGCCAGTGCCGACAGCGCATTGACCGCCAGACTGGCGAGCGCCGCGCCGCGGATTCCCATCTCCGGCGCGCCCAGATTGCCGAAGATCAGGAGCCAGTTCAGACCGGCGTTTGCCACCGCCGCGCCGACCGTGACCCAGAACTGCACCCGCGTGTGTTCGAGCGCGGAGAGATAGCCCTTGAGCGTCATCACGACGAGCGCCGGGATCAGCCCGAAGCCCGCGATCCGCAGATAGGTCTGGGCCATATCGGCAATGTCGGCCTCCTGCCCCAGCACCCGCAGGAGCGGCGCGGAGAACCAGAAGATCGGCAGGCACAGGACGCCCCCGGCCAAGACGAGCCACAGCCCCATCCGCGTCGCCCGGCGGATACGCTGGTTGTCACCTGCCTCGGCCGCAGCGGCCACCAGCGGCGTCACGGCCCAGGCGAAGCCCGAGAAGAAGATCATGAGGATGAGATAGAGCGAGGTCGCAAGGACCAGCGCCGCCAGCGCGCGCACGTCATACCAGCCGACCATGAGCGTGTCGGTGGTCTGCACGGCCACCTGCGCGAGTTGGCTGCCCACGAGGGGCAGGCCCAGGGTCAGATGGGCCCGGACGTGGCCGCGATATGTGGCGAAGGATGACATGGCTTCTCTTCTCACGCGACGCGCAGAGGGGGAAGCGGCGACGTGCCGTCAGCCGGGTTTGCGCGCGATCAGGTCGATGAGCGCAGAGCGCCCCGCGTGCCCGGACCCTTCGTCGAGCACCGCCTCATAGGCGGCAAGGCGCAGGATCTCCCAACCGGCGAAGGCTTCGCGCAACAGGTCTTCGGTGTAGAGGTTCTCGGGGTCCTTCGGGCCGCCCGTGCCATGGGCAATCTGCTCGGGCGTATAGCCGTGAATGAGGACGAGCCCACCCGGCGCGGTGGTCCGCTTCATGCCCTCGAAGACCTCCGCGCGCGCTTCGGGTCCCATGAACTGGAAGAACACGCCGACTACGCGGTCGAAGCGGCCAGGCGCCCAGTCCCAGTCGAAGATGTCGGCCTCTTGAAAATCGACCGTCACGCCACGTGCGGCGGCCAGCTTCCGCGCCTTCGCGATGGCGTTGGGCGCGGCCTCCATGGCGGTAACGTGAAGCCCGCGCTCGGCAAGGAAGACCGAATTGCGCCCTTCGCCGTCAGCGATGGCCAGCGCCGAGGCCCCGCTCGGCAGATGATCCTCCTGTTCGACCAGAAACCGCGAAGGGGCCGTGCCGAATACATAGTCCGGCGTCGCGAAGCGTTCGTTCCACATGGTCATCTCCTTTTGTCCTGATGGCAGCTAGCAACGCGAAGCCCCCTTGCCAAGGGGAACGGAACCCGGCCCAATGGTCGCAGGAGGTCCCCGATGCAAGACATGTTGATCCCCCAGGCCCGCTGCTTCTTCGCCGATCTCGCCGCCCAGAACACCCGGGACTGGTTCGCCGCGCACAAGGCCCTCTACGACACCGAGGTCAAGGCGCCCGCCGAGGCGCTTCTGGAGCGTATGACCGACTGGTGCGATGGCGTGCTCGGGGTGACGGTGCGCCCGAAGCTCTACCGCATCCACAGGGACATCAGGTTCTCCGGGGACAAGACGCCCTACAACACCCACCTGCACATGCAATGGTCGATGACCGGGGCGCCGGTGTGCCTTCTGTTCGGGGCGAGCCGGGACTATTGCAAGGTGGGGATCGGTGCGATGACAATGGACAAAGACAAGCTTGGCCAATGGCGTGCCGCCGTCGCGCGGGGCGACGACGTGCTGGCCGAGGTTGCCGCGCTCCGGGCGGCGGGCTGGACCACGGACGACCCGCACCTCAGGCGCGTTCCCGCCCCCTACGCTCAGGACCACCCGGAGGCCGCGCACCTGCGCCGCAAGGGGATCGTCCTGTGGCATGACATGGACGAGGCAGAGATTGCCGACCTCGACCATGCGCTGAAGGCGCGGTTCACCGAGGCCGACGGCTGGCGCCGGTCGCTGGCCCGGGTGATCGGGTGATCAGCCGGGTCGGCCGCCGAGTCGCAGCAGCAGTTCCTTGGTCGCAACCCCGGTCGAGGGCATGCCGTTGGCCGCCTCGAAGGCGCGGATCGCGGCTTCAGACTTGGCCCCGATGACGCCATCGGTGCCGTCGGTGTCGAAGCCCTTGGCCGTCAGGCGGCGCTGGATGTCCTTGCGGTCATCGAGCGTGAGCCCCTGCGGATCGGGCCCGAAGGACCCCCGGATCGGCCCGCCGCCCGCGATCCGGTCGCCCAGATGGCCGACCCCGATCGCGTAGGAAGTGGCGTTGTTGTAGCGCTTGATGACCTCGAAATTGTTGAAGACCATGAAGGCCGGGCCGCCGCCGCCGGCCGGCTGGATCACCTTGGCCGCGCCGAAATTGCCGACGGTCGCCCCGTCCATGTTGCGAACGCCCATCGCAGCCCAGTCGGAAGGCGCACGCGTGATCGAGAAGCCGGCCTTGGAGCGATCGAAACCCGCCGGAAGCTTCACCTCGACGCCCCAGGGCTGGCCCTTGGTCCAGCCGAATTTCTTCAGGTAGTTGGCGGTGGAGGCCAGCGCGTCCGAGGGATCGTCGCTCCAGATGTCGCGCCGTCCGTCGCCGGTGTAATCGACCGCGTAGGACAGATAGGAGGTCGGCATGAACTGCGTATGCCCCATCGCCCCCGCCCAGGACCCGATCATCCGGTCCGGCGTGGTGTCACCGGCAGAGAGGATCTTCAGGACGGCGAACAGTTGTTGCTCGAAGAAATCCCGGCGGCGCCCGTCATAGGCGAGCGTAGCCATGGCGCTGACGATCGGGGTTTCGCCGCGGCGTGCGCCATAGCTCGATTCCATGCCCCAGACCGCCGCGACGATCTTGGCGTCGACTCCGTAGCGGCTTTCGACACCCGACAGGACCGAGCCGAACTGACGGTATTTCGCGCGTCCGTTCGACACGCGCTCGTCGCTGGCCGCGATGGCGAGGTAATCCTCAAGGGTCCGGGTGAACTCGGACTGTTTGTTGTCGTTGGCGACGACGCTGGGAAGATAGCCGACCCCACGGAAGGCACTGTCGAGTTGCGCCTGGGTGAAGCCTTGCGACGCCGCGCGGTTCTTGAAGCTCGCCACCCAGCCGTCGAAGCCTGCATTGGGCGCACTTGAGGGTGCCGGGCGCGGCGGCGGTGCGTCGCCCGGCCCGGCCAGCGCCGCGCCACGGGGGCTGCGCCCACAGGCGGAGAGCGCACTCAGCGACACGAGGCCCAAGGCCACACTGCGGCGCGATATCGTCATTCGGTTCATTCCTGCCCTCTTCGCTCGCGCATCCTTTGCGGACGCGGTTTCCATTTTGCTCAACAATAGCCGCAGATGCAGCTTTTTGACCAGTCTTGCGCGTTATGCGTCTGATCCTGTCGGCGGTCGGGCGCTGACCTCGGCCGCAACTGTGACGAAGCGGGGAAAGCCGGGATACCAGTCGTCGTGACGGCCCGCATGGTTCGCCATGCCAGGCTTGGTCAGGGTGCCTCGGGGGGCAATGTAGCTGTCGATCCGGCGCAAGGGCCGTTCGTGCCAGCCGATGTTGAAGGCCGCCAGCTTCGGAAAGAACAAAAGCTCATGATAGGGCAAATGGTCGTGTACGTACCAGGCGAGGCGCCGCCACTCGTCGCGCGCGTCGTGGCGATCGGCGAACCAGGGGATCACGATCGTCGCACAGGCCCCCATGTGCCCCCCCTCATCTCGCAGGTCCCAGATATGATTGGCGCGGCTCCGGTCGTTGGATGCGCAGGGGTAGCCTGCCTTGCCCTCGCGCTGCCGGTCGTTGCAGAACCCGTTGACCGCGGGCGAGCGATAGCCGGACCGGACCCAGATCTTCCCAAAGGTCGCGAAGAGCGGCTCCAGCAACTCCTCGCAGAGCTTCCGGCCCGCCGCTATGGCCAGATCGGGATCCTCGGGCAGGTTGGGAATGCCATGGAAATTGGCCACCTCGGAATAGAGGAACTCCCGCATCCAGAAATTCTGCGACAGGCGCACCCGCCCCAGATCATCGAGGGCAGTAACGCTTTTCAGACGGCGCATGGACAACCTCCCTTCCCCGGGCCCAAGGGAGGAAATGGAAGGGCCCTGGGTCAGAGTGACCGACCGGCCGTTGAAGTCAAAGCCCTAGCTTGCGTTGGCTCCCCGCCGCTGCTCGGGGTGAAGGCTCGCCCCGAGGATATGCTCCGATCCGTGAATGACCTGGCTCGCCCGTCCGACGATCAGCGGGTCCGGCGCAACGGCGATATGCCGGTCCTTGTCCGGATAGTCGAGCGTCGAAAGGAAATGGCGCATCGCCTCGAGCCGGGCGCGCTTCTTGTCCGAGGATTTCACGATGGTCCAGGGCGCATCCGCCGTGTCGGTGTAGAAGAACATCGCCTCCTTGGCTTCGGTGTAGTCGTCCCATTTGCCAAGCGATGCCTTGTCGACGGGCGACAGTTTCCAACGCTTCAGGGGGTCGGTCTCGCGAGCGGAAAAACGTTTCATCTGCTCTTCGCGCGTCACGGAGAACCAGTATTTGTAAAGCCGGATGCCAGAGCGGACGAGCATCCGTTCAAGCTCGGGAACCTGCCGCATGAATTCGAGGTATTCGTTGGGGGTGCAGAACCCCATCACCCGTTCGACACCCGCGCGGTTGTACCAGCTTCGGTCGTAGAAGACCATTTCCCCCGCCGTGGGAAGCTGTTCGAGATAGCGCTGGAAGAACCATTGCCCGCGTTCCCGGTCTGTCGGCTTGCCCAAGGCCACCACACGCGCCTCGCGCGGGTTCAGATGCTCCATGAACCGCTTGATCGTGCCGCCTTTTCCGGCCGCATCGCGCCCTTCGAAGAGCAGCACGAATTTCTGCCCCGTCTCACCGGCCCAGCGCTGAACCTTGAGAAGCTCGGCCTGAAGCGCGGCTTTCTGGGCCTCGTAGTCGGAGGAACCCATCTTGCCCTCATAGGGGTATTCCCCGTTCTCGAAGGTCTGGCGGATGATGTCGGATGCGACGCGCGGAAATTCGGTGACTTCGGCGGCTTGGCCGTCGATGGCGGTATCGGTCATGAAAGGCTCCTGTCTGATGTGACGAGTCTAGGCGCCTTGGGCGCCCGGCGCGTTGACACGCATCAAGAAAACGCCCGGTCACGAGGACCGGGCGTTGCATTGCCGAAAGAAATCACGGCCTTCGCCGGGGATGCCCCGTCAAAGCGGCCGGTCGACCCGGACCGTGCATTCCACGGTCCCGCGACAGGCTTGCGGCCAGACAAGTTGCACGAGCTTGTAGGCCGCGCCCTGGTTCGTCTTGACGTAGGGCATGCTGTCCACCACCGCGTTCGATCCGTTCTGGATCGCATCGACCTTGGTCAAGGCACTCACGATGCGGGCATTGCCGCCAAAGGGCAGATAGCCGGAAGGATCGAGGGTCCATGTCGCGGCGTTGGAGGTCTGCGCGAATTCAAGCGTGACGGGGCTCGCCGTCGCCTGCGTGACACCGGAGTAGTTGTTGCGCTCGAAGTTGATGTTGCGAAACCGCCAGTAGTCGGCCGGGGCATGGGTGGTGTCCCATTCCTCGACCCGCTCGATATTGCCGCCTGCCGCGAAAAAGGCGTTCTGGTTGACCTGGAAGCCAAGGATGAAGTGGCCGGTCCCGAAGGGCTTGATGCGCAGGAAGCGGAAACTCGAAATCGCGTTCGAGCAATAGAAGATGTTCCCGGTCACGGTCATCTGGCTGAAACTCAGCTCTGACGCGAAGTCCGGCTTGGCATCATGTTCGTTCGTCCATTCGATCGAGCAGTTGTCGATGTAGTTGCCCGTCACCGTGGCCAGCGCAGGTTCATAGGTGAACACGATCCCCGGCGTGCGCGGCGCGTTGGTTTCGTCGTCGCCCTGAAACACGTGGTTGCCCGTGACCATGTGGCCGGTGCCGTTCAGCACGATGGACAGGCCCATCCGCTGGAACCGGTTGTCGCGGATCTTGGCGTCGTTGGCATTCACGTTCACACCCACGCTGACCCGCTGCGTGGCCGCCGTGCCCTGTTCGTTCGAGATGAACTGGCATCGGTCGAGGTGCAGGTCCTGACAGGCACGGCCCGGGCTGGTGATGCATTTCTCCTTCGCCTTGAGGAAGAAACAGTCCTTGAACTGGATGTTCTCGCCCGTTGCCGGAAGCAGAACCCCGTTGGCATAGCCGTTCATCTGGAACTCGATGTCAGAGAAGGTCAGCCGACGCAGGTTGTCGAAGCCCATGAAATCAAGGCAATACTTGTGTCGTGTGAAGGTATAGCTCTGGGTGGCCGCCGGCCCGTAGAGCGGCTGGCTCAGCTCCAGCGACTGCGCCGCGACGTTGACCGCCTTCACGAAGACCTCGCGACCAACACCTGCCCCGGTGACCTGGCTGCCCGGCACGATCTGAGACGCGTTGACCACGTTGGTCAGCACACGCGGATTGTTCGCGTTGTAGCTCGCCTGAGAGGTCCGCACCGTCGGTGCCCAGCTCGGATCGTCCACCAGGTTGAACTGCCCGTTCCTGAGCACCCGGCGGATCAGGAAGGTGCCGGTGTCGTTCACCGCGTCGCGCATGTCGATGGGGGTAGAGACGTCGATCTTGCGGCCCTTGAGGTCGAAGCCGTTATGGTCGGAGTAGTCCATGAGCGCCTGAAAGCCCTTCTTGAAGGCCAGCACTTCGTCCCCGAACGCGTCGATATAGGTCGTGAGATCGAAATTCTTCTGGAGCACGAGCCGCGCCGATGCGGGCATCGTCACCGTCCCGTCAAAGCGGATCTTGTTGGTGATGGTGAGGGTGCTTGCGATGAAATAGTTCCCATCGGGCACCATGATCGTGCGGCCATCGGCGGCGGCATCGGCGGCGGCAAAGGCGGCGCGGTTGTCGGTCGTCCCGTCCCCCACGGCCCCGAAGTCGCGCACGTCGACCGCGTCGATCATGTCGCGTAGGAAGGCTTCGGTCACGTCCTCGATGGTGATGTCGTCGACCCGCACGATCCCGCCCGATCCCCCGACGAGGTCGATCCCGAAATGGCCATAGGTCGCGGTGGGCCAGATCATGTCGACACCGGTCCGGTTCCCAGTGCCCACGATCCCCATCACCGTCGCGATCTTGCCGTAGGTGTCGAGCGTGGCGGAGCCCGCGACCTCGGTCAGCCCGGCGATGTGCACCCCTGCCCCGTTCAACGCATAGCCGGCCACGCGCACCTCGGGGAAAATGCCGCTCATCATCTTCACGCGGGCGGTGATGCGCAGGTAGGTCCCCGGCAGGATCGGCGTCTGCCCCATCCAGCGCAGCTTCTGCGTCGCCTCGGTCTTGAGCAGTTCGATACAACCGCCGAAATCCTGATCGGAGGGAACATAGGCCGCGTTGGCAGCCCCGTCATAGGTCGCAGACCCCGGCGTGCCGTTGCCGCTCGACCACTGGCCAAGCCCCTCCGCGAAGGCAGGCGGCATCAGGTCGAGACCCCGGGTTATCGAAACGTTCATGGCAAGCCCCTTTTCATGTCGCAACACCCGCGCGGCATGGCACCGCGCGGTTCGGACAAGGGCTATCAATGGGGCATTAACCGTGTCTGAGGGAGGCGTGCGCAGGCTGCTGCAAGAGCCTTGGCGACGCTCGCGCCTTCAACTCACGTTGGACTTAGCACTTGCCCAAGCGGGTCAGACCCCGACGCCGACGCTTTCGAGATAAACCACGGCGTCGATGCGCCAGGACCCGTCAATTTCGACCATCTTGTAGTCGAGCAAGTGGACGGTCCCGGACATGTCTCCCACCTGCACGCGCTGCCATAGCCCACCGGCCTCCTCTCGAAGCTCGAGGAACTCGGTCGAGGTCGGGGCCCAGACCATGGGATAACCATTCTCCACCATGTTCCCGAAATTCTCGGGCGTGCGGAACATCCCCTGGATCGTGGGCGAGGCATAGGTCCACGCCTTGTCCACATCCTCGTCGAGAAAGGCGTCGAACTGGTTCGATATCACCGCCTCGATCGCGCTGTCAGGCGCCATCTGGGCGCGTAGGGCGTGGGGCAAGGTCAACAAGCTGAAGGCACAGATGACCAGAAATTGCTTCATGTCACGTCTCCTCATATGGGGAAGATACGCGCGGAACGCCGCCGCAGTTTCACTTTTCTTGCGCCGGGGTGCTGGTTTCGGCCAAACTGGCCGGGACAGCGCGGAGGAAAACGGATGGCGACGGTAACGGGCATTGGCGGGTTCTTCTTCCGGTCGAAGGACCCGGGCGCGCTGGCACTCTGGTACGAAGACCACTTCGGCATTCTCCAGGTCCCGTCTGACTACGGCGGCGCCGTTTGGCGTCAGGAGGCAGGGGTGACGGTATTTGCGCCCTTTCCCGAAGACACCGGGATGTTCGGTGCGCCGGACCGGCAATTCATGCTGAATTTCCGTGTGCCCGATCTCCCGGAAGCGGTCGAAGACCTTCGCGCCGCAGGCATCTCGGTCGAAGTCGACCCCGAGACCTACCCCAATGGCGTCTTCGCGAGTCTTACCGACCCGGAAGGCAATCCGATCCAGCTCTGGGAACCGCGAGGACCCGAAGCCTAGCCTCGGGGCCCCTAAGACAGCACGAGACGGCTGCCAGTCCATTCGGCGGTGCCTGAATACCGCGTCCCGTCCAGAACCACATCCTCTAGGATCAGCCGTCCGGCCTCGCCCGCAAGCAACGCGCCGCCTCGGCTGGTGTCGATCTGTCCGCCAATCATATGCGCGACGCGGGTCTTCGTATCGGGACCCTCGCCAAAGCGGATGACTGCAGCCTCCGGCACGGTGGCCAGACTGCAACTGCGGAGCGTCACCTGCCCGCCCAGCCAAAGACAGGCGGCGGCGTTTTCCGGACGCGGGGCGGGATCGGAGATGACGCACATGTCGAGCAGGTTGGCCGGATTGTCCCGCCAAACCCGCACCCCGTATTTGCAGCGGCGCATGGAGCATCGTTCAAGCTGCACGCCGTCGCACTTCAGGTCGAACCCGGCGTCGCCGAAGTCCCGCGCGTGGCAATCCACGAAAGTGGCCCGCGCGGTGTCTTCCTCGAGCACGACTCCGTCTCCCTGCACATAGGACGAGCCGCGTTCTTCCGCATTGATCGCGTTCACGGCGTTTCGCAGGTGGACGCGCTCGAAGCGAAGGTCCTGTCCTGCAACGATCGAGATGATCTGACAGACGCGCGTGCCGCCGCCGTCGATCTCGGCGGCGTCAAGATCGAGATCCGCGAAAAGCGCATCGGACAGGTCATGAAACCGGGCGAAGCCCCGGATAAGGCCGTAACCGCTCGAACGGGTGATCTCGAGACCGGACAAGCTTGCTCCCTCCTCCGTCTCGAAGACTCGGCCAACCATGCGCGCATGGACGTCAGAGAACCGAAGTCCCGCGCCAATTCCTGCGAGCCTGAAAAACCCTTTCGCCCCTGCCCCATCCAGCACGGGCCCCGATACATCGAGGTATTGTGGACCTTCGAGCACGAAGAACGGTTTGCCGGTCGGATCAGGCGAGGCCTGCGCCGGGAAAGGCAAGCGTTCTCGTCGGGTCAGAGGCCAATGGTGCCGGCCCGCCGGAACGGTCCCTCCGGTCTCCTCCATCAGTCCAAAGGCGATCCGGGCCGGTTCATCGACCGTCCCCTTTGCTGAAAAAACCGCCTGCGTCTCACGCCAGAACAAAGGACTTTCCACATCCGGCCGAAACCCGATCAGAACCTCGTCCCCGGGACGCAAGCCTTTCGTGAGCGACTTTCCCAGCCCGGCCAACCCTTTGGGCGCCGCCCAGGGTGTGCCCGCCAGACCGGTGTCCGCAAAATGGGCAACCGACGCCATGGTTCAGCTCTTGTCCGTGTTCAGCCGCATCCAGTCCGAGACCGACCCGGTCCCGGTCGACACGTAAACGACCCGTTCCACCGTATCGACCCAGAGCGCGCCCAGCATCGGCGGCGCGGTATCCGGCGCCACATCGGTCACATGCCGCGCGACGAAGGACCCGGGCCATTCTGGCGCCTGCGCAGCCCTCGCGTCGGCAAGTTGGGCCGTTACATCAGCCATGAGCTCCGAAAGAAGCGTGAAGTTGCGGTTCAGCTTCTCGAAGGCGTCCCGCAGGCTGTCACCGCTGCCATCGTCTTCGGCCGTGCCGATGTTCACAGGTTCAAACAATTCTGACCTCGCTCACGTTCGATAGTCTTTGACCGCTGTCTGCACGCAGATCTGGGCGCAGGGGCGGCACCGGTTCACATGCCACGGCCACGGCGGGCCGCGCCAGAAGGCCGATCCCGGCCACAAGGACCGTTTGCAGCACCGATCGCCGGGTGAAGTCTCGACCTCGCATCACGTCACGGCTGCTGGTCCGGCCTTCGGTCATCGGTCACTCCGCCAGCCGGCGATAGACGAGGGCCGTCTCCTCGGCGATCCGCGTCCAGTTGAACCGCTCGATCAGCGTCTGCGCGCGCAGGTCGTCCCAAGGCCCCGTCAGTCGCGCCGCAAACGCCGCTGGATTGCCAACTGGCACGTAGTGATGCGCTGGCAACCCGAGATCGAGATTGGGCCGAATGTCGGACAGAAGGATCGGCGCTCCCATCGCGCTCGCTTCGAGCGCTGCGATGGGCAGGCCTTCGTGATGCGAGGCCAGCACGAAGAGCGATGCCTTGGACAAAAGCGCCGCCACGCCCTCGCGGGGGATCGCACCTGTCAGGACTACATTCTCGGTGACGCCTTCCGACCGGATAAGGTCGAAAATTTCCTTGTCATGGTTCGACCCGCTGGGGCCGCCAACAATGACGAGTTTCGACGAAGGGCGCGCCATCGCGTAAGCGCGGATCAGGTCCGCAAAGCCTTTTTCCGGCACCAGCCGACCGACCGACACGATATACTGCTGCCCAACGAGCCCGTGATCCGCGAGCCAGTCGTCGACGGGTCGAGTTTCATGTCGGGTCTCGTCCAATATATGATCCGCCCCGTTTGGAATATAATGGATCGACGAAGCCTTGCCTGGATAATCCGCCTTCAGACGCTCCGCCAGCGAGGAGGACACCGCGATGACCTCGTTCGAGGCGAGCACGCCGACCCTTTCCCCGGTCTTGAGCACGGCTTGCGCAAATCGGTTCCATTTCGCGCGCCGGTAGTCGTCGCCGTGATGGGTGAAGACGACCTTCGCTCCGAGGAGCCGCGCCAGTGGTGCCATGAGCGCCGGTCCGACGGCGTGCAGATGAACGATTTTCGCCCGGTATCGAAGCCTCGCGGCCAGCACGCCAACAAAGGTGTTCGAAATCGCTTCAAGGTAGCGGTTCTTCATGGCGAAGAGCGGCACCACCGTCAGGTTTCCCCGTCGTCTGAGCGTCAGCGTCCCCATGGACGGCCGACGTCCCACGACGACGAACTGCTCGCCACGCGCCGCATCCGCGATCTTGGGCAACAGGTATTCGCAATGGGTTTCGATCCCGCCGGATATATCCGGGATGCCCCGCAAGCCGACGACGGCGACCATGGGAGGTCTCGCCGCGCGGGCCATGACATCGGACCCGGCGGGCATGAAAACGCCGCGTTCGGACGCCGGTCCAAGGGGCGAGAGTTGCGCGGTTGCCGCGAACCCGTGTTCATGTTGTCCCAAAGGTGTCCCTCCGGTCTCCAAAATTTGCCAGAATGCCGTGTTCTGTGGTAATCGAACCTGAGGCAAAAGACGGCACGGATGGCCAGTGAGCGGCCGGGTTTCTCTTGAATCGTAGCTTCAGCATTGTTCCCTTAACCTTCGGGAGGACGAACACCATGTCACAACCAGTCGTCGGGGAAGCGAAATCTGCGCCTGCCGCCTCTCATTCACAGCCTGTATCGAGAGGGAAATCGGCCGGGTATGACACAGGGTCATCGCGGAACCGGAGATTGATGTTCGTCTCCTTGAAGAATTTGCTGTTTTGGGGTTCGTGTATATTAACTCTGTTGGGTCTCTACCTCCTGTTCTTCAGATGAATTCGCGCTAGCGGGGCGAACCGTGAAGAAGCGTGTGGTCAGAAGCCGCTCCCGCTAAAAAATTCACAGCGAATGGTTTTCAGAATGATTTTGATGTCGGTCGCGATCGTCGCGGTCTGACAGTATTCGATGTCCTTGTTGATGCGTCCCTTTGCAGCTTCATAAGTTGTCGTCTCACCCCGAAAACCGGTGACCTGGGCCAGACCCGTGATCCCGGGCACCATGGCGTGGCGGTCGAGGTAGCGCGCATCGAAGTCCTCATAGCGGACCCCGGCGGCGATCATGTTCGGCACATGCGGGCGCGGACCCACCAGCGACATCTGCCCGAAGAGCACGTTCAGAAGCTGCGGCAGCTCATCGAAGGAGGTCTTTCGCAGGAAGGCCCCGACCCTGGTGATGCGGGGATCGCCCTTGGTGGTCTGCTGCACGCCAGTCTTGTCACCAAGGTCGGTGTGCATCGTGCGGAACTTGTAAATGCTGAACAACTCACTGTTGAGACCATAGCGATCCTGCCGGAAAAAGACCGGACCGCGGCTGGTCGCCTTGATGGCGATGGCGCATCCCGTGAGCAGTGGCGCCAGAAGGACAAGGCCGATACCGGAGCCGACGATGTCGATGCAGCGCTTGGAGATCCGGAACCGGAGCGACCGGCTGGGCAGGCCGAAGGGCCGTACCCGGCTCGGGGCGACGTCAGCTGACCCCACGGTCAGCATCATGGAAGACGGCTCGGTAATGGCGCCCTCGCGCACGGTAACATCGGCAATCGTCAAACGACCGTCCTGCGCCCCATCCAGAACGGGGCTCAAAGGCGCCCCGCCTGCGGAAGGATGGTCGTAGCGGTTCACATCGGGGCGCGAGGCTATTCTCGCAGTCACTTGCGTGCGGGAATCTGCCTTCGTCGCTCTCCAGGAAAACAATGGCGTCTTGGACAAAGCAGTGTCGGTCAGGTCGCTCATTTCAGCAGCACTCCAGGCATCAATAAAGGCTCGACGGCGCGGCGCAGACCCGCACAGCCGGACAAAACTCAAGTGTGACCAGAAACCCGAAAAGGGTTGCCGGTTCCTCGCATATACGTGTGATTATTATTGTTTTATTGTCCGGACACGCACCCCTACGCTCCGGAACGAAGTATTAGGGATCGATCTTGGTTCTTCGCCCGTTATGCCGACCCCTCGACACGCCGGGTGAAACCGATCCTCAAGTCAAACCTGCGCCGAGATGGCGCGGACGGGAAGGCAAAAATGCAATATCCCGGGCACAACTATGTTTTTCTTGCGGCAGCGCAGCATTGGCCAGGGTGTCTGCACATAAACGCGTCGCAATTGCTGACCTTTTAGGCGAAGTGTTTGATGAATTATGGCATTTTTGTGGAAATTTCAGCCATTTCCCGCCTGTCTCGATGCGAATCGTGGCCGGAAATCCGCCGATGCAGGTGCAGCGCAGGAACCGCTCAAAGGTCGCGAAAACTGTCCCGGCTGTAGCCGAAAGTCTCGAAATCCATCGCATAGAAATCCTGGATCAGCTGCGCAGCCGCCTCGGTCATCGCCGTGGCGCGTTTGGTCGAGCGATTGGCATGAGGCAACGCGGGCGGCGCATCGACGCCCGTCTCCTCGGCCAGTTCGGACATCAGATTCCCGATCTGATCCTCAAGCCGGAACGACCGGCTCCCGGCGATGCGAAAGGCGATCTGGGGACGGATATGGTTCGAATAGACATAAGGATCGCGGCGGTAGCGGCCCAGCGTCGTCTTGAGCCAGGTTTCAAAACTGGGCACCGGGAACCAGCGATAGGGTTTGTGCCGGTGCTGCATGCGGTAATTATATTCGCTCAGGATGCGAGCATAGGGATTACGCGTGACGCTGAAGGCATAGTCGAAGAAATCAGGTGCGAAGAGCTTCTCGATCATCTCGCCGTGGAAATGCTGCGGGACGCAGGGCAGACGCTCGGTATTAAGCGTCATCCGGAAGCTTTCCCCCGAATGCTGCGCCAGAAACTCTTCGACCGAAGTGCCTCCCGCCTTCGGAATATGAAGGAAGAGGATCGTCTTTCCGGAAATCCTGAATATTGGCAAGCCTGCCCTCCTCTCTTTCTCTATCTGTCAACGACGCAGGAAACGACGGGCAAGGCTCGCGATGGCTTCGCGTTCGGGGCCAAGCGCACGGGGCCAGAACTTGTGCAGCCCGACATAGATCACGACGCCCACGCCAGCCCCGATGGCAAGGCCCGCCCATGGGGGAAGCCCGAGCGGCTCTTCCAGCTGCCTCGAGCCAAAGAGCAGGATCGCGTAAACCAAGCCGACCGCCATATGCCGCAGAAGCGTGAAGAAGCTTTGCCCGATGAGCAGGCCATGCCGAAAGGCCAGAAGCACCTGTCCTAGGAAGAAAAAGATCACCACCGCCGCCGTGGTGCCAATCGCCACGCCGGTCAGTCCGAATGTCACGCCGACGACCGCGCCCAGCGCCACGAGACCCGCATAGGTCCACTGCAACAGGGCCGCCTGATAGACCGCGCCGATAGCGCGCAACACCGTTCCGGTGAACTTGTAGGCCGTCCTGAAATAGAGCGAGCAGACCATGATCTGGAACGGCAGCACGGCAGCGCCCCATTGCCTGCCCATCAGGAAGTGCACGACCTCCTGCCCGTAGACACATAGATATATAGAGAGAGGGATCTGCGTGATCGCCGTCAGCGCGAGGGTTTTCTCATAGGCGCGCATGACCCGTGCGAAATCCGTCTGGACCGAGGCCAGCACCGGAAACAGCACCTTGTCGGCCATGTTCCCGACGAGGTTCGCGGGCTGCGACAAGAGCAGGTAGGCACGCGAGTATAGCCCCAGCGGCTCGACCCCCAGAACGCGGCCGACGATGAAGTAATCGACATTGAGCGCAGCGTAATTCCCGATCTGGGCAAGTGTCGTGCCGAAGCCGAACCGCAGCATGCCCTTGAACTTGGGATAGTCGAAGCCGGGCCGCAGCCGGTAGCCCGCGAAATGGATGAGGAGCAGCGACTGTAGCGCCACCTGCGCCATCTGCCCCGCGACCAGCGCCCAGACACCAAAGCCGAGCAGGGCAAGCACGATGGCGACCCCGGCATAGCCGATCATGTAACTGAGCACCGTGATCACCGCGAGCCCGCGAAACCCGCTTTCCCTCTGGATCAGGGCCTCGGACACGAGTCCGAGCGCGCGCAGCACGAAGAGAAAGGCAAAGACCCGCACGAGCGGCGCAAGCGCCTCGATCGCGTAGAGCCGGCCGAGCGGTTCCGCGATGGCATAGACTACGACCCCGACCAGCACGCCGGATACCAGAGTGGCCGTCGTTCCCGTGCGGATATGCTCGGGCGTTAGGACCCGTGCCTGCACTATGGATGGGGCGATCCCGATCTTGCCGAAGACTTCGGCCAGGGCGACGATGGTGGTTGCGGCGGCGACGAGCCCGAACTCGGCCGGTGTCAGCAGCCGCGAGAGGATCATGAGGACGAGGATCTTCAGGATCGCCTGAACGCTTCCGCCGCCGAACATCCAGAGGAAGTGGCCCAGTGACGAGTGGGTCAATGACTTGGGGTGCAACGGGTTCTCGGAAATTGATTCGGACATGGGTCTTGCTACATCGGTCGCGCAACGCTGCTCACAGTGCCGCGGCGCTGCCTAGCTCTTTCCCGAACCGTGACCGTTCAAGGCGAACGAGGGCGAAACTGATGAAATTATGTGCAGAATTTTCGCGGTCTCGCTTTTTCTGACCGCATCCCTTGAGGTTTCGCCGGTTCCGGCCAAAGTCTGGCGGTGTGGTCAAAGCCGCACGAGTCGCCTCCGGACCTCGTGCGCAACTGTGAACGTTCGGGATCGAACCCCGGCGGCGCCGTCGTGCGCGAAGCATTCACCGAAATGCTGGCGCTCGAAGGATGGCCATGACCGACAGACGACTGGATCTCATGCTCTATGTGGCGACGCTGGAAGGCGGCGGGGCCGAGCGCGTGTTCGTCCGGCTGGCGAACCACTATGCCGCCGAGGGACGCCGCGTCGCGCTGCTGGTCAACCGGCCCGATGGTCCGATCGCCAGGCTCGTTTCCCCTGATGTCCGGGTCATCGCCGCCGGCGGGCGCAACGCGGTGCGCAGCGTGCCCAGGCTCGTCGGCATCCTGAAGCGCGAAGGCCCGCGCGCCGTGATCTGCGGACTGACGACCGCGAACCTCGCGATGGTCATGGCGACGAAGATCGTCGAACTCACCACCGGCACGCGCCCGCGCCTCATGGTCTGTGAACGCAACGAATTCACTACGGCGTCCCGTCGGCTGCATCCTGCGAAACGCTGGGTCTTCACCGCCATGGTGCGCGCGCTCTATCCTCTGGCAGACAAGGTTTCGGGGAATGCGACCGGGGTGGTCGAGGATATCTCCCGCGTGGCACGGCTCGCGCCGGATGCGGTCTGCGTCATCCCCAATCCCGCGCCGGAGCTGTCCGATATTCAGGACGCCCGCGCCAGCGCCCCGCCGCATCCCTGGCTCAGCGACAATCGCCCCGTGGCCATCGCCATGGGACGGCTCGTGCCGCAAAAAGACTATCCCACGATGCTCCGGGCACTCGCGGGGGCCGACGAGGCGCTCCGGCTCATCGTGCTCGGGACCGGGCCTGACAAGGACAAGCTCGAAGCGCTGGCCGGGAGCCTTGGCCTCGCGGACCGGGTCGATTTCGTCGGTTTTCAGTTCAATCGGTTCGACTATCTCGCCCAAGGCGATCTCTTCGTTCTGTCGTCCGTCACCGAGGGCTTTCCCAATGCGCTGATCGAGGCCATTTCCTTTGGCCTGCCCTGTGTGAGCACCGACTGTGCCGGTGGCGGCCCGCGCGACATACTCGCCTCCACCTTCCCACAGGCCCTGAGCCCTGTGGGCGACAGTGCCGCCATGGCCCGCGCCATGAACGACGCGTTGCGCCAGCCGCCCACGCCCGAAGTCATCGCGGCCCTCGCGTCCTCCTATTCGGTCGCCCGGATCGCCGATCAGTTCGTCGCGGAGGTCATGGCATGAGGCGGACAGGCGCATATGGCTATGGTCCTTACGGCCGGTCGCCCCTCGACCGGGCCGACCCGGCCCAGGTCGCGCCGCTCAGGCCCTCGCGTCTCGCCTGCTGGGCCGCGCGATTTCCCGGCCTTCCCACGACCCGATCCGATCTGCCCGCCACGGTCTTCGCGTTGCTGGGGCTCCTCTTTTATTCAGGTTCCCTCGTCGCGCCGCTGACACCGGAGGGCGCGCAATCCTCGCCGATGGTCCAGTTCCTCGGCCTTGCCTTCGGCCTTGTCGCGGGGGTCGATGTCGCGCTCAGGAACGGCGCCCTCACGCGGCTCGCGCCCTATTACTGGCCGGTGCTCATCCCGGTGGGCTTCGTCATCGCCTCGCTCCTGTGGTCGGTGGAGCCGATGCTGTCGGCACGGCGCGCCCTTGGCCTGATCTGCGCCACCGCCTTCGGATTCTGGATGGTCGAGCGGTTCATGCGGCAGAGCGTCTTCGCCGTAATCGCAGGGGCCATCATCCTAATCGTCGCGGCCAATGTCATCTTTGCCCTCGCCGTGCCCTCCCTTGGCATCCACCCTGCCCTCACCGATCTGGGCGAGCCGAACCCTCATGTCGGCGCCTGGCGCGGGCTCTTCGATCACAAAAACGACTTCGGGCGCATGATGGCGCTCTGCGTGATGGTGCTCTGGATCGCCTTTTCGACACGCCGCAGCTGGCGCCCTGTCGTCGGCATTGCGCTGTTGCTGGGTTATGGCGGTGTCCTTGGATCGACCTCGGGTCAGGCGGCCTTTCTGTCGGTCACGGTGCCCCTTCTGGTCTACACCCTCGCCCGCCTGCGCCCACTCGCACCCTCGACGCGCGCCATGGTCATCGTCCTCGCCGTGCCTGCCCTCATCACGACCTATGTCTTTTCCCAGATCGTGGTGACATTCGTGCTCGGGCTTCTGGGCAAGGACCCCTCCCTGACCGGGCGCACCGACATCTGGCTTGGCACGCTTCAGGCGATCAAGGGCAACATGGCGCTTGGCGGCGGTTTCGGGGCCGGCTGGGGGATGGTGGGAGAACGTCTGTTCATCCTGACCGGCATCGACGTGGGACACGCGCACAATGGCTATCTCGACCTCGTTACCGATCTCGGCATCGTCGGACTGGTCCTCATGGTCGCGTTTTATGTGGGCATCTTCATCGTGGCGACGCGCGTCTTCTTCGACGATCGCGCATCAGAGACCGCGCTTCTGGCCATCGGGATCAGCGCCTTCGCCCTGATCGGCAACTGGGTCGCCTCCTTCCTGATCCTGCACAACTCGCTCTATTGGGTTCTTCCCGTCGTGGCGGTGATGAGCCTGCGCCGCGCGCAAAGACCGCATCTCGCCCTGCGTCCCCTCGCCTCGGCATCCACGACGTCGGCGCCCCTGTGGACCGTGGCACACCACAGCTACGCCCAACGTCCGACCATTCGCCATTTCCCTGCAAGCCCGAGCCGAAAGCGTTTGTCATGAGTGATGCGTTCTACGACGCCCCGGCCCCGACAACGTCCGGCGCAAAGGCTACCACGATCAAGGCCAGGCCAACCCTGACCTTCCTCATCAACTCGATGGAAGGCGGCGGCGCGGAGCGTGCTATGGCCAATCTGCTTCGCCACCTGTCCGGACACCTTCCGAAGATGAAAGTGGATCTCGTGCTCCTCGACGATCTTCCCGTGGTTCAGGACATCCCGGACTGGGTGAACCTCGTGGTGCTGGATGGGCGCGGTTCAATGCTGCGCTCTGCCAGGGTGCTTGCGCGCTACTTCCTGCGCGCCCGTCCACAGATCTGCGTGAGCTACCTTGCCCGCTCGAATGCCCTCAACGTCATTCTCTCGAAACTGATCCGCCACCGGGCGGTCATCTCGGAACGTGTCCAGACAACGAGCCACCTCAAGAGCGCCCGCGCCAGTGCGCTCTACCGCTACATCACCTGGCTGACCTATCCGCGCGCCTTCCGCGTGATTGCAGTGAGCGAGGGCGTCGCCGACGATCTGGTCGAGAATTTCGCCGTCGCGCGCGACAGGACCCGTGTGATCGGAAACCCGATCGACGGGGCCGCCCTTGCAAAGGCGGCGCAGGAGACGCCCGCCATCGACCTGCCCCCGCGCTATATCCTCGCGGTCGGCCGTATGGTGGTGAACAAGAATTTCGAGATGCTTCTCCACGGCTATGCGAAAGCCAGGCCCGAGGCGGATCTCGTGATCCTGGGAGACGGTCCGGAGCGCGAGGCTCTGGAACGGCTGGTCACGACACTCGGTCTCGACGGCCGCGTGCACATGCCCGGCTTCGTCAAGAACCCCTATCCGGTCATGGCCGGCGCCGAGGCGCTCGTGTCCTGTTCGAATGCCGAGGGGTTCCCCAACACGATCATCGAGGCGATGGCGCTTGCCACGCCGGTGATCGCCACCGACTGCCCCTCGGGTCCTTCCGTGGTGCTGCGGGGCAAGGCGCTCAAGGGCGCCCCGATAGAGAGCAACGCCCGTGACGGATTGCTGATCCGCATGGGGGCCAGCGACGAGTTGGCCCAAGCGTTGGAATTGTTCGAAGACCCGGACCGCCGTCACCAATTCGCAGCCCGTGCCCATGCGCGCGCGCAGGCCTTTGGCGTCGACGCGGTGGTCCGGGACTTTCTCGATGTGATCGAGACAAGCACGCGGACCTGATCGCGATTTCTGGGGGTAACAATGAACCGCAAACAGCCGATGAACACCGTCCGACAAGGACTCTCACCCATCACCCTGGCGCTCGCCTGCTTGCCGTTTCTGGGGGTGTTGCCGCCCACGGTCGCGTCGGCCCAGGAGTTGAGCACGGTGCAGGTTTCGCGCGGCTATCCGCTTGGCGCAGGTGACGTGCTGCGGCTCGAGTTCCTCAACCGGCCCGACATCGCCCTGAGCATCCCGGTCGAACTGACCGGATACGCCAATTTCCCCTTCGCGGGGTCCGTTCTGGTCGCGGGCCGCACGGTCGAGGAGTTACGTGCGGAACTGCCGGTGCTGCTACAGGGCGCCGTCCTGCGCGAGGAAGTCGGCAACGACATGCGCTCGAACAAGGTCGAGGGCTCCGAACTCATTCTCTCGGTGCAGCAGTATCGACCCGTCGTCGTGGCGGGTGACGTCACCGAGCCCGGCGAAGTGGACTTCTCGGTCGGGATGACCGTGCGCATGGCCATTTTCAAGGCGCAAGGGATCGGATCGCTGCGCAACGGGTCGTCGGAGTCCATCAACCTCTTCCGCACCCGCGCCGAGATCGGGCGCGTCGTCACCCGGCACGCCGTCCTGGCCGCTCTGGTCGAAGAGCGTGACGCCGTCACCGTCGACTCTCTGGTGCTTCCCACCAACACCGGGCTCTCCGCCGAAAACATCGTCGGCCGCGCCAATGCCGACCTCGCCCTTGAGCGGGCCAAGATCGAACAGGAAAAAGGCCGTGAACAGCTTCGCATCGACACCGCCGCCGAACGTGTCACCTCGTCGCGCGCCCGCGTCGAAAGCCTCGAAGCCGCGGAAGCCGATGAAATCGCCAATGTCGAACGTCTTGAGGCCCTGATGGAACGCAGGCTCGTCAGTTCCGAAGTCATGAACGATGCCCGGCGCAACAGCCTTCAGACGTCGGAGTTCCGGCGCAAGGCCAGCGACGACGCCTCGTCCGCCATGCTCGAATGGGAAGAGCTTGTCGTTACCGCCCGGATCGAGAACATCAACCGCCAGCAGCTCTGGCGCACCGAGATGAACGCGCTCGACGCCGAGCTGGACGTGCTCATGGTCGCGCTCGCCTCGGCCTGGGGACAGGACGCCACCGCGACGGTCTATCGCCAGACGGTCACCGGGGTCGAGCATCTGACCCTGCGCATGGACGACATGCTGATGCCCGGCGACATGGTCGAGCTCGACCAGACCTGGGTGGGCCAATGATACGCGCCCGGCCCACACCGCACTTCACCTCTTTGCCATGTCCGCCACGGGAGTCCCGCCATGAACATTGACCGGCTGACCATCCACGACAGCGCGGCGGCCCTGCCGCCCTATGCCTCGACGAGCAATTTCGACTTCGGTTCGGCGCTTCGTGTCCTGAGGCGCCGTGCGCGGCTCGTCTTCTGGATCACCGCCTTCTGTCTTGCCGGCGGGCTCCTTGCGAGCCTCTTGCTCGCCAACCGCTACGAATCCGGCACCAGCGTTCTGCTCGAGGCGCCCTCCCTCAATCCCTTCGGCCGGGATCAGGTCTATGGCGGCACGAAGTTCGACAACGTGACCATCGAAAGCCAGATGCAGGTCATCCGCTCGCCCATGCTTCTGTCCGAAGTGGTCGAAACCCTCGATCTCGACAACCGAGCCATCTTCTGGGACGCCGACAAGAGCGCTTTGGCCCAGAGCCTCGACAGCGCGAAGGCCTCGGTTCTGGGTCTCTTCGGGTCCATCACCGGCACGCCCGAGGCCGAACTTCCGTCCGATGCCGAACGCTTCCGTGATGCGGTGGACAAGCTGCGCGACGATGTGAGCGTCACGCGAAACGGCGTGACCTCGGTCCTGTCCATCAAGGTCATCGCGAACAGCCCCGACCTCGCCGCCGAGATCGCGAACACCGTGGCGCAGGCCTATGTCATGCAGCGCTACGACATGCGGGTGACCTCGGCGGAAACGGCGGCGGGCTGGTTCGAGACCCGCATGGAGGAACTGTCGCAACAGGCCGCCGACGCGGAAAGCCAACTCAGCGCCGCCTCGGGTCTCGGAACCGCACCGACGGCGAACGCGGGCCAAAGGGCCGATGCCGTCGCTTCCCTGCGCGAAGCGATTTCCGCCCGCATCGAAGCGCAAACCCGCTTTGACCAGACCTCGCTCGCCATGCGGTCGCAAGCGCCTCTGGGCGTTCTCCCGGCGCAATCGGGCGACGCGGCTTTCGCCGAGTTGTCCCAGGCCTATGCCGAAACGATGGACGCCGCCGAACGCGCCGCGCTCAACGCCCGGGCCGCGAACATGCTCCCGGCCCTGTTGGCCGATGCACAGGCCGCGCTCGATGATACGACACAGGCCGAAGCACAGGCCCGTTCGGGCATGACCGACGTGGCCTCGGACGACCGGTCGGCCCAGTCGGATCTTGGGCGTCTGGAAAGCGAGGCGCGCATCTACCGCGACATGTATGAGACCTATACCACCACCTATCTGCGCACCAAGGAGCAGCAGACTTTCCCGGTCGTGGACGCCTCGGTGCTCGGCCTCGCGCAGCCTCCCGAAGGCACCACGGGTCGCAGCGGCACGCAGCTTCTGCTGATCTCTGCCTTGCTCGGTTTGACCATCGGGGCCGGCACCGCGTTCGCGCGCGAAAACAACGATGTCAGGCTCAGAACCCGCGCCTCTCTCTCGCGCGCGGTCGGCGGGCCGGTGTTGGGCCTGTTGCCGCCGCTTCATCGCAGAACGGCGCTCGAAGGTCCGATGGCCAGTGACCGCCTGCCCGAAATCGGCATCCTGAAGCCGCGTGTCGGAGACGAGCCGGAGGCGTCGCAGCCGGGCACGAATGTCGTCCCGCTGCCCAAGCACCGGCTCGCGCTGGCCAAGCTGCGCGGGCAGATGTCGATGACGCTCACACAGCCGCTGTCGCCCTACTCCGAAACCGTGCGCCGCATCCGGGTCGCCTTCGACAACCACTTCGCCCCACGCCACAACAAGCGCGGTGCGGTCATCGGCTTCGTGTCCGATACCGGCGCCGAAGCGCGTTCGACGGTCGCGATGAACTATGCCGAGATGACGGCGGTCGGAGGGCTCAAGACCCTCCTGATCGACTTCGACTGGCTCGAGGCCTTCCTCAGCCGCTCGATCACCCCCGCCGCCGGTTTCGGCATGACGGACCTCATGTACAGCATGAGCCCGAATTTCACGGCGGAAGACGTCTATTGGGTGGATGAACGCTCTGGGCTGTATTTTCTGCCCAACCGTGCCGTCGGCAAGAAGGAACCGGTCGATCCCGCAACCTTCGACACGGCGCTTCTGACCAAGCTGATCGCCGCCCTTACCCGCGATTTCGACCAGATCGTGATCGACTTCCCGTCGCTTGGGGAAAGCGTGGACGCGGCCGCGCTTTCCGCGGTCGTGGACGGCTTCGTCTGTGCCGCCGAATGGGGCATCTCGGACCGCAAGGCGCTTGCCCGCCACTTCGCGGCGAGCGGCATCCCCCCCGAGAAGGTCGTCGGCGCCGTCATGGCAGGTGTCACCGAAAAGGACATCGCCCGCTATGAAAGCGCTTCCTGAGCCGGACCCCTTGCAAGAGGACGAATTGGAGAAACGAATGTTGCCATCCATAGTGTTTGTCGGCCCGACGAAATGCGGAACGACCTGGATCGACAGCTACCTGCGCAGCCGATCCGAAGTGGCCCTGCCCGTCGCGCAGAAAGAAACCTTCTTCTTCGACAAGTGCTTCGAGCGCGGACTTGACTGGTACAGCGCCCAATGGGGCGACCAATCCGGGATCGCAATCGAGGTCGCGCCGTCACTGTTCCACAAACCCGACGCCCGCAAGAACCTTGCGGCCTCGATACCCGACGCGAAGATCATTGTCGTCTACCGCGACCCCCTCGATCGGGCGATCTCGCACTACTTCCACTACCGCAAGGCCGGTGTCCCGCAGGCCTCGGTCAGCGACATGGCCCGCGCGCATCCTGACATCGTGGAGGCGGGGCTCTTCCAGAAACATGCCTCCGCCTGGGAGGCACTCTTTCCCGGCCGTGTCTTCTATCTGGAATATGCCGATCTGAAGTCGGACCCAGTCGCTTTCTGCGAGCAACTGTGCGCCCTGATCGGCATCGAGAACGTCGGTTTACCCCAACCGGCGGCGGCGGGCCGGCCAGTTAATGCTGCGTCAATTCCTCGCTCGGCGTGGGTTGCCCGGCTGGCCCGCCGCACTTCAGAAGCCCTCCGCCGCGCCGGCGGCCACGGAGTCGTCAATGTTCTGCGCCGGACCAGACTGAAGCGACTCATCTTCTCGGGCGGCGCGGGGATCGACGCGGAGAGATCGAGAGTCAAAAGCGAAATCAATGAGTTGAAGCCATTCTTGGAAGTCGATCATGAAGACTTTGTGAGCACCAGACTTGCGCGACCCGCGATTGTTGCGGCAGGATAATCTCGTTCGATTGTACTTCATGACGACCGGCGCGAGGGGACCGGGCTTGCAGGTTCCGACGTCGGTCGGGCAACGATTTGTTTGGAGGAGTTTTGACATGGATTATGCACGTTCGACGCTCGGCGGATCGCGCCCGCCATCAAGAGCCCTCGGGGCGGGCCTTGTCGCTTGCCTCATGGCCCTCGGGTCGCTCTCCGGCCCGGCCCTCGCGCGCAATGCACCCGCCTTGCAGGCGGAGCGCACATCCGACGGCAAGAACAACGCCGACCTCGTCCTGATCGCCTCCGACCCGGCGGCCCTCGTTCGGGCCTTCGCCGAAACCTGCCTCGTCAATTACCGAACCCCCGACGAGGCCCTTCCAGCCCTGGAAGGGCTCGGCCTCACCCTCACCGCAGGCATGGACGAGGGAAGCTGGGAGGTCTCCGGACCGGGAGTCATGGGCATCGTGAGCACGGTCCCCGAGATCTACTGTTCGATCCAGTCGACGGAGGTGAACCTGGACAACGCACGCAACATCGGAACCTCGCTCGCCGAACGTCTCTTCCCCGGCATGATCCAGATGGGCGCTCCGGAAGGCGGAAACGGGCCCTGCGACGGCCTGTCGATCTTCGCACCGAGGCAGCTGATCTGGATCCGCTACGCGCAGGCCGGCAATTCCGGCGAATGCATCGACGACGGCACCTCGGCGATCATCATCCAGTGAACGCGTCGCCCGCCGCGTCGCCCCCCGGCGACCAGAAATGGATGGAAATGGTGCCCCCACACGGCATTGCAGCCCTATATCTTGGGGTTTCAGCAGGTATCAGCCCGCCAAGGAAAATGCGCCCTAGCCCTTCTTTTCTTGACCCATGCTATTCCATCGCGTTTCACCATACCCCATATGTAGAGGGTGGATGAAAAGGTGGACGGAAAATGGCGCGCCTCAAGAACAAGCTCACCAATGCAACGCTGAAGGCTGCAGCCCCTGGGAAGCTCTCGGACGGTGAAGGGCTTTGGTTCCTGAAACGTGAGGACGGCGGCGCGCAATGGTTCCTGCGATATGTCGCCTATGGCAAGCGGCATGAGATGGGGCTGGGCCGCTATCCTGACGTGTCGCTCAAAGCCGCGCGGGATGAAGCCGAGAAATGGCGTGCCGTGGTCGCGGCTGGCAAGGATGCAATCAAGGAACGCGACAGGGCGCGCCGGAAGGCCCAGCGCAACCAGAACATTCTCAGCGATATCGCCCGCGATGCCTTCGAGAGCCGCAAAGCCGAACTCAAGGGCGACGGGACGGCGGGCCGCTGGTTTAGCCCGCTCGAACTCCACGTGCTTCCCAAGCTGGGCAAATACCCCGTCTCGGAGATTGACCAGCGCGACATTCGCGACACGCTCGCCCCCATCTGGCACGAGAAAGCCGACACTGCGCGCAAGGCGCTGAACCGTCTCTCAATCGTCCTGCGGCACGCGGCGGCGCTGGGCTTGGACGTGGACCTGCAGGCGACGGAGAAGGCAAAGGCCCTTCTCGGCAAACAGCGCCACGTCGCCACCAATATCCCGGCCCTTAGCTGGCAGGAGGTTCCGGCGTTCTACCAGTCGCTGAACGGCGGCGCGATTACGGAACTCGCCCTGCGCCTTCTCATCCTCACGGCGGTTCGCAGCCACCCGTTGCGGTTCCTGCACATTGACCAGATCAGCGGCGATATCTGGACCATCCCGGCAGAGGCGATGAAGGGCCGCAAAGGCGCGACCAGCGATTTTCGCGTGCCCCTGTCACGGGAAGCGCTGTCTGTAATAGATCAAGCTAGACCCTTCGCCCGCGACGGGTTCCTGTTCCCTAGCCTGCGCAAAGGCGTGATATCCGACGCCACCATGAGCCGCTTCATGGAGCGGCGCGGCATGGCAGAGCGCCCCCACGGCTTCCGAAGCTCTTTCCGCGATTGGGTGGCTGAAACCACCAATACCCCCTTCGACGTGTCAGAAACCGCGCTGGGTCACACTGTGGGCGGGAAGGTGGAGCGCGCCTATCGCCGCACGGATTTCTTGGAGCAAAGACGTGCGCTTATGGAGCGTTGGGCGGTGAGGTTAACATCAATTTCCCCCGGATTGGTCGCATTTGCCAAGGGATGAAGAGCCGATGGAATTGAACCCATCAGAAGTTTGGCAAAACAATCTGAAGGATGTCGCGGACAAGGGACGCGCGCCAACTTTTTCAGAAATGGTCTGGCTAGCCAAAGTCGCTCCCCATCTAAAATTCGCTTTCGAGAACGACCTTCACATTTCATACCGATCCACGGTCAAACGCGCAGCGCAGGGCATCGCTGTCACGCACGGTCACAATCCGACCGACATCCCCCCCGAATATCAACCGACAGATCGAACATTTAACGGTCTGGTGGAAGCTGCGCTCGAAGACCGCTTCTGGTTTGACGCTCTTCGGTATGCCATAGCTACGCTGATCGAAAACGACATACCCCTCTGCGAACAGTTCGCATTCTTCATAGCCGATGTCTTGCAGGACAAGGTCGAAATCCCAAGCAAGCGCCGTGGTCCTGACCCTTTTCCCATTCGTGAGCGTGATTTCTGGATAATCCAATTCCTCAAAGACATTGAAAAACTGGGGGGGCGGATCACCGAGAATGAGGCGACGTTCACAGAAAACACCGCCTGTCATGCAATACTCGAAGCGTGGGAAGGCACGCCAGATCTTCCCACCGCTAAGACCTTGATGAACATTTGGTCCCGGCGCAGCGACATTTGAGACGGGTTCCCGAAGTTATCTAAGTAACTCCGGGCATGCACTTCAATTTCCGGCGCGTCATGTTGGCTCAACACGTGGCAAGGGACATCTTTCATGCGCTACCTTAACATGCAGCAACTCAGCGAGAAACTTGGCCAAAGGAGCCGGTCTTCTATCATTCGTGATTATGAAGCTGGACGCCTTCCGAGGCCCACGAAATTCGGCTCTCGGCTCTACTGGATCGAAGCTGATATCGACGCGGCG
The DNA here is from genome assembly GCF_019218295.1 of Maritimibacter sp. DP1N21-5. Lineage (NCBI taxonomy): Bacteria > Pseudomonadati > Pseudomonadota > Alphaproteobacteria > Rhodobacterales > Roseobacteraceae > Maritimibacter > Maritimibacter sp. DP1N21-5. Next base: position 1,519,902 of record NZ_JAHUZF010000006.1, read on the forward strand.
ATTGCCGCTAAGAAGGCGGGCTAAGACCCGCACCACCCGCGCGGATGCGCTGGGCTGAGTGCGGGAATATTCTCTGGCAAGAACTCTCCCAATCTATGCCCAGCGCCTTCGTGCCTCAAGCTCGAAGGAGCAAGACAACACATGAAACCTTCACAATCGTGGGCGCTGGCCCACTACGCGGTCCACGTCGCTGGCCGCGAACAATCCCTTATTGCCGTGAAAGGCCGCGACAGATGGGCACTCACGGAACTCATCCGGGCCGGAGACCGGGGCTGCACGCCCATAGACAATCCCGCGCCACGGTGGAGCGCCTACGTGCACAAGCTGCGCGAAATGGGCGTGCCCATCGAGACCATCCACGAGCCGCACGGCGGGCCGTTTTCCGGCACGCACGCGCGCTATGTCCTTCGGGGCGTGGTCCAGCCCCTGCAGTCGGGGGAAGCGGCATGAGCGCGTGGCAGGTGGCGCGGCTGCGCCGTGCATTGGGAATTTCCGAGAGCCACGCAAGGCTCCTGGCACAACTCATCTACGGGGAATGAGATGCAGAGAGTGAGAATCCGCTGGCACGGCGGCAAGTGGTGCGTAGACGTTCTGAGAGGCGCTGAGGCGGTCGCTGAGAGCGCTTGGCTATGTGTCGGGGGCTGTCCCTCGCTTTTCGTCTGTCTGCGACTTTCTCGGGGCGTGCAAGCGCAGGAGCGACGCGACCAATGACCCGCAAACCCTACAAGCGGGCAAAACGGGGGGCTGGGCGGCATGTCCAGCTCCCTGAATACCTGCAAGCCACCGAAGCGTGGGCGACCATGAAACCCGGTCCCCGCGCGCTCTACATTGAACTCAAGCGGCGCTTCACCGGATCGAACAACGGGCGGATCGTCCTCAGTCACCCGGACGCGGCGAGATTGTTGAACTCGGGAAAGAACACCATGACCCGCTGGTTCCGGGAACTCGAAGAACGCGGATTCATAGCGATGGAGCAAGCGCCCTATCTGGGACCGTCTGGCGTGGGCGTCGCGGCGCTTTGGTCGCTGCAAGAGATGCCAACCGTGGACGGAAAGGCGGCTCGGAAGGGGTTTGTATCGTGGAAACAAGCCCATCACGGGTTGAGACCCCGAGACCCAGTATCAAAAGGCTCGGCAGAAAAGGATTCGCATTAGGTGTGCTCGCTGGACTTGAGCTGCGGGACGCCTATCTGAACTGTGAGAACGAATGGTTAACTCGATTGGTCCAAGTTGTGGTAGAACTCTGAAAGCAAGTCAGTCGTACAATCCAAGTCGCCGTGTTGGGAGGATTCGAATGTCTACGTCATCGACCGAAGATAAGCATTCCAGCCACTTCCAACAGCTTTGGGAAAGGTTCGGCATAGCCACCACATTCATTACGTCCGCAATAGCGGTTGGCCTAGCGATTTGGACCGGCGCGCTACAGATGAAGCAGAGCCGCATTGAAGCATTAGCTGACGAAGTCGATGTTAGCTTTCGTGATGGCACTCTGGTTTTCTCCGCCTACGGCGACTTAGCGCCACGCTTGGAGAAGCTGTCTATCCTGCCAATTTTTGTCCGCCATTCGACGTATCAAACAGTAAGGGGCAACGAATACTCGTTGCCCACCGACGCACCAAGCAGGCAAGATGGCAACGACTCACTCGTCTTGAGCAATGTAATGAAGCTGGCATGCACCCCCATCGAAAATTTGAAGCTTTGCGACGACCCATCTCTTTCTCTGACACTAATGGAAGTCCGGTTTTCCGTAAGTGGCGTGGACGACATGGAAGCTGTGGAGTTACGCAACTAACTGCAGCTTGCTTTGCAAGTACGCTTGCGCTCCTTACGCCTTCATCCTCCGAAGCGCGGACCTGTTTCTCACCGTCCTTGCACCCTCTTGAATCCGCATCATGCCTAGATCCGGAACCGCAGGATGATGGATTGTTCGGCCTGTATCTTTCTTACGACACGCTCCTTGGAGTGAAGAGCTTTTTAGAAAGTGAGGACGATACTCCCGAGGAAACAGGGATTTATCACAACGTCCTGAGCCTCATTGAGACAGTGAGAACGCTCGACGGCGGTCATCTCAAGATGGTCATCGGAGGAAGGGAAGCTACTCCATGCTTTGCCTACGGGGTGGACGATGTCGAACAAACAAGCCCAATCGTAGCGTTATTGCACCCCGAGCTTGTGCCAGGGGCTAGCTTATCCTGCTTCGGACTAGCAGTGTACATACTTTCCATCAAGTCCGTCCGCGACGGGGCACTTAACTATGAAGAGGCTCTGGGTTTGGGTGGGATGGACTTGGAGGCCGTCAAGTCAGCGAAATTTGCCGCGCTCGCGTCTTTCGTCGCAAGGAGCGGTGACTCGGCTTCCCCTCCCGATCTGGAAGCTTTATCTGAACACTCCGACTTCACCTTCCAAGTCATTGATAGCATTCCAACTGGGCTTTCGCTGCCCAACTCAGAAAACTCGGCCAGTGATGGCTTCGCGGGTGCTCTTTGGGTCGCATCGGATAAGTCCGAAGTAGGCGGGGTGCTACCGGTGAAAGGAACATCGTACTACGTTGCCGTTTCGGAACGCGGCATTGCTTCATCGGAGGAGTGGCAAGTAATTCTGGGAAATGAAGCTTCAGGCTACGAAGCACCTTCAAGGATTGTCCTTACTGAGAATGGTTCAGATGATTTGCTCATTGAGAGCGGTGTCATACGAGCCTCATTGAGCGCGCTGGACATTGACGGAGTACCGGAAATCGTTCAGCTCGCCCGGCACTTTTCACTAACGCTCAATGATGTGCCTAGGGCCGCAAGGCCCTTGTTGTCGTGGTACATTCCTTTCAACTCTTCGGAGTAATTCTTTTGGCATTTTGTCGTTAGGTCCCACGCGACGATTGCGCTAGAGAACTGCATCACCAGAACTTGCGCTGAGGTTTCGCCGTGAGAATGCGTTTCAGTGCAAAAGCCCGCCCCCAAATCTGGGACACCGCGCCCCCATATAAGGGACACCTTGGCCGAAAAGAACGGCGCGCAACGGTGAAGTGTCCCCAAAGCGGGGACGCTGGCCGGGAGAAACCCTGTTCGCCCGTGTCACCAGAACGGGGACATATGTAGATATTATCAAGGGTGGCACGGGGACCAGTTAGCTCAAGAAGCCCTGCGACTTCAGAGGTCTGCCTGATGTTTCTTGCGTCGGGGGGCGCGGTTCACCGTTCCCGTCCATCCAACGCGCGTTACCCTAGGATTGCCCTAGGCCGACCATGGGCAGCGCAAACAATACGCGCGCTAGGCGGCGGCAGATCAGGCGAGGTTTTGTCAGTCCCTAAAGCCTCGCAAAGGCCTATCCCCTGCCCCTTTTTACGGCGTCCGAAAACTCCCCATCGCGCGCGCAAGGGTGGACAAATGGGTGGATCGGCCTTGGGTTAATCAGAAATTTCCAATAAATATCAATACTTTAACCAAAAAAATGGTGCCCCCACACGGACTCGAACCGCGGACCCACTGATTACAAATCAGTTGCTCTACCAGCTGAGCTATAGGGGCACTGACGCGCGATTTAGCGGCTCGTCGCCGCACGTTCAAGCATTTGTCGCAGAAAGTGGACGGGAAAGCGGAACCATCCGTGCACCAGACGGTTACGTCTAACGGTTTACAACATCGGACCCCTATGGTCTTTTCACGACATAACAAGGTGAAAATGTCGCTTTCAGCAGATCGACATCAAGACCAGAACCCAATGCACAGGGAGAAAATCATGACAAACAGGATACTTGGCGCCGTCGCGGCGCTCGGGTTCTCCGCGACACTTGCGACTGGCGCTTGGGCGCAGGAATGCGGCGACGTCTCGATCGCCGAGATGGACTGGGCCTCGGCCGAGCTCATGGCCAATGTCGACGCGATCATCCTCGAAGAAGGCTACGGCTGTGACGTTTCGCTCATTCCGGGCGCCACGCAGACCACCTTCGCCTCGATGTCGGAGAAGGCAGAACCGGACGTGGCACCGGAGCTCTGGATCAACGCGGTGCGTGACCTGCTGAACGTCGCCAAGGACGAAGGCTCGCTCGTCGCCCTCAACGAAGGTCCGATCACGGGTCTCGGAGAAGGCTGGTGGGTGACCCCCGCGTTCGCCGCCGAACACCCGGAACTCGACACGGTCGAGAAGCTCCTCGAACACCCCGAACTCTTCCCCTACCAGGAAGACGAAAGCAAAGGCGCCTTCGTCGGCTGTCCGGCTGGCTGGGGGTGCCAACTGGTGAACGCAAACCTCTTCCGCGCCTTCGACATGGAGGAAAAGGGCTGGGTCCTCGTCGATCCGGGCTCGGCCGCAGGGCTGGACGGCTCCATGGCGAAAGCCGCCGACCGGGGCGAGCCCTGGTTCGGTTACTATTGGTCGCCCACCTCGATGATCGGGAAATACGACATGGTCATGCTGCCGTTCGAGGCCGAATTCGCGGGCCGCGAGAACTGGGACGGCTGCATCGCGCTCGCCGAACAGGACTGCATGGACCCGCAGCCCACCGCCTGGACCGTGTCCGAGGTCGAGACCGTGGTGACGGATGACTTCATGGAAAAGGGTGGCGTCGCGGCCGATTACTTCAAGGCGCGCGTGTTCCCCGGTGACGTGATGAACCAGATGCTCGTCTTCATGAACGAAAATCAGGCCACCGGCGAAGATGCCGCTTTCGAGTTCCTCGTGTCGCACGAAGATGTCTGGACCCAGTGGGTGTCGGACGACGTCGCGCAGAAGGTCAAGGACGCGCTTTGATCGCGCCTCAACCAGACTGGAAAGGCCCGCGCAACGCCGCGGGCCTTTTCGCGCTGAGCAGCATCTATCCATAAGGGGATCAGGGATGTCCTTCTTCACCGAATTTCCATCACTCGGCCGCGCGGACCTCTCCGCGATGCGGCGTTGGATCGACGGCAACTTCCGCGAGTTCACCCGGGCCACGGGGGAAGCGCTCGAGGCCTTCTTCAACCCGCTTCTTATGTTCCTCGTCTGGTTCGAGGACGTGCTTCTGGCAACGCCCTGGCCGATCATCCTTCTGATTGTCGGGGGCCTCGCCTACCTCGGGTCGCGGTCGTGGAAGATCACCCTTGGTTCGGTCGCGGCTTTCGTCGCCATCGGCTTTTTCGGCATGTGGGAGGACACGATGTCCACCCTCGCGATCATCTCGGTCGCGACGATCCTCTGCATCGCCATCGGCATCCCCATCGGCATCCTCATGTCGCGCTCGGACCGGATGCAGGCGGTCATCACCCCGATCCTCGACGTGATGCAGACGATCCCCTCCTTCGTCTACCTCATCCCCGTCGTCATGCTTCTGGGCATCGGCAAGGTCCCCGGGCTTATCGCCGTCTGCATCTATGCCATCCCGCCCATCGTGCGCCTGACGAACCTCGGCATAAGGCTCGTTGACGCCGACGTCCTCGAAGCCGCCGACGCCTTCGGCGCCTCGCCGCGCCAGAAGCTCTTCGGCGTGCAGGTGCCGCTCGCGCTGCCCAACATCTTTGCCGGCGTGAACCAGACCATCATGATGGCGCTCTCCATGGTCGTCATCGCCTCGATGATCGGTGTGCAGGGCCTTGGCGTCCCCGTGCTGCGCGCGATTTCGAACCAATACCTCGCGCTTGGCCTGATGAACGGCCTCGCCATCGTGGCGCTCGCGATCATCTTTGACCGCGTGTCACAGACCTATGGCAAACGGCTGCAGGCCTACCGGGGGAACTCGAAATGACCGAGACCACGAAAGTCCAGATCAGGAACCTCTACAAGATCTTCGGCAAGCGCCCGCAAGAGGTCCTGCCGCTGGTAAAAAAGGGCATGGGCAAGCCGGAGCTTCTCGACAAGCACAACCACGTGCTTGGGATTCAGGACGTCTCGCTCGACATCCCCGAAAAGCGCATCCAGGTCATCATGGGCCTGTCGGGGTCGGGCAAGTCCACCCTCATCCGCCACATCAACCGGCTGATCGAGCCCACCGCCGGAGAAATCCTCGTCGACGGTGAGGACGTGATGAAAATGTCGGAAGAACGGTTGCGCGACCTCCGGCGCTTCAAGATGTCGATGGTGTTTCAGAAGTTCGGCCTCCTTCCGCACCGCAAGATCGGCGAGAACGTCATGTATGGCCTCCAGATCCAGGGCGTGGACGAGGCCGAGGCGAAATCCCGCGCGGGAACATGGATCGAGCGCGTGGGTCTTTCGGGCTACGAAGAGCATTATCCCGGCCAGCTCTCCGGCGGGATGCAGCAGCGCGTGGGCCTCGCCCGTGCGCTCGCTACCGACGCCGATATCCTCCTCATGGACGAGGCCTTTTCGGCCCTCGATCCGCTCATCCGCTACGACATGCAGTCGATCCTGCTTGACCTGCAGGAGGAACTGCACAAGACGATCATCTTCATCACCCACGATCTGGACGAGGCGCTGCGCCTTGGCGAAAACATCGCCATCCTGCGCGACGGCGCGCTCATTCAGGAGGGCGACGCACAGGAGATCGTGCTCAAGCCCGCCGACGACTACATCCGCGACTTCACCAAGGACATCAACCGCGCCAAGGTGATCCGGCTTTACGGTCTGGCCGACCCGATAGCGCCCGGTTTCGCGGGCCCCACGCTCGACGGCGAAACGGTGCTGGCCGATGCGCTTCCCACGATGAACGAAGCGCCGAACGGGACCGTGGGCGTCACCGATCAGACGGGCAAGATCACCGGAACGGTCAGCCTGACCACGGCGATCCGGGCACTGCACGCGTGATCTTCACTGCTTCATAAATACTTTGGGGGGATCGAAACGGCGCAGCCGTTTCGTATGGGGGGCAACGCCCCCCCCCCGCCTTGGCCGGGACAACGTCCCGGACGAGGCTCACACAGCATGGGCGGCGCAGGCCGCCCATTCCGCCAAGAAGCTCAGGCAAAAGCCTCCGCTTCGCCCTCGCCTTCACGCCGCCCCACGCCAAGCCCCGAGGCCATGACCACCAGCGATTGGATCGGTTGTCCCCGGTCCATGCGAAGCACGATCTGGCGCAGGGCCACCTCGACGAAACCAGCCTCGGCGAGCAGCCCCGCGACATAAGCGCGGGAATGGGCGAAGCGGCGGCTTTCGCGCAGCACCACCGGCTCGGCCTCGCTCAACTCGACCGAGAACACCAACCGTCCGCCGGGCGCGAGGGAGCCCGCGCACCAACCCACCACCCGCTCGAGCGCGCCCACATAGGCAAAGACGTCCGCCGCGACGATCACGTCCCAGCGCGTTCCGCCCAGATCGAGCGCCGCAATGTCGCGCTTGTCGAGCGCGTCGTAGATCCCCTTGCCTTCGGCCTCGGCCAGCATCCGCGCCGACAGATCCCAGCCTTCGAGCCAATCCGCCTGCCCACGCAGTTCTGCCCCCATGAGCCCCGTGCCACAGCCCAGATCGAGCACCCGGCCCATCCGGCCCGTGCCAAGCTCCGCCATGATCTCCTGCGGCCCGCGGTAGGACAGGCCCTCGACGAGCGAGGCATCGAAGCGCGGCGCATATTGGTCAAAAAGCGTCTCGACAAAGGCAGCGGGCATCTGTTCGACAACCGATCCCTGCCCCGCCAGATCGCATTTGAGCGATGCGCCGAAGGGATCGGCGGGGTCCGCCGCCAGCGCCTTCTTCCAGCACGCCACCGCCCCGGTCATGTCACCCGCGCGCTCGAAATACTCGCCCAGCCGGAACCAGCCCGCAGCCCAGCCCGGCGCCTGCCCCATGGCCTCGCCCAGCACCTCGATCGCCGCGTCCAGATCGCCCAGATAGGCCATGGACTCCGCAAAGCCCGCGCGGCGATCCACGTTCAGATCGCCGGAAGGGAATATCATCCCCGTCATCCGCCATACTTTCTCAGGGACCCGCTCGATGGCCTTGGAGCCTCGCGACGGGTGACACGCGGGCACTAGAAAAGCCGTGCCGCGACCGCCCGATACGCCCGGTCCGCGCGCCTGTCAATCTGGCAAGATCAGCGGTTCGCGCGGGCCAGGAAACCGACCGCGACGAGCCCCACGAGAATGACGAGAATGGCGGCGGGCGCAGCCTGTCCGATCTGCTCGAGTGAGGCCTTTTCATAGACACGCGTCGATAGCGTGTTGTAGTTAAAGGGGCGCAAGAGGAGCGTCGCCGGAAGCTCCTTCACGCAGTCCACGAAGACGAGAAGCAGCGCGGTCCCGACGGAGCCACGGATGAGCGGCACATAGATCTCGCGCAGCGCACCTCCGGCGGTCCGCCCCAAAGACCGCGCCGCCATGGGCAGCGAGGGAGACACGCGCCCCATCGCCGCATCTGCCGCGTTCTGTGCGATGGCGAAGAACCGCACGAAATAGGCATAGACGACGGCGACGGCCGTCCCGGTCATGATCAACCCCGGGTCCCAGCCGGTCAGCGCGAGGACACCATCGGCAATCCAGTTGTCGAGAGTGGCGAGCGGGATCAGGATACCGACCGCCAGCACCGCCCCCGGTGCCGCATAGCCGATGGTGGAAACGGGCAGCACGTGGCGCGGCACACGCGACGCGGTCAGCCTTACGCCGTAGACGAGCACGAGGGCGAAGAAGACGGTGAGGATCGCAGCACTCCCCCCCACGGCCACGGTATGCCAGAGCGCCTCGAGAAGACCGGGCGCGAGCCATTCCTCCGCATTGGACAACGCGTGCCAGAGGATCACGCTCGTCGGCAGGATGAACCCGAGTGCGAAGGGAACGGTGCAGAAGAAGGTGGCGAGCCAGCCCTGCCAGCCCCCGAGGCGAATATGCGTCACCGGGCGCTGCTGGCGTTCGAGCTTGTAGAAACGGCTCTTCGAGCGGCTCACTTTCTCCAGTGCGACGAGCGCGAGCACCAGCCCGAGGATAACGAGCGCGATCTGCGCTGCGCCCCCGGCATTGCCCATCTCGAGCCAGGTGGTGAAAATCCCCGTGGTCAGCGTCTGCACGGCAAAGAAATCGACGGCGCCGAAATCCGACACGGTCTCCATCATCACGATGGCGCTGCCCGCCGCGACGGCGGGACGCACCAGCGGCAGGCCGACCCGCCAGAAGCGCCCGAAGGGTCCAGCCCCCAATGCGCGCGCGACCTCGTAGACGCCGCCGGATTGCTCGCGAAACGCAGCCCGTGCCAGCAGATAGACATAAGGCGACAGCGCAGCGGTCAGGACCATGACGGCGGCCCAGCGCGACCGGATGTCCGGGAACCAGTAGTCCCGCGCACTTTGCCAGCCCATCAGACCCCGCAGCCCGGTCTGCAAGGGCCCCGAATACTCGAGAAAATCAACGAGCGCATAGGCGCCGACATAGGCCGGGATGGCGAGGGGAAAAAGCAGCAGCCATTCGAGCCAGCGCGAGCCCGGGAACCGATACATCACGATGAGCCAGGCCGCCCCGGTGCCCACAGCCGCCGACAGAAGCGCCACCGACAACGCGAGGATCGCCGTGTTCATCAGGTAGCGCGGCAGCACCGTGGACATGAGATGCGGCCAGACGTTTTCGACCGGGTTGAACGCAAGCCAGACGATGGCGAGGATCGGACCCACGACCGCGACGCCGACGACCAGCGCACCAAGGGTCCATCCCCCGGGCCACGCCCGAAGGCGGCCGGACAGGTGTGCGCGCCGCGCTGGAACCTGAGTGTTTCCCTCAACCATGACGCCGCACTTATCCCGAAAGCGGTTTAACTGTCCAGAAATCCCGTTATATTGCGACCGGTTGATCAGAGGATAATTCGAGTACCATGCAGATTGCCTTCCATGTCGGCGCCCATTGCACGGACGAAGATCAGCTCCTGAAATCGCTTCTGAAGAACCCGAAGATCCTGCAGGACCACGGCGTCGCGGTGCCGGGCCCGTCGAAGTATCGCAAGCTTCTCACCGACGTTTTCGCCAAGCTCGACGGCGGCCGCGCGACGGAAGAAACGCAGGACGTGGTCCTCGAAGCGATGCTCGACGGTGACGACCCCGACCGGCTGGTGCTGTCGTTCGAGAATTTCATCTGTGGCTGGCGGCGGATCATCGAGGACGGGATGCTCTATCCCCTCGCCGGGGAGCGCACGAAGCGCCTTCGGGACGCCTTCCCCGATCACCAGGTCGAGTTCTTCATGGCGGTGCGGGACCCGGCGACCTTCATCCCTGCCATCGTCGCGAAGTTTCCGGAAATTGACGCGGAACAGCTCGTGAGCGAGCTGCGTCTCGAGGGGCTGATCTGGTCCGACGTGATCCGCGACATCCGCGAGGCGAACCCGGACTGTCCGGTCACGGTCTGGTGCAACGAGGACACGCCGCTCATCTGGCCCGAGGTGATGCATGACGTCACCGGGATCGACATGCGCATCCAGTTCAAGGGTGGACTCGACATCCTCGCGCAGATCATGGAGCGCGAAGGGGTGAAACGGCTTCGCGCCTATATGGCCGAACACCAGCCAGTGAGCGAGATTCAGCGGCGCCGGGTGCTGGCGGCCTTTCTCGACAAATACGCGATCGACGAGGCACTGGAAGAAGAGATCGCCCTGCCCGGCTGGACCGAGGACATCATGGCGCGGCTGAGCCGGTCCTACGAGGACGACATGCTTGAGCTCGGCCATATTCCGGGCGTCAACTTCATCACCGCCTGAGACACTGATTGCACGGCCCGCCAAGGCAGGACGCGCAGGCCCCGCCCGTGACAGGCACCCGGATCACATTCCGAGTGCTTCCTTGTACATTTCGAGGATCGCCTCTTCTTCGGCGATGTCGTCGCTGTCGCGCTTGCGCAGCGCGATGACCTTGCGCATGACCTTGGTGTCGTAACCACGCGCCTTGGCTTCGGCCATGACCTCTTTCTGCTGGTCGGCGAGGTCCTTTTTCTCCATTTCGAGCCGCTCGAAGCGTTCGATGAACTGGCGCAGCTCGTCCGCCGTGACGCGGTAGCTCGTCGGTTTGTGGTCTTCCATGTCCATCGCGTCGTCCATCACGTCCTCGTCCGAAACTGCCTTGGGTCCCTTCACCTAGCCGCCGCGCCCGCGCCGTTCAAGACCGATTTCCCCGCCAAATCCGCTTGCGGCAGCCCGCCGCGCAGGCTAGGCAGCGGCGCATGGATTGGATGATTTGGATCGGTGCGGCCATCTCGGTCGTTGGGCTTCTTGGCCTCGTCACCTCGGCGATGCGCGTCGTGCGTGCAAAGCGCGAGGGGCTGGACGACGACGCCCTGCGTACGGCCGTGAAATCCGCGATGGTCCTGAATTTCGGCGCACTGATGCTGTCGGCCTTCGGGCTGATCCTCGTGGTCGTGGGCGTGATCCTCGCCTGACTTCTCGCAAGACTTGGCGACAACCTAGCGCGCGTTCATCTTTCCGAAGCTGCCACCGATCTTGATCAGCTCCTGCCAGATTGGTTCCGGGGTCCAGAAGTCGCTCTCGGCCTCCCACGCCACCAGCGCCTTGCGCACCGCCACCGCCCCCTCCCGATCCGCCAGGGCCATGGGGCCGCCCGCCGTCCTCGGAAAACCGAGCGCAAGAAGCATCGCGGCGTCGACGTCCGACGGCCGTGTCGCGGTCCCGGACGCGATCAGGCGCGCCCCTTCGTTCGCCATGGCACGAAGGCAGCGCTGCTGGATCTCTTCCGGCTCGAAAGCGCGCGCCACGATCCCCGCGCTTTCGCGCAGGTCACGGATCATGGCAAAGACCTCTGGCGCGGCGCGGCCACCCTTTTCCCCTTCGTCATAGCGGTAGAACCCCTGACCCGACCGGCTCCCATACCAGGCGTTCTCGATCATGCGGAGCGGGATGGCCGACGCGCAATCCTCGGCTGCGAGCCCCCAGACACTGTCGAGCCCGGCCATGTCCTGCGCCTGGAGCGGACCCAACGGCATCCCGAAGCTGCGAAGTGCAGCATCGACCTCTGCCGGCATGGCCCCTTGTTCGAGTGTCAGGCAGGCGGCCGTGTAATAGGCCTGCATCATGGCATTGACGATCAGCCCGATCCGGGGCGCAACCGTGACGGGCACTTTGCCCATGGACCGGGCCAACCCCAGAAGCGTCACGATGGCGTCGGGCCGGGTCTCCGGAACACCCGCGACTTCGACCAGCCGGTTGCGGTCGGCGGGAGCGACGAAATGCATCGCGGCGAAGCGTTCCGGATGGCTGACCGCGCGGGCCAATGTCGGTATATCGCAATCGGCGGTCGAACTGGCGACGACCGCGTCGGTCATGACCACCTGTGAGAGCCGCGTGAGCGTCGCGGCCTTGCGGACCGCATTTTCAGCCAGCGCCTCGATGATCACGTCGCTGTCGGCCAGAACACGGTAGCTGTCCGACACGGTCAGGTGCATCAGGCGCGCATCGCGGTCGCGCCCCGTCATGCGGCCGGTTTCGACAGCCTGCGCAAGCACCGCCTCGATCCGGGCGCGCGCCCTTCCGATGGCCCCGTCATCCTCGAGCGCGAGCCGCACCGGAACCCCCGTGGCCAGCGCGGCAATCGCGATATCCCGCGCGAGCGGCCCGGCTCCCACGACGCCGATCCCCGCGATGGGTCGCGGCGCGACCCCGGCGAAGCGTGCCTCGCGCCCGGCGCGTCGCTCGGCCAGGAAGGCGTGGCGCAGACCCTGCGCCTCGTCCGTGTTGACGAGGTCTTCATAGGCCACCCGTTCGCGCATGAGCCCGGCCTCGAACGGCAGAAGCAAAGCGGATTCAACAAGGTCGATGGCGCGTTCGATGGCGACCGAGCGATCCGGCAACATCTTGCGCCGCGCCGACACAAGTTCGAGATAGCGGGCCGGGTCATCGAGTCCGCGCATGATCTTGCGGGTCGGGCGCGGAGCAGTGCCCTCTTCGCCCATGTTGCGAGCCGTGCCGAAAGCTGCGCGCTCGAGCCCCCGGTTCACCACCTTGTCCACCAGCCCCAGCGCCTGCGCGCGCATCGCGTCGATGGGACGGCCGGAGACAAGCAGGTCGAGCGCCGCGCGCGCGCCCGCGATCCGGGGAAGCCGCTGGGTGCCGCCGGCCGTGGGCACGAGGCCGAGCGTGATCTCGGGAAATCCGAAGTGTGCGTCGGGCAAGGCGAGACGATAGTGGCAGGCGAGCGCCAGTTCGAAGCCACCCCCGAGCGCCGTGCCGTGGATCGCCGCGACGACCGGCTTCGTGCAGGCTTCGATCCGGTCGCAAAGCTCTGAAAGCGTGGGGCGGGCCGCGGCCACGGTGAATTCCCGCACGTCTGCGCCCGCGGGGAAGGTCTTGCCCGCTGCGCCGATCACGATGGCACGGACCTCCGGATTGGCCTCGGCGGCCACGACCGCCTGCAGGAGTGCCTTGCGCACCGGCTGGACAAGCGCGTTCACGGGCACGTTGTCCACGGTGACGACCATCACGCCGTCCCGCGTTTCGATGCGGACCTTGTCGGCCGGACCGTCGTTCATGGTTCCCTCGCGGGAACCTCCGTTGCCATCGTTACCGTCCAATGTCGGTGTCCTGCACGACGAAACGTCGCCTTTTTCAATGAAATCAGCGACAGAATAGGACCGCGCACCACCCTTGGCAATGCGACCGGCCCAGTTATCCGTGGTGCCAACTTGCCGGCAAACGCCCGATCAGACCGGCAGGTTCTCGAAGGCGTCCTCGGCGTCATCTTCCGACAGCCAGGATTCGTAGACCCTGAGATGCGACGGCAGCTTCATGCCGGCTTTTTCATGCGCGGCGATCACCTGACGAAGGCGATGCTCCTGCGCGCGCCAGTTCACGGGATCTGCTGAAATTTCGTCTATCAGCCGTTCAGTGGTCTGCAAAAGTTCCGCTCTCATGTGCGATCCTCCCAGTTCGCCATCGACTCCTCCCCGCTCGGGGGCACTGAATGGTGCCCACGGGCGTCGACGGGCGGTCAGACCCGTCCAGGCCGCTACCCGCTCAACGTGCGGCGGCCGTCTTGGTTGCACAGGCCGCGCAGAACGGCGTGTGCGGCACGAGGTCGAGCCGCTCTTCGGCGATTTCGTCCCCGCAGGTCACGCAATATCCGAATTCTCCCTCATCAATACGGTCGAGAGCCGCCCGGATTCGCGCCATTTCGGCCTGCCCGGAAGCACCCATGGATTCGAGCACTTCGTCCTCTTCTCTTTCGGTCGCCAGCTCTTCCCAGTCCTTCGACTGATGGCTGTCCAATTCATCATCGATCTCGTGCAAACGCGTGTCGAGTTCCTTGAGCCGCGCCTCGAGTTTCTCGCGGAATTTCGCGACATTCGGTCCCGTATTCGCCGAGGAATCAGCCATCATCGCCTCCAGATTGTGCGTAAATCTTGTCTCTCAAGACACATGGGCCTTCTTTGACGCAGGTCAACCCGGGGCAAACACTTGCCCGATCATGGCGATCGGACCATTTGATTGATTCGCAGTCAACAAAAATTCTCCTGCGCCTGACCCAGTTCTAGGGCGGCAAGGTCCATGCTTTCATCAAGCCCGGGAAGCTCGAAGTCGTCCAGCGCCCCGAAGTCCGGAACATCCCCGGGATCCGCCAGCGGGTCGGGCAACGCTCCTTGCGTGTCGCGCGGTTGCACGAGGCTCGGACCCGCCTTGGATGCAGCAACGCCAATGGACGCCGTGCCAACCTCGGCCGTCCCGGGAAGGCCGTCGATGTCGATCCGGATGGCCCGCTGGCCCTCGCTCTGGCCAAGACGCGCATGGCAGACGAGGCCGCCGTGGATATCCTCAACGGCGACACGGGCCAGTGCCTCCGCCGGCACCGGGATCAGGTCCCCTTCGACGAGCGCCATGGCCTCTGCGAGGGTCATTTCGACACGGTGCAGCGTCGCGCGCAATTCGGCGTGCGAGGCGTTCACCTGCCCTTCGAGTGCGCGGGCGAAACCGGGGGGATCCGAACGCGCATGTCCTGTTTCCTTCATCTGCGCCGGCAGGGGGTCGAACGGAAGGACGACCTGCATCTCGCCACGCTTGGCCCCACCGGCGATATCGACGCCCACCCTGAACTGCCGGTAAGGGATATCCTCGAGCGTCATGGGAATCGCACCCGCTTCGGGGAGGGCGAGCGCATAGCGGTGTCCTTCGAGGGTCGGCGCGATATCGAGACCCGCCTCCGTTGCCTTGGTTTCCAGAAGCTCCAGCATCCGGTCGATGAAATCCGCGCACATGATCGCGTCGGTGCGGGTCGGGGTGCGCGGCGCGGCGGGTTTCGGCACCACCTTTCCCGTGGTCTGGACTTCGATCAAGGCTGCGATGACATCGGGATCGAGCAGAACGAGGCCGTAGCGCCCGGCCGGTCCTTCGACCAGGGCCATGAGACCGTGAGGCGGAACCGCTTCCACCAGCGGCTCAAGCGTAATCCGGTCTTCGGACGGTTGCCCCGCCACCACGGTCAACCCGGCCATATCCTGTGCCGCCTGCATGATGGCCGCCCGGAGGAGTTTCGTCGCGGTCGGTGCGCCGATTTCGGGCGGTGGGCGCCCTGCCCCCGCCTTGCGCCTGAGAGCGCTTGGCTTGTCGTCCGTCGTCATACTCTCTGCCATGAACGCAGTACTCCGACCGCGACAGTCGCAGCACAAGGTTTACAAAGTGTGAAGGTTAACGCGGCAGCGTCACCCGAAAGGCCGCGCCGCCCTGCCCCGGGAGATAGTCGACGGAGCCGCCGAGTTTTTCCATGATCTCCCGGCAGATGGCGAGTCCGAGTCCCGCGCCGCCTGCCTTGCGATGGTCCGACAAGCGCGAGAACTTCTCGAAGATCATCGATTGGCTTTCGGCCGGGATCCCGCTGCCATTGTCGATGAAGTCCACCTCGACCCGCCCGGCGCGTCCTCCGACCGAGATCACGAGTTTCGGCTGCGGCGCGTCACAGTATTTCCCTGCGTTGGCGATGAGGTTGATGAAGACCTGCGCAAGCCGGTCGGCGTCGGTCACAACACGAAGCTGTTCGCGCGCCGGGGCTCGCTGGATCTCGAGCCCGCCGTCGCGCCCGCGCACTGCCGACACCGCCCTGTCGATGACCTTCGCCAGATCCACCTCTTCGAAGTTCAGCGTGACCTGCCCCGCCTCGAGCACCGACAGGTCGAGAAGATCATCAAGCAGCCGGGTGAGCCGGATCGCCTCGTCCTGGATGATGCCGGAATACTTCTGGGTCTCTTCGGCCGCCATGCCGCCTTCGCGCAGAATCTCCGAGAAGGCCCGGATCGAGGTCATCGGGGTGCGCAATTCATGGCTGATCTGGCCCAGAAACGCGTCCTTCTGAATGGAAAGAGCGGTCAGTTTCTCGTTCGCCTGCTGCAACTGCCGCGCGGTTCTTGTCAGCTCCTCCGACTTCATCTCGAGCTGGTTCGAGTATTCGAGGATCTGCGCCGTTTCGTCCGCCACGGCCATGAGATCTTCGACGCTCACGCTCGCCCCGCCAACGATCTGGCTCACCATGGCGTGGGCGGTCGCCGCGCCGACGCTGCCCGAAAGCTCCCGCTCGAGCGCGCGCAGGAAATCCGGCGTCGTGTCAGGAAGATAGCCCTCCTTGCCCTGTCGCTTGGCCTCGGCCTGAAACAGCGCCTGCGCATCTGGCGCGCCCATGATGCGCTGGGTCATGACAAGGAGGTCTTCGGCCTCCGCCGCGCCCCGCGCCCAGCTTTGCGCCGTCGAGGAATGCTCGAACACGTTGACGAACTGTGCGCCCTGCAACCGTTCCAGCGGTCGGGGGAACGACGAGATCGAGGCTATGACGAAGACGGCGGTGTTCAAGACGAGCGACCAGAATGTAGCGTGGACGAGCGGGTCGAGCCCTTCGATCCCGAAAAAGGCCTGCGGCCTGAGCCAGCCCAGCCCCCAGGGCCCCTCCGCCATGAAGGCGCGCGACATCACGCCGCTGTCCCCGAACGAAGGTAGGAAAAGCGCGTAAATCCAGATCACAAAACCGACGATCAGCCCCGCTGCCGCGCCGGCCCGTGTCGCGCCGCGCCAGAACAGCCCGCCGACCATGGCCGGCACCACCTGGGACACGCCGACAAAGGCGATGAGTCCGATGGCCGCGAGCGCCTCGCCCCCGCCCGAAATCTGGTAATAAAGCCAGCCCAGACCGAGCACAGCGGCGATGGAGAGCCGGCGCGAGACGAGCACGACCTGCCGCACGTCACCGGACATGGCGGCCCCGCCCCCCCGGACCGAGAGCCACAGCGGCATGACCACATGGTTCGACACCATGGTGGACAGGGCGATGGCGGCCACGATGACCATGCTGGTGGCCGAGCTGAACCCCCCCAGGAAGGTCAGGGTCGCCAGCGCGGATTTCTTGAAGTAAAGCGGCACGGTCAGAACGAAAAGGTCCGGGTTCGACCCTTCGGGGAGCATCTGCAGCCCCACGACCGCGATGGGCACCACGAACAGGCTCATCGCCATCATGTAGAGCGGAAAGGCCCAGGACGCGGTGGCCAACTGACGCTCGTTGACGTTCTCAACCACGAGCACCTGAAACATCCGGGGCAGCGTCATGAAGGCGCAGGCCGAGAGAAAGATCATCGTCACCCAACGGCTGCCGTTCAGGTCCCACTGCGCGATCTCGGACGCCTCGATCGTCGCGGCGATGGCGCCGGGGCCGCCGGCGATACCCCAGACCACGAAGACGCCGACCGCAAGGAGCGCGACGAGCTTGACCACGGCCTCGAGCGCGATGGCGGTGACGACGCCATGATGACGCTCGTTGGCATCGAGGTTGCGCGTGCCAAAGAGCACGGTGAAGGCCGCGAGCCCGACCGCGACCCAAAAGGCCGTCGATTGCGGGTTCTCTCCCCCGGTCGCACGGGAGAACACCGAAAAGGACAGAACGACCGACTGCAACTGAAGCGCGATATAGGGCGTCGTCCCGACCACCGCGAGGATCGTGACGATCACGCCGAGAAGGTTCGACTTGCCGTATCGCGACGAGATGAGGTCCGCGATCGAGGTGATCCGCTGCGTCCGCCCGATCCGCACGAGTTTGCGCAGGATCCACCACCAGCCGACGAGGACTATGGTCGGGCCGAGATAGATCGTGGCGAACTCGAGCCCCGAGCGCGCCGCGTATCCGACCGCGCCGTAGAAGGTCCAGGCGGTGCAGTAGATCGACAGCGACAGCGTATAGACGAGGGGCGAGCGCAGCCAATTGCCACGGCCCGACCGCGCCTGCGTATCACCCCAGAAGGCCACGAGGAAAAGGATCACGACATAGCCGAGGCAGATCGCGACGAGCAGGTTGAAACCGATCATGCCTCGGGCCTGTCCGTCTCGTTCGAGCCGGGTTCGAGAGGGTCCGCGCCGACCCCGCCCGGCGAGCGGGCGAGCGCGCGGGATATCAAGGCCGTCGCAAGGATCGCCGCGAACCAGGCCGCGAAGAGGAAGATCCCGGACGAAGCCGTCGAACGGGCCATCTGCGCGGCACCGAGCAGGGGGAGAAGAAACAGGAGCAGCGCCACGATGGGAACCACGCGAATGGCGTCGATCAAACGTCGCCTGCGGTAGGTCTCGCGCGCGAGGAAGGTCGTAGGCACCCGTGTCACGCCCGCCTACCCCGCGTCGGGCGCCATGTCCCGCAGCACCGCCAGAACCTCGGCGTTGGAGAAGGGCTTGGTCATGAACCGCGTGACGCCAAGCTTGTCGGCCATCTCGCGGTCTTTTTTCTGGCCGCGCGCGGTGAGCATCAGGACCGGCAGATCCTCGGTCGTGGGATCGGCGCGCAGGTCCTGCAGGATGTCGTAGCCCGACTTTCCGGGCAGCATGACGTCGAGTATCAGGGCGTCCGGCGCATGGCGACGGATCGCGTCGAGCGCGGTTTCGCCATTCGCATGGGTGGCGACGGACCAGCCGTCGCGGCTCAGGATAAAGGAAATCGCCTCGATGATATTCGGCTCGTCCTCGATCAGCAGCACCTGTCTTGCCATGAACTCCCCCGGGGCCTTCCTCCCTCGGCCCTTTATGCGTTTATCCTCGCAAAGCCGTGATCTGTCAAAGGCCTGCGTCGGATTTTGGCCTGAACCGTTAGTCCCCTTGGTCAGTCGGCGGGGTTGTGCGGGGTCTCATGTGTCCGATTTTGCTCGTCCGGAGGAAACGTGGCGCCGAACATGCTTTTCCCTGCCAGCGATTTGGCTAGAGTGCGCCCCATGGCCGACCCAATGGACCTTCCCGAACCCGACCGCGTGCCCGGCGCGCCGCATCCGCGCGAAACGCGGCACCTGATCGGTCAGGAGGCGGCGGAGGCCGGGTTCCTTCAGGCGGTCCGGTCCGGGCGCCTGCATCACGGCTGGCTCATCAGCGGACCGCAGGGCGTCGGCAAGGCGACCTTCGCCTGGCGGATGGCACGGTTCCTGCTGGCCACGCCGCCGGACGACGGGGGCCTCTTCGGCGCGCCCGAGGCCCCGGACACCCTCGACATCGACCCGGAGCACCCGGTCATGCGCCGGTCCATGCAGCTGGCGGAACCGGGGCTCTTCCTGCTTCGGCGCGGCCCCAACGACAAGGGCGACCGCATCTCGGCGGACATTCGCGTGAACGAAGTGCGCAAGCTTCGGGATTTCTTCGGCCTGTCCGCCTCGGACGGCGGGCGTCGCGTGGTCATCGTGGACAGCGCCGACGAGCTGAACACCCAAGCGGCGAACGCGCTCCTCAAGATGCTGGAAGAACCGCCTGCGCGCGCGACGCTCCTTCTGATCTCCCACCAGCCGTCGCGGCTCCTGCCGACGATCCGGTCCCGGTGTCGCGAACTGCGGCTCTCGCCGCTCGCGCCACCGGATCTGGCGCGTGCCCTGGTCAACGCCGGGACGGAACCCGGCGCGGACGCCGAGGCGCTTGGCGAACTCGCCATGGGATCGGTCGGTGGGGCCATGCGGATCGCGCAGCTGGACGGGCTCGGGATCTACGAGGACATCGTGTCCATCTTCGCGAATGCGCCACGGTATGATCGCCCCCGCGCCATCGCACTCGCCGGGTCTGCGGCGGGACCACAGAACACCGACCGCTACGCACTCGTCCTGCATCTCATCGACCTGTTCCTGTCGCGCCTGGCCCGCAGCGGCGCCGGTCACCCGCCCCTGATCGAGGCCGCGCCGGGCGAGGCCGCGGTTCTGGCCCGCCTCAGCCCCGACGCCTGGAGCGCCCGCCGCTGGGCCGAGCGCGCGCAGGAGATTTCGGCGCGGGCGGCGCATGGCCGGGGCGTCAACCTTGACCCTCAGGCGCTCATCCTTGATATCGTCTTCAAGATCAACGAAACCGCCTCGGCGCGGGTGGCCTGATGGCTAAGACAGCTCCATGACCTATTCAGCAGACACCGACATCCCCGCCATCACGGACAGCCACTGTCACCTCGATTTCCCCGATTTCGAAGGCCAGCATGACGCGGTCATCGCCCGGGCCCGCGAGGCCGGCGTGACGCGCATGGTCACGATCTGCACGCGTCTGCGCCAAGTCCCGCAGGTTCGGGCCATCGCCGAGGCGCACCCAGAGGTGTTCTGGACCGCTGCCACGCATCCCATGTCAGCAGGTGAAGAGCCGATAGTAACGGTCGAGGAGCTGGTCAAGCTGGCGCAGCATCCGAAGTTCGTGGGCATCGGGGAAACCGGGCTGGATTACCATTACACGGCCGAGACAAAGATGCGGCAACAGGAAAGCCTGCTCGTCCACATCGAAGCCGCACGCCAGACGAAGCTTCCGCTCATCATCCATTCGCGCGACGCGGATGAGGATATGGGACGTATACTTACCGACGAACATCGGAAAGGTGAGTTCTCCTGCGTAATGCATTGTTATTCATCGGGACCTGAGCTTGCGAAGGCGTCCGTCGAACTTGGCTTCTACCTGTCGATGTCGGGCATCGCGGCCTTCCCGAAATCGCAGGAGTTGAGGGACATTTTCGCCGTCGCACCTGTGGACAGGATCCTTGTCGAGACGGACAGCCCCTACCTCGCCCCGCCGCCCCATCGCGGCAAGCGCAATGAGCCGGCCTTCGTGGCCCATACCGCGCGGGTCGGTGCCGAGCTCTTCGGCCTGGCCTATCCGGATTTCGCCGCGCAGACCCAAGCGAACTTCGAGCGCCTGTTCTGGAAGGCGACGGCATGACAGCGCTGCTACGCTTCACCATTCTGGGCTGCGGCTCGTCCGGCGGGGTGCCACGGCTGGGTGGCATCTGGGGTGACTGCGACCCTACGAATCCCAAGAACCTGCGACGACGCTGCTCGCTTCTCGTGGAACGCATGACCGACGCGGGCACCACCCGGGTCCTGATCGACACCTCGCCTGACCTGCGCAGCCAGCTTCTCGACGCGAATGTCGGAACGCTCGACGCGGTGGTCTATACCCATTCCCATGCCGATCATGTGCATGGAATCGACGACCTGCGGATGATCGTCTTCAACCTGCGCAAGAGGCTTCCGATCTGGGCCGATGGTCACACGCAGGACGCGCTTCTGTCTCGCTTTGGCTATGCTTTCGTCCAGCCGGCGGGGTCTTCCTACCCCCCGATCCTCGACATGCACACGATCGACGGCCCTTTCGAGATCGCTGGCGCCGGTGGGTCCATCCCCTTCCAGCCCTTCGAGGTCGACCACGGCAACATCGACTCGCTGGGGTTCCGCATCCATGACCTTGCCTATCTTCCCGATGTCTCGGAGATGCGTGAGGACAACTGGGAACATTTGCAGGGTCTCGACACCTGGATCCTCGATGCGTTGCGCTACAAGCCGCATCCGACGCACAGCCACCTCGAGCGATCGCTCGAATGGCTCGCCCGGTCACAGACCCGCAAGGGCGTGCTGACGAACATGCACGTGGATCTGGACTACGACCGCGTCGCCCGGGAAACCCCGGATCACATCGTTCCGGCCTTCGACGGGATGACGATCGACTACGAGTTCTGATGTCGGCGCTGATCACCGTCATCCTGCCGGTCTTCCTCGTCCTGGGGTTCGGTTATCTCGCGCGGTGGAAACTTGGGTTCACGGATCAGGCCGTCGACGGGCTGATGAAATTCGCGCAGAGCTTCGGGATCCCGGTGCTTCTTTTCCGCGCGCTCTCGACACTGGAGTTGGGCGAGTACTTCACCCTGCCCCTGATGCTCAGCTTCTATTCCGGCGCGCTGGCCGGGTTCTTCGCGGCCTTCCTTGGCGCGCGGTTCCTGTTTCGCCGCGACTGGCCGGATTGCGTGGCCATCGGCTTCGTGGGGCTCTTTTCCAACGCGGCCCTTATCGGGCTGCCGATCATGGAACGCGCCTATGGGCCAGACAGCCTCAACCCGAACTACGCGATCATCGCGATCCACGCGCCCTTCTGCTACGTGATCGGCATCACGGCGATGGAGATCGTCCGCTCCGGCGGCCAGGGAATCCTCGCGCCCGCGAAGACCATCGTCCGCATGCTGGCGAAGAACCCGATGGTGATCGGCATCGTGATCGGGCTTTCGGTTAACCTGTCAGGGATCGCGGTCCCCGCCCCCGTCGGGCAGGCCGTCAACCTCGTCGCTGCGGCCGCGCTGCCGGCCGCGCTCTTCGGGCTTGGCGGGATCCTCGTCGCCTACCGACCCGAAGGCGACCTTCGGATCGTCGCCTATGCGAGCGCGGTGTCGCTCTTCCTGCATCCGGTCGTGACCTATGGCGTCGGGCAGATGCTGGACCTTGGGACAGGTGCGCTGCGGGGTGCCGTGCTGACGGCTGCGATGGCGCCCGGCGTGAATGCCTTCCTCTTTGCCAATATGTACGGGGTCGCCAAGCGGGTCGCGGCGACGACGGTCCTCTCCGCCACCGTCGTGTCGATCCTCACCATCTGGGTCTGGCTGCACATCCTGCCCTAGGCAGCGGTGCGCCTTCGCGTGACCGACACCACAAGGAACACCAACGCGGCCACCGCGACGATGGAGGGCCCCGCCGGGGTATCCGCGAAATAGGAGGTCGCGAGCCCACCGATCGCCGCGAAGGCCCCCACCACGATGGCGCCGATCGCCATGGCCTCGGGTGTGCGGGCGAACCCGCGAGCTGCGCTGGCCGGGATGATCAGCATGGCCGCGATCAGGAGCGCCCCCACCACCTTGAGCGCGACGGCAACTACGACGGCGAGCGCGAGGGTCAGCACGAGCTGTTCGCGCGCGGGCCTGATGCCGCTGGCCACCGCAAGATCGGGCGACAGGGTCGCTGTCAGAAGTCTTGACCAGCGCCAGATGAGCAGGACGCCCACCAGCGCAGCCCCGCCCCAGATGGTGGCGAGGTCCGTTCGGGTGACGGCAAGGATGTCGCCGAAGAGAAAGGCGGAAAGGTCCACCCTCACCCCCGGCACGAAGGAAATCGCGACCAGCCCCAGCGCGAGGGCGGAATGCGACAGCACACCGAGCGTCGCATCCATCGAATGACCGCGCGTGGAAAGCCAGCTCACGATGGCGGCCATCGCCAGCGATACGATGAGCGTGCCAAGCGTGACCGGCGCGGAGAACAGGAGCGCCAGGGCCACGCCGAGGATCGCCGCATGGGCGGTCGCATCGCCGAAATAGGCCATGCGCCGCCAGACGACGAAACTCCCAAGCGGACCGGTCGCGAGGGCGAGACCGACGCCGGCGACAGCGGCGCGAAACAGGAAGTCGTCAAACATGCGGGTGCCCGTGTTCGTGGCCCTGATCTTGCCCGTGTGCATGGTCGTGGCCGTGGTCATGACTGTGGTCATGTTCATGCTGGTAAAGCGCCAGCGCACCTCCTGTCCCCGGCCCGAAGAGCGCCCGGTATTCCGGGGCGTCGCGCACGACATGGGGCGTGCCTTCACAGCAGACATGATGATTAAGACAGATCACGCGGTCCGAGGCGCTCATCACGACATGGAGGTCGTGAGAGACCATGAAGACCGCACAGCCCTTGGTGTCGCGGATACGTTCGAGCAACCGATAGAAGGCCGCCTCGCCGGGCTGGTCGAGGCCCTGCGTCGGCTCGTCGAGGATCAGAAGCTCAGGATCGTTCAGAAGGGCGCGCGCCAGCACGACTCGCTGAAGCTGTCCACCGGAGAGGGCCGAGAGCTGCTTGCCTTCGAGCCCCTGCGACCCGGTGTCGGCCAGGGCCTCTTCCACCTCCGCCCGCGACCGCCGCACCGGCAAATCGAGAAACCGCGCCACCGTCATGGGCAGGTTCGCATCGAGCGGCAGCTTCTGCGGCACGTAGCCAAGGCGCAATCCGGGCTTGCGCGTGACCGTTCCGCGCTCGGGGCGGGTCAGCCCGATCAGGGTCTTGACCAGACTGGATTTCCCCGACCCGTTGGGACCGACGAGGGTCACGATCTCGCCGGGCTCGACCGCAAGGGAGACGCCATCAAGAACCAGCTGCTCGCCATGCGACAGGCTGATGTCGTTGGCCGCGATCAGGCTCATGCGCGGGCCTCTCGGCAGGCGGGACAAAGACCCAGCGCCTCAACGTTGGCGCGTTCCACCTCGAAGCCGATCGACGCGGCGGCTGCATCGAGCGCGGCCCGGACCCGCGCGCCGCCCGCCTCGGCGACGGCGTCGCAGGCCGCACAGATCAGGAAGACGGGCGCATGCTTGCGGGCGGGATGGATGCAGGCGGTGAAGGCATTGAGCCGACGGATGCGATGCGCAAGCCCCTGCTCCACCAGGAAATCGAGGGCCCGGTAGGCGACCGGCGGCTGCGTGCCGAACCCGGCCTTGCCCAGCTTCTCCAGAACCTCATAGGCCCCCATGGCGCGGTGATCGGCCAGCAGGATCTCGAGCGTGGCGCGGCGCACGGGGGTAAGTTTCACCCCGGCTTCGGCGCAGGCCGCCTCTGCCTGGCCAAGCAGGTCGACGGTGCAGGCCGCATGGTCGTGTTCGTGAAACGCGAGCATCGGATCAGACGTCATGTGTCGAGCCTTCCATCAAGTTCGGGTAGCCGGCCGTCCGGAGTTTTCCGCCGGGCCCGCGTTTTCGGGATTGCAGACGGCAATGTTATGATATTACGTTACTGCCGAATTGTGATACTATAACGAGACCAAAAGGACAAGCCGTTGCGACTTACCCTCCTCCCTCCTCTCTTTGCCATCATGGCCACACCTGTCTTTGCCGATGCCCCGCGCGTCGTCACCGATATCGCCCCGGTTCATTCGCTGGTTTCTCAGGTGATGGCCGGTGTCGCCGAGCCCCAGTTGCTGCTCGACGGGTCCGCTGACCCACATTCGGTCCAGTTGAAACCCAGTCAGGCCCGGGGTCTGACCGAGGCCGATCTGGTGATCTGGATGGGCGAGGACCTCGAGCCATGGCTGGCCCGGCTGGTCGCCAACCTGTCGGAAGGTCAGAGCATCGAGCTTCTGGAGCATCCATCGACCCATCTGCGCAGTTTGGCCGAAGCGCATGACGGCACGGCAGATCACGATGATCACGACGATCATACCGAGGAGGCCGACCACGACGACCACGCGCACGAACACGAGCACGATGGCGCCGACCCCCATGCCTGGCTCGCCCCGGAGAACGCGGCGGCCTGGGTCAAGGTCATCGCCGAGGAACTGGCCAGGCGCGATGCAGAGAACGCCGATACCTACCGCGCCAATGCCGACACCGCCGTGGCCGCCATCGAGGCGCAGGCGACCGAGATCACCACTCGGCTCGCCCCCTATGAGGGGGCCGAGATCATCACCTTCCATGATGCCTTCGGCTACTTCACCGACGCCTTCGGGATCGAGGTGCTTGGCAGCGTGCGACCGAGCGATGCCTCGTCGCCCTCGGCGGCGGCGGTGGACGCGCTGCGAATGGCCGTGGAGGAACAGGGCGTGTCCTGTGCCTTCGCCGAACCGAACCACGACCCGGCCTTGCTTGAGGCCCTGGCGTCGGAAACCGGCCTCACGCTAGGAACTCTTGACGCGACCGGAGCGCTCGTGCCGGCGGGACCGGGGCTCTATGCGGCGCTGATCGAGAACCTCGCAACGTCGCTCGAGACCTGCCTTTCGGGGAACTGACCTCTGACCGGCACCGGGGCCGCCTCGGTGCCGGTCAGGCCTCAGAACCGGCCCTTGGCGTGGGGCGACGCCCAGGTGAGCCAGATCGCCGCTGTCCAGGTGAAGGCCCCGCCTCCGGCCGAGGCCCCATCCACCGGCGAGAAATACTCGTAGAACCCATGTTCGGCGATCAGTCTCTGGGTGTCCTTGCGGATCCGCTCGGCCAGCACGGTGTGCCCGGTTTCCGCCAGCCCGATCCCGATCAGCGAATTCATCATCCCCCAGACCGGCCCCCGCCAGTATTTGAACCGATCGAACTTCGGGTCTTCCGGGTCGAGTGACGGGATGCCGAAGGCGACCTGATCGAGAATACGGTGCAGGTGTTTGAGCTGCCGGTCGTCCCGGATCCCCGCGAACCAATTGAGGAAACTGGCCGACGAGAGCGTGTTGGTGAAGGCCCCGGTGCGCAGGTTCACGCTGTCATAGAACCCCCGCGCCTCGTTCCAATGCGCCTTCACCCCCTGCTTCAAGGTCTGGATCCAGCCCTCGATCTCGTCCGTGCCGTGATCGAACTCGGCCGCGATGTGCAGGAGGTCACGGCATGCGCGCAGAAAAAGGAACGTCATGCCGACATCGGCGACACGGAAGGGGCTCACCTCGGCGATCTTGGCCTCGTCCCAACCGGCCTTCTGGCTCAATTGCACAAGTGCGACGTAGCGGTCGTAGTCGAGCTTGGTCGGTCGCATCGATGGGTCAATGTGATCGGTGTCGGAGCGGTGGTAGTCTCCCACCTCGCTGATATCGACATTGGTAAGGGCTGCGTCCCAGTCAGGCGCGTTGTCACGCCCGCTTTCCCAAGGATGGGTGATCGCGACCATGCCGTTCTCGACCCGGTTCTGCATCCACCAGCGATGCCAGCTGACGAGCCGGCCATAGAGCAATTCCATATGAATTCGGCCATAGCGCTTGTCGGCCTCATAAACGGCGCGCGCCATGGTGGCGGCGATGGGCGGCTGGCTGATCCCCGAGGTGTGCGGCACGCGCGGGATGCGCCAGACGTCGGGGCCGGGGAAATAGCCGAAGGCCTGTTTGTGAAAAACGATATGCGGCACCATGCCGGTATCCCACTGACCCTGAAACAGCGTTTCAAGCTCGGCCCAGGCGCGTTTGGGGTCGTAACTCGCGAAGCCCCAAGCGGCGAAGGCCGAGTCCCAGTTCCATTGATAGGGGTAAAGGCCTTTGGTCGGCACGGTATAAAGCCCGCGATCATTGGCCTCCATTACCTTTCGGGCCTTGCGGTCGATCTTGTCGTAATTCATGGCACATCCGCGCGTCGGTTGGTTCAGGCTTGAAGGAACAGCCCTCACGCGCAACCCCTGCCTCCGATTTCTATGCGCAAGGCCAATGGGTTGCAAATTCGCGGCCCTCTCGCGCCTGCGCCCTCTCCCATTTGCACAAAAAACGGGCGCAGCGAGAGCCGCACCCTTTCGTCGTTTCAGACCCGCGCGGGCCGGTCAGCGCCCGGCAATCACCCGCGCTGCCGCCGCGACCGCTCCCGCCCCGTGCGGGATGTCGAGCGCGGCCATCCCCGCTTCGATCACCCCGAGCGCGCCCAGGACCATATGGGCATTCACATGCCCCATGTGGCCGATGCGGAAATAGTCGTCACCGCCCGGATCCGCCTCGGTGTTCATGCCGAGCGAGATGCCCAGCGTGAGGCCCGCGTTCCCCTCGACCCAGCGGCGCAGCCGCAGCCCGTTGCCATTCCCGATCCTGACGCAGGAGACGGCGCGGGACCGGTCGGCCGGGTCGGCGATGTTCATCGCCATCTCAACGTCCTGCCCCCAGGCGGCCACCGCCGCCCAGACGGCATGTGCCAGCCGGTCGTGACGGGCCCAGACCGCCTCGACCCCGCCTTCCTCGCCTATCATGTTCAGCGCCTCGCGCAGCCCCAGAAGATGATGGGTGGGCGCGGTGCCGCCAAAGAACTGGTAGAAGAAATCAGGCGCCGAACGGGGGCCCCAGTCCCAGTAGTAGCTGACCGAACGCACACTCGCCGCACGCGCCTTGTCGTTGAAGAAGACGAAGCCCAGACCCGGCGGCGTCATCAGCCCCTTCTGGCTGGCGGCCACCATCACATCGACGCCCCAGGCGTCCATCTCGAACCGGTCGCAGCCCAGAGAGGCGATGCAATCGACCATGAAGAGCGCCGGGTGCCCGACCGCGTTGATAGCGGCGCGAATGGCCGGAATATCGTTCAGAACGCTGGTCGCGGTGTCGACGTGAACGCAGAGCACCGCCTTGATCCGGTGGTCGCTATCGGCCTTCAACGCCGCCTCGACCTGTGCCGGATCGACCGGAGACTGACGGCCGAACTCGATCACCTCGACCTCGACGCCCAGCCGCGCGCAGATCATCCCCCAGAGCGCCGCGAAGCGCCCGGTCGAGAGCACCAGCGCCTTGTCGCCGGGCCCGAGGACATTCATCGCCGCCGCTTCCCAGGCGCCATGACCGTTCGCGATATAGATCGCCACATCGCCCGCCGTCCGCGCCACGGCCTTCAGGTCCGGTACCATCGCGTGCACCATGTCGACCAGCGCGCCCTCGTAGATGTTGGGGGCCGACACATGCATCGCGTTCAACACCCGCTCGGGGCTGACCGAGGGTCCGGGAATGGCAAGATAGGTGCGGCCTTGGGAAAGCGTCATGCGGGGCTCCTGATGTCTGGGATCAAAGCGGTAGGCGCGGCGCGGCGAGGCGTCAATCGGCCCCGCTGCACAGATACAGTGACCTTCCGCTGCCGGATGCACAGCGCGCGGTGAGGCTCAGGGATACCTTCGGGCGAGCTTGTGCGGATCGGCACCGGCAAGGAACCGGACCTGCCGCAGAAGATTGCCGCTGCCCTGCGCGATCCAGCGCCCCTCGTAGCGGTCCCATCCGGTCTCGATCCAGCCCTCCAGAGGCTTTGCGCGCGGCAAGGCGCGCACAAGGGCCATGTCCTCCATCAGTGGCTGATCGGGATATCCGCCCGTCCGGTCGTAATCGGCCCGCGACACGAGGAGCCCCTGATCGCCGAAGGGCAGGCCCAGCCTCTTGGCCCTCAGGTTCGCCCAAGCCGCCGTCAGTCGCGGTCCGAAGCCGCGCGCCCGGAACCGAAGGGGGAAATATCCCGGCCCGCCCCGCGCCATGCCGCGTTCGACCGCCTCGACCCAGCCGGGTCCCGGAACGCTGTCGGCATGGAGCACCAAAAGCCAGTCGCCCGAACTCGCCGCGACACCGCGCCGAAGCTGGCCGCCCCGGCCGGCCTCCCCCGCTAAGAGCCGTGCGCCGACTTCCTGCGCGATATGCTGCGTTGCGTCGGACGAGCCACCGTCCGACACCACCAGTTCCCGGACGATCCCCGCCTCGACCCCCTCCATCAAGGCGATGAGAACGGCGGGCAAGGTGGCCTCGGCATCGAGGGTCGGAATGACGATGGACAGGGCGGCGCGCATGGTCTGTGCGTCTCTCACGGGTTGGTGGCGACAATGGGGACTGTTAAATCAATAGTCACACATCTGGCATAGAGAAAGAGAGCGGCAACAATGCAGGCGACTTCAGCGACGACGGGCGAGGTTCACAAGGACCGCACAGTGTTGCGCCTCACCGGCGCGGATCGGATCGACTTCCTGGAGGGGCTCGTGACAAACCATGTGACGGCGACAGAAGGTCTGGTCTATGCGGCGCTGCTCACGCCGCAGGGGAAATACATCGCGGATTTCTTCATCCTGACGCGGAAGGACGACGTTCTCCTCGACGTGGACACATCGCTCGCGCACATGGCGGCGCAGCGCCTGGGCATCTACCGGCTGCGCAAGGACGTGACGATCGAGGCGACGGATATGATTGTCCTGCGCGGTCTTGACGAGGCGCCCGATGGGGCCCTGCCCGATCCGCGTGACCCGGCCCTTGGCTGGCGGGCCTATCGCGACGCGGGGTCTGTAACTGACGATGCGCCGGATAATGCCATTGACTGGGATGCGATCCGCGTCGCCCAAACGATTCCGGAAACCGGACAGGAGCTGACCCCCGAGACCTATATCCTCGAAGCCGGGTTCGAACGGCTGCACGGCGTCGACTTCCGCAAGGGATGCTATGTCGGACAGGAAGTGACGGCCCGGATGAAGCACAAGACCGAGCTTCGCAAGGGATTCGTCACCGTCGAACTGGCGGGCACGGCGGAACCGGGAGCGGACATCGTGAACGAAGACGGCAAGGTTGCCGGGACCCTGCACACCGTCGCGGGCGAGAAGGCCATCGCCTACCTGCGCTTCGACTGGGCAAAGGGCCCCATGACGGCAGGCGAGGCGACGGTTACTTGGAAGCCGGCATGACGGCGAAAGGGTCCGATGTCTGACCCCGACGCGCTCGATGCCACCACGCTGTCGCTCTTCGGGGAATGCATCGCCCGGCGGCGCGCGTTGCATGGCGGCGGGCTGTCGCAGGTGTCCCATGTCACCCTGCGCGACGGGCGGGCGATGGTCGTCAAGATGGGGCCGCTCGTGGCGCGCGAAGCCCGGATGCTTACCGCACTACGCGACGCGCGAACGCCGGTGCCCGAGGTTCTGGGACAATCGGGAGCCTTCCTGTTTCTGGAGCATCTGGAAGAAGCCGCCCCCGGTGCCGCGTCATGGGCCGCGGTAGGAGACGTCCTTTCGCGCCAACATGCCGTGACCGGCACCGACTACGGCTGGACGGAAAGCTATGCCTTCCGCAACGTCATCATCCCGGCGCAGGGCGGGACGGATTGGCCGGACCACTGGGCGGCGACACGGCTCCTGCCCCAGATCAGGCATCTGCCGGGACTGGGACAACGACTGACGCGTGCCTGCGAACGCCTCCCGCGGCTCCTCCCCCGCGCGCCGCGACCGGGGCTCCTGCACGGGGATCTATGGACGGGAAACATCCTCTTCGGTCCCGGCGGGCAGATCCATTTCATCGACCCGGCCTGCGCCTATGGGGACCGAGAAGTCGACCTCGCCATGCTCACGCTCTTCGGACGACCAGGGCCGGAGTTCGACAGGGCTTATGGTCCGCTGGAACCCGGATGGGAGGTGCGGCGCCACGTCTACCAGCTCTGGCCGGCCCTCGTGCACCTGAGGCTCTTCGGGACGAGCTACCGCGGGTTGGTGGAACGGCTGCTCGCCGCCATCGGCGCTTGAGACGGGGTCAGGCGCGTTCGGAATACTCCATGGATTCCGTATTCACCACGATCGCCTCGCCCGGTCCCACGAAGGGCGGCACCTGCAGGCGGATACCATTGTCGAGCACGGCGGGCTTGAAGCTCTTCGCTGCCGTCTGGCCGTTCACGACCGGCTCCGTCTCGGCGATGGTGCAGGTCACCTTCTGCGGCAGACGAGCGTTGAGCGCCTCGGTGTCGTAGAATTCGACGTGGATCGTCATGCCGTCCTGAAGGAAGGGACGACGTTCCCCAAGCAGCTCGGCCGAAAGCTCGTATTGCTCGTAGCTCTCGGTGTCCATGAAGGTCAGGACGCCGTCGGTTTCATATAGAAACTGCATGTCGCGCATCTCGCGCCGGACCTGCTCGACCTTGTCCACGGACCGGAAGCGTTCGTTGAGCTTGGACCCGTTGCGCAGGTTGCGCAGTTCGACCTGGGCAAAGGCGCCGCCCTTCCCGGGCTTCACGTGGTCGACTTTGACGGCGGCCCAAAGGCCCCCGTTATGCTCCAGGACGTTCCCGGGGCGGATCTCGTTACCGTTGATTTTCGGCATGCAGCAAAACCGTGACAAAAGGTTGACGGACGTTCGGCAGCACCTATATCCGGTGGACTTGTGCCGCGCAAGAAGACTAGGTTTTGTGTTCACCCTTGGCGAGCTATGCGCTAGATGCATAGTAGCTATGCGCCCCAGCCAATATCGAATCGGCGCTGAAACGGCATATTGGCCCGCACGCCAAGAAGTGCAAGACAAGAACAACAAAAGGACTTGGAATGCTCGACAACGTCGATGGTACTGCCTTCAATCACGAACAGGGGAACAGGGCGCGCAAGCTTTTTGCAGCCGTGGTCCTCGCCGCCCTCGACGACGCGATCGCAGACGACAAGAAATACGGAAACGGCCCTGAGCAGATCGCCCGTTGGGCGCGCTCGCGCGATGGCCGTGAAGTCCTCTCCTGTGCGGGCATCGACCCGAACGAACGGGTTGTGAAGGGCCTCATGGAATTCGTGGGCAAAGGTGTGCGCACCTCCGTCGCCTTGTCGCGTGAAGAAAGCGAGCGTCGTCATGCTGCGGAGGCCGCCGAAGCTGCTTAGGCAGTTGGCCGCGTAGGCGAAGCAAAGCTGCCGCTAACCGGAAAGCGCGCCCCTCTGCAGGGCGCGCTTTTCGTTTTTGCGCCCTGCTGCTTCCTCTCCACATGGCCCCTTCCCTTGGCCCGACCCGCGCGCTACTCGGATGGCATGTCAAAGGCAGTGATGATCCAGGGCGCCGGCTCGAACGTCGGCAAATCGCTTCTCGTGGCCGCGCTGGCGCGTGCGGCCCTGCACAGGGGGTTGTCGGTCGCGCCATTCAAGCCGCAGAACATGTCCAACAACGCGGCGGTCACGGCGGACGGGGGCGAAATCGGCCGCGCCCAGGCGCTTCAGGCCCGGGCCGCCGGGCGCGCGCCCCTGGTCGACATGAACCCCGTCCTTCTGAAGCCCGAAACGGACACCGGCGCGCAGGTCATCGTGCAGGGCAAGCGCTTCGCGACGGTCCGCGCCCGCGATTACGCCGCGCTCAAGCCCGAGCTGATGCGCCCGGTGATGGACAGCTTCAACCGCCTCGCCGCCAGCGTGGACCTCGTGCTCGTCGAGGGCGCGGGGAGCCCGGCGGAGATTAACCTGAGGGCCGGCGACATCGCCAACATGGGGTTCGCGGAAGCGGCGGATGTGCCTGTCGTGCTGGTCGGGGACATCGACCGGGGCGGCGTCATCGCGCAGCTCGTGGGCACCCATGCGGTCCTGCCTTCCGACGACCGAAACCGCATCAAGTCTTTTATTGTCAACAAGTTCCGAGGCGATGTTACACTCTTTGATGAAGGCGTCACCGCCATCGCAGCGCGCACCGGATGGCAGGCCGCCGGGATCCTGCCTTTCTTCCCGGACGCCTGGAAACTGCCGGCCGAGGACGTCATGGACCTCGTCGCGCCACGTGCCGGGGGACAGGTGAAGATCGCGGTCCCGCGCCTCAACCGGATCGCGAATTTCGACGATCTGGATCCGCTGGCCGCCGAACCTGGTGTCACGGTGGAGATCATCGAACCCGGTCGCGCCCTGCCCGGAGATGCGACGCTCGTCCTGATCCCCGGATCGAAGTCGACGCTGGCCGATCTCGCTGATTTCAGGGCGCAGGGCTGGGACGTCGACTTACTGTCCCATGTGCGTCGTGGCGGGCACGTTCTTGGGATCTGCGGCGGTTACCAGATGCTGGGGCGTGCTCTGCGCGATCCCGGCGGCGTCGAAGGCGGCGGCTCTGCGATGGGGTTGGGACTGCTCGACGTGACGACGACCCTGGCTCCGACCAAGACGCTCGCGCTCGTCGATGGCACCCACCGCCCCTCGGGGGCCTCGGTCACTGGATACGAGATCCACATGGGCCAGACGGGCGGGCCGGATGCCGCGCGTGGATGGATCGAGATCGACGGGCGGAGCGAAGGAGCCACGGATGCCTCGGGCCGCGTCAGGGGCACCTATCTGCACGGGATCTTCGGCTCCGATGCCTTTCGGCATGCGTACCTGTCAGACCTCGGCGCAGCGCCTTCCGGCGTCAGCTACGAGGATGAGGTCGAGACGACCCTCGATGCGCTCGCAGCGCATGTGGAGCGGCATCTCGATGTGGATGGGATCCTCGCCCTCGCCCGATGACCGAGCGACGGCCCCAGACCGTCAGTCGAAGTCCTTGAGCGCGAGCGCACGGGCGATTTCGCGGCGCACCATGCGGCGCAGGTTCCGGGTGATGCGTTCCCCCATGGTCCCCTGCAGCTCTTCCCGCACCAATCTGGCAACGATCTCGCGGAGCATGTCCTCGTCGATGACGAGGTCATCGTCTTCCGTGCCCGCTTCCGCCTCGGCGTATCCCTCGAATGCGGGGGCATCGGTGACACTGTGGGCGTCCTTGCCGGCGTCAGAGCCATAGTCGAAAGCCGAGAGGTCGACGTCGGTTTCTTCCTCGTCCTCCGGCACTTCCTCCACGTCGTAGGGCATTTCGATGTTGTCGAAATCTTCCCACTCTGCCGCGTCGGCCTGTGACGGAGCCTCGGGGGCCTCCACCACGGACACCTCGATGGAAACGTCGTCCAACGGTTCCTCGTCGGCCTCAGCGTCCGCGTCGGCCAAGACATCGCCCGACACGAGAGGGTCTTCCGAAAGGGCTTTCACGTCTGGCGCCACGGCCTTGGCCGGTGCCTTCACCTCCGCAACAGCCTCGGCACGGTCCTTGCCGACAGGCACCCCAAGGTCAGACGGGGCGACAGTATGACGAAATACGAAATGCTCGACATTGGTCAGCGTCTCGAAGATGTCCGGCTCGAAGGCCATGTCCTGATCGGGCGCCTCGCCGACAACCGCCTCGAGCTCGGCAATCCGGTCTTCCAAAGACCGGAGGTCTTCGTCCATCGCCGCCTCATCCGCTTCGGTCATGACCGCCATCGGCGCTTCGGGCGCTTCTGGCTCGGCCTCTGCTTCCTTATCGCCGCAGTTCAAGCGGTCTTCCCTTTCAGAGCGTTCAGCTTCTTCGAGGGCAGCTTGCAACACATCGACAAGATTGGTGTCCTCATCCGCCTCTTCGGACGCGGCATCGGATGCCGCTCCGTTCTCCGGACCGCCCTGGGCGCGTTCGTCCGGGAATGCCACGGACCGTGCTGAAGTCTCAGTGGATGGCGCCGCCTCCTCCGTCGCGTCCTCTGCAGGCGCTTCGGAGCTGGGCGCATCGACACGAAACGCTGGCGTCAGGACCAGGGCCGAGCGCACTTCCGACTTGTCGTCCCGCTTGTCCGGGTCGGCGGCGGACACGAGGCGCCGCACGGCAGAGAGCACATCCTCGATCTCGGCGGTGGTCACTGGTTCAGACATAGATTCGTTTCGGTCCCGTTTTCTCGCTGCCCAACCATATCCAGAGCCCGCCTCGCGGGCAATCGGACTGCTTGCATGACACAAAAAAACCGTGACGAAACCCTTAATTCGCCACGGTTTTTCCTTGATTGGACGCGGTTTGGGTCAGTTCTTGCCCAGCGCTTCCAGAATATGGTCGAGCTTCTGCCCTTGCGGGCTGACCTGCCGCAGGGGCGCGCCCTGAACGGCGTTATAATAGGCCCGAGGATCGTAGGTGACGATGCCCAGGTGCA
The DNA here is from genome assembly GCF_019218295.1 of Maritimibacter sp. DP1N21-5. Lineage (NCBI taxonomy): Bacteria > Pseudomonadati > Pseudomonadota > Alphaproteobacteria > Rhodobacterales > Roseobacteraceae > Maritimibacter > Maritimibacter sp. DP1N21-5. Next base: position 1,555,119 of record NZ_JAHUZF010000006.1, read on the forward strand.
GATGCTCCGCCGTGAGCAGGCCCATGGAGGACAGCAGGGAATAGACCGCAGCATAGCGATCGGCCCGCGACTGCACCGCCGAGGTCTGCGCGTCGAGCAGGTCCTGCTCGGCATTGAGCACATCGAGCGTCGTGCGAGCGCCGAGTGTCGCTTCCTCGCGCGCGCCGCGCAGGGCGACCTGGCTGGCCCGGATCTGCTGGTCCGTGGCCTGAAGGCTGGCACCGGCCACGGTCAGCTGGGCCCAGGCATTGCCGACTGCACGCTCGATGGCCTGCGTTGTGATGAGAAGCGCCGCGCGCGACGCTTCCGACTGTGCGATGGCCTGGCGGTAGAGCGCGGTCAGACGGCCGCCCGCATAGATCGGACCCGACAGGGTGATCCCCGCCGTTCCGGTCATGGTGTCTCCGGGGCGCGCGGTGCGGGTCACGTTGCTGGTCGCGGTCACGGTGGGCCGGGTCGAGAGCTTGGCCAGTTCGACCGATTTCTCGGCCACCGTCACCGCCCGTTGGGCCGAAAGGATATCGGGATGGCGCACGCGCGCCTGTGCCTTGGCCGCCTCGACGCTCTCGGGAATGCGCGGGAGGGGCGGCAGGGGGGCGAGATTGCCGGGGTAGAAACCGACAGCCGCCTTGTAGCTTTCACGAGCGACCAGAAGCTGGCCCTGCGCCGCGGCGGCATTGGCCCGGCCGGCCGCCAGCGCGGCTTCGGCGAGCGACACGTCGGTCTGGGTGATTTCACCAACCTCGAACCGGTCGCGTGCGGCGCGCAGTTCCTGCGTGATCAGTCGCACCGAGTTGTTCTGAAGGCCGACCGCCTCGTTCGCGGAGACCACGTCGAGATAGGCGATGGCGGCGTTGAGGAGCACGTTCTGTTCGACCCCCACGAGCGCCTCGCGGGTCATCAGGACGTTCTCACGCGCGATCTCGATCTGTTTGTCGGTCTGGCCGAAATCGAAGAGGAGCAACTGGGCCGAAAGTGTCACCGACGCGTTCCAGGTATCGGTTAGCGCGACGCCGCCGGTGCCCACCGCCGGATCGGTGATCGTCCGGCCTGCGGTCGCCGAGTAGGAAATGACCGGGCGCAAAGCCGAAACCGCGATCGCGACGTTCTCGTCCTCGGCACGAAGCAGGGCGCGCTGCTGTTCCAGGAGCCCCGAATTCTTGTAGGCAGCGACCAGGGCGTCCGCCAGCGTTTCGGCGGAAACCGCAACCGGCGTCAGAGCTACGCTCAGCGCCAGCGCCGCCCTCGCCATCCAGGTGCCCGTCCGGGCGGTATTACGCGTCATGTGCCTGTCCCTCTTCTACCGCTCTGCCGCCCCGTTTCAGGTGTCGTCAGAGCGCAAATTCCTTGGCCTTCGAAAAACCGGGCAGAACCGGCGCACTGGCATTGAAGGCAAACCGCCAGTTGAGATGTCCATCGACCTTCTGGCCCACACGAACCGTCCCGAGGTTGCCGTCCGCGAAGATCGCGACGATGCGTCCGCCCTCGGCGACCTGTTCTTCGAGCGCGCGCGGCAGGAATTCGATCGCGCCCTCGACGAAGATCACGTCATAGGGACCGTGCTTGGCGGCCCCGTCCACCAGCGGCCCGGCGATGACGGCCACGTTGTCGATCCCGGCGTCCGACAGACGGCTCTCGGCCTCGGACGCGAGGTCCTCGTCCTCCACAGCCACCACGAACTCGGCCATCCGCGCAAGAACCGCAGCGGTATAGCCAAGGCCACCGCCGACGCTCAGGATCAGTTCGTCGGGCTGCACGGAGACCGCATCCAGCATCTTCGCAAACGTGCGCGGCTCCACCATGACCCGGCCGGCACCCAGCGCGATCAGCGTATCGGCATAGGCGGCCTCGGCCTGCCCGTCCGGCACGAATTGCTCGCGGGGAACGGTCAGCATCGCGTCGATGATAGGGTATTTCGTCACGTCCGAAGGCCGGACCTGTGTGTCCACCATCATGGTCCGGCGTTGAGAAGTATCGCTCATGAGGATCCGAATTCCGCAATAGGTCGTTAATTAGCACCGGGTTTGCCATAGAACACAACATGGGGCAACACGCCGTGACGCCAATTGCGAATGTAGCTTGGGAGGGTTGCACGCGGGTGACGCCTGCCCTTTTCCAGCGCGCGGACAGAATCGTCCAATCAGGCCAGTATCCTTTCTTCCCAAAGCTTGTATCCCGCGCTAAGTGCCGACGCGACCGTAGCTCCCTTGAGTCTCGCCGGCCTGCCCGAACCCCGCGCCCACCTTCCCCCTTGCACCCCCACGCGCTTTGCCCTATCCCCACGCTACACTTCGGCGAGTTGGCGGAGTGGTGACGCAGCGGATTGCAAATCCGTCCACACCGGTTCGATTCCGGTACTCGCCTCCATCACCCCTCTTCGCGCTCTGACGGGTCCGGCCGAACGCCCCGACCCAATCCAGGTCAGGGCGCTCGTGATGTCTCCTTATTCCGCCGGTGTCACCACCTGAACGCCGCCAAGGCGTTTGAGCTTGTTCCAGCCCGTGAGACGTCCCGTGAGGATCCGCCAGATCGAGCGGTAGACGTTGACCATGAGCAACTGCCGATAGAACAGGCGATTGAGAACGATCAGCCAGAGGAGGGACCGTTTCGCCGTGGGTTCGCAGCGGATGGCGAAGCTCGCCATGGCGACCTCCATCACGGGCAGCGCGATGAAGACCGCCCACATGGCATAGTCCCGGATCGTCAGCGACTGGAAGCTCGTGCCGTCAAAGCTGCCCACGAACCGCACCAGCATGATCAGAAGCAGGATGTCGATGATCGGCCCCAGGAAGGGCATGATCACCCCGAAGAGGAGCAGGTCCGTCAATCCGATCAGGCCGATGGGTTCGCCCGCGCGGATCGTGCGACGGTGCTTCCAGGCGGACTGGATCATGCCGATCGACCAGCGCAGACGCTGCTTCATGAGCGGTCCGACGGTCGCCGGCGCCTCGGTGAAGGCGTAGGCATTTGCGGCGGACCTCACCTTGTAGCCGCGTTCGAGCATGCTGATGGTCAGGTCGGTGTCCTCGGCCAGCGTATCGCCGGAGTAAAGGCCACAGGCCCGCACGGCATCGGCTCGCCAGGCCCCGAAGGCGCCCGGAACGACCATGATCGCGTTGAAGCTCTCATAGGCCTGCCGGTCGACGTTCTGGGCAACCGAGTATTCTAACTTCTCGAGCCTGGCCAGAAGTGTGCCGGGATTGCCGACCACGATCTTGCCCGCGACCGCGCCGACCTTGGGGTCGCGCAGCGGCTGAACCAGGTTCTCGATCGCATCGGGCGCGATGACCGTATCGGCGTCGATCGCCACGACGACCTCGGTGTCGATATACTCGAACGCCAGGTTCGAGGCGCGCCATTTCCCGCCATTCTCCTTGGTCACTATCTTGACGCTGGGATCATCCCCATAGCGATCCTGAACGACCTGATAGGTGTCGTCGGTGGACCCGTCGTCGATCACCAGCACCTTCAGACGGTCATAAGTGCTGTCGAGCACGCTGCCGATGGTGCGCAGGATCACGTCTTCCTCGTTGTAGGCGGGGATCAGAACCGTGACATCCGGGCAATAGGGCGGCAATTCGGGCCCGAAAAAGGCCCGACGCTGGCGGGACCGGCCATGGGCCCGCAAGGCAAAGCCGAAAATCGTGGCCCCGCGCAGGAGCCCGAGCCCGACGGCCATCGGCACCAGAAGCGCGATCCAGACGCCGCCGTCGGCGACGCCGGAATAGAACACCGCCTCGAAGCTTTCGAACTCCGTCTCGCCCCCATCGGTGTAGGTGGGCCCGATCTCGGCCATGATTTCGGTCAGGCTGGCGAAGTCATAACCTTTCGCCCGCAGGGCCGGGATCAGGAGCCGCAGCGTCTCGATGGTATGGGTCCGGTCGCCGCCGCCATCATGCAGCAGGATCACCTGACCGCTGCCGTCCAGTTGCGAGAGCGTGTAATCCACCAGCGCCGTGGCATCCTTGGTTCGCCAGTCCGGCGGGACGATACTCGCCCCGAGGATATGGAACCGGCCTTCCGTGAAGTCGCGCAGCCGGCTGGCGACTTCGCCCTCCAGAGGGCCCGGCCCGCGCAGGTAAGGCGCACGAAATACGGTGGGTGACGTCCCGGTCAGCCAGCTGAACAGACGCGACTGAAGCGCAAGTTCGATCTGCATGCGTCCCGCCGAGGTCCGTTCGATGCGCGGATGCGAATAGGTGTGAAGCCCGTAGTCGAAGCCTTCCCTTTGCATCCGCTCGACGATTTCCCGGCTCTCGCCCATCTGGCGCCCGATCATGAAGAAGGCGGCAGGCACATTCTCCGCTTCGAGGATGTCCAGGATCTTCGGGGTGAAGTTCTTGGTCGGGCCATCGTCGAAGGTCAGAAGGACGGTGTTGTCCGGAATACTCCCGTAGCGTTCAGCCATGACGGGCGCCGGAAGGCGCACATAACGGGTCTCTTCGATCCGGTCGCCCTCTTCGGACATCGCCAGGTCGCGCACGCCCACCTGACCATCCTGTCCGAAGCGGATGAATGGTCCCGTGCCGTGATAAGACACGAAGCTGTTCAGGTCGATCCGGCGCAATTCGTCGCGGGCCGCAGGTTCGAAGATGTCCTTGTGCGTCAAGACCTGCCAGATGGACGGATCCTCCCGGCCCAGCCCCCAGACCGCCACCGAAGCGAGACCGTTGTCGGCGAGGATCTGGAGCTGCCGGTAATGGCTGATCGCATCGAGGAACCAGATCAGGTTCGGCGCGCCCTCTTCGTCCGTATAGGAGACGAGGCCATGGCCCTGAACAGAGTCGATCCCGATGAAGGCATCGTTGCGCGCCGAGAGTGCCATGGTTTCGCTGAAGGAGATATATTCCGCCTGCCGCCGTTCGGAATGCCAATGCACCCCGCCCGTCGCCATGCCGATGACGAGCCGGTCTTGCGGGATCCGCCGCATCGCGTCCCGGACGACCTGATCGACCCATGCGAGAGGCGCCGGCGCCTCTGTGTAGGTGCCCAGGACATAGGCGTCCTGAACGACCGGCACCACGATACGATCCGGCTGATCCTTGGCATCAGGCAAATGCGACATCTGATCCGGCGAGATCACGGCGCAGGCTTCCTTGCCCGCCGCCGCATAGGCATCCCGCACGGGCACGAGCATTTCGAAGGCGCGTTGAAGGTTCAGGAACTCCAGCCGACGCAGGTCGAAGCACATGCCCAGCCAGTCCCGTTCGTTCACAAGCTGCAACGTGTCGACCCAGGCCCTCGACCGCATGTCGTCAAGCGCGTCAGCCTGCACATGGACCAGAGGCATGAGTTCGTCATCGTCGAAGGCCGACGCGAGGATGACGTAGGGCACGTTGGCTTCGTCCTCGGCATCGAAGAGCCAGGACAGCCCCTCCCCGTCGAGCATGAGCCATTCCGGGATCACCACGTTGACCGTATCGCAGGTCCGCGCCATGGCGTTCTGGGCATCCTCGAGTTCTGCCGGCACGAAGGCATAAACACGGGTCGGGTTGCTGGACGCCGAGTGCTCGGCCCCGTGGGGGCGCGCGCATTCGACCTGCGGCACCTCTTCGTGGTGATGCGCCAGATCGTGATCTGCTTCTTCCCCGCCAAACTCCTCCTCGTCGCCGAAGGCGATCTTGAGAACGTCAGGCTCCATCCCCCAGCGATTATGCGTGAGGCTATCCCATGGAGACGCGGGTTCTTCGGGCGTCGGTTGGTCCGCAAAAAGATTACGCACGTTCCGGACTTCCGCAGACACGTTGAAGACCACCACCGTCATCATGGTGATCGCCGTGAAGACCAGAAGACCGACCGTAACCAGCGCAAGAATATGCCGCGCCGGGCTCTGCGCCCTGAAAATCTGATCGTGGTCAATCTTCCTGGACGCTGTTGCGTCCTGTTTCGCTTCGGATGTCATCCCCCCCCGGGAATGGTCCTCCGCACTCTCGTCAATATCAAAATACCAAGTCACTTGTCAGCTCCCCCCGAAGCATGCTAAGCAATGTCTTTGGGGGAAGGCTTCAATTGTTTAGCAACTGTCGCCGGTAGGTGCCGAAAAAGATTCGAGCAGCGCAGGCAAAGGTGATCGTAATTACCGAATTACCGACCTGCAAGTCAATTTAAGAGTTACGTGTTGCCGGGGGGTGAAGGGTCCAAGCAATCACTTGAAAAGCAAGCTGAAAATTCGCCGTCGCCATTTTATCGGCATGGTGAGCAGCACAATAGTTGCGCTGCCTGGCCTGGGGTTTTCTCAGGAGAGGCAATTCGATATTCGCACGTTTTCGATCCTTTTTACCGGGTTGAAGGCGGGTCAGGACGCGCGCGCAATCGGGGCTTTTTTTTCTGAGCTCATGTCGAAAGGTATACCCTTTTCGATCGAGGTAGATATTGGCCTGGAAGACGACGGGGCAAGCGCTCCGGACGCGGAATTGTTGCGCCTGCTGGACAGTCTTGTGACGCAATATCCTGCCACGGCGGAGCTTGCGTTGCGTATCGACGGGGTGCTGGAGGAAACGCCTTATTTCCAGGCGAGGTCCCTTTTCGACACGCGCGCCATGGCGGACCGCCAGCTTGGGCTTCTGCCCCTGGACCGGAGCGAATTCACCCGGTTCCAGACCATCACCACCGGCCTCGCGCCCAATCAGGCGAGCGCCGGGGGCCTGCGCGCGGGCGGATGCACCGTCGCGATCTACGATGCGCTCGATCAGGCGGACCCGAACGGGACGCTCGCGGCCTCAATGGTGATGATGCTGCCCAGAAAGTCGCAACTGGACCTGACCGAAGCCGCCGATGCCTTTACGGCGCAGCTCTTCCAGGGGCTCGGTTCGGGCACCGTGGTCGGAATCGACATCGACGCCCTTCCCGCCGATCCGACCGAGGCGCGCCGCCTTGGACGGTCGCTTGCCGAGGCCGTGAATCAGTCGCGCCTGACGGCCTATCTCCTGCCGGTCCTGCCCAGCGAAGAGTTCCGCAGGTGCTGCGCCTTTCTCGCCAACCACACACGGGTCTTCGTGTTCATCGACGACGCCCCCGCCTCGGCAGAGGAATGGACCGCACTCCGCGCACAGGCGACCGAAATCTACGGCGATACCTGTCTCGATATCGTCGTGCCCGAAGGGCAGCTTGCTGACGGGACATGGTTCGTGCGGCGCGAGGATGGCACGCGACTCCGACTTGGAAACCCCGGCATCGACACCGACGGGGCTTTTGTTCACGGTCCGGTCAGCTGGCTCGACGAGAGCAAGGCCTTCTGGCACCCCGACGCGGTCGCCGTGACCCGGCTTCTGGAGGAAGGCGAGCCCCGGCCCGCGATGCCCAGCGCGATGAACCTGTGCCGTGGCGATGCACCCCCGGTCCCCGATATTGCTTATCAGTTGCTCAACAGGTCCAAGTCCATTCCGCTCGAACCACCAGAGCCCGTCACCTTCGACGACGAGGATCTGGCGGACGCAGAGCTGGCCTATGAGTATCTCACCCGCTTTGAGATCGCGACGACGGGCCTGTGCCCCGCGACCGTCAAGGAGGCGCCGGACGCGACCATTCCCCACAGCGAACTGACGATGTGGGATATCGGGAGCCTGATCCTGGCGCTCCTGGCCGCGCGCGAGCTGGGTCTCGTCGACGAGGACGCGCTGGTCGAGCGGATCCTGCGCATTCTCGATCACATTCCAAATACGACCTACGAGGGGCATGTGGTGCCGGCCGCCATTGTCGATACCGACAATGGCCGGATCCGGCGCGACGGCTTCGACGCCTGCGATTTCGGCCGTCTCTCGGTCGCACTGCATTTCGCGTCCCAAGAGCCAGGGCTCGCCGAGGCCTGCGCCGCGAAGTACGCCGAATGGGGCGTCGCCGGGCTGATGACGGACGGCGCGCTCGTCACGGTCACACGGCGCGGCACAAGGTCCTCCTATTGGTCGCATTGTGCGCATTATCTGAAGCGGGGTCTGGCGCTGCACGGCATCGACGGCGCAAGGTCGCCCTATAGCGAGGCCTTCGTCGGCGATACCGAAGCCGACCGCACGATGAACCTGCTCTACGCGGCCGATGCCATCGGGATCCTGTCATCGGAACCACTGCTGATGGAGGCGGTGGAACTGGGCGCCTCGCGGGAAAGCAAACAGCTGATCGACGTGTTCTTCGCCGCCCTGCGGCACGAGGACGATGCCTATGACCGGCTCCTCGCGCCCAGCGAGACGCCACTCGATGCGCCGCCGTGGTTCGCCTATCAGGGGCTGGACATCGGTCACGCGCACCGCTGGAGCGTGAGTTTCCTCGACAGCGGTCGCAGCCGTTTCGAGGATATCACCGGCAGCCCGCACGCGACCTTCTCGAGCAAGGCCGCCTATCTGTGGCGCGCGGTCCGGCCCGGTCCCTTCTCGGACCGGCTGGTGGAAAAGGTGCGGGAGAACGGCCGTCTTGAGGGGCTCGGCTTCGCGTCTGGTTTGCATTTGTCGGACTACCAACCGCTCGCGGCCTACTCCGACCTGAACACCAATGCGGTGATCCTTCAGGCCCTGGCGCAGCGCAAGAAACAGGCCGAAGCGAACTGACGCGGGCGGGACAAGGGGCCCCGCCACGCATCGCGTCTTACATCAGCTGATCGGGCCGTAGATCGTGCAGTCGTCAGCAATGGCGCCCGCAACCACGGGGTATCCCCGTCGCGGATTGAGCATCATGACCTGAACCCCGGTCAGACGGTTCATGCACTGATTGGTGGCGGCGACCGTCGAGTTCTTGCCGCCGATATAGATGTCGAGCCAGGGAAGCCCGTTGTGGCCAGTGTGGCAGGGTCCGTCCTGCGGGCGTGCGCCGTCACCACAGACATCTTCGACGATGGCATACTTGCGCAGGCGTTCGATGTAGAACCGGGTGCCCGCCGGGAAATCCAGCGTCTGACGACCGCCGATGATGGTGTGACCGACCGCAATGGTGATCGGGTCGTCGTAGGTCCCGGTGCCGCCTGCCTGCCGGTGAATGACCGGACGCGCGATGGCCGCGCTGCCGGGGGGCGTGTTGTCCCAGTAGCTGTAGCCGGTGAGATATCCGCTGAACCGCACTTCGGCGCCACGGCTCGCGTATTGCGACAATTGGGTCTGAATTGCGCTGTCAAAAACCTGCGCCTTGGCCGGTCCGGCGCCGAAAAGTGCGGAGAAAACAAAAGCCGACATGCCGACTGCCTTGAGAATTGCCTTCATAAGCATAATCCTTCGTTCGGTGCATAGGTCAACGCCCTTGCTACGGCAGACGCGCAAGACCGTTCTCGTTATACGCAGCGATCGTGAATCCCTGATTTACGAAGGCTGCTCGATCGGGGGTGCCTCAATGGCATCATCACTACCGTGGTTTAAATCCACGCTTATTTGGAACCAACACAGGGACGAGGTCTCAAACCGTTTAAAGATCTCGTCAAATTTCTGCAGAACGGAGTAGCCCAAGTTGTTCCGTTCATCAAAAACCTTTGTCTTGTATCGGCGGGTTTCTTCCGATTGTGCCCTGAATCGACGACAATCAGGCAAGTGAATTGTGAAAAACCAACAAATCCACCCAGTTTCTCGCGATTCAGTGTCCCAATCGACACGAAGTCCCCGATGCTGCGTCTTCATGGCCACAGGTCGCATGACGCGATGTTCCGGCTCTTTCGCGTCCATGGCGTCGGGTGGCTCGAACATTCGAGCCGAGCCGGTTGTGAAGCCACAGTCTTAGGTCGCGAGCGGATCTTCCGGGCGGAACCCCGGATTGGCCGTTAATCCTCTATATAACAATTGGTTAATCAGAACGCGCAGGAACGATCACGGGACCTGACGCCACCCCTCTGACACCCGCGCTCCGGCAGCCCCACTCCTTTGCTCGCTCTCGAAAGCTGCGCCCAGATAAGCGGCCGTGATGCAAAAAGATTGAACCAGATCAATGTTTCCGGTCACCTTCTGGCATAGGGAGGACCCATGAAGGACGAAGAGACGCGGGTTTTTCGCACGGAGGGAATCACCAAGGTCTACAGGACCGGTGACGTGGAAGTGCATGCCCTGCGCGGCGTGACCACCGATCTCTATGCTGGCGAGTTCACCGTTCTGCTCGGCGCCTCCGGGTCGGGAAAGTCGACGCTCCTCAACATCCTCGGCGGGCTCGATCACGCCACCGCGGGCAAGGCCTGGTTCGGCAGGGAAGAGCTCACCGCCATGTCGGAGCGCGAATTGACGCGCTATCGCCGCGATCACGTCGGCTTCGTGTTCCAGTTCTACAACCTCGTACCCTCCCTCACGGCGCGGGAGAACGTCGCGCTCGTGACCGAGATCTCCAAGCGCCCGATGCGCCCCGAAGAGGCGTTGGAGCGCGTTGGCCTCGATCACCGGTTGGATCACTTCCCGGCCGAGATGTCGGGAGGCGAACAGCAGCGCGTCGCCATCGCCCGCGCCATCGCGAAGCGGCCGGAAGTGCTCCTCTGCGACGAACCGACGGGCGCGCTCGATTCCAACACCGGGGTGCAGGTGCTGGCCGCCCTTCAGGCGATCAATGACGAGCTGAACACGACCACTATCGTCATCACCCACAACGCAGGCATCCGCGCAATGGCGCACCGCGTGATCCAGTTTGCAGACGGAGACGTGGCCAACACCACGGTCAATGACCATCGCATCTCTCCCGCCGAGATCGAGTGGTAGTCATGCGCGCGCTCGACCGGAAACTCACGCGCGACATCAGGCGGCTCTGGGCGCAAGCTCTGGCCATCGCGGCGGTCCTGTCGGTGGGCGTCATGATCATGGTCATGGCCTTCGGCACCCAGCGCAGCCTGACGGAAACGCGCGACACATTCTATGACCGGGCCCGGTTCGCCGACATCTGGGCGACCGCCGCCCGTGCGCCCCGGTCCCTGACGGAAGAGATCGCGGCCATCCCCGGCGTCGCGCGGCTCGAGGCGCGGGTTTCGACCTCCGCCGTGCTCGACCTTCCCGACATGGCCGACCCGGTCATGGCGCAGGTCCTGTCGATCCCGCCCTCCGGCGCGCCCGAGATGAACGCCCTCATCGTGAAGGAAGGCCGCCTGCCCGGTTTCGGGCGCCGTGACGAGGTCGTGGTGAACGAAGCCTTCGCCAATGCGCACGACTACCGGCCGGGACAGGTGCTCTCCGTCACATTGAACGGCCAGAAACGCGACGTGACCATCACCGGGATCGTGCTCTCGCCCGAGTTCATCTATACCATCGGGCCGGGGTCGATCATGCCCGACGACGAACGCTTCGGGATCCTCTGGATGGCCGAGGACGTGCTGGCGGGTGCGCTGAACCTGGGCGGGGCCTTCAATTCCATCGCGCTTTCCGTCACCCGGGGCACCGCGCTCGCGCCGGTGCAGGATGCGCTGGACGACTTGCTCAAACCCTATGGCGGGACCGGCTCCTATGACCGATCACAGCAGATGTCGAATGCCTTTCTGGACGGCGAACTCGAACAGCTCGGCGTCATGGCCCGGATCGTGCCGCCGATCTTCCTCGTGGTGAGCGCCTTTCTGGTCAACATGGTTCTGGGACGGATGATACAGTTGGAGCGCGAGCAGATCGGGCTTCTCAAGGCGCTTGGCTATTCGACTGTCGAGATCGCCTTCCACTACCTCAAACTCTCCCTCGGGATCGGGGCGATCGGCGTCGTGATCGGGTGGCTCGCCGGGCTCGCCGCATCACAGGCGATGGCCTCGGTCTATGTCGAATATTTCCATTTCCCCTATCTCGTCTTCGTCCAGCGCCCCTCGGTCTATGTCATCGGGGCGAGCGCGGGGCTTGCGGCGGCGGGGATCGGAGCACTGCTCGCGGTGCGCCGGATCGCTGGCCTGTCGCCCGCCGTCGCCATGTCACCCCCTGCCCCAACGCGCTTCCGGCGCGGGCTTTTCGACCGGATGATCGTGATCCTGCGGCCAAGGCAGCCGACCATGATGATCCTGCGCGCCATAGGGCGGTGGCCGCTTCGGGCGGCGCTCACCTCGCTGGGCATTTCTGTTTCGGGGGCGATCATCGTCGCGGGGCTTTTCATGTTCGACAGTTTCGACGAATTGCTCGACGTCGCCTTCGTCCAGGCCAACCGGCAGGACGCCATCCTGACCTTCGCCGCTCCGCGACCGGAGGTGGTCCTGGACGCGGTCGAAGACCTTCCCGGCGTTCTGATGAGCGAAGGCAGCCTCACCCTGCCCGCCCGGCTTCACCACGGGCATCTGACGCGCACCGTCGGCATCGAGGCCGCTCGGCCCGGCAATGATCTCGTGCGCGTGTTCGACGGCGACGCCCGGGTCGAGGTCGCGCCCGAAAACGGCATCGTTCTGGCCAAGCGACTGGCCGCGCATCTGGACGCCAAACCCGGCGACGTGATCGAGATCGAGTTCCTGCAGGAGGGCGAAGACCGTTTCCCGGTCGTCATCACCGGCACCGTCGCCCAGTTTTTCGGGCTCTCGGCCTATATGGAGCTCGACACCGTTTCCGCGCTCCTAAATCAGGCCCCGCGGGTGAGCCTCGCCAATGTGGAAATCGACACGGCCCGGTCGGAGGACCTGTTCGAAGCGTTCAAATCGGCCCCCGCCATTTCCGGCATCACCTATATGTCCGAGATCCGGCGCGGCTTCGATGAAACCATCGCGCAGAGCGCGGGTATCACGATGACGGTCTATACCTTCATGGCTGCCCTCATCGCGATCGGCGTCGTCTATAACTCTGCGCGCATCCAGCTGTCGGAACGGGCCCGCGAATTGGCGAGCCTGCGCATCCTCGGCTTCACCCGGGGCGAGGTTAGCTACATCCTGCTCGGTGAGCTTTTCATCCTGACCGCCGTCGCCATTCCGGTGGGTCTGGTCATGGGATACGGCATGGCCGCCGCCATGGTGCAGAGCTTTGAAAGCGACCTCTACGCACTGCCGCTCATCGTCACGGAAACCACCTATTGGCGCGCGGCGGGGGTCGTCACCGGCGCGACGCTCGTCTCGGCACTGATCGTGCGCCGCAGAATCGACCGCATGGATCTCGTCGCGGTCATGAAAACCAGGGAGTAAGGCATGAACCTCAGAACCATTGTGATCGGAGCCGTTGTCGCAGCGGTCGTCGGTGGTGCCGTCTGGGTCTCGCTCCAGCCGGAGGTGGTGCCAGTGGACATGGCCACCGTGTCGTCCGGACCGATGGAAGTCACCGTGAACGCCGAAGGCACGACTCGCGTGCGCGACGTCTATGAAGTGGCCGCGCCGCTCTCGGGAACCGTGGCCCGCTCCCCGGTGTCGGTCGGGGACCGCGTGACCATGGGTGAAACGGTCATCGCCCGGATTCAGCCCGGCGAACCCGCGTTCCTCGACGATCGCGCACGTGCGCAGGCCGAGGCGGCCGTTGCCCAGGCCGAGGCCGCGCTCGCGCTCGCCCAGACACAGATCACCGTCGCCGAAGCCGACCTCAGCAACGCGCAACGCACCCTCAATCGTGTCGTGGACCTCTACGAACGCGGGACGGTCCCGGAAGCCCAGCTGGAGAATGCAACAACCGCGGTCGACATCGCCGCCGCGACGCTCGACAGCGCGCATGCCTCGGCCCAGATGCGCGAGAGCGAGGTCGCTGCCTCGCGAGCCGTCCTCACGCAGCCCGGCGAAAAGGCCAGCGTCGAGAGCGAGGATTGCTGCATCGACCTCCACGCGCCGGTGTCGGGCACGGTCCTGTCCGTCGCCTCGGTGTCGTCGCGGCCCGTCGTGGCGGGAACCCCGCTTCTCGAGATCGGCCCCACCGAGGATCTGGAAATCGTGGTCGAGCTTCTGTCCACGGATGCCGTCCGGCTGAAAACCGGTGCGCTCGCACATATCGAGCGCTGGGGGGGCGACGAAAGCCTCACCGCGCGGGTACGGGAGATCGAGCCAGCCGCCTTCACCAAGGTCTCGGCCCTGGGGATCGAAGAGCAAAGGGTCCGGGTGATCCTCGATTTCGCGGATAATGAAGAGGTTCCGCCTCTGGGCCATAACTTCCGGGTCTATGCGAGGGTGGTCGAATGGTCATCGGACGACACCGTGCAGGTGCCGATTTCAGCCCTCTTTCGCACCGGGAACGACTGGTCCGTCTTCACGGTGTCTGGTGGCGTCGCCGTTCTGACCCAAGTAACGCTTGGCCGTCGAAATTCAGATATGGCGCAGGTCATTAGCGGCATTTCCGCCGGAGACACGGTGATTACGCATCCCAGCGACAGGATCGCGGACGGGGTCCTGATTGAAGCGCGTGACACCGGATCGTAAGTAAACGACCTAAACCGGACCTCGCCCCTCGATCTTCGCCATGAAGCGCGCGAGGTCGCGGCCCGCTGCCGCCTGTCCGGTGAAGGTCATCACATAGCCCGGAACCCGCGCGAGCCGGGTCTCCATGTCCTCGCGCACCTGCATAGAAATGTAGCCGATCTGGACCAGATAGATCGTGCGCGCCCTCACGTCCGCGTCCTGCGGCTCGAACCCGAATCGCTCGAACATCGCCCGGATCGCGGCCAGCCTGCGCTCGTCGGCCCGGGCGACCCGCGCCGCTGCATCGGGCGATTCATGGGCCCATCCCCGCACCGCGAAATCGAACCGCGCCTCGAACCCGCCCCCGTCCAGAAACTCGGCAATGAGCATCAAGACCGCCTCGCAGATGCTGTCGGCATAGGCCTCTGTCGCCTTGACGAGAACCTCCGTATTGGTCGCTTCCCAATCGTCGAGAAGCGCGTCGAGCAATGCCGCGCGGTCCTTGAAGAACCAGTAGAAACTGGTCCGGGATAGCGACAAGCCGGCAGCCAGCGGCTGGATCTTCACCGCCCCGATGCCCCCGTCGATCAGGGCCTGTCGCGCGGCCTCGAGCCACCCTTCCCGCGACCCGCGCCAACCGGTCGCCTCTTCTGACGTCTCTTCCATCATGCCGCGACCCTAGTCCCTGACCCCCGCCACCGCAAGAAAATGGTCAGCCATGAACTCAAACTTGACATGAGTGAACATTTTCGGAATCCATGGTACGAACACAGGAGTCCCCATGTCGAGCGATCCCCTCCTCCAGCCCTACACGCTCAAGCATCTGACGCTGAAGAACCGTCTGATGATCACCAGCCACGAACCGGCCTATCCAGAAGACGGCATGCCCAAGGAGCGATACCGCGCCTATCATGTCGAACGGGCGCGCGCCGGGGTGGCGCTGACGATGACCGCAGGCTCCGCCAGCGTCAGCCGCGATAGCCCGCCGGTGTTCAACAACGTCATCGCCTGGAAAGACGAGGTCGTCGGTTGGATGCGCCAGCTTACGGACGAATGCCACGACCATGGCGCGGCGGTGATGATCCAGCTCAGCCATCTCGGGCGGCGCACCCGCTGGGACAAGGCCGACTGGCTGCCCGTCGTCAGCTCCAGCCATGAACGCGAGGTCGCCCACCGGGCCTTTCCCAAGCGCGCCGAGGACTGGGACATCGCCCGGATCATCATGGACTACGCCGACGCGGCGGAGCGCATGAAAGAGGCGGGGCTCGATGGGATCGAGCTCGAGGCCTATGGCCACCTTATGGAGCAGTTCACCTCGCCCCTCACGAACACGCTCGACGCGCCCTATGGCGGTTCCACGGAAAACCGGATGCGGTTCATGATGGACACGCTGAAGGCGATCCGCGAACGCGTGGGACCGGAGTTCATCGTCGGCGTGCGCTACTCCGGCGACGAGATGCTGGCAGGCGGCTTGACCAAGGAAGACGGGCTCGACATCTCGCAGCGTTTGAAGAACAGCGGGCTCGTGGACTTCCTCAATGTCGTGCGCGGGCATATCGACACCGATCCGGGGTTGACCGACCTCATTCCGGTTCAGGGCATGCGCGCCTCGCCGCACCTTGATTTTGCAGGTGAAATCCGGGCCGCCACCGCCTTTCCGACATTCCATGCGGCCAAGATCCAGGATGTCGCGACGGCGCGCCATGCAATTGTCAGCGGCAAGCTCGACATGGTCGGCATGACCCGTGCGCATATGGCGGACCCGCATATCGTGGCCAAGATCCTGCGCGGTGAAGAAGACCGGATCCGGCCTTGTGTCGGTGCGAATTACTGTCTCGACCGGATCTATCAGGGCGGCATGGCGCTCTGCCTGCACAACCCCTCGACCGGTCGCGAAGTGGAACAGCCGCACGAGATCGAGCCGGCAACCACCCGGCGCCGGGTGGTCATCGTCGGCGCGGGCCCGGCAGGGCTCGAAGCGGGACGGGTCGCGGCCCTGCGCGGGCACGAGGTCATCATCCACGAAGCCGCGAACGAAGCGGGTGGACAGGTGCGGCTGACCGCACAGACCCCGCGTCGTGCCGAGATGATGCAGCTCATCCAGTGGCGACTGGCGGAATGCGAACGCCTCGGTGTCATCTTCCGGTTCAACAGCTACGCCGACGCCGAGACGGTCCGCGCACAGGCCCCCGACGTCGTGATCGTCGCTACCGGCGGCCTGCCCCACACCGAAGTTCTGTCCGATGGGAACGACCTGGCCATAAGCGCATGGGACATCCTGTCGGGTGACGTGCAGCCCGGATCGAACGTCCTGATCTATGACGACGCCGGCGATTACCCGGCGCTGCAGGCTGCCGAGAAGATCGCGGAATCCGGCGCCACGGTCGAAGTCATGACCCGTGACCGCACCTTCGCGCCCGAAGTCATGGCCATGTCGCTGACGCCCTCCATGCGCGAACTTCAGAAGCGCGACGTGACCTTCACGGTGACCTGGAAGCTCGACGCCCTGCGCCGGGAGGGCAATGAAATCGTCGCCAAGGTCGGCTCCGACTATGGCGGCGTGTCGCAGGAACGGCGCGTGGATCAGGTGGTCGTCAACCATGGCACCCGGCCGCTCGACGATCTTTACTTCGACCTGAGGCCGGGTTCGGTGAACCTTGGCGAGGTCGAATACGAGGCCATGATCCATCGCGCCCCGCAGACGATCGCGACCAACCCCGATGGGGCGTTTCAGCTTTTCCGCATCGGCGATGCGGTCGCGGCCCGCAACACGCATGCCGCGATCTATGACGCGCTTCGCACCCTGCGCACGATTTAGGCAAATGGACGCTCTCATCGACGTGGAACGGGTCCGGTTTCCCAGCAAATCCGGCACAAGTCGCGAAGGCTTTTGTGAATGTCGGATTCGGCCCAATGAATCAGACCCGGTTCATGCCATTTGGCGACAAAGACCGGAGGTGCCGGGTCAGACGACTCAGTCATGATCCGCATCTCGAAACCTCTTAACCGCGGCCCAACCGCCGCGGGTCCTTACGGAGACACACCATGTTGAGCACGTCGGACGTCCTTTCCCAGCTCATGCGCCGCACGCCGGGCCATTCCCTGTCGCAAGACCTTTATTGCGACGAGGGCACGTTCGCCGCCGACATGGAACACATCTGGTATCGCGAATGGCTCTACGCCGTTCCGGCCGTGGAGATCGCGAAGCCCGGCGCCTATGTCGTTTATGAGGTCGGCGCCTATTCCGTGATCATCGTGCGGGGCAACGACAACGAGATCCGCGCCTTCCACAACTCCTGCCGCCATCGTGGCTCGGTGCTGTGCAAGACCAAGAAGGGCATCAACCCGAAGCTCGTCTGCCCCTACCACCAGTGGACCTACGAACTGGACGGCACGCTCCTTTGGGCCCGCGACATGGGGCCGGACTTCGTTCCGTCGAAACACGGGCTGAAGCCGGTGCATGTGCGCGTGCTCTCGGGTCTCGTCTATGTTTGCCTTGGCCAGCACGCCCCGGACTTCGAGGCTTTCGCAGCCCTCGCCGCGCCCTATCTCGCGCCGCACGACCTGACGAATGCCAAGGTCGCCTTCCAGTCCACGATCATCGAGAATGGCAACTGGAAGCTCGTGTGGGAAAACAACCGCGAGTGCTATCACTGCGCGGGCAACCACCCGTCGCTTTGCCGCACCTATCCCGAGGACCCGAAGATCTCGGGCATCACCGAGGACGGGACGTTCCCCGAGGTGGTCGAGGCACATTGGAAACGGCTCGAGGCTGCGGGCGCGCCGTCGCGGTTCGAACTGGACCCCATGGGACAATACCGGGTCGCCCGCATGCCGCTCCTCGGCGCTGCGCAGTCCTACACGATGGACGGCAAATGGGCGGTGGCCAAGAAGCTGGGTTCCATAAGGGACGAGACCCCCGGCACGCTTCTGAAATTCCATTACCCGACGACCTGGAACCACTTCCTGGGCGACCATTCGATCACCTTCCGCGTCACGCCCAAGACCAACATGACGACCGAGGTGCAGACCACCTGGCTCGTGAACAAGGAAGCGGTGGAAGGCGTCGACTACGACCTCAAACGGCTCACCGAAGTCTGGGAGCACACCAACGACGAGGACCGCGAAGTGGTCGAGAACAATCAGCGCGGCATCCTGTCGCCCGCCTATGAGCCCGGCCCCTATTCGCCGACCCATGAGAGCGGGAACCTGCAGTTCGTGGATTGGTATGCCAAGACGATGATCCGCGCGATCACCGGTCCTGTCGCCTCCGCTTCGACCATCGCGGCGGAATAAGCGGATGGCTGGCCAACCCGCCCTCACCGTCTCGGCCGACGCAGGCATCTGGAAAGACGACGAAATCCTCGAATGCTGCGCCGTGGTGCCCGAGGCCCCGAATGTCGCGACCTTCAGCTTTGTCTCGCCCTCGGGCGACGTGTTCCGCTATCTTCCCGGCCAGTTCGTGACGCTGGAACTGCCGGTGCCCGGCGGCACCGTGTGGCGCACCTATACGATCTCGTCCTCGCCCTCGCGCCCGCTCACGCTCGCCGTCACGGTCAAGGCGCAGGAGGGCTCAGTCGGCGGACGCTGGATGCTCGACCACCTGCGCCCCGGCATGAAGATCAAGGCGACCGGTCCGGCGGGCATCTTCACAATCCAGCCGCGCGAGCAGAAGAAATACCTGTTCATCTCGGCAGGCTCCGGCATCACGCCCACCCTGTCGATGACCACCTATCTCTACGACCGGGGTGCGGGCACGGACATCGTGTTCCTGCACTGCGCCAAACGTCCGAGCGACATCATCTGCCGCCAGCGGCTTGAAATGATGGCCGCGCGGGTGCCGGAACTGAAGCTCTATTTTCTCGTGGAGGAAGACGACCCCTATCTGGTCTGGACGGGTCTGCGCGGGCGGCTCAATCAGCTCATGATCGGCCTCATCGCGGGCGACTACATGGAGCGCGAGGTCTACTGCTGCGGCCCCGAGCCCTTTATGAACGCAGTGCGCGAAATGCTCATCGGTCTTGGCTACGACATGGACCGCTATTCGCAGGAAACCTTTGTCGCGCCGGTGAAGACCGAGGAACAGCTTCCCGAGAACGACGACGTCGTGCTTGACGACGCCGCCGAGGCGAGCGTGACCTTCGCGACCTCCGAGATCACGGCGACCTGCTCGGAAACCGACACGCTTCTGGCCGTCGCCAGAGCCAACGGAATCGTCATCCCCTCCGGCTGCACCTTCGGCGTCTGCGGCACCTGCAAGACCCGCAAGCTCTCGGGCGAGGTCCACATGGTCCACAACGGCGGGATTTCCGACGACGACATCGAAGCGGGCTATGTGCTGGCCTGCTGCTCGCACCCCATCGGGGCGGTCGAACTCGAGGCCTGACGCACCCTTCGAATTGAAAACGACCGCGCCTGCAAGAGCGCGGTCGTTTTTTGCTGTCCGGTCGGGCTACGCCCTCACCCGCACTTCGAATGACCGCAGGAGGCGCAGGTCATGCAGCCTTCGATCATGCGCATGTCGTATTGGCCACAAGAGGGACAGGCCTTGCCCCTGTTCTGGCCGATGGACACGACCTGTGCCGCCGTCGGGTCGGATTTGAGCCCCATCCCTTCGCCCGCGAGGAACCCCGTGGCGACCATGTGTTTCTCGATCACGCCGCCGATGGCCGCGAGGATGGAGGGAATGTATTTGCCCTGCATCCAGGCACCGCCGCGCGGGTCGAAGACCGCTTTCAACTCCTCGACCACGAAGGACACGTCTCCGCCGCGCCGGAACACCGCTGAAATCATCCGCGTCAGTGCCACGGTCCAGGCGAAGTGCTCCATGTTCTTCGAATTGATGAAAACCTCGAACGGTCGGCGATGCCCGGCCACCAGCAGGTCGTTGATCGTGATGTAGATCGCATGCTCACTATCGGGCCACTTGAGCTTGTAGGTCGCCCCTTCGAGCTCTTGCGGACGGTCGAGCGGTTCGGAGATATAGACGACGTCGCCCGACTGATCCTGTTCTGGAACATCCTCGGACTTTTCGCTTACCGACAGCACCGATCCGGTGACCTCGTTCGGGCGGTACGTGGTGCAGCCCTTGCACCCGGTTTCCCAGGCCTGCAGGTAGACGTCCTTGAACTCGTCGAAGGAAATATCCTCCGGGCAGTTGATCGTCTTGGAAATCGAGCTGTCGACCCATTTCTGCGCCGCCGCCTGCATCTTGACGTGATCTTTGGGCGCGAGCGTCTGGGCGTTCACGAAGTACTCGGGCAGCTCGCGGTCTCCGAACTTGTCGCGCCACATCTGGACGGCGTAGTCCACCACCTCTTCCTCGGTGCGCGAGCCATCCTTTTGCAGGACCTTGCGCGTGTAGGCATAGGCGAAGACCGGCTCGATCCCCGACGACACGTTACCCGCATAAAGGCTGATCGTCCCGGTGGGCGCGATGGACGTGAGCAGCGCGTTGCGGATGCCGTGCTCGCGGATCGCGTCGCGCACGTCCTCGTCCATGTGTTTGAGCGACCCGGAGGCGAGATAGGCCTCGGCGTCGAAGAGCGGGAACGGTCCCTTCTCCTTCGCAAGCTCAACGCTGGCGAGGTAGGACGCCCGCGCAATGGCCTTCATCCAGACCTCAGTCTGTGCCGCGGCCTCGTCCGAACCATAGCGCAGGCCCAGCATGAGGAGCGCGTCAGCGAGCCCGGTGACGCCCAGCCCGATCCGGCGCTTCGCCTGCGCTTCCTGCCGCTGCGCCTCCAGGGGAAAACGCGAGGCGTCTACCACGTTATCCATCATGCGCACGGCGGTCGCGACCAACTCGTCCAGCGCCGCGATATCGAGCGCCGCGTCCTCCTCGAACGGGTTCGTCACCAGCCGCGCCATGTTGATCGAACCCAGAAGACAGGCGCCATAGGGCGGCAGCGGCTGTTCACCGCAGGGGTTCGTGGCCGCGATGGTCTCGCAATAGGCCAGGTTGTTCATCTGGTTGATGCGGTCGATGAAGATGACACCCGGCTCGGCATAGTCATAGGTCGCCTTCATGATCTGGTTCCACAGATCGCGCGCCTCCACGGTGTGATAGACCGTGCCGCCAAAGGTCAGCTCCCAAGGCCCGTCGGCCTTGACCGCTTCCATGAAGTCGTCGGTGACGAGGACCGACATGTTGAACATGCGCAGCCGCGCTGCGTCCGACTTGGCGGTGATGAAGTCGCGGATATCGGGGTGGTCGCAGCGCATGGTGGCCATCATCGCGCCGCGACGGCTGCCCGCCGACATGATGGTGCGACACATGGCATCCCAGACGTCCATGAAGGACAGAGGCCCCGAGGCATCGGCGGCGACGCCCTTCACGCCCGACCCGCGCGGCCGGATGGTCGAGAAGTCATAGCCGATCCCCCCGCCCTGTTGCATGGTCAGCGCGGCTTCTTTCAGCATGTCGAAGATGCCGCCCATGCTGTCGGGGATCGTGCCCATGACGAAGCAGTTGAAGAGCGTCACATTGCGCGCCGTGCCGGCACCGGCGGTGATCCGGCCCGCGGGCAGGAACTTGAAGTCTTCCAGCGCGCCGAAGAAGCGGTCTTCCTGCGTGGGTTCGCTTTCGGACAGGGCGCGCGCGATGCGCCGCCAGGTGTCCTCGACGCTCGCGTCACGCGGCGTGCCGTCCGCCTCCTTGAGCCTGTATTTCATATCCCAGATCTGTTCTGCGATCGGGGCGGCAAAGCGGGTCATGGCACGTCCTTTTGAACGGGAAGGATGGTATTCTCTGGCTGGCCCCGGTTGATTCAGCGCCGGGGGAGACCCATCATAGCGTGAAGATACAGTGGTGTCATCCCGCCGAGGCCAAAGATATGGTGGCGTTAAGGATTTTCGAGGAGCGGGCCGTGGGGCATGTGAATTTGGTCAAACTCTGCGTCGGAGCCGAAACGGTCGAGGACCTGACGGCCTGGCAGAAGATGCGCGCCGGCGGCGATCCAAGCTATGAACCGCGTCATGTCACCCGCATGTGGCCCAAGCGCGAGGCCGAGGTGCTGGCGGGCGGGTCGCTCTATTGGGTCTTCAAGGGCCTGATCCTCGCACGGCAACCCATTGTGCGTTTCGACGAGGTGATCGGCGAGGACGGCATCCGGCGCTGCGGTCTGGTCCTGGGTCGCGAGGTCGTCCTCACGTCGCCCGCCCCGCGCCGCCCGTTTCAGGGCTGGCGCTACCTCGACCCCGCGGACGCGCCCCGCGATCTGCCCAGAGGTCGGAAAAGCGAAACGCCGCTGCCCCGCGACCTGGAAATCGCGCTCTCCGAAATCGGCATCCTATAGCACAGCAGGTCAGATCGGGCCGGGCAGCCGTTCCTCGGACAGGAGCACATTGGCCTCGAACTCGCCGACACCGGGCAGGGTCATGATCCTGCGCCGCAGGATGCGCTCGAAATCGGTCAGGTCCCGAGCCACGATCCTGAGGCGATAGTCGTAAAGCCCGAGCACATGGTGCACGAGCTGCACCTCGGGGATCGCTGCCACCGCCCGTTCGAAATCCTCGAGGCTAACCCTGCCCTTCGTGGCGAGCTTGATGCCGAGAAACACCGTGACGCCGAAGCCCAACGCCTCGTGGTCGATCTCGACCCGGCGCCCAGCGAGGATGCCCTCCGCCTGCAATCGTTTGACGCGCCGCCAGGCCGCCGGCTGCGACAGGCCGTGCCGCCGCCCAAGCTCGCCTGCCGAAAGCGTCGCGTCCTCGGACAGGTCCCGCAGGAAGGCGCGATCCACGTCGTCCAGCATCATAGCGGCAGACTTTCTTTTTCTAGCACCCGCGCCACCTGCATGAGTGCCTCGATGTCCGCGATATGAGGCAAGGTCAGGATCCGGGTCCGGTAGATCTGTTGGTAATGCGCCATGTCTCGCGCGACGACGTGGAGCCGCACATCGACCTTGCCCAGAAAGGTCTGGATCTGTGTCACCTCGGGCACTTCACGCGCCGATGCCATGAATTCGTCAAAGGCGCGCGGGTTGGATTTTTCCAGCGTGAAGCGAAGGCTCACCTCGACGGCATAGCCCAGTTTGGTCCAGTCGATCACCGCGTGCTGACCCCGGATCACACCTTCCCGCGTCATCCGTTCGATCCGGCGGGAGGCCGTGGCTTGCGTCACGCCCGCGAACTCGGCCAGTCGCGCAATGGATAAGTCGGGTTCCGCGAGGAAACGCCTCAGGAGCCGCCGATCCGTGTCGTCAATGCGCATCGTTCATAAGCCAATCCCTGATTCCCCGCATGAACCATGCGTTATCGCATCTGGCAGCCAAGTTGCACACGAAATCGGCATCCTGTGCGGTGCATGTACCGGACGGACGAAAATGTGAGACCTGCAATCCGAGTAAAGCAACATTTCTCTGGCAGGTGAGACGGTTTGGCGCGATGGTCCCCGAAAGAGCAGATGGCGGCGGGACAACAGGGCAGCACGCCCGGACCGGCGCCGCGACAATCGACCTGAGGCAAACCCGACGTGGCAGTGCGGACGATATACGTCTTTGCGACGAACGCCGTGACGATCACGCGCGCCAATGGTGCGTCGACCAGTCAATCGGACGTTCTCGGCAATGCGCTCAACGGTAACGCGTTCAGCTGGGAGAA
Source organism: Maritimibacter sp. DP1N21-5 (assembly GCF_019218295.1). NCBI lineage: Bacteria > Pseudomonadati > Pseudomonadota > Alphaproteobacteria > Rhodobacterales > Roseobacteraceae > Maritimibacter > Maritimibacter sp. DP1N21-5. The sequence continues at coordinate 1,578,925 of NZ_JAHUZF010000006.1, forward strand.
CCCTCATAACCTCGCCCTGACCTTCGGCACGACCACCACGGCGATCACGCTGGACGATGCCGACGGGGTGCTGGGTGATGATCCCTATTCCGGATCCAACGTCGTCGACCAGCGGCTCACGCAGCCGGTGACGATCAACGGGCAGACGTTCACACCCTCCCCCAGCACGGTGCGTTGGGCCAATCCTCCGCCCGTCACGGTCGAAAACGAATACGAGGTCACGCTCTACGACGCCGCCGGCCTCGCGTATCGCATGGTCGGGATTTCGATCACAACGGGCTACTCGACGCAGGTTGTCGGCGTCGCCTTCGACGGGGCCGCGCCCCCGTCGGGCACGACGCTCTATTACCTTCAGGGACAGTCGAGCTATGGCGGCACCGGCCAGACCGTTACCAATCCGACGACGGTGCCCTGTTTCCTCGCGGGCACGTTGATCGACACGCCTAAAGGGCCGGTGCCGGCGGAGCGACTTGCCGCCGGCGACCGGGTATTCACCCTGGACAGCGGCGCGAAGAAGCTCCGTTGGGTAGGCCGGAGCGTGGTGGACGGGACCGGTTCCTGCGCGCCGATCCGGATCCGCGCCGGGGTCCTGGGCAACCGGCGCGACCTTTTCGTGTCGCCCAACCACCGGGTTCTGATCGAAGCCTGGGTGGCCGAATTGCACTTCGGCCAGAGACAGGTGCTGGTCCCCGCCAAGGCGCTGGTCGACGGCGTGAACGTTCTGGAGGTGCCGATGGCGCAGGCGGACTACGTCCATCTCCTGTTGCCCCGGCACGAACTGGTGTTTTCCGAAGGCGTGGCGAGCGAAAGCCTCTTCGTGTCGGAGATGGGGCTGGGTGCCTTCGGGCCAGAGGCGCGCGCGGACCTGTCGGCGGTCATTACACGACGCGACCTGATCAGCCAGAAGCTCGCCCGCACGGCCCTGACCGTGGCCGAAGCACGCGCGATGCAGGTCTTCGCGCGCAGCCGGAAGACGCGGACGGGTCGCCCGTTCATGGCTTTGGCATCCTGAAGGAGCAGACTGACCGGGCGAGGCCTTGCGCATGATTTCTGCGAAACTTCGAAAATGCGCGCATGACTACGACCAAATTTCTCCAATCCATCGCGAATTTGCACGGAACTTCGCCTGAGAATCCCTATGCTCCGCCGGGACGAAAACAGAAGGAGCATGGCATGACCCTGCGCGTTTACTACGATCGCGACTGCGACGTGAACATCATCAAGGACATGAAAGTCGCCATCCTCGGCTATGGCTCGCAAGGCCACGCCCACGCGCTCAACCTGCGCGATTCGGGTGCGAAGAACGTCGTCGTGGCGCTGCGCGAAGGCTCGCCCTCGGCCAAGAAAGCCGAAGGTGAAGGGCTCAAGGTCATGGGCATCGCCGAAGCCGCCGCCTGGGCCGACCTGATCATGTTCACCATGCCCGACGAACTTCAGGCCGAGACCTACAAGAAATACGTCCACGACAACCTGCGTGACGGCGCCGCGATCGCCTTTGCCCACGGTCTGAACGTCCACTTCGGCCTGATCAACCCGAAGCCCGGCGTCGACGTCATCATGATGGCCCCCAAGGGCCCCGGCCACACCGTGCGTGGCGAATACGTCAAAGGTGGCGGCGTGCCCTGCCTTGTGGCCGTGCATCAGGACGCGACCGGCAAGGCCATGGAAATCGGCCTGTCCTATTGCTCCGCCATTGGTGGCGGCCGCTCGGGCATCATCGAGACCAATTTCCGCGAAGAGTGCGAAACCGACCTCTTCGGCGAACAGGCCGTGCTCTGCGGCGGTCTCGTCGAGCTGATCCGCATGGGCTTCGAGACCCTCGTGGAAGCGGGCTACGCCCCGGAAATGGCCTATTTCGAGTGCCTGCACGAAGTGAAGCTGATCGTGGACCTGATCTACGAAGGCGGCATCGCGAACATGAACTATTCGATCTCGAACACCGCCGAATACGGCGAATACGTCTCAGGTCCGCGCGTTCTGCCCCGCGAGCAGACCAAGAAGGCCATGAAAGAGATCCTGACTGACATCCAGACCGGCAAGTTCGTGCGTGACTTCATGCAGGAAAACTCGGTCGGCCAGCCGTTCTTCAAGGGCACCCGCCGTCTCAACGACGAGCACCAGATCGAACAGGTCGGCGAGCGTCTGCGCGGCATGATGCCGTGGATTTCGGCCGGCAAGATGGTCGACAAGGCGAAGAACTGATCCTTACGGATCAGGCAGGCGAAGAACCAATTCGCTACATTGGCTGACGCCCCGGCGTCACGGATTGACCCCGGCCTCGCGCCGGGGTCTTTCGTTTGAGAGAGAAGGAGACACCATGGACCGCCAGATCACCGCGAAGAGCTGGGTTCTCCTGCTTGTACTGGGCCTCGTCTGGGGCTCGACCTTCCTCATCATCGAGATCGCGCTCGGTGGCGTCGGGCCGTTCTGGCTCGCCGCGTCGCGGGTGATCTTTGCGGCGCTGCTGATGACCGTCGTCTGGACGCTCAGGGGCTTTCGGCTCTTCGCCAGTCCTGCTTCGGGGCGGGACTGGCTCAACCTCGTTTTCGTGGCCCTCTCCTCCTCCACCTTCCCCTTCATGCTGCTCGCCTGGGGCCAGCAGAGCGTGACCTCGGCCTTCGCAGGCGTGACCATGGCGACGGTGATCTTCATCGTCCTGCCGCTCGCCCATTTCACCATCCCGGGCGAACGGATGCGGCTGCGCTCCACCGTCGGCTTTGTCGTGGGCTTCGCGGGCGTCGTGCTGCTCATCGGCGGGCAGGTCTTCACCTCGACCGGCGCCGAACACGAATTCGCGGGCCGCCTCGCCGCTCTCGGGACGGCGGCCTTCTACGCCGTCGGGTCGGTCCAGATGCGCCGCCTGCCGACCTGCGACCCCATCGGGCTCGCGGCCGTGCTGATGATCATCGGCGCGGTGGCGATGGTGCCGATCGTGCTGCTGGTGGAAGGTCCGCCGCCGCTCCCGGCCCCGGCCATCCTCGGCTCGCTGGTGTTTCTGGGACTCGTGCCCACGGCGGCGGCGAATTTCATCCGGGTCTACCTGATCCGCACGGTGGGGCCGACCTTCATGGGACTCGTGAACTACATCGTGCCGGTGGTGTCGACCCTGCTGGGCGCACTTGTCCTGTCCGAGCCGCTTCCGGCGACGCTCCTCGCCGCGCTCACGGTGATCCTCGCGGGCATGGCCATCAGCCAGTGGGAGGCGCTCGCCCGCCTTGGCCGCAGGCTCCTCAGCCGCGAAACCGCATCGTGACGACAAGTCCCGGCGCATTGTCGCCAAGCGTCAGTTCCGCGCCATGGGCCTCGGCAATCGCCGCCACGAGTGCAAGGCCCAGCCCGTTGCCCGGCGTCGTGCGCGAGTGTTCAAGCCGGTAGAGGCGGCGCAGCACCTTGTCGCGTTCGTCCTCGGGAATACCCGGGCCCCGGTCCGCAACCGACAGCCGGTCGCCCGACACACGAACCGCGATCTCGCCCCCTTCACCTGCGTGGCGCAACGCGTTCTCGATGAGATTGGCGAGCGCCTGACCGATGAGGTCGGCGTCACCTTCGACTTGGGACGGACCGTCAACAGCGAGGGAGATGATCACGCCTTCATCTTCGCCCGAAGGCTGGTAAAGCTCCACGATCCGACCCGCCACCTCGCCCAGATCGACAGGCGCGAAACGTTCACGCACACGCCCACCTTCGATCCGCGCGATCTCCAACAAGGCCCTGAACACCGCCACGGCATGATCGGCTTCGTCTTTCGCCCGCGTCGCAAGGCGCTGTTCCTCGCCCTCGGGCAGGCGCTCTTCAAGCTCCGAAAGCAGCACGCCGATCCGTTGCAGCGGCGTGCGCAGGTCATGGGCGATGTCGGTGGTCACCTGCCGGAGCGTTTCGGTCGCAAGCTCCTGCTTCGTGGCCATGCGGTTCACCCCGGCGCCGATCACCGACAGGTCGTCGCCCGTCCCGTCCTCCCGCGTGCGCGCCGACAGATCCCCGCCCGCGATCCGGCCCAGCACCGCCTCGATCCGCGCCACCCGGCGGGCCGAGCGCGTCGCGATCCAGACCCCGAGGGTGAGCGACAGCAGCACCGTCGGGATGAGCGAGAAGAACAGAAGGTTCAGGAAGGTCTCGTCCAGCTCCGACACCGGGCCAAGCGACCGGGCCACGATCAGGACGCCGCCGGACAACCGCCGTGAATCGTTGACATAACCAGCCTCGGACAATCGCATGCCGTCCAGCGCCTCGAACCCGATGACGCCGTCGCGCAGATAGCCCTGTGCGTTGCCCGTGCTGCGCTGGTCAAACCCCAGAAAGACATAGACCGCATCGCGCGGGTCCGTCACCCGCGCCCGCGCGGCCACCAATGTGCGCAGGGCAGAGGGCGTCGCGGCCACGTCGAAACTCGCCAGATCCTGCGAGACCCCGTCCTTGATCTCGGCCACCGTATCCGCCCTGAGCTTGAGCCAGGCGCCCCCCAGTGACAAGAGGTTCACGAGCGCGACCACCGCGACGAGGATCATCGCCTGCCGGACGGGCGTGGAACGGAGAAGCCTGTTCTGCATCAGTCGTCGATCCGGTAACCCGCGCCACGCACGGTGCGGATGAGGTCGTGATCGAAGGGCTTGTCGACCTTGGCCCTGAGCCGCGAGATATGGGTCTCGACCACATTGGTCCCGGGGTCGAAATGAATGTCCCAGACGCTTTCGAGCAGCATGGTGCGCGTCTGCACCCGCCCCTTGCGCCGCATGAGGTGTTCAAGGAGCGCAAACTCGCGCGGCAAGAGGTCAATCTCCTGCCCCCGGCGCAGCACCCTGCGACGCACGAGGTCCATCTCCAGATCCCCGACCCGGAGCACGGTTTCCTCCTGCGACAGGGGCGGCCGCCGGATCAGGGCGGCGATCCGCGCCGAAAGCTCGCCAAAGGCGAAGGGTTTCACGAGGTAGTCGTCTCCACCGGCCTCGAGCCCCTCGATCCGGTCTTCGACCCCGCCTATGGAGGTCAGGAAGATCGCGGGCGTCACCACATGGGCGGCGCGCAGCGCCTTGACCAGCGACAGTCCGTCGAGCCCCGGAAGCATCCGGTCCACTACCAGCGCGTCATAGCTCCCGGCCATGGCCTGCCCCAGGGCATCGCGCCCGTTGGACAGGTGATCGACCACATGGCCTTCTTCCGCGAAGCCACGGGCGATGAAATCGGCGGTGGTCTGGTCATCCTCGACCACGAGAATACGCATCGGCACGTCCCCTTTGTTCAAAGTCTAGGGCTATGCCACGCTAATTGCAGCCGATTTCCGCTCGCGCCAGTCCCGATCACCGGCGAGTGAAGAAGATTACGCATCTGCAACCTTCGCGCCCTTTCCCTGCAATCTCCCGGTCCCAGATTGGCGTCATGCAGCGAGAGGCCCCCGTCTCTTGCGCAGAGGAACACAGGACTGAAAGGACAGCCGAGCATGTTGAAACAGACGATCAGGTCCCGGATCGCACCCGCCGTCGCAGTGACCGCGCTTCTCGCGGGCGGCGCGCTGACGACCATCGACACGACCATCGCCACTCCGGCCTATGCCGCAGCGCCGGTCGCCGGCGGATACGTCGATCTCGTCGAACAGGTCGCGCCCGCCGTGGTCACCATCGAAGTGACCCAGAAGCTCCCGGATGCGGCCGAGATGCAGGGCCAGCGCGGTCTGCAAGGTCAGCAGATGCCGGAAGGCTTCGAGGAATTCGCCCGACGCTTCGGCTTTGAAATGCCGAACGGCCAGCAGGTCGAGCCGCAACCCATGCAGGGCGCAGGCACCGGGTTCATCATCTCCGAGGATGGACGGGTCGTGACCAACGCCCATGTCGTGCGTAACGCCGACGAAGTCGAGGTCACGCTGTCAGACGGGCGCACGCTGAGTGCCGAGGTGATCGGCGCCGACACGGCCACTGACATCGCCCTTCTCAAGGTCGAGGCCGAGGGGCTTCCTGCCCTGAACTTCGGAGAATCCGAGGCGCTCAAGGTCGGCCAGAACGTCATCGCCATGGGCAACCCCTTCGGTCTGGGCAACACCGTCACCACGGGTATCGTCTCGGCCCTCGGCCGCGACCTGCGGTCCGGTCCCTTTGACGACTTCATCCAGACCGACGCCGCCATCAACCGTGGCAACTCGGGCGGCCCCCTCATGGACGAGGCGGGCAATGTGATCGGTATGAACACGGCGATCATCTCGCCCACCGGCGGGTCCATCGGGCTCGGCTTTGCGGTGCCTTCGGATCTGGTCAAGGAAGTGGTCGCGGATCTCTCCGATGACGGCGCGGTGGATCGCGGCTGGCTCGGCGTCCAGATCGAACCGGTAAGCGACGAAGTCGCCGCAGCGCTTGGGATGGAGAACGAGCGTGGCACGATCATCGCCGAGGTGATGGAGGACACCCCCGCCAAGGAGGCGGGCCTCATGCAGGGCGACATCGTCACGATGGTGAACGGTGCGGCCATCGACGGCCCCCGTGGCCTGACCCGGGCTATCGCGGGCGACCAGCCGGGTGCGACGGTGGAGCTGACGCTCCTGCGAAAGGGCAAGGAAATGACGCTCGACGTCACCCTTGGACAACGCGACGTGGAACAGCCGGCCTGATCTCCCCGGTTCTCTCGAAAGAGACCACGTCACTCTGTGAGGTCGCCGGTTCGTTCCCTTCCCGGCGGCCTCACTCCATCGCGACATCGATCCCCGCGCCCTCTCGTCCCCTTCGGGGCGCGGCCGAGCGGGACCGACCTGCACGGTTTCGCCGTCTGGCCGTCGGAGATATTCTCCGGCGGCCTTTTTGTCTCTGTCTGAAACCCTACGACGTGTCGGACGTCCGACGCTCACTCGCCGGCAAGCAACTCGCGCTGTTCGAAACAGGCCGCACGTGAGCGAAGCTCCACGACCTCCTCTTCGCGGCCCGCTCCGCTGGCGGACAGAAGCACCTCGAGCCCGCTGTTTCCGTCGATCAGATCCTTGAGCGAGACCTCGTCAAGCGTGCTGTAGAAGGCTTCGATCGCCCTGCGAAGATGCCCCGTAAGTCGGCAGGTCTCCGTCAGCGGGCAATTCCGGTTCGCCACGTCGAAGCATTCTGTGAAGGGAACGTCGGCTTCGAAGTCCCGAAACAGTTTACCGATTGAAATATCTTCCGGCGCACGCGCCAGCATCAGGCCACCGCCCCGCCCCCGGCGGGTATGGACGTATCCGAAGAGCTGCAACTGGTGGATGACCTGAGCCAGGTGGTTCCCGGAGGCATTCGTCGCTTCCGCAATGGCGACCGACTTCACGGTGCCCTCGGAATTGACGCCGCAATACATGAGCACACGCGCTGCCAGGTTCGTCCTCAGTGTCAGTCTCATGCTGCGCCATCCTCCTAAATTCACAGCCCAGACTTGTCTTTCCGGGTGCTGTAATCCTTGACCTGTGTCAAAGCGCGCACCCTTTGTACGGTAAGGTTCATTCAGGGCGACAAAAAAGTTTACCAAGTTAATGTATTTTTGTTCAAGCAGCGGGAATGTGCCCAACCTGCCGCAGTCAGGGCAATTTAATTATCAATCCATAACTTGAGTCAGGCCCCGAAACGCCGGTCAGCGGCCCGAGTAACGCGCCCGCCGCCTTTCGACAAAGGCGCGGGGGCCCTCGCGGGCATCTTCGGTCGCCATGACACGGTCCATCGCCTGGGTTTCGAGCGCGAAGCCCTCCTCGAAGCTCCGCCCGTGGATCGCGGTCGCCACCGACTTGATTTCGGCCAGCGCGCGCGGGCCATTGGCGGCGATACGCTCGGCGATGGCACGGGCGCGGGTCAGCACCTCGGCCCCGGGCACCACGTGGTTGACGAGCCCCAGCGCGGCCAGCCGCTCCGCCGGGACCATGTCGCCGGTCAGGAGAAGCTCCATCGCCACCGCCTGAGGCAGCTGACGGGGCAGACGCGCGAGTGCGCCGGCAAAGGGGATCAGCGCATGGCGCGCCTCGGGCAGGCCGAAGAGCGCATGGTCGGCCGCGACGCGAATGTCCGTGCCCAGCATCAGCTCGAACCCACCGGCAAGACAGTGCCCGTTGATGGCCGCGATGATGGGCTTGGGAAAATCCCAGCCCTTGAAGGACGAACGGAAGAGCACTTCCCGGTCCGCGACGAGCCGCCGGTCCCAGTCATCCTCCGGCTCGCGGTCGCCGGTCAGAAGCGGCAAGGTCCGGCCAAGATCGCCGCCCGAACAGAAGCTCTTTTCCCCTGCCCCGGTCAGGATCATGACGCGCACATCGTCATTGGCGCGCAGTTCCTCGAACAGGTCCGCCATCCGGCAAATGAGTTCAGGCGACAGCGCGTTGTACCTCTCGGGGCGATTGAGCGTGACCGTCGCCACGCCCTCGGCCAGATCGCACAGAAGGACGCTCATGCCGCGACCACGGTCAAACTGATCGGCATGCCCGCGAGGGCGGCTCGGATCCGGTTCTCGTCCGTCGCCGGAACGCAAACGGTGGTGTCCAGCCGGTCGTCGATCTCGATCCGGACAGCGACCCCGAGCTTGTCCGCCTCGGTCTCGATCGCCCAACGGATCGCCCGGTCGCGCAGCGCGGGCTTGAAGATCTTGCCCACCGGGGTCAGGGGCATCGTCTCGACCGCCTCGATCCGCTTGGGCAGTGCGACGGGGTCCTCGATGCGCGGCTTCAGGAAGGCCGTCAACTCGCCCTCCTCCGGCTTCCAGCCGTCCCGGGTCTGGATGAAAGCGACCGGCAATTCTCCCGCATAGCTGTCCGGCATCCCGATGGCCGCCGCGGCCTCGATCTTCGGATGGGCCAGAAGCGCGTCCTCGATCATCTGCGGGTCGATGTTGTGCGCGCCCCGGATGATGATGTCCTTCTTGCGCCCGGTGATGAACAGACGCCCCTCGGCATCGATCATCCCCAGATCACCGGACACGAGCCAGCCGCCGTCGAGAAACGTCCCGACGTTGCGCGACGGGTCCGAATAGCCTGCGGCGACGTTCGGGCCGCGCAGGGCGATGATCCCTGTCTTGCCGGGGCCGAGCACCTTGGCCGGATCGGCATCGCCGTCCGTTTCGCCAAGAATGGCAACCTCGGTGAAGGGCAGACGCAGACCGCAGGACAGGGGGGTGCGCGGTCCCTGCACCGGCTCCACCGCGATGGCCCCGGCACATTCGGTCATCCCAAGGATGTTGCGCACCGGCACGCCAGTGTCCCTCTCGGCCGCCTGCGCAAGTTCCGTGGGCAAGGGCGACCCCCCGACGAGGAACGCGCGCAGGGTCGAGATATCGGAGATGATCGGCTGGCTTTTAACCGCACCAAGCAGTGTGGGCACGAGCCCCAGAACGGTCGCGCGATACCGCTCGACCATTTCCCAGATGCGCCCGGTGAAGGCGGTGTTGCGCATGCCCAGACGGCCCGGAACGATCAGGGTGCCGCCCGCCGACAGTGTGGACAAGCCATAGACGAAAGCCCCCGCCACGTGGAACAGCGGAAAGCCGTTCACCACGACGTCGTCCTCGACGAGGTCGTGCATGAGAACGCAGGATCGCGCGACATGGGCTTCGTTGCGCCTGAGGTGTTGCACCATCTTCGGCGCGCCGGTCGTGCCGCCGGTGTGATAGAAGGCGGCGATTGCCCTCTCGTCGCCTTCGACCGCGACCGGGTCGCCCGGCGCCGCGATCATTTCCTCGAAGACACCATCGGCGCCGGGCGAAGGCGCGTCCGCGTCGCAGGCGAGGATCGGAAGGTCGATGCCCTCATCCCGAAGCGCGGGCACCAGCGTGGACCAGTAATTTAGATCGCCGTTCACGCCCATCACCACCACGCAGGCCGCGTCACTGGCCCGGATCAGCGCGGCGACATGGTCGGGCTTGAGCATCGGATTGATCGGGCAGGCCCGTCCCGCGATCTGCGCGCCCCAGAGTGCGACCTGACCGCTGACCGTGTGCTGGGTGAGAATGGCTACCGAGCGCCTGGAGGTGACACCCAGCGCACGGAACACCCGCGCCGCGCCCATGATCCGGCCCGCGAAATCGGCATAGGTCACGACCTCGTTCCGGTCCGGGTCCGTCGCGTCATTGAGGTAGCGGATCGCCACAGCGTCCGGGCGGGCCTCTGCCTGCGCGCGGATCATGTCCCAGGGGGTGCGCGCGGGAAAGACCGCCTCGTATCCCTGCGCCTCCAGCCGTCGGATGTCCTCCAGCGTCGCGATCATGCCATGCCTCCGAATTCGGTTCTGAGGTTTGCGTCCACGCGGGCCAGCAGCGAAAGCAGGAGCCCCTTGTCCTCGGACGAAAGGCCCGCCGTCACCATCGCCTCATGCGCCCGCACCTCGCCCTCCAGCGCGGCAAGCTTGTCCACCCCGCCCGCTGTCAGAAACACACGGCGCACCCGTTTGTCCGTCGCCGTCTTGCGCCGTTCGATCCAGCCTTCTTTCGTCAGCGTTTCGAGGATAGGCACCAATGACGAACGATCGAGGAAAATCGCCTCGGCCAGTCGCGCCTGCGGGATACCGGGGTTCGCCTCGACGATCTTGAGAAGGCCGAAGTAGCGCGGCGCGGAGCCATGCCCCGTCACCCTCTGCTCGAAAATCTTGTAGGACGCGATCTGCAACAGCCGGATCTGGTAGGAGACCGACCCGTCCAGCGCGTCGGGCACGACCACATCAGCCACGTCGCGCATCACCACGTTCTGCCCTTCCCCGGACATCAGTTCATGCTCCCCGGCAACCAGAGCACGATGGCGGGGAAGGCAATCAGCAGCAGCAACCGGACGATGTCGATTGTCACGAAGGGCAGCACGCCCTTGAAGATCGTGACGAGCGACACCCGACTCGCGATCGAGTTGATGACATAGACATTCATGCCTACCGGCGGGGTGATCAGCCCGAGTTCGACGGTCATCACGACGATCACCCCGAACCAGATCGGGTCGAAGCCCAGTTGCGTGATCACCGGAAAGACGATGGGGATCATCAGGATGATCATTGCCATGGCGTCCAGAAAACAGCCCATGACGAGAAACAGAAGGAGGATCAGCGCGAGCGTGCCATAGCGCCCCGCGCCCAGCTCGGTCAGGAAGGCGGTGATCTCCTGCGGGACCTGCGTGATGGCGAGGAAATAGCCAAAGAGCGTGGCCCCGATCAGCACCACGTAGATCGCGACCGAGGTCCGCAGCGCCTCGACGAGACTGTCCATGAGCGACGTCATGGTAAGCCGCCCGCGCATGAATCCGATGATCGCGGTGAGCAGCGCGCCTGCTGCGGCCGCTTCGGTCGCGGTGACGATCCCGAAGTAGATCGACAGGATCACGGCAAGGAACAGAAGCCCCACCGCCCAGACCCCACGCAGGGCGGCGAGGCCCTCGGACAGCCGAAACGGCGCGGCAGCAGGCAACTGGCGGCCATACCAGAAACGCACGGTGAGCATATACATGAGAACGGCGAGGATGCCGGGCACCACGCCCGCGATGAACAGTTCGCCGATGTCGGTTTCGGTCATGAAACCATAGATAGCGAGCACGACGGAGGGCGGGATCAGGATGCCCAGGGTGCCGCCCGCGGCGATGATCCCGGTGGCGGCTTTGTCGGAATAGCCGGCATCCTTCATCTCGGGATAGGCGATCTTGGTCATCGTGGCGGCGGTGGCGACGGACGAGCCGCAGATCGCCGCGAAGCCCCCGCAGGCCCCGACCGAGGCGAGGCCAAGCCCACCCTTGAACCCGCCAAGCCAGGCACGTCCGGCCCGGAAAAGCTCGCTCGACATACCGGAATTGGTGGCGAGCACGCCCATGAGGACGAAGAACGGGATGAGCGTCAGGTTGAAGTCGGTGACCGTGGAAATCGGAGACTGGGCAAGCAGGTTGAGCGCGGGCTTCCAGCCCACGACGCTCGCGAAACCGCCGATGCCGACGATGCCCATGGCGATCCCGATGGGCACGCGTACGGCCATGAGCGCGAAGAGGACGACGAATCCGCCCGTTGCGATCAGTTCGTTGCTCATTTCTTCTGGTCCTCGATGAGCTCGGCGTCGATCCCGTCGAATTCGCCAAGGTCGCTGCCGCGCCTGAGGATGAGAAACAGGCGAACCCCGGTCGCGAAGACCGCGGCCAAGAGCCCGACCCAGATCGCGAGGAAAAACGGCCAATGCGGCAGGCGCAGATCCATCGTGGCATCCCCCCCGCCAATCGCGCTCATCACCCGGCCCCAGATTTTCCAGGTGAGCGTTACGGTGAAGACGAAGAGCACCGCCCAGGCAAAGGCATTGAGCCAGCGTCTGGCCCGCGGCCCCACCGCCTGTGCGAGAAGGTCCACCTTGATGTGGGTGCCGTGATAGGCGACCGAAGCGAGGCCCCAGGCGATGGCGACGCCCAGCACCAGCCGCGACAGGTCGAAGGCGTCGGGCAAGGGTCGTGCGAAACCGTAGCGACCGATGGCCGACACCACGATCAGCACGGTGACGAGGCCCAGAACGGCCCCCGCGACACGTTCGATGAACCAGATGGCCGCGCGGATCGGGCGGCCTGCGGGCGTATTGTCCACAGCGGTCTTCCCAGAATCAAATGCGAAAGGGCGGAGGCGCTGCCCCCGCCCGTGGTGTGGCCTCAGTAGGCCGCGTTATGCTCTTCCAGAGCGGCCTTGTAGGCCTCCAGAATGGCATCCGCATCGCCACCTTTCTCGGTGACGGCAGCCTTCCACTCTTCCGTCAGCGGCGCGGCCGCTTCGATCCAGGCCGCGATCTCTTCTTCTGAGGGCGTGTTGAAGGTCTGGCCTTCAAGCGCCATCAGCTGCTCCTTCGCGGCCATGTCGTCTTCGTACCAGCCCGCCGCGACCTGCCCGGACCATTCCGGGGTGCAGTGATCGTCGATGACGGCCTTGTTTTCGTCCGAGAGCGCTTCATAGGACGCCTTGTTCATGACCATGACCTGTGCGGACAGATAGAAGGGCATGTCGAGGTGCACCGGCACTTCTTCCGTCAGGTTGAAGTCGTACATCGACCCCCAGGGAAAGGTCACCGCCTCGGCCGTGCCCTTGGACAGGGCTTCGCGCACCTCGGGGGCAGGCACCTGCACCGGTCCGCCGCCCAGAAGCGAGATGAATCGTGCCATGGTGGCATGGGCGGGACGCACGTTCATGCCGCGCACCTGATCCGGGCTCGTCACGTCCACTTGGCTGTGGAAGGCACCGGGGGCATGCGGGTGAATGAAGCAGGGAATGACATCGGACATTTCCTCCGCCCCGCCATTGGCGAGATACCATTCGTGGATCGCCTTTGCGCCCTCCACACTGTCGGAGACCATGAAGGGCACCTCGGTCAGCGCGTAGATCGGGAAACGACCGGCGGTGTAGCCGGGGTTCACATAGGCCAGATCGACGATCCCGTCCTTGGCCATGTCGTAGTGATCCGGCGCGCGGCCCAGCTGTTGCGCCGGGAAGATCTGGATCTCGATGCGCCCGTCCGAGGCTTCCATCACGGACTGCGCCCAGGGGTCGATGCCCTTGGTCGCGGGGGTGATGGTCGGCGGCACCCAATGCGAAAGGCGCAAGGTGACCTCCTGCGCCATGAGAGCGGCCGGTGCACAGGCCGCGAGAATCGCGCCAAGCGCGAATGTGGTTCTGTTCATGATATCCTCCCTTGGACCCGGTCTCCTCCCCGGGCCTCTGTATTGATGGATATCAAACATTATTCCAAAATCAAGGGACCAGTTGCGAACGCCCGGCCCCTTGCGTCAGCGCCAGCCCATCGCGGGGGCGACGTGGGTCATGATGCTTTCGAGGACATGGGCATTGTAATCGACACCCAGCATGTTGGGCACCGTGAGAAGAAGCGTATCTGCCTCGGCTATGGCCTCGTCCTGCCGGAGATCGTCGATGAGCTTGTCCGGCTCCGCCGCGTAACCGCGACCGAAGATCGACCGCGTCTGGTCGATGAAGCCGACCTGATCGCTCTCTTTGCCGCGCCCGAAATACCGCCGGTCCATATCCGTGGTCAGCGCGAAGATCGAGCGGCTCACCGACACGCGGGGTTCACGGTCATGACCAGCCGCCCGCCACGCCGCGCGATAGGCGCGAATCTGTTTCGCCTGCTGGATGTGGAAGGGTTCGCCCGTCTCATCGTCCTTCAGCGTCGAGCTTTGCAGGTTCATGCCCATTTCGGCCGCCCAGCGCGCCGTCGCATCCGACCCGGCGCCCCACCAGATCCGGTCGCGCAGCCCCGGCGCATGGGGTTCAAGGCGCAGGAGCCCCGGCGGGTTCGGAAACATCGGGTTGGGGTTCGGCTCCGCGAATCCCTCGCCCTCGAGGAGGTGCAGGAACACCTGCGCGTGACGACGGGCCATGTCGGCGGGGGACTCGCCCTCAGCGGGCTGGTGGCCGAAGTGACGCCAGCCGTCGATCACCTGCTCGGGCGACCCACGACTGATCCCGAGCTGGAGCCGGCCCCCCGAAATCAGATCCGCCGCCCCCGCGTCTTCGACCATATAGAGTGGATTCTCATAGCGCATGTCGATCACGCCGGTGCCGATCTCGATCTTCGAGGTGCGAGCGCCGACCGCGGCGAGCAGGGGAAAGGGCGACGCGAGTTGCCTAGCGTAGTGATGCACCCGGTAATAGGCGCCGTCGATGCCGAGCGCCTCGGCCCGGACGGCAAGCTCGATGGATTGCGTCAACACGTCGGCGGCCGAGCGCACCGCGCTGCCCCGCTCGGGGGACCAATGGCCGAAGGACAGAAAGCCGATGGATTTCATGGGGCGTCTCCGTTGTGGGTCATCTTGCTACATAGGCGCTCGGGCGCGTCTTGGCACCAGCGGGTCCGGCGCATGCCCTGTGCAAGGATGCAGAGGATCAGGCGACCCACCCGGCCCAAGCCACCGCTTGTCCCATGCAACAATCCGCTCACGGCATTGCCATGTTCCCCGTAATTGTAGCCTAACCCCCCGCGCCCTATATTCTTTCAACGACATTGTCTGCCGGCTCGGGGGAGCATCATTTGAACGATACCACGCAATCGCGCGGCCCAGGTCAGATCTCGGACCGCGAGGGGGCGCGCTACGCCCGCGAACTCACCCGCCACCTGCGCTGGCTCGAAAGCTTCACCGGGGTCGCCCTGGGCGTGCTTGCCGCCGCCTCGGGCATCTACACCTACCTCGGCGTACGGTCGCTTCTGGACGACACCGGGGCCTGGACGACCTTCGCGGCTCTATCCTATTCGCTGGCCGTCTCGGTCGGCATCTTCGTCTTCTGGTCCTACATGATGCGGCTTCTGCCCTCGGTCCGGTCGGCGGCCTCGAAGCTCGGGCTTCTGTTGTCCATGGCCCTGGGATCGGTCGCCATTATCGCGATGTCCTCCTGGCTCAATGCCGCCGCGCTTGCCGGGGCGGCGGCGGTGGAGCAACACCTCGCCCATACCGTGCAGGCCTATCAGTCCGAACTGGAACGCGCCCACTCGAACGCCATCGCGGGCCAGTCGCTGGGCCGGGACGTCGCGCGGGTGCGCGAGACCTTCGACGACCTTTCGGCACAGGAGGCCACCGGCGATCTGTCCGGGCTCGCCGGACGCGGTGCGGTGTTCCGCGTTCTCACCCAGAAATCGGCCGAGCTTGCCGGCCTCGAAGCCCAGATCGAGGCGCAGGACGAGGCCGTCGACGCCGCCTTCCAGCAGGGCAACGCCGTCCTTTCGCGGATGCGCAGCCTCTCGGTGGAACCGGGTGCGGTCGAAGGCCGTTCGGTGCGCTTCGCGGAGGAGGCCGTGCGCCTCTCGGGCCTGATCGCGGAGCTTCGCCAGCTGAACGTCGCCCCCCTCGTGGCCCGTGCCGCCGCCGACCTGCGCGACAGTGTCGTGCTGCCCGACCTAGACAGCTCCACGACCGAGGGGCGCGCGGCGCAGTCTTCCACCATCGACAGTGTGATGACCCTGCTTGCCGACCGCGCCTCCACGCTCACCACCGCGGCGAACGAGGTCACGGCCCTGCCCGAACCGTCGGAGATCGAATACACCCCGCTCTCCGCCGCCGACGCGGTGATCCGCTATGCCGGGAACTTCGTGCCAAGCTGGGCCGGCGCGATCGCCATCGACCTTCTGCCCGCCGTGCTGGTCTTTGTTCTCATGGTCACGCAGGCGGCAATCCGGCAGGGCATGGGTGCCCAGTCGATCGAGGAGACGATGACCATCGCGGAAATGCGCGCGGCGCTTGCCGCGGCGCGTGAGCTCGATCTGGACCGTCAGCCGACCGACCCATCGCCCACGCCGACCGAGATCGACCGCCAGCTCAAGGCGGCGGAATGAGCGCGCGCCCATGAGCCAATACGACGATCTGCCCGAAGCGCCGCCCTCGGCCATCCGCAAGGCCATGACGGCGGTGATCGCGGCGCAGGTGCTGATCGCGGGACTTCTGGTCGTGTCCGACATCAGCGCAGGACGCACCGGGGCCGATCCTCTGACCCTGCCCACGCCGGGCGGGCCCTCGACGCGGCCCTACAATCCCGAACGCCGCCCCGCCATGCCGGGAGAGACCGAAACCGGGCCGATGGCCGAACGGTTGGAGGTGTCAGGCGAAGGGCCGACCCTGACCCTCACCGGCCAGATCGCCCCCGGCGACGCCCAGCGTATCGGGGACGCGCTCGCAACGCGGGCGAACGCGGGCCAGAGAGTCGAGAGGATCAACCTCGACTCGACCGGGGGATCGGTCTTCGATGCCATCGAGATCGGCGAAACCATCCGCGCCTCCGGCATCGCGACCAACGTGGGCGACAACGCCGTGTGCCTCTCGGCCTGCCCCTATATGCTGGCCGGTGGCACGACCCGCAGCGCCGCGTCCACGGCGCGTGTCGGCGTACACCAACACTATTTCGGCGAGAACACGATCCTGCCCGCCTTCATGGCGGTCGAAGACGTCCAGCGCGGCCAGGCCGAGGTCATGGCCTATCTCACGCGCATGGGCATCGGGCTCGGCGTCATGGAACACGCCATGCGCACGCCGCCCGAACAGATTTACCTTCTCACGCCCGAGGAACTTGTCGATTATGCTTTCGTCACGGAGGCAGACGCCCCGGAGGAACCCGCAGCCCAGTGAGACGGTTTCCTCCCTTGGAGGTGTGAATGGGGAGAACGGCATATCGCATCGCGGTGATCGGCGCGGGTCCGCGCGCCCTCGGCGCGTTGGAGGCGCTTGCCGAACGTCTGTCGGTAGCGGTCGAGGTGGACCTCTTCGACCCGATCCCCGACCCCGGCGCAGGACCGAACTTCGATCCGACCGAGACCTCGCTCTGTCTCCTGAACATACCCAACCGCGACATCGACCTGCGCCCCGCCAGTTTCGAGGGCGCGCGTGTCGGAAATTTCGACGGGGATCGCCCCGACACCTATCCCCCGCGTGCCGAACTTGGCGATTATCTCGAGGCCCGCTTTCGCGACCTTCTCGGCCACAGGCTGCTCGGCGTCACCCACCACCGGCGTGCCGTGACCGCACTGGACGCCCGGGGCGACGGATGGATCGTCACGGCGGGCACCGATCACGGCCCCTACGACGAAGTCCTCATGACCCCGGGCCAACCCGAGGTCACGCCGGACAAACAGCTCGCCCGCTGGCAGGACCATGCCACCAAGTCGCAAGGCACACTCATGCCAGCCTATCCCGCCCGCGCACTTCTGGAGTGGGCGGCGGACTGGGGCGGAAAGACCGTCGCGATCCGGGGGCTGGGCCTGTCCACGCTCGATGTGGTCCGTGTCCTCACGCTGGGACAGGGCGGCCGTTTCGAGGGCGGCACCTACCGCCCCTCCGGCCACGAACCAGCCCGCATCCTGCCCTTCTCGCTCGACGGTCACGCGCCCGCACCAAAGCCCGCGACAGCGGAGGTCGACGCGCAGTTCACTCCGACCGAGGACGAGACCGAGCGCTTCGCCCTGTCCCTCACCGCAAGCCTACGCGACGAGGACCCGCTTGCCACGCTTTGCCGGGCACTGGTGGCGCCGGTCGCTCGCATCACCGGGGAAGGCCGCGAGGAGATCGGCTCCTGGCTCGCCTCGGAACGCGACGCGCCTGGATCGCAGGAAACCCGGAGCCCCGTCGCCGCGCTCAAAGCCCATATTGCCGAGGCGGAAGGGGCGGCCCCCTCCATCGGTTACGCGACGGGTCAGCTCTGGCGCAAATGGCAGGACGTGATTCGGCAGGTCTATAACCCCGCCACCGTCAGCCCGCCCGTGGCCGAGGCGCTGGTCGGGTTCGACGAAGGGCTGAAGCGCTACTCCTACGGTCCTCCGGTCGGCTCCGCGCGTGAACTGCTCGGTCTCATCAAGGCCGGTATCGTCGACCTGCGCGCCGCCGACGACCCCGACATCCGGCTCGTGTCCCGGGGCTGGGAGCTTGACGATGGCGACGCCACCCTGACGGCGGACATCATGGTGGATGCGGTCCTGCCGGGACCTGATCTCGCCACGCTCTCGGGTCCCCTTTTCAAGTCTCTTCGCGAGCACGGGCGCCTTGTCCCCAAGGTCGACGGGCTTGGTGCGCTGACGCTGCCCGACGGGCAGTGCCTCGACCGCGCGCGGACTGTTCAACCGGGTCTGTGCCTGCTCGGACGCCTCGCCCTCGGCTCGGTCATCGCCGTCGACTCGCTGCACGATTGTTTCGGTGCCTCGACGGATCGCTGGGCGGACGGCGTGCTGGAACGCCTTCCGCGGCTCGCGGCGTCGCCGGATCGGCGCGCCACCCGGGACGCCGTGGACACGGGAGGGTGAGTCAGATCCGAGAGGGCGTTGGGAACTTCCGTCGCCACTCGCGACTTGTCCAGCAGATACCGCGCGCACGGCACTCGCCGCGCCGCCCGACGACGAAGACAAAGACCACCGAGAGAGACACAGAAGCGGTAGTGCACCGAAGATGAACGCCTTGACCGACACCAGACAAACCGCCGCGGTCACAGCCGCCGACAGGCCGGATCCCCCGCCCGGCGGGCTTGATGTGACCGACCTCCTGCCGGAACTGGACGGCCCGCCCCGGTTCCTGCTCACGGCGGCGGAAGCCTATCCGGCCTTCGAGGAAGCCGTGCTCGACGCGAAGGACGAGGTTCTGATCTCCATGCGCGTCTTCGATCCCGATACACCGCTCTACAGCCCCCGCGCAAAACGCATCGGCCATAGCTGGTCCGAACTGATCCGCAGGAAGCTCGATCAGGGTGTGCGGTTCGACATCACCATCACGGATTTCGACCCCGTCGCACGAGCCGACATCCACCGCTATTCGTGGGAGTGCCTCGCCCGTCTGCGCGCGGTCGCTGCCGCATCCAAACAGGCCGACCGTTTCGCCGCGCGCGTCCACATGCATCCGGCACGCGTGAGCTTCGGTCACCGGCTCGCCTTCATGTTCGTGTCTCGCGGCAAGCTGCGCACCGAATGCGACACGCTCAACCATCTCGACCGCCGCCTGCGGGCCGAGCGGCTGGCGCTGATGCCCGCGTTCAAGGCGCTGGTCCGGTCGCGCCCGGGCCGCGTGGTGCCCCGGCTCTGGCCGCCCGCCCCGCTGGTCCCTGCCACCCATCACCAGAAGATGGCGGTGGTCGACGGGAACTGGCTCTACATCGGCGGGCTCGACCTGAATGCGCGCCGCTATGACGACACCGAGCACGACCGCGCCAACGACGAGACCTGGCACGACATCCAGGTGGCGGTGACCGGGCCGATCGCCGGTGTGGCCCGCGATCACATCCTGGGGTTCCGCGAGTGGACGAATGGCGGCACGCCGCCGCCCTTCAACGGGCTTCTGCGCACCCTCTCCTGCGATTGCGGTCAGGGACACAGGGGCCTCTGCCCGCAAGAGGTGCTGCACGAGATCGAGGACGCCCACCTGCGGCTGATCCGGAACGCGCGCCGGTCCATCTATATCGAAACGCAATTCCTGCGCTCGTCGACCATCACCGACGCGCTGGTCGAAGCGGCCGGGCGGGAGCCCGACCTGAACCTCATCGTCATGCTTCCCGCTGCGCCCGAGGACGTGGCCTTCGGCGGGTCCGAGGACATGGACGCCAAATACGGCGAGCAACTGCAAAGCGAGGCGGTCGAGCGCCTGCGCGAGGCCTTTGGTCCGCGGGCCTTCTTCGGTGCGCCTGCCCAGCCCCGGACGCACTCATCCAACGGGCGCGACACGCATTTTGACGCGCCCATCATCTATATCCACGCGAAATGCCTCGTCGTCGACGAAACGGCGGCCATCGTCTCCTCTGCCAATCTCAACGGTCGTTCGATGCGTTGGGATACCGAAACCGGGCTCGTCTTTGCGGGCGCGGATGCGGCGCAGCTTTTCGACCGCTGCGCCCGGCACTGGTTTCCGAAAGGTCCCCCCGATGCACCTGGTCAAGCTCGGGCCTGGCACGACGCGGCGTCCGGGAACGCGGACCTCACGCCAGAGGACCGGCCTCATTTCGTGCTGCCCTACTCCGTCACGCCCGCGCGTGAGACCGGACAGAACATTCCCGGGATGCCAGAGGAAATGGTCTGATCAAGCGTTGGCAAGCCCAGTCTGCCGCTCCGGCACGCCGACGTGGTAGCCTTGGAGATAGCGCACCCCGATCCCGCGCAGCGCGTCGACCTGATCCTCCCGCTCGATCCCCTCGATGACCAGCATCGTGCCGGTTTCGTCGCAGTAGTTCTGCAGGAACTGGAGCAGCGCCACCGCATCGCCGTCCGCATCGATCCGTGCCGAGAGGCTCGCATCGACCTTCAGGATGTCGGGCTTCAGGTCGATGATGTGCCGGAGCGAGGTGAAGCCCGCGCCGGTATCGTCGATGGCGAGCTTCACCCCCCGCGACCGCATCCGGCTCACCGCGCGCGAAAGGGCCGCGTAATCGGTCACCGGCGCATGTTCGGTCAGTTCCACGATCAGGGGCTGACCCGCAACGCCCGACAGGAACTCGTCGAAGGCCCGCGTGCGCATCGTCGCTTCGGACAGGTTGACGGCTATGGGACCCGGGGCACGCGGCGCCGAGAAGACTGCCCGCGCGAAGGCAAGTTCCAATTCCGCCCCCATTCCGATCCCATGTGCCGCCGAGAGCAGGTCGGGGATCGTGACGCCGAGGCTCTCGTCCAGCCGCGTGAGCCCCTCGGCATAGATCACCTCTCCCGTTTCCACATCCCGCACGGGTTGGAACACCGGATGGAACCGGTGCCCCCGGATCACATCGGCCACGAACCCCCGCGTTTTCTGCCGGGCCGCTTCCTCGGCATGAAGGATATCGAGCCCGACGGTGATCAGCAAAGCGAAGTCGGCCAGCTTGGCGGCGATCTCGCCGGGCGGCGCGGATGGCTGCGCGCCTTGTCCCCCGAGCACCCCATAGAGCGAACCACCGGACATCATCACGGGAACGCCGAAGGCGGGTTGGCAATCCTCCATGGCGGACTGCGGTCCGACCTGTCCGGCAAAGACCACTGGGTGCGATCGGGCGGCCGCGCGGGTGACGGGGCACATCCCCGCCGCGCAGATCGAAAAGCGGTTGGCGGGGTCCGGACCTGTGGTCGACAGGGCCTCAATCCGCCGTTCACCGCCCGCGACCCGCGCCACGAATACGTGATCGAACCCGAGGTTTTCACGGATCCGGTCCAGATGCAGGTCCAGCTGCGCGCGGACTCCGTCCGCAACCGACGTGGCATGGAACATGGTGAAACGTCTCGCCGCACTTCGCTTGTTGCCCTGTCATATTAGACCCCGTCCGGCACCCGACAAGCGATTAATACCGCTATGGTTGTGTCAATTAACCTTTTAGACACCTATAGATGCAAATGCGCCGCAACCGCCCCACCCTTTCCTTTCCCCGCCGGGAGTGAAAGGTTGCCGCTCATGACGACTCGTCTCCGCCCGTCTTTCTGGACCCTCCCGCTCGAAGCCCTCACTCCCCAGGAGTGGGAGGCGCTTTGCGACGGCTGCGGGAAGTGCTGCCTGAACAAGCTCGAGGATGAGGACACCGGCGAGGTCGTCTTCACCTCTGTCGCCTGCCGCCTACTGGACGGGGAAACCTGCCGTTGCGCGCAATATGACATCCGGCTGCAATTCGTTCCCGAATGTATCGTTCTGAAGCCCCAGAACATGGGCGAGATCGCATATTTCATGCCCACATCCTGTGCCTATCGTCTGCGGTATGAGGGAAAGCCCTTGCAGGATTGGCACCCGCTGATCTCGGGCAACCCCGAAAGCGTTCATGAGGCGGGCGTGTCGGTGCGCGGCTGGACAACGCCCGAGTTCGAGGTCGATGAAGACGACTGGGAAGACTATGTGATCGAGGAGGAGCATTGATGTTTTTTGCATCCGACAACGCAGGCCCCGTCCACCCCAGGGTGCTCGAGGCCCTGACCCGGGCGAACGAAGGCTATGCCTCGGGCTACGGTGCCGACGACCTTACCACGCGGACCGTGACCCGCATTCGCGAGGTCTTCGAGGCCCCCGGGGCGGCGGTGTTCTTCGTCGCGACCGGGACCGCGGCCAACGCACTCGCGCTCGCCACCCTCGCCCAGCCCTTCCAGACCGTGTTCTGCACCGACGTCGCCCATATCCACGAAGACGAATGCAACGCGCCCGAGTTCTTCACCGGGGGAGCGAAGCTGACCCTCGTGCCCACCGACGACGGCCGCATGACGCCCGACGCCCTGCGCGCCGCAATCGAGGCAGAAGAAAGCCGGGGCATCCACGGCCCACAGCGGGGTCCGGTGTCGATCACCAACATCACCGAACGCGGCACACGCTACACCTCGGCCGATATCGCCGCGCTTGCCAAGGTCGCCCATGACCACGGCTTGCCCGTCCATCTGGACGGCGCGCGTTTCGCCAATGCGTTGGTGGCAGAAGGGTGCACGCCGGCCGAAATGACATGGAAAGCGGGCGTCGACGTGCTGAGCTTCGGCGGCACCAAGAACGGGCTTATGGGCGTGGAGGCGGTGATCCTCTTCGATCCGGCCCGCGCGCGAGAATTTGAATACCGGCGCAAGCGCGGCGGGCATCTGTTCTCGAAGCACCGCTATCTCACCGCCCAGATGGCCGCCTATCTCGAAGGCGACCTCTGGCTCGACCTTGCGCGTGCCGCCAACGCCGCCAACGCCCGCTTGACCCGTGCGCTCGGCCAGCTGCCCGAGGTCGATTTCCTTTATGAAACCGGCGGCAACATGACCTTCGCCTCCTGGAGCGCGGCCACCCACCGCCGTCTGTTCGAGGCGGGCGCGGTCTATTATCTCTGGGACGGCACGCTGGAGGGCGCGGCGGACGACGCCCGCCTTGGCGCGCGACTGGTGTGCGACTGGTCCATGACCGATGACGCCATCGACCGTTTCATCGAGGTGCTGCGGGGCTGAGCCACCGGCCTAGAGCTTCAGGAACGCCGCGATTTCGCCCGCCACGTTGTCGGGATGCGTGATCGGCGCCATATGCCCGGCCCCCGCGATCACCACGCGCTGCGTCTGCGGGATCGCGGCACAGATCACTTCATGCACCTCGCGCAGGCCCACAGGAGGATTGGCGCTTTCCAGAAGCAGGACGGGCTGCTTGACGCGGGCCAGCCGCTCGGGCGCGAAGATGCCCTCGGCGTCCACAGTGTTCGCCGGGCTTTCCGTCGGGATGAGGCCGATCTGCGCTGCAAGCCGCGCCTGCCGTTCGGGCGGCATCCGGTCGAAGGGCTGGGCCGCATTGGTGACGTCATTGAAAAGCCGGGCCGCGCCCATGCGGTCGCCGGCCTCGACCAATTCCCGCATCTTCGCGTTCAACTCCGCAACGGGGCCATAGGCCGGCCTGTCCTTGATCAGGGCATAGAGCACCGGTTCGATCAGGACCACCGAACGCACATGCTCGGGCCACTCCATCGCGAGCCGAAGCGCGACCGTCGCGCCCCAGCTGTGCCCGATCACGTCGGCCCGCCTGTCGATCAACGCGCCCGCGATCTCGGACGTCTTGGCAAGAAGGGCGGCCGCGTCCTGTCCTTGCCACGGGCCCGACCGGCCATGTCCGGGCCTGTCGAAGGCAGTCATCGACAGCTTGTCCAGAAAGGCGGACATGACCCCGAGCCAGGCCCCGGAATGGGCGAGCGAACAATGGATGAAGAGCGCGCGCCTTTGCCCGCCCCCCGCACGCGTCACATGGGTGGGAAAGCCGGCGATGATCTCGGTCGCGATGGTTTCGCTCACAACTCACCCGCAAGGTGACGCTCGAGCGTGTCCAATCGGTCCTGACCCCAGAAGAGCTCTTCGCCCTCCACGATCCAGGTCGGCGCTCCGAAGACGCGCGCGTTCACCGCGTCCTCGGTGTTTTTCGAGTAACCTTCCGCACCCGAGAACAGCCCCCGGTCGGCAATGCCCGGGTCAAAGCCGGCGGCTTCCAGGCAGGAGCGTATCACATCGTCCTCGGCGATGTTCTTTTCTTCGGCCCAACAGGCGGCGAGCAACCCCCGAACCAGACCCGCCATATCGCCGCCGCCGTCGGTTCCGGCCGTGATGATCGCATAGGAGGCCGGTGCCGGGTTGGTCGGGAAATGTGCGGGCTGCACATTGATCGGAAGGCCCGCCATCTTTGCCTGGCGGTCAAGGTCGCGAAGCCGGTAGGCCTTGCGCGAGGGATGCCGTTCGGGCAAGGGCGTGCCGCCCGTGCGCGGGAAGAGCCCGACGATATCGAAGGGTTTCCAGACGACCTCGGCGCCGTGCTTCGCGACGATGTCCGCAAACCTCGGCCCCGCGAGATAGCTGTAGGGTGAAATCGTCGAAAAGTAATACTCGATGCGTGCCATGCCGCCCTCCCCTTTGGTCCCCGAGCGCGAGGTTAACCGCCGTGACGCCCGAGGTGAAGGCAAGATCGCGGCTTCCCGGGTGCTCGCCACGAAAACCACCGCCTTTCTGTGGCCTTGGCGCAAGCCGAATGCTAAGGGGTCGCCAACCACGCTTTCGCGATTCCGTTACATGGACAGACGGGGACCCCTGCCATGCCGAACATCTCTGAACCGAAACTCATCTCGGGCAACGCCAACCTGCAACTCGCCGAGGCCGTCGCGCGCCGCATGTCGATACATCGCGGCTCGACCGTGAAGCTCGTCGATGCCCGCGTCGAACGGTTCAACGACGGCGAAGTCTTTGTCGAAGCGCATGAAAACGTGCGCGGCGAGGATATGTTCATCATCCAGTCGACCTCGAGTCCTGCCAATGACAACCTCATGGAACTCCTGATCATCGCCGACACGCTGCGCCGGTCGTCGGCCGGTCGCATCACCGCCGTCATCCCCTATTTCGGCTATGCCCGCCAGGACCGCCGCACCAAGGCCCGCACGCCGATCTCGGCCAAGCTCGTGGCCAACATGATCGCCCAGTCGGGCATCGAGCGGGTTCTGACCATGGACCTGCACGCCGCGCAGATCCAGGGCTTTTTCGACATCCCTGTCGACAACCTTTATGCGTCGCCGATCTTCGCGCTCGACGTGGCGCATCACTTCAAGGACCACCTGAGCGACGTGATGGTGATTTCGCCCGACGTCGGCGGCGTGGCCCGCGCGCGAGAGCTTGCCAAGCGGATCAACGCCCCGCTCGCCATCGTGGACAAACGCCGCGAAAAGGCGGGCGAAGTTGCCGAGATGACCGTGATCGGCGACGTGTCCGGCAAGCGCTGCATCATCGTGGACGACATCTGCGATACGGCCGGCACGCTCTGCAAAGCAGCCGACGTGCTGATGGAAAACGGCGCGGAGGAGGTCCACGCCTATATCACCCACGGCGTCATGTCCGGCCCGGCGGTCGAACGCGTCACGGCGAGCCAGCTCAAGTCCCTCGTCATCACCGATTCCATCGCGCCGACGGATGCCGTGGCCGGGGCCAAGAACATCCGCATCGTGCCCACGGCACCGATGTTCGCGCAGGCGATCCTGAACATCTGGGGCGGAACCAGCGTGTCCTCGCTCTTCGAGCACGCGACGCTGCAGCCGCTCTACGAGACACTCTACAACTGATCGGGTCTCGGGGCGCGCGACCTCCGTGGGTCTCTACCGGCTCAGGCTCTTCATGATCTGACCGGCAAGCTGCCCTGTTGCCGCGCTGGTCGCTCGCGCCACGGCGCCGGGCGTCGTATCCGCGAGCGGCACGGTGATGTCGAACCGTTCGATCCGCTCACGCACGACGCGGTCGTAGGACGAGATCGCGAATTGCCCGGTCAGGTGGAACATCCCGTCCGCCCGCGCCGCCATCTCGCTCACCCGCACATGGACCGCCGCCTGGGCTTCGGTCTCCAGCGGCCAGGGTTCGGCGGCGACGGTCGCGCTCGACTGCCGGTCCATCGTGTCGGCGAGCGCCATGGTCATCGCGCGCACCGGATCGTCGGCCCAGACCGCGTTCTTGATCGGAGCGAGCGCGCCGGTGCTGTCTTCGACAAGGATTTCGCTCTCCTCGGCATAGGCCGGAAGGGACACGTCGCGCACTTCTAGGGTGCCGACACCGATCCCGATCCGGCTTTCGGCGGCGGCAGGCGACGGGTCCACGAGGAACCGCGCGTCGGTCCCGCCACAGGCAGCCAGAAGCAGAAGGGCGAAGGGAAGAATTCGGGTCATGTCACCGTCCAAACAGCAGGGAGTTGGGGTTACGTTCGATCGCTCGGGCGAGCTTTGACAGGGCCTCGGCCGCCGCGCGCACTTCGCGCAGGCTCGCGACCGTTTCGCGGTTGAACTCGCTGTTGCCGGAATAGGAGGCCACGACGCGCTCGGCTTCGGCCACCACGCGTTCGATCCGCTCGGCAAGGCTCGGCAGGCGTCCGGCGGCCTCTTCCACCGCGGCGGCGGCATCGCTCGCGCTGGCCATGGCGGCATTGGCGTTGTCGATCAGGTCGCCCTCCCGGATGTCGGAGATGGCCGCGCGTGCTTCGTCGAGGGCGACCGAGAGCGATTCCGGCACCGCCTGCATCCCCGGCGACGATATGAGCTCGTCGGCGTCCTTGATGAACCCTTCCGCCGAGGCGAGGAACTCCTCGATGGGCAGCGCGGTAGCCTTCTGCGTGAGCGCCTGGAAATCCACCAGAAGCTGGGTCAGCTGGTCCGAAGCATCGGTCATGCCGTTCCCGAAGGTTGTCACGGCCCCGGCCGCCACTTCGATTTCCTGCAGGGCGGAGAGCACCTTCGACACGGCGTCAGCCGAGCGAAGCTGTTCGGTCACGGCGGTCAGTTCGACCACGGCATCGTTCAGAGCCTCCGGCAGGGCCTGCGCGCCTTCGCTCCCCACGATCCCGCGCGCTTCCTGCATGAGTGCGACGAATTCACCGGGCGCGTCGCGCAGGTCTCCGTCCGCCGTGAAGGTCTCGACCGCGGCCAGCGTCGCGATCACCTGTTCGATCAACTCCTCGACCGGAAGGTTGTCGACCCGGGCCAGCAGCCCCTCGGCGGTCGCGCCGAAGTCCGGCAGATCCGAAGCGATGGTCGGGATCGTCGGGGGCGTGTCGAGGTTGTATTCAAGCACGGCCTCCGCGCCCTCGTCGTCCTGCACGAGGTCGACGATCAACTGCTGGGAGAAGAGGCTTTGCCAGCCAAGCTGGGCGCGCAGCCCGCCCGCGACGGCACGCTGGAAGAAGTCGTAGACCGCCGCTTCGTCCGCGTCGGTATCGAGCCCCATGCGGTTGGGTGCGATCAGGAGCGTCGCGCGCAGCCGCACTTCCGGTGCACCGGGCTGTTCGACCACATAGGCGGTGATCGTGTCGACCGTCCCCACACGCACGCCCCGGTACATGACCTGCGAGCCGGGGATGAGGCCGGTGACGTTCTCGTCGAACTCGACCGAGAAGGCGACGCCGTTGTCCATGGTGTCGGCAAAGACCGACGACCGCGCCACCTGTTCATCCTCGAAAAGATCGAAACTCGCCCCATCGGCCACTTCGATCCCGCCCGAGAAGACGGTGTCGAAGGCAAGCCCGCCGCGCACGAGGTTCGCGACGGATCCGATCGACAGGTCGACCCCGCCCGGCCCCAGTCCCACCGAAATCCCTGATGTGACCCAGAACCGCGTCGCCGTGGTGAGGAGCTTGTCGTAAGGCTGCTCGATGAAGGCATCCACCACGACCCCGGTCGATCCCTCGACCAGGCGCGGCGTTTCGATCCGCCCGACCTCGATCCCGCGATAGGAAATCGGCGCGCCGGCGGTGATGTCGCTCGCGTCCGAGGCCCTGAGAACAATCCGAAGCCCCTCTTCGCCCGGCGAGATCAGCGGCGCATCGTCAAGGCCCACGAAGCTCTTGTGCGCGGCCCCTTCTTGCGGCGTGAATGAGACTTCGAGGTAGACGCCGGAGAGGACCGTGTTGAGCCCCTGCACCCCGGCGGCCGAGATTTGCGGCCTCACCACCCAGAACTGGGCATCGGGCGGCAGACTGTCGGCGATGGAGCGGTCCACCCGCACGTTGACGAGGATCGAGGAGAGGTCCTCGGTGAACGTGACGCGTTCGACAACCCCCACCACCACGTCGCGGTAGCGCAGCGTGCTTTCATCCGGCACGATGCCCTGCGCGTTGGTCAAGCGGATCTGGATGAGCGACCCGCGCTCGCTCCAGGTCTGGACTGCGACGAAGAGCGTGACCCCGAGCGCGATGAGCGGCACCGCCCAGATCAGGGACAGGTTGCGCCACTTCGTGCGCTTGCGGGGGCTGACGGTCATGTCGGAGGCGCCGTTGTCGCTCATGCGCGTGCCTCCCGACCGGCGGCATCTTCGTCCTGTTCGGCGTCGATCCAGAGCAGACGGTTGTCAAAACTGAGGGCGGCAATCATGGTAAAGATCACGGACAAGG
Organism: Maritimibacter sp. DP1N21-5; assembly: GCF_019218295.1. Classification (NCBI taxonomy): domain Bacteria; kingdom Pseudomonadati; phylum Pseudomonadota; class Alphaproteobacteria; order Rhodobacterales; family Roseobacteraceae; genus Maritimibacter; species Maritimibacter sp. DP1N21-5. The sequence continues at coordinate 1,607,648 of NZ_JAHUZF010000006.1, forward strand.
CAAAACTCACAGCGGCGATTCCGGGTTTGATGGAGGCCGTCATGTCGAACTGCACGAGCGCGGCCAGAAGAGCAACGACGAAGACGTCCACCATGGACCAGCGGCCCACGAACTCCACGACCTCGAAGACCTGTTGCCGCCGATGGGCCGAGAGGCGCACGTCCCGACCGACCGAGGCGCAGAGCACGGCGATGGCCCCGAATTTGGCGAGCGGTATGATCACCGAGGCGAAGAAGACGACGAAGGCGATGAAGGCGTCGCCATGGGTGGCAAGCTCGACCACGCCGCCAAGGATGGTGCTGTCCGACGTGCGTCCGAAATTCGTGGTGATGAGCATGGGAAAGACGTTGGCCGGCACGTAGAAGACGAGCCCTGCGATGAGCCAGGCCCAGACGTTCTGAAGGCTCGCCCGATCCGGCGCGGCGATCCTTGCGCCGCAGCGGTCGCAGCGCCTCGTGCCCAGGGGACGCACGCGCCCGCACCGGCGGCACCCCGCAAGGCCGGCATCGGCGGCGGAGACGATCCCTGTGCTGTCGGCCAGCCCGCTCATGCCGCCCCTGCTCCTGCGCCGCGCGCCTCGATGGTCTTCCAGAGCGTCAGCCGGCTCATGAACAGATCCTTGAAGATCGTCACGATGACCAGCGCGATGAGGGCCCAGAAGGCCGGGCCCACCGTCACCGCGGCGAGACCCGCGATCTTGACCAGCGCGACGGCGACCCCGACGATGAAGACCTCTGCCATGGCCCAGGGCCGGGCCATCTCGGCGATGCGCATGGCGGGAACCGCATATCGGGCGGGCGCCTCGCCGATGGCCATGGGCCCGAGCACATAGATCAGCGCGAGGAAGCGGACCGTCGGAATCACGATGATGAGCGCGGCCAGCCCGATGACCAGCGGCTCGTTGAGCCCCCCGGCATAGGCCGCGATCGTATCGACCAGCGTCGCCGAACGCGACATGCCGACGACGCCCACCTCGATGAAGGGAAAGCTAACCGCCGCGATCAAGAGAATCTGCGCCGCGACGGAGAGCATGAGAAGCCGCGTCATCGCACGCCTGCGCGGCAGTTCCAGAACATTGCCGCAGCGCGGGCAGGAGCCGATTTCGCCCCAAGCCACGTCGCGGTCCCGAAGCAACGCGTCGCAGTTCGGGCAGGCGATCAGCTCGTCAAGCGCGTCCAGATGATGGGCTGTGGCAGCAGCGTGAGTCATGGGCCCAAACTGCCTGTTGCCGGCCCGGAAGGAAAGTGGATAAGGCGGTCTCGTCTCTGGCCAAATCGGATATGTTGCGCTCAGACGACCTCCCAGTCGTCTTCGTCCGGAACTTCGCCGAAGGCGATCCAGTCGGCCCTTATCCGGGCGACCCGCGTATCGCCCCAGGTATGGAACACGATCTCGAAATCCTTCGTGGTGACGTTGTCGGAGGATATGTCGATGCGCGAATTGGTTTCGGCGTCGATGTCCCACATGGACATGCCGACCATCACGGCGGGCGGCTTCACGAAAACCTCGGAAAACGGGACGAGCATGCGGATTTCCCGCTCGCCCTCGCCGGTCCACATGGCACCGTCCGTCACGAAGTCAGAGAAAAGGACCTGCGAGCCCCGGTCTATGCCCATCCGGTGGGTCCTTATGCGCCACATGAGCGGTCCTGCTTCCTGTTCCTGTCTCGCGCGGCCCAACTTGCCCAAAGGCGGAGCCCAGTGCAACCCGATCCCTAGGCCTGCGGGCTGGCGGTAGGTCCCGCCGGATGCCGCGGTCGGAGCGATGCCGCGATTGGGAGTGTCCCGGCCATGAGGAGCGCCGCAAAGAGGAACGGCGCGCCGGGCAGGAAGACCGCCGCCTCCGGCTGGGCGAAGGCGCGAAAGAGCGGCGTCATGATGATTGGCGCCGTGACCGCCGCCAGCGACCCGAGCGACGCGATCACGCCCTGAAGCGCGCCCTGCCGGTCCTCGGTCGTCAGGTTGGCCATGAGCCCCGTCGCCACGGGCGGCGTCATGTCGGAGAGGCAAGCCACCACGAGGATCGGAGCAACCATCCAGGCGGCGCCCGCCAGCCCGAACCCGATCGCGCCCAACACGCCCGTGACGAGCGCCACCATGAGCACGCGGTAGTCACCCAGCCACCGCAGGAGGCGCGGCAGGACCAGCGTTTGCGTCAGGGCCACGCCCACCCCATAGGCCGCGAGAGAGGCCCCGATCATCGTGGCCGACCAGTCGAACATCGCCCGCCCCCAGAAGGCCCAGAGCGTGGGATAGACCATGTTGGCGAACTCGAAGACGAAGAGCACCGCCAGCGGCCGGGCGACCCCAGGAAGCCGCCCGATCTTGGTGATCGTGGCGAAAGGGTTGGCATCGGTCGGGGTGAAGGGCCGGCGCTTTTCGGGGGCGAGGCTCTCGGGCAGGACGAAAAGGCCGAAAACCACGTTGAGCCCGGCGAGAGCGGCCGCCACCCAGAAGGGCGCGGTCACAGAGATGCCGGCCAGAAGTCCGCCAAGCGCCGGCCCCAGCACGAACCCGATCCCGAACGTCGCGCCGATCAACCCGAAGTTGGCCGCCCGGTCCTCGGGCGCGGAGATATCCGCGAGATAGGCGGTGGCGGTTATGTGTGTGGCCCCCGCGATCCCCGCGATGACACGCCCGATGACGAGGAGCCACAAGGTGCCGGCCAGTGCCATCAGCACATAGTCGAGCGCAAGCGCAAAGAGCGCGAAGAGCAGGACGGGCTTTCGACCGAAGGCATCCGACAGCGCACCCATGATGGGCGAGAACAGGAACTGCATCGCCGCATAGGCCGCCATGAGTACCCCGCCCCAGACCGCCCCGTTGGCCGCGCCGCCCGCCCCCACCCGGTCCATGAGATCCGGCATCAACGGGAAAATCAGCCCGATGCCGATGGCGTCGATCAGGATCGTGGCGAGGATGAACCAGACGGCAGGTTTCTTGTTCATGGGACGGGACCGGACAATGACGCGCAATCCATGTCCGCGCCTGTCCCATATGGCAAGGAAAACCGCGCAAGTTGCCTTTGGGGAACGCCCCCGCCACGTGCTAGGCTCGCCCCACGCGAAAGGACACTGCCCCGTGCCGAACAGGAGACACCGCCGCCCGCGCACGTTTGCGCTGGCCACCGCGCTGGCCGCGTTTCCCGCCAGCACCCAAGCCTGTTCGCTCGCGCTTGTCCTCGCGCTCGACGTGTCGGCCTCCATCGACCCGGCGGAATACGACCTTCAACAGGAGGGCCTCGCGCGCGCCCTGACCGATCCCGACGTGGTGGCCGCGATCGAGGGGACTGGCGGCATCTGGCTGTCCGTCTACGAATGGTCCGGCGCGCGACACCAATACGAACAGATCCCCTGGACCTGGGTCGATACCGCCGCAACCGTGGCTAAGGCGGCGTCGACCCTTCGTGACATGCGCCGCCGCGCCGACGATTTCCCGACCTCGCTGGGCTATGCACTGGGGTACGGGCTCATCACGCTCACCCGGGCCCCCGAGATCTGCGCACGCGCGGTCATCGACATTTCGTCCGACGGCGACAATAACGACGGCTTCCCTCCCGAAAGCGCCTATGACGCCCATGACCTTACCGGCGTGACGGTGAACGCCTTGGTCATCGAAGACGAGAACCCCGATCTCGCCGGTTATTACCGCGAAAACGTGATCCGTGGCGACGCGGCCTTTGTCGAAATCGCGCGCGACTATCAGGATTATGGCGAGGCGATGCGCCGCAAGCTCTTGCGGGAAATTGGCGCCTTGGCCTTCGCCGCTGCTGACCACTGAGGATGCCCAGAAACGAAAAACCCCGCGCGTTGCCGCACGGGGTTTCATAGCTTTGCAGCGGTCGCTTACTGGCGCGCCTGAAGGCCCAGTTCGCTTGCCACGAGGGCGATGTCGCCCACCTGCTTGGTGAGCTCGTCGAGCATCTCGGGCGTCGCGTTGTCGCGGGCGGCAACAGCGGAGGCAACGAATTCGTCGATCACCTCTTGCGTCACTTCACCTGCGGGCAGCGCGCGTTCGGCCAGCACCGTGGTGCCGGAGGGCGTCACTTCGGCAAAGCCCCCGGTCACGACGAATTTCTCGTCGGCACCGGCGCCCTGCACCGTCACGATACCGGGCCGCAAGGTCGCGATCACCGGCGCGTGGTTCGCCATCGCGGTGAAGTCGCCATCGGTGCCCGGGATCTGGACCGCCGTCGCTTCGACCGAGGCCAGACGGCGCTCGGGCGAGACGAGGTCGAATTGCATCATGTCAGCCATGGTTTGTCTCCTTGGTGGAGCCGCCCCCGGTCGAAACCGGGGGTAGACTGATTACGCAGCTTCCGCAGCCATACGCTCGGCTTTGGCTTTCACTTCCTCGATGCCGCCCACCATGTAGAAGGCGCCTTCGGGCAGGTGGTCGTATTCGCCGGCCACAACCGCCTTGAACGAGGCGATGGTTTCCTCGAGCGGCACCTGAACGCCGTCCGAACCGGTGAACACCTTGGCCACGTCGAAGGGCTGCGACAGGAAGCGCTGGATCTTGCGGGCCCGGGCCACGGTCAGCTTGTCCTCTTCCGACAGTTCGTCCATCCCGAGGATGGCGATGATGTCCTGCAGCGACTTGTAGCGCTGGAGGATACCCTGGACGTCACGCGCCACCTGGTAGTGCTCTTCGCCGATGATCTGCGGGTCCATGAGACGCGAGGTCGAGTCGAGCGGGTCCACGGCCGGGTAGATCCCGAGTTCCGAAATCGCGCGGCTGAGGTTGGTCGTGGCGTCGAGGTGGGCAAAGGTGGTTGCGGGCGCCGGGTCGGTAAGGTCGTCCGCGGGCACGTAAACGGCCTGGATCGAGGTGATCGAGCCAGCTTTGGTCGAGGTGATGCGTTCCTGCATCGCGCCCATGTCGGTGGCCAGCGTCGGCTGGTAGCCCACGGCGGACGGGATACGACCCAGAAGTGCCGACACTTCCGAACCTGCCTGCGTAAAGCGGAAGATGTTGTCGACGAAGAACAGAACGTCGGTGCCCGACTGGTCACGGAACTGCTCGGCCAGCGTCAGGCCGGTGAGCGCGACGCGGGCACGGGCCCCCGGAGGCTCGTTCATCTGGCCATAGACAAGCGCCACCTGCGATTCTTCGAGGTTGTCGGGCTTGATGACGTTGGATTCGATCATCTCGTGATAAAGATCGTTGCCTTCACGGGTCCGCTCACCCACACCGGCGAACACGGAGTAGCCCGAGTGCACCTTGGCGATGTTGTTGATCAGTTCCATGATGAGAACGGTCTTGCCCACGCCGGCACCGCCGAAGAGGCCGATCTTACCACCCTTCGAGTAGGGCGCGAGAAGGTCGATGACCTTGATGCCGGTCACGAGGATCTCGGTCCCGGTGGCCTGCTCGTCGAACTCGGGTGCGGGCTGGTGGATCGCGCGGCGCTCGGTCGCATTGACCGGGCCCTTTTCGTCCACCGGCTCGCCGATGACGTTGAGGATACGGCCCAGCGTCGCGTTGCCCACGGGCACCGAGATCGGCGCGCCCATGTCGGTCACGACCTGACCGCGCACGAGGCCCTCGGTCGCGTCCATCGCGATGGTGCGCACGGTGTTCTCGCCCAGGTGCTGCGACACTTCGAGCACGAGGCGGTTGCCGTTGTTGTCGGTTTCGAGCGCGTTCAAGATCGCCGGCAGGTGATCTTCGAACTGCACGTCCACGACGGCGCCGATGACCTGCGTCACCTTGCCCTTCGCGGCAGCTTTCGTCGGTGCTTTCGCCATGTTTCGTTTCTCCGGTTCTCTTAGAGCGCCTCAGCGCCCGAAATGATTTCGATCAGCTCGTTGGTGATGACAGCCTGACGCGAACGGTTGTATTCGATGGTCAGCCGGTCGATCATGTCGCCCGCGTTTCGGGTCGCGTTGTCCATCGCGGACATGCGCGCGCCCTGCTCCGACGCGCCGTTCTCGAGCAGTGCCGAGAAGATCGCCGTGGCCACGCCCGACGGCAGCAGCGTGGCGAGCACACCCTCTTCCGACGGTTCGTAGTCATAGACGAGATCTGCACCAGCGCTTTCCGTGGCCACATCGTCGAACTTGGCTGGGATGATCTGTTGCGCGGTCGGGACTTGCGTCACCACGTTCTCGAAGCGGTTGAAGAAGATCGTCGCCACGTCGAACTCGCCCGCGTCGAAGCGGTTCAGGACGTCCGCCGCGATGGATTGCGCATTCGTATAGGACACGTTCTTCACTTCCGACAGATCCACATGCCCGATGAAGAGCGATGCGTAGTCGCGACGAAGCTGCTCGCGGCCCTTCTTGCCGACCGTGAGGATCTTCACGGTCTTGCCAGCGGACTTGAGCTTTTCGATGTGGGTCCGAGCGAGTTTCACGATCGTCGAGTTGAAGCCCCCGCAGAGGCCCCGCTCGGCGGTCATCACGACGAGCAGATGCACCTCGTCCGAACCCGTCCCGCGCAGAAGCACGGGCGCGGCCTCGGAACCGGCGGCTGCCTTGGCGAGCCCGCCCAGAACGGCGTTGAACCGTTCCGTGTAGGGGCGCGACGCCTCGGCCGCTTCCTGTGCCCGCCGCAATTTCGCGGCGGCCACCATCTGCATGGCCTTGGTGATCTTCCGCGTCGACTTGACGCTTTCGATCCTGTTTTTCAGGTCCTTAAGACTTGGCATGACTGCCTCCTCCGGTGATCACCAACGATTAGGCCGTGAAGCCGTTTGCAAACTCGGAAATGGCGGCCTTGATCTTGTCGGCCAGCTCGTCCTTCACTTTGCGGTCGTTGTTGGTGATGTCGGCCAGCAGGTCGGCATGCTTCGTGCGCAGGTGGTTCAGGAGACCCGTTTCAAAGGTGCCGACGGCTTTCACCGGAACCTTGTCGAGGAAGCCGTTCGTGCCCGCGAAGATCACGCAGACGATTTCCGCGTTGGTCAGCGGCGAGTACTGCGGCTGCTTCATGAGCTCGGTCAGGCGCGCACCCCGGTTCAGGAGCTGCTGGGTGGCCGCGTCGAGGTCGGAGCCGAACTGGGCGAAGGCGGCCATCTCGCGGTACTGGGCGAGCGACAGTTTCACTGGACCCGCGACCGAGGACATCGCCTTGGTCTGGGCAGAGGACCCCACGCGCGACACCGACAGACCGGTGTTCACGGCCGGGCGGATGCCCTGGTAGAACAGTTCCGTCTCGAGGAAGATCTGGCCGTCGGTGATCGAGATCACGTTGGTCGGGATGAACGCCGACACGTCGCCGCCCTGGGTTTCGATGATCGGCAGCGCGGTGAGCGAGCCGGCACCGAAGTCTTCGTTCAGCTTCGCCGAACGCTCGAGCAGGCGGGAGTGCAGGTAGAACACGTCGCCCGGATAGGCTTCACGCCCCGGCGGACGGCGCAGAAGCAGCGACATCTGGCGGTAGGCGACGGCCTGTTTCGAGAGGTCATCGTAGATCATCAGGCCGTGACGGCCATTGTCGCGGAAGTATTCGCCCATCGCGGTCGCGGTATAGGGGGCGAGATACTGCATCGGAGCCGGGTCCGACGCGGTCGCGGCGACGACGATCGAGTATTCGATGGCGCCGGTTTCCTCGAGCTTCTTGACGAGTTGGGCAACGGTCGAGCGCTTCTGACCCACGGCGACGTAGATGCAATAGAGTTTCTTGGACTCGTCGTCGCCAGCGGCTTCGTTGTAGCTCTTCTGGTTCAGGATGGTGTCGAGCGCCACGGCGGTCTTGCCGGTCTGGCGGTCGCCGATGATCAGCTCGCGCTGGCCACGGCCGATCGGGATCATGGCGTCGATGGCCTTGAGGCCGGTCGCCATGGGTTCGTGCACCGATTTGCGCGGGATGATGCCCGGCGCCTTCACGTCCGCGACCGAACGGGTCGAGGATTTGATCGGGCCCTTGCCGTCGATCGGGTTGCCAAGGCCGTCCACGACCCGGCCCAGAAGCCCGTCGCCCACCGGAACGTCCACGATCGAGTTCGTGCGCTTGACGGTATCGCCTTCTTTGATGTCGCGGTCGGAGCCGAAGATAACCACACCGACGTTGTCGGCTTCGAGGTTCAGCGCCATACCCCGGATGCCACCGGGGAATTCGACCATCTCACCGGCCTGCACGTTGTCGAGGCCATAAACCCGCGCGATCCCGTCACCGACGGAGAGCACGCGGCCCACTTCTGCAACTTGAGCCTCTTGGCCAAAGTTCTTGATCTGCTCCTTGAGGATCGCAGAGATTTCGGCTGCTTGGATACCCATTCTTACCCGACCTCTTTCATGGAATTCTGAAGTGCGTTGAGGCGCGAGCGGATCGAGCTATCGATCATTTTCGAACCCACCTTGACGATAAGACCACCGATGAGGCTTTCATCGACGGTCGCGTTGATCTTGACGTCCTTGCCGACGCTCTCCTTGAGCGCCTTGGCGAGTTTGTCGGACTGCGCCTTGGTCAGCGCCTTGGCCGAGGTGACATCCGCCACCACTTCGCCTTTGTCCTCGGCGATGCGGGCGCGGAGCGCCGTCAGCAGCGCGGGCAGGATGAACAGACGGCGCTTTTGCGACATCACACCCAGCACGCCCGCCATCTGCGAGGACAGTTTCATTTTCGTGGCCAGAGCCGAAAGCGCCGATGCCTGTTCGTCGCGCGTATAGACGGGCGAGGAGATCAGGGACTTGAAATCGGCGCTGTCGGCGAGTGCGGCTTCAAGAGCGTCGAGGTCGCTTTCGACCGCCGCGAGTTTCTTCTCTTCCTTGGCCAGTTCAAAAACCGCCGAGGCGTAACGCTGGGCAATCCCAGAAGTAATCGAAGCCGGTTCCGACACGTCCACCCTTCCGATGCTTTAGCCCCTTGGTTGGGCTGCCTGTGGGGCAGTCCGGGGCGGCCTTGCGATGCCGCGCGAATGAGCGCCATCTGAAATTCAGCGGGGGTCTAGCAGGCAAATGTGAACCCTGCAACTATGAACGGCAGGTTTTGCGCTCACATCGGGCCGGAAGTCTGAACGGTTAGCAAAAACTGAATTATTGGCACATTCCGGACCCGGCCCACCGCAGTCTCGCACCCCTTTTCGCGCGCGCGGGCGACGGGCTACGGCCTCCCACGGCGAATCCCCGTGCGACCTAACCCTGTGGCTTCGGCTCCGCCGCGCCCAGACCTTCCAGCACTGACAGCGGCTTCTTCACCGCCGCGCCGAGACCGCCCTTGTGTTGGGCGCGCACCTGTTTCGAGACTTCCACCATGATCACGCCACCGACGATCGAAGGCACGCCCTTGCCGACCCGCTCCCACATCTGGCCGGACTTGAGCCAGAACCGGCGATGCGTGGGTGGCTGATAGAGCGCGCCCGTGTGGCGTTCCACGGCGAAGCCATGCGCCTTCAGCAGGGTTTCGAGCTGTCCGGCGGTATAGGGCCGCCCGTAGCCGAAGGGCGTCTTGTCGGACCGCGACCAGAGCCCTCCGCGGTTGGGCACGATGAACATCGCCTTCCCCCCGGGGCCAAGCACCCGGTAACACTCCTGCAAGAGCGCATCCGCGTTCTGAGAGGTCTCGAGCCCGTGCATGACGACGAGCTTGTCCACGATCCCCGTGTCGATGGGCCAGAGCACCTCTTCGCACAGGACCGAGACATTGGGCATCCCCGCAGGCCAGGGCATCACCCCCTGCGGTCCGGGCATGAGCCCGATGACCCGCCGCGCATCTGCCAGGAAGGGACGGAGCAGAGGCACCGAGAAGCCGAAGCCCACGACGGTCTGCCCTTTCACGTTCTCCGGCCAGAGCCGCAGAAGCTCGTCCCGCACATGGCGCTGCGCGGCGCGGCCCAGGGCCGAACGGTAATAGAAATTGCGAAGGTCCTGAACGTCCAGATGCATGGCCCCACGTTAGCGAAACACCGGCCCGTGACCAGTGCCCAATTCGGGGGCGCTTTTGCCTCTTGAGCCGCGCGGGTGCGACACCCATATTGGACCCGAAATGACACTGACCCTCGTTACCATCCCCTGCCGCGCCGACAACTACGCCTTTCTCGTCCACGACGAGGACACGGGCGAAACCGCGCTTTTCGATGCACCCGAAGCCGCGCCGATCCTCGCGGGCCTCGACGCACGCGGCTGGCGGCTCACGGACATCTTTCTGACCCACCACCACGGCGACCATATCGAGGGCGTGCCGGAGTTGCTTGCCGTCCACGATGCGCGGGTCATCGGCGCGGGCCACGACAAACACCGCCTGCCCGATCTCGACCTTGCCGTCGCGCCGGACGAGATCGTGAACTTCTCGAACCACGACGTCCAGGTCCTCGCCGCCGACGGCCACACCATCGGACACGTTGCCTACTACATGCCCGACGCGGGTGCCGCATTCACCGGCGACAGCCTCATGGCGCTCGGCTGCGGGCGGCTGTTCGAGGGCACGCCGGAGCAGATGTGGGAGACGCTGACGACCCTCGCCGCCCTGCCCGACGAGACGCTGATCTGTTCCGGTCACGAATATACCGCGTCGAACGCCAGGTTCGCCCTGTCGGTCGAGCCCCAGAACCCGGACCTGATTGCCCGGGCCGAGGCGACGACGGCGATGCGCGAACGCGGCGAATTCACGGTGCCGTCGACACTTTCGCTTGAAAAGGCAACCAATCCCTTCCTTCGTGCGTATCTACCACAGATGAAGGAAGCCATCGGACAGGAAAATGACTCCGATGCCGAGGTTTTCGCCGCTATCCGACGGGCCAAGGACAATTTCTAGGCCCGCCTGCAACGATCACCCGGCTGTGAGCGTTTTCTCGCCAGAAAACACTTGAAGATTGGCCGGGAACACCGATCCTTAATCATATGAGGCCACGGTCGAAGAGGACGGGCCCCAATCGTCCTCCCGACCCCGGAAACGAGGAGTGAACCACTTGCCCAGTTTTTCCAACACGCTAGAACAGGCCATCCATGCCGCGCTCGCTCATGCCAACGAACGCCAACATGAGCTTGCCACGCTGGAGCACCTGCTCCTCGCCCTGATCGACGAGCCCGACGCGGCCCGTGTGATGAAGGCGTGCAGCGTGGATCTGGAGGAGCTGCGCCAGACGCTCCTCAAGTATATCGACGACGAGCTGTCTGCCTTCGAAACCAATATCGAAGGCTCCGAAGCCGTCCCCACTGCCGCCTTCCAGCGCGTCATCCAGCGCGCCGCGATCCATGTGCAAAGCTCGGGGCGAACCGAAGTGACCGGGGCCAACGTCCTTGTCGCCATCTTCGCCGAGCGTGAATCCAATGCCGCCTACTTCCTGCAGGAGCAGGACATGACCCGTTACGACGCGGTCAACTACATCGCCCATGGCGTGGCCAAAGACCCGTCCTACGGCGAAACTCGCCCTGTCTCCGGCACCCCGGACTTCGAAGAGGCCACCAACGAGGGTGCGGACGAGGAAGCAAAGGACTCGGCCTTGGGCAAGTATTGCGTCGATCTCAACGCAAAGGCACGGGCGGGCGACATCGACCCGCTCATCGGGCGCGACCAGGAGGTCGAACGCTGCATTCAGGTCCTGTGCCGCCGGCGCAAGAACAACCCGCTCCTCGTGGGTGACCCCGGCGTGGGCAAGACCGCCATCGCCGAAGGTCTCGCCATGAAGATCGAGGCAGGTGAAACGCCGGAGGTTCTGTCCGAAACCACCATCTTTTCACTCGATATGGGCGCGCTCCTGGCCGGCACGCGATATCGCGGCGACTTCGAGGAACGGCTGAAGGCGGTCGTGACCGAGCTCGAAAACCACCCCGACGCGGTGCTCTTCATCGACGAAATCCACACCGTCATCGGTGCCGGTGCGACGTCGGGCGGCGCAATGGATGCCTCGAACCTCCTGAAGCCCGCGCTTCAGGGCGGCAAGCTCCGTTGCATGGGCTCGACCACCTACAAGGAATTCCGCCAGCACTTCGAAAAGGACCGCGCGCTGTCGCGTCGCTTCCAGAAGATCGACGTGAACGAACCCACGGTGGAAGACACGATCAAGATCCTCAAGGGCCTCAAGCCCTACTTCGAGGATCACCACCACATCAAATACACCAACGACGCGATCAAGACCGCGGTGGAGCTGTCCAGCCGTTACATCAACGACCGGAAGCTTCCCGACAAGGCCATCGACGTGATCGACGAGGCGGGCGCGGCCCAGCACCTCGTCGCCGCGTCCAAGCGCCGCAAGTCGATCGGGGCCAAGGAGATCGAGGAAATCATCGCCAAGATCGCCCGCATCCCGCCGAAGTCGGTATCCAAGGACGATCAGGAGGTGCTGCGCGACCTCGAAGGGGCACTGAAGCGCGTGGTCTTCGGGCAGGACAACGCCATCGACGCGCTGTCCTCGGCGATCAAGCTCTCGCGGGCCGGTCTGCGGGACCCGGAAAAGCCGATCGGCAACTACCTCTTCGCCGGGCCGACCGGCGTCGGGAAGACCGAAGTGGCGCGGCAACTGGCCGATACGCTGGGCGTGGAACTGCTGCGCTTCGACATGTCGGAATACATGGAGAAACACGCGGTCTCGCGCCTCATCGGTGCCCCGCCCGGCTATGTCGGCTTCGATCAGGGCGGCCTCCTGACCGATGGTGTCGACCAGCATCCGCATTGCGTGCTGCTGCTGGACGAGATCGAAAAGGCGCACCCGGATGTCTACAACATCCTCCTTCAGGTCATGGACCACGGCCAGCTCACCGACCACAACGGTCGCACGGTGAACTTCCGCAACGTGGTGCTCATCATGACCTCGAACGCAGGCGCCACCGAACAGGCGAAAGAGGCCATCGGCTTCGGTCGGGCGCGTCGCGAGGGCGAGGATACCGCCGCCATCGAGCGCACCTTCACGCCGGAGTTCCGCAACCGTCTCGATGCCGTGATCGCTTTCGCCCCACTTGGCAAAGAGGTGATCATGCAGATCGTCGAGAAGTTCGTGACGCAGCTCGAAGCGCAACTCATGGACCGCCACGTTTCCATCGAGCTCACGCCGAAGGCCGCGGCCTGGCTGGGCGACAAGGGCTACGACGACAAGATGGGCGCCCGCCCGCTTGGCCGAGTGATCCAGGAGCACATCAAGAAGCCGCTGGCCGAAGAGCTTCTCTTCGGGCGGTTGGTCAAGGGCGGCCACGTGAAAGTGGGCGTCAAGGATGGCGAGATCGACCTGCGCATCGAAGAGCCGGGCAAACCGCAGATCACATCGAAGAAGAAGCCGCCGCTCCTGACGGCGGACTGATACCGCGACAGAAGCGAACAGAAGGACCGGCATCTCGCCGGTCCTTTTTCTTTTATGTCAATCTCTTGCGCGCAGATTTTAAGGCAATGCGATAACCGGAGCCGGTCCCAGCGGGATCGGCCCGAGCGAGACCATCCCATTGGCAAAGCCGAGCGCCACGTCGAGCGTCTCGGGATCGCCCGAGGCCCGCGCGATCAGCCCCGCGGCCTGTTCCACCACCTGCGCCATCGAGCGGGGCAGCGCCCCCGACGCCTCGGCCAGCGCGATGATGTCACGCCAGTTCCGGGCGTTCACCTGCACCTTGCCGGTAGGCACCCCCTGCGCATCGACCGTCAGCCTGCCCTCCATGGACAGCTCCAATTCACCCCAGGAGGCGGCCAGGGCGGTCAGGTCGATCTCGCGCGGTTGCGGTCGGCGCACCTCGATCGCGGCCCGGTCCCAGGGTGCATCGAAGGTGATCGTGGAGCGGATTTCGAGCCCCTCCATCACATTTTCCACCACCCCCGACCGGCGCGCGCGCTGAAGGAAGGCGGCATCCGGCTCGAACCCTTCGACGGTCAGCACGATGTCATATTGGTTCGCCACGCCCTCCGGCGTTTCGCGCAGGAAGAGCTTTGCAAGATCGGCCCGCGTCTCCCACCCCAGCGAAGACGCTATCCGCCCCCCCTCCATCACCACATTCGCCCGCGAGAGCGGGAGGGAAAGCTCCGGCCTGACCGCCGCCGAGGCCCGGAAATCGTCCGAGGTGAGGTCATGCGTGGCGCGCGGCGTGACATAGGTCTGCTCGCCCGGAAGGACCGCGATCACCTGCGTCGGCTGATAGACAAGCGCCAGAAGCTGCAGGACCGGCGCGGACCAGCCCACGCCCGTCTCGGGGTCGAAGAGGTTCAGTTCCGTGACCGTCGTATCAAGACGGTTGGGAAAGCCCGCCGTGTCGAGGCTCGCATACTCCGCGGTCCATCCTTCGTCGCGGCGGTCCTGAAACCAGCCCGCAAAGGCACGTTCGGCCCCCATCGATGCCACGACCCAGAAGCCGCCCCACCCCACAAAGACCAGCACGATCACGGCAATGATCGCCTTGGGAATCCACATCGGGTTGCGCATGACGGCCTCTCTGTTAGCTTCGCCCGTCTTAACCACGGCCTTCACGAAGGGAAAGCATGACGGACGATCTTTGGGTATTCGGCTATGGCTCGCTCCTGTGGAATCCGGGTTTCACCCACGAAGAAACCGTGCTTGCCACCCTCGACGGATATGCCCGATCCTTCTGCATGCGCTCGATCCACCATCGCGGCACGGTCGAGGATCCCGGGCTCGTCCTCGCGCTCGATGCCGAAGCTGGCGCCTCCTGCGCCGGGCTCGCCTTTCGCGTGGCCGCCCACCACCGCGAGGCCACCCTCGCCTATCTGCGCGAACGTGAACTCATCTCCTCGGCCTATCTCGAAACCTGGCTGCCGCTCACCCTCGCCGACGGGCGACAGGTCGAGACCGTGGTCTACGTCATCGACCCCGACCACGTGCAATACTGCCACCTTTCGCTCGAAGAACAGGCGCGCATCATCGCCGTCGCCAAAGGCGGGCGCGGTCCGAACAGCGACTATCTCTTCAATACCGCCGACCACCTGACCGAGATCGGCATCGAGGACCCCGACCTGACCTGGCTTGCCCGGGAAGTGCGCCGCCTCACGGCCGGTCAGGACCTTGGTCCGGGACACTCTCTGCCCTTGTGAGGCAAAGGCTTACCCCCTATCCTCCCCCTAACGACACAAGCCCCAAGGGAGCCCTGCGCATGGAGCAGACGGAGCGCGGGCCGGATCGCGCGTTGGACCGCGGATCGGAACCGAAATTTACCCGCCCGTTCCGCCAGATCATGACGATGCTCGTGGTCATGGCCCTTTTCGCCCTGGGAGTGTTCTTCGCGCTGCCCAAGGTGCTGCCGGTCTTCCTGGCCAATATCTATCTCAATGCCTTCATCGGCTTCGTCTTCGTGATCGGGCTTGTCGCCTGCTGGTGGCAGGTCTTCCAGATCGCCAACTCGGTGGGATGGATCAAGCGCTTCGTGGGCGGGGTGGAAACCGACCTGACGCCGCCGCGTCTGCTTGCGCCGCTGGCCGCGCTCCTGCGTGACCGGCGCGAGAGGATGCAGATCGGCGCGTCCTCCACCCGCTCGATCCTCGATTCCGTCGCCCAGCGGATCGACGAAGAACGCGACATCACGCGCTATATTACCAACCTTTTGATCTTCCTCGGACTTCTCGGGACCTTCTTCGGCCTCGCCACCACCGTCCCGGCGGTCGTGGACACCATTCGGTCCCTCGCCCCGGCTGAAGGCGAGGCCGGCGTCGAGGTCTTCGACCGGCTCATGACCGGGCTCGAGGCACAGCTTGGCGGCATGGGCACGGCCTTCTCCTCGTCGCTCCTCGGTCTGGCCGGTTCACTGGTCGTCGGACTATTGGAGCTTTTCGCGACCCACGGCCAGAACCGCTTCTACCGCGAGCTTGAGGAATGGCTCTCCACCATCACCCGCGTCGGCTTTGCCCCCGGTGACGATAGTCAGGGCGAGGCGGGCGTCACCGCATACCTTCTGCATATGGCCGAACAGATCGATGGGATGCGTCAGGCCATCGAGCATTCCGAACAGGGACGCGCCACCACCGACGCGCGGCTCTGGCAGATGGTCGACGCGGTCGAACGGCTCGCCACCAATATCGCCGAAACCCGCGATACCGCGCCCCAGCTCAACCGCATTGCGGAAGGCACAGAACGGCTTGCCGCGCTGATCGAGGTGCAGGGTGGCGAAGCGGATCAGGCGACGACCGCCGAAACCCGCATGCGCCTGCGTTCGATCGACGTGCAGCTTCTGCGCATCCTTGAGGAAATGGCCGCAGGTCGGCAGGAAACCATGTCCGAACTGCGCGCCGACATCTCGGCGCTGACCCGCACGATCCGGCAACTCGGAGGGCAGAAATAATGGCCCTCGCCCGTCGTTCCGTCCGCAACGTCTCCGGCACGATCTGGCCGGGCTTCGTGGACGCGATGACGGCGCTGCTGCTGGTCCTGATGTTCGTACTGACGATCTTCATGGTCGTGCAGTTCGTGTTGCGCGAACAGATCTCCGGGCAGGCGACCGAGCTTGACGCGCTCTCGCTGCAAGTGGCTGATCTGGCCGATGCGCTGGGGCTCGAACGGCAGACGACGGCGAACCTGCGCGAAGAAGTGGGCAGCCTGACCGCGACGCTCACCGGGGTGCGCGCCGAGAACGACGCCCAGGTGGCGCGCATCGCCGAACTGACCGCCCAATCCGAAGCTCAGGCCGCGCGCATCGCGAGTTTCGAGGATCAGGTGGCAACCCTTCTGGCCGAGCGGGATCAGGCGATTGCCCAAGGCACCCAGCTTGCTGCCGACATCGAAGACCTCGAAGCCGCCCGCGCCCAGCTCATCGACGAAAAAGAGGCCCTGCAACTGGCCCTCGCCCGCGCCCGAGAGGAAGTGGACAGCGAGGCGGAAGCCGCCCGGCTCGCCGCTGCCCGGCGCGAGGCCGTGGAAGCTATGCTCGCCGAGATGCAGGCCGAGAATACGGACCTTCAGGCCCGGATTTCCGACCAGCAGGCAACCATCGACGACGCCGAGGCTGCACGGCTTGCCGATGCGGCCGCACTCGAAGCCCTGCGCACGCGGCTCGAGAACGCCGACGACGAGATCACCGCCATGTCGCTCGCCCTCGAGGAACAGCGCAAGCGCGCCGAAGAGACCCTCACTCTCCTCGCCGCCGCCCGCGCCTCGCAGGAGGATCTCGAAGCCGCCCGCGACGCGGCCCTCACCGAAGCCGAACGCCGCGCGGCCCTTCTCACCACCGCGAACGAAGCGCTTTCGGGCGAAGAGGCCGCCAGCGCCGAAGCGCAGCGCAAGGTGGCGCTGCTCAACGAACAGGTTGCGGCGCTGCGCACCCAGCTTGGCAACCTTCAGGACGTGCTCGACGAATCCGAGCAGAAGGACGAAGCCGCGCAGGTCCAGATCGAAGCGCTCGGATCACGGCTCAACACCGCCCTCGCCCAGGTGGCAGCGGAACAACGCCGCCGCGCCGCGCTCGAACAGGCCGAGGCCGAACGGCTTGCTGCCGAGGCCGAGCGACTGGCCGCCGAGAACCTCGACCTCGCCTCCTATCGTTCCGAGTTCTTCGGCAAGCTCCGGCAGGTGCTGGGTGACCGAGAAGGCGTGCGCATCGAAGGCGACCGCTTCGTGTTTTCCTCCGAGGTGCTTTTCGACGTGGGCGCTGCGGAGATGTCGGAAGAGGGCCAACAACAGATCGCGGGCGTGGCCAATATCCTGCTTGACGTGGCCGGGGATATCCCGGAGGGCATCGACTGGATCCTCCGGGTCGATGGCCACACCGACAGTCAGCCGGTGCGCGGCGGTCGTTGGGACGACAACTGGCAACTCAGTCAAGCGCGCGCGCTTTCCGTCGTGCGGTTCATGCAGGACGATCTGGGCTTTCCGCCCGAACGGCTTGTGGCCGCCGGCTTTGGCGAGTTCCAGCCCCTCATGCCCGGCGACAGTCCCGAGGCACTGGCCGCGAACCGGCGCATCGAACTCAAACTCACCGAGAAATGACGCCTACTCGACCGCGACGCTGGTTTCCGCGCGGTCGATGATCGCCCCTCCCCGCAATACCTCGATCGCGACACGGTAGACACCCACGGGCCAGCCGCCCGCCGGCTGCCGCTTGCCGGCTGCCCGGAAGTAGAGCGCCTGCTTGCGCTCGACCTCCTGAGGCGCGTCGATCAGGACGCTCCCGTCCGGCTGCGTGATGACGATGCGCATTTCGTCGCCGGCCCGCCCACCGTGGGCAAGTCCCCAGGCGACCAGCGCGTCGGCCATGGCGGGTAGCGCGTCATGCGCCGCGCTTCCGTCCTTCACCGCCTTGAAGGCGGGCACCGCGATATCCATTCCCACCGACACGATCCCGCCGGGCACATGCGCGAGCGGCCTGTCCCAGAGGTCATCGTCCGGCCCGTCGTCCTCGCCACAACTGGTGATCCCGTCGGTGTTGAACGGGTCCACCGGGCGGCCGTTTTCGCGCACGGCCAGATGCACATGCGGGAACTGGGTCATACCGGAAAAGCCCACCCGCCCCAGGACCGTCGAATTGGTCACGCGCTCGCCTTCCCGGACCAGCACGCTGCCCTTCTTCAGGTGGCAATACTGAGTCTCCCAGCCGCCGCCGTGGTCTATCACGACACCGTTGCCGCATTCATGGGCGCGCAGGATCACCTCGGGCGTGCCGTCCATGCCGGTGTCTTCCATGCCGTCTCGTAGGGCGGTCACAACGCCCGGCGCGGCCGGATGCACGCGCACGCCGGCGTCCATTGCGGCAAAGGATGTCAGCGCGAAATCGGTGCCCTTGTGGCCGTCATAGCTCTGCGGCCCACAGGTGAAATCCGCCGCCCCCGGCCCCGGGTCAGCATCCATGTAGTTCAGGACGAAACAGTCCTCTCCCAATGCGCAGTCGAGCGGCAGGGACAGGATCGGGTCGCGCGCAAAAGCTGCGGAGGGCAGTGCCGCGACGAGGGCAAGAAGGAGCGTTTGCATCATGGCCGGACGATAGACCTCTGCCCCGCCCGAGGGAAGCGCGTCATTGACCGCTTTCGATGTCCTCGACGATCTCTTCCACCGCGCCCGTCAGCGTCAGGTCATGATCGAAGGCGCCCTGTTCCAGAAACAGCAGCACCTCGGCGATCACCGTGGGGTTCGACATCAGGAAGGTATGGGTGACCGGCAGCACGATATGGTCATCCATGCCCTGGATCATCGTGGACTCAACGCTGACCTTGCCGTCGTCTGGCCCCGGCAACATCGAGGAGAACACCGGGTTCAGCGATCTGTCCCCCGCGATCACGCCAAGCTCGAAATCCGGCAGGCTCAAGGCGTTGGGCGTCGATCCCGGCTCGGTCCCCAGTTGAAGCCCCGCGGGCCCCATCAGCCACTGATAGGGCGCGAGGTCCCGAAAGGCGTCCACCACCTCCGACCCCTGGTTGGGGGGGGCGAGCATCACGACCCGGCCCATTTCCTCGGGCCGGTTGTCTTCGAGCCAGGCGCGCACGAGGATGCCGCCCAGGCTGTGCGTGACGAAACTTACCCGTTGCGCGCCACAGGCAGTGACAGCACCGGGCACGGCCTCTTCGACCAGTTCCGCAATGGGCGCCTTGGTCGAAGGGTAGTCGACGTTCACCACGTCGTATCCCGCGCCCTCAAGGGCTTCTTCCATGACAACCATGGAGTTTGGCGTGCGCGCCAACCCGTGGATCAGGACCACGCAGTCCGACCACGCTGGCCCGGCAAGGACCGAGGCCAGCACCGCCAAGGCCGGCCAGCGTTGGCCGAGGAACCGGGTCTTCGCCGTCACCGTCATACGGCCTGCCGGAAGCTTGGCGCGAAGAGGCGGATGACCAGCGCCCCGACACCGATCAGCAGCACTGCGACGACCGCGATCCAGCCGACGAAAGGCACGAGGCCGACAATCGTCAGGAGCGTCGCGCCGACGAAGGCCGCGATGATCCGGTCCGCCGTGGAGTCAGGCAGCCCCTGCCCGGCGGCCTGCACCGCCCAGACTCCCAGCAGGAAGGCCCCGATCACGTAGCCCGCGATCCCGGTCAGCACGGCGAGCGCCATGGTGAAAGGTGTCAGGAGAAGGCCGATCCCCGTCATCGCCACTACCACGGTCGAGCCGATCGCTGCGGCAAGCCCCAGTGCCCCGAGCCAGAGGCTCCGCCCCGGCTGCGCGAGCGCCCCTTCGCGAAGGCTTTGCGTGAAGCGCGGCGCGACGGCGGCGAAGATCCCGGCCACCAGCGTCGTGAGGATAATGCCCCCCAAGAGCCCGCCGATCCGGGCCAGGACCGAGCGCTCTTCGACCGGCGCGTCACCGGCTTCCTCTTCCCAGCGGTCGATGCTGCGGAATTCGACCTGATTTGCCGGGGCCACGCGTTCCGGCACGGCGATGTCGTCTGGATCCTCGGCATAGACCCGCACCGTGCCTGCAACCCGTGCATCTTCGCCCCAGATCACCTCTCCCGCAGAAATGGCAAGATCGCCGCCGATGCTGCCATCGACCTCGACCGTTTCGCCGCCAAGGATCGCGCTACCCGCGACCGGCGCATCGAGCACGACATCGCCGCCCATGGCCCGCAGATTGCCGCTGACCGATTCGCCGATCTCCACATTGTTTCCAAGGAAGGTCCCGTTGCCGGTCACCGACCCGTCGACCTCGACCGTCATCCCCGCGGCATAGGCGTTGCCGCCGACGCGCCCGTCCAGGTCGACCGTGCGGCCGGCCAGATGGGCGGAGCCGTTGATATCCGAGCCAAGCGTCACCCGCCCACCCGCGGCAAAGACATCGCCCAGCCCTTCGTCGGAGACGGAAACGCTGCGCCCGGCCGCGAAGCGATCGCCCCCGATCTCGAACCCGCGGTCCTGCGCCATGACCGGCGTGGACAATGGAATGGCCGCAATCAGAAGTGCGGTGAGAAATGCGAAACGTGCCATGATGTGTCCCTTCTTCGTCCGTGATCCTCACATAGGGAAGCGATGCGATGGTTTTAAGACGACGGCACGCCGCACGAAAGAAAAGGGCCGGGCAATCGCCCGACCCTTCCCTTTTCTCGGTGGCCGTCCGGGGCATGGCGCACCGCGCCCCGGTCAAGCCGCTGACCCGCCGAAGCGGACCGGCGTCTTACATCATGCCGCCCATGCCGCCCATGTCGGGCATACCGCCGCCAGCACCTTTCGGCTCCGGCTTCTCGGCGACCATGGCTTCCGTCGTGATCAGCAGACCGGCGATCGAGGCCGCGTCTTCCAGCGCGGTGCGGGTGACTTTGGCCGGGTCGATGACGCCGAACTTGAACATGTCGCCATATTCTTCGGTCTGCGCGTTGAAGCCAAAGGTCAGGTCGGAGGATTCGCGGACCTTGCCGGCCACGACCGCACCGTCCACACCGGCGTTCTCGGCGATCTGACGCAGCGGAGCTTCCAGCGCGCGGCGCACGATGGCGATCCCGGCGTTCTGGTCGCTGTTGGCACCGGTGACGCCTTCGAGCGTCTTGCCAGCTTGCACGAGAGCGACACCGCCGCCCACGATCACGCCTTCCTGCACCGCAGCGCGGGTCGCGTTCAGCGCATCGTCCACGCGGTCCTTGCGCTCTTTCACTTCGACTTCGGTCATGCCGCCGACCTTGATCACGGCCACACCGCCGGCGAGTTTCGCAACACGCTCCTGCAGCTTCTCACGGTCGTAGTCCGAGGTGGTCTCTTCGATCTGGGTGCGGATCTGGGCCACGCGGGCTTCGATCTCGGCCTTGTCGCCAGCGCCGTCGACGATCGTGGTGTTCTCTTTCGAGATGTTGATCGTCTTCGCGGTGCCGAGCATGTCCATCGACACGTTCTCGAGCTTCATGCCGAGATCTTCCGAGATCACCTGACCACCGGTCAGGATCGCGATGTCCTGCAGCATGGCCTTGCGGCGATCGCCGAAGCCCGGAGCCTTGACGGCAGCAATTTTCAGACCGCCGCGCAGCTTGTTCACCACGAGCGTGGCAAGCGCTTCGCCTTCCACGTCTTCAGCAATGATGAGGAGCGGTTTCTGCGACTGGATCACCTGCTCGAGGAGCGGCACGAGCGGCTGGAGCGACGAGAGCTTTTTCTCGTGCAGCAGCACGAGGCAATCGTCGAGTTCCGCGATCATCTTGTCGGGGTTGGTCACGAAGTAGGGCGACAGGTAGCCACGGTCGAACTGCATGCCTTCGACGACATCCACTTCGGTTTCCATGCCCTTGTTTTCTTCGACGGTGATGACACCCTCGTTGCCGACTTTCTGCATCGCGTCCGCGATGAAGCGGCCGATCTGGGCCTCGCCGTTGGCCGAAATGGTGCCGACCTGAGCGACTTCATCCGAATCCGTCACGTCACGGGCAGCCGACTTGATCGCTTCCACGACCTTGGCGGTGGCCACGTCGATGCCGCGCTTGAGGTCCATCGGGTTCATGCCGGCGGCGACGGCTTTCATGCCCTCGGTCACGATGGCCTGAGCCAGAACGGTCGCGGTGGTGGTGCCGTCACCGGCTTCGTCATTGGTGCGCGAGGCCACTTCCTTGACCATCTGGGCGCCCATGTTTTCGAACTTGTCTTCCAGTTCGATTTCCTTGGCGACCGAGACACCGTCCTTCGTGATGCGCGGGGCGCCGAAGGATTTGTCGAGGACCACGTTGCGGCCTTTCGGGCCGAGGGTCACTTTCACCGCGTCGGCGAGGATGTTGACGCCCTTGAGCATCTTGTTGCGCGCGTCGGTGTTGAATTTGACTTCTTTAGCCATTGTCAGCTCCTAAGTCTGAAATTTCGTGTGAGAACCGGCGACGGATCAGGCGATGATGCCCATGATGTCGGATTCTTTCATGATCAGCATTTCTTTACCGTCGAGCGTGATTTCAGTGCCCGACCATTTGCCAAAGAGGATGCGGTCGCCTTCCTTGACGTCCAGCGCGATGCGCTCGCCGTCTTCGTCCTTGGCACCGGCGCCAACGGCAACGACTTTGCCTTCTGCGGGTTTTTCCTTGGCGCTGTCGGGGATGATCAGGCCGCCCTTGGTTTTTTCTTCGCTCTCGACGCGTTCCACGAGAACGCGGTCATGAAGGGGAGTAAATGCCATCTCTGAGGCTCCTCAACTCGGTTGTCTCTAGCGGGGCCGCGGCCCCTTAGCACTCACGTCCGGCGAGTGCTAACGACGCATAGCTAGGAGGTGGTCACGGGCCTGTCAACGACTTGTGTCGGGAAATTTTTGCGCGCCTCGGAACTTTTTTGCCTCGGGCGCACCAGGCGCGTTGCGCCACGCCTGACAGGTGGGGATAGTGGTCGCATATTTCAAAGAGGATCTTTCAAATGCGCCGAATTTTGCTCCCCCTTTGCCTGCTTCCCCTGCCCGTGATGGCACAGGACGAAGAGGTTCACCCCTACACCAAGTCCAACATCGCCCCCGTCACCCTGGGCGTGCGGGACGAGGCCGAGGACGGCTGCTGGACCAACGCCGCCGCGGCCCCCGCGCTGGCCAAGGCGGCGCTCGAGGCGGCGGGAATCGCCTATACCGACGATCCGGCGGCGGCGAAGACCACCCTGTTTCTGTTTGTCGACACTTCGCGCGACGGCGGCTGCTACGGCAACATCACCATCGACCTGCGCGGCGATGTGACATGGGACGGACATGCCGTGCGCGCGGTGTTGCGGGACGCGGGGGCGAACTTCAAAGGCGTGGACAGCCTGAACCCCGTCATCCCACAAGTGCTCGACCATTTCGTGGGCAACCAACTGGGGGCCTTTCCGGCGAACTGAGCAAGTCCGCCCGGGTGCCGCGACCGCTCGGACCCCACGTCACGGTTGCCCGGGTCCCTCTGGACGAGGATGTTCGCCAGTGACAGGAGACCGCCATGAACCACGCCACCCGCCCTTCGGACCTTCCCACCCCTGACGAGGCACTCGCCGTCTCGGGGCTCGTCTATATGCAGAAGATGCTCGCGGGCGAATTCGCCGGACCGCCCATCGCGAAGCTCATGAACTATCGGCTCTTTTCGGTGGAGCCGGGCCGTATCGTGTTTCGCGGCAGTCCCACCTTCGAGGTCTGCAATCCCATGGGCACCGTGCACGGCGGCTGGTACGGCACGCTCCTGGACAGCGCCATGGCGTGCGCCGTGATGACGCTGGTGCCGCAGGGATCGAGCTACACGACTCTGGAATACAAGGTGAACATCATCCGTTCCATCCCGCTCGGAACCGAGATCGAGGCCATCGGCACGAGCCAGCATGGCGGGCGCTCGACCGGTGTGGCCAATGGGGAGATCCGGGGGGTCGAAGACGGCCGTCTTTATGCCACGGGATCGACCACATGCATCGTCATGAAGGTCGCCTGAGCCAGCTTGCGCGACGGAAAATCCCGCCACCCGGGGCCGGTTGCGACGCGTCCGCTGCGGTCGTGACCGGCGCAATAGCGTCCGGGGTCAGCGGCTCCGGCACCGGCAGGTCCGCAGCAGGAGACACTATGCCCGAAAGATCGTCGGCCCCATGCGCTTGCGCCTCCGCCGCGCCGGGATCGCGACGACCGGGCCTCATAGCCCCCGCCAGACCGAGCCCCTGCTCCACCCAACGTGCCCAGCCCGCGCTGGGAAGCGGCTCTCTCGCCGCCGTGCCTGCCCCGTCACGGTCGGCTTCGGTGTCGCTGGCGGGCGGGTCAGCGCCGAAGACATCCGAACCGTTTTCCCACTCGCGTTCCGACGGGTCCTCGCCCCGCCGACGACGGCGCCGGTAGACGAACATCTTGGCCCAGCCCCGCCATGTCCCGAAGCGCGGCGCGCCGTCGTCATAGGGGAAGCGGTCCTGCCAGCCCTCGGGCAAGGGCAGCCCCGCGACCTCGGCTCGGTCGAGCATCCAGACCAACGACAGGTTGGCGAGCGGTCGCGCCGCGTGGAAACCGCCCAATTGGCCGCCCACGTCGCCGTGACTGCCGGGGAACCAGACCTGCTCCACATGGCCCGGCACATCGTCGGTGGCGCTCCAGAGCACCGGTGCATAGGCCTCGCGCGTTTCGTCGCGGGCGAGCGCGTGGAACCCGTGCTTCACATGGGGGCCAAGCTCGGCGTCATGGAAGCGGTGGCGCGGCTCGAACAGGCGCCAGAACAGCGGCCAGGTCAGGCCCAGCGCCTTGACCGTGTCCCAGACGCAGATCGCCTCGATCTCGACTCCCTCGTGGCACAGGGCCCGGGCGAAATCCGCCGTTGCGTCAGTGACCGTCGGCTTTTCGTAATGGCGATAGGCGGAAAGCACATTGCGTTCGGTCGCATGCTCCGCCTTCAGGAGCCCGACCATGCCGACGAGCCCTGCCAGCGAGCGCACCGCGAAAGCCCCCCGCGAGTAGCCGAAAAGGAAGATCTGGTCACCGGGGCGATAGCGGCTCGCCAGCACTCCATAGGCGCGGCGGATCTGGCGGTTGATGCCCTTGCCCGTGGCGACGCCCCAGGCGCTCTTCCATCCGCGCCACTGGATCCCCGCCTCGTAATAGACCGAGATCTTGGGCCCGCCTTTCGTGCGCCGCATCTCGTCCACGAGGCGGTAGGTCCGGCCCGCGTTCGTTTCCATCCCGTCCGTGAGGGAGGACATGGTGCCGTCGAGGATGATCACATGGATGACGGAGCCGCGCGCCGGGGTGTCGGCGCCTGCGGTGAAAACCCGGCCCCGCACCCAACGGCGCAGGCGGGTGAAACCACCGTCGGTAAGCCCATGTAGGGCGCGGTTGAGCCTGCCTTTCAGCGACATGACCCAACCCGGCGCATCACTTGGCCGCCTCTATCATCTGCCAGACCCGTTCCGGGCCGAAGGGCATCTGGGCATCGCGCACCCCGGCCTGCCAGAGCGCGTCCGACATGGCATTGCCGAAGGCCCCCATCGACCCGACCGTGCCCGCCTCGCCACAGCCCTTCATCCCCATGACGTTGGCGGTCGAGGGAACGACTTCCGTCGTGAACCGCATGAAGGGCACGTCGTCGGCGCGCGGCATCCCGTAGTCCATGAAGGACGCCGTGAGCATCTGCCCATCTTCGTCATATGCGACCCGTTCCAGCATCAGTTGACCAATTCCCTGAACCACACCCCCATGTACCTGACCTTCAACCAACATCGGGTTAATCAGGTTCCCGAAGTCGTCAGTGATCGTATACTTCACAATATCGGTTTTGCCGGTTTCCGGATCAACCTCGACTTCGCAGACATGCGCCCCGTTCGGGAAGCTCCGCGCCGGCAGTTTCGCCGTCTGCGTGACCCTCAGCAGATCGTTTCGTCCCTTGGCCAGCGCGAGTGCTGCGGTGTCCAGCATGGTCGGCGTCAGGTTCGACCCCTTGATGCGGAAGACCTCGTGGTCGAAAGTGACGTCCTCGACCTCGACGCCCTCTAGCTCGGCCAGAAACGTCTTGAAGCCGGAGACGACCTCTTCGACCGCGACCAGCGTGACGTTGTTCTGCACCGTGACGGACCGCGAGCCCCCCGTGCCGCCGCCCCGCGCGATCCGGTCGCTGTCGCCCTGAACGATCTCGATCCGCTCGACCGGGATGCCGGTCTGGTCGGACAGGAACTTGGCATAAACCGTCTCGTGCCCCTGCCCGTTCGACTGGGTACCAACATAGAGCCGGGCGTGGCCGTCCACGGTGAACTCCACCGTCGCGTCTTCCTCTGGGTTGCCAAGGATCGACTCGATATAAAAGGCGAGCCCTAGGCCCCTGAGCCGCCCCCGTTCCTCCGCCATGGCCCGCCGCCTGGTGAAACCGGCCAGATCGGATTCTTCCGAGACCCTGGCAAGGACCCGGTGAAAATCGCCCACGTCGTAGGTCTCGCCCGAGACGGTGCGATAAGGAAAATCCGCCGCCGGTATGAAGTTCTTGCGCCGCAGGTCCCAGGCATCGACGCCCAGATCCCGGGCCGCGAAATCCATCATGCGTTCCAGAAGATAGATCGCCTCGGGCCGCCCCGCGCCCCGGTAGGCATCGACCTGCGTTGTGTTGGTGTGAATGCCCCGCGCCCGTTGAAAGGCGGTCTGGATGTCGTAGACCCCGGTCAGCACGCGGGCGAAGAGGTTCGACTGGATCATCTGGCCGAACTGGCTCGAATAGGCGCCAAGATCGGACAGGGTATCGACCTCGTAGGCGGTGATCCGGTGATCCGCGTCGAAGGCCAGCGTCGCGGTCGAGGTCAGCGCCCGCCCGGCGTTGTCCGACAGAAGCGACTCGGTCCGGTCCGACATCCAGCGCACCGGATGATCCAGCACCATCGCCGCATGGGTGAGCACGATATACTCGGGATACATCTGCGCTTTCATGCCGAAGCCGCCGCCCACATCCGGGGTCGTGACCCGCAACTGGCTCTCCTCGAGGCCCAGCGCCTTCACGATCTGCCCCTTGGGACCCCAGACACCCTGCCCCGACATGGCCAGATGAACCCGCCCCTCGGGCAATGTCTCGGCGAAGGCACCGCGCGGTTCCATCGATACGGCGAAACAACGTGTGTCGGGGATCGTGCGGGTGACCACATGGGCGGCGCTCTTGATCGCGGCCTCGGTCGCGGCCTCGTCGCCGAGGCCAAAGTCATAGGCCACATTCCCTGAAAGCCCTTCGTGCACCTCCGGCCCGCCCGGCGCGAGGTCGAGCTTCACGGGAAGCTCGTCATAATCCACCTCGATCAACTCGGCCGCGTCGCGGGCGGCATCGAGGCTGTCGGCAACGACGAAAGCGATCGCTTCCCCCACGAAGCGCACCTTGTTACGGGCGAGCCAAGGCCGCGGAACGACCCGGCCCTTCGTCCCGTCGCGGTTTGGGGCGGCGGCCGCGAACATGCCCGACCCGATGCCCGCCTCGGCCAGGCTTTCGGCGGTGACGATCAGGTGGACCCCCTCGGATGCGCGGGCGTCCTCCACGTCCAGGGTGAACGTCGCATGTGCCATGGTGGAGCGCAGAAAATAGC
This sequence comes from Maritimibacter sp. DP1N21-5, assembly GCF_019218295.1. Taxonomy (NCBI): domain Bacteria; kingdom Pseudomonadati; phylum Pseudomonadota; class Alphaproteobacteria; order Rhodobacterales; family Roseobacteraceae; genus Maritimibacter; species Maritimibacter sp. DP1N21-5. The sequence continues at coordinate 1,635,362 of NZ_JAHUZF010000006.1, forward strand.
CGAAATACGACTTTTCCGGCGCGATATCATCAATATACCGCCCTTCGCCTTTCAGAAACCGCACATCTTCCAGGCGTGCGAAGGGCTGGCTCTTGCCGAACTTTTGCATAGGGGTCTCCCGCGTTTCGCGGGGCAGACTATCCCCGGGGCGCCAGATGTCCAGACGGCGACGGTGCAAGACCGCGCACGGTCACGACCTCATGTGCGCCGTAGCCGTTGAAGCCTGTGTTCGTCGCCGTGGAATAGGCACCCATGCCGTCGAAGATGAGGTAATCCTCCTCCGCCACGTCGCCCGGCAAAAGCACCTCGCCCGGCAGCCGGTCGAGGCTGTCGCAGGTCGGTCCATAGAGGACCCGGGGCGTCTTGTCGCCCAGACGCGGCGTACCGTCCGGCCCGATGGCACGGATGCGCGGATAGGGTCCCATGATCGGGATTTCCGCGAGCAGCCCGTAGATGCCGTCATTGAGGAACAACCCGCTACAGGCGCGCACCGACTTGACCCGTACGCCCACGGCGCAGGATTCCGCCACCAGCCCGCGCCCCGGCTCGCAGACAAGCGCCGGCACCACGTCGAAGGCGTCCCGGGCGGCTGCTTCGATCTCGGCGAAAATCTCTTCGAGCATCGCGCGCCCCTGCCCCCGGTCGGACGGAAATCCCCCGCCGACGTTGAGCCTTGCCAGCGTCACGCCCGCCTCCCGCGCGACCGCCGCGCAGGTTTCGATATATCGCCGCCATGCAAGCGGGTCGGTGCATTGCGTGCCGGGGTGGAAGGTCATCGAAGGCGTATGGCCGGCGTCGATGACCGCACGAAGAAGCTCCACGCAGCCATCCGGCCCCTCGCCGAACTTGGTCCCGAAGTCATAGGCCGCGCCGGTGACCGGCAACGCGAGCCGCACCGACATTTCGGCCCCCTCAGGCACCTTTTCCTGCAGCTTGGCCAACTCGCCCAGTCCGTCGACCGACCAGGACGCCACCCCGGCTTCGACCGCCATACGGATTTCGGACCGCGAGCGGACCGGGTTGTTGTAGTGGAGCACCGCCTCGGGCACGATACGCCGCACGAGCCGGATCTCGGCCGGAGAGGCGACATCGAAGGTGGTGATGCCGTTCCTTGCCAATGTCTCGATCAAGCCGGGGTTGTCGTTGGCCTTGACCGCATAGGTCACGAGTCCCGGGAATCCTTCGTTGAACCGACGCGCGGTCTGGCCGAGGGTTTCCGGCGAAAAGAAAAGGACCGGGTGGTCGGGCTCGACCGAGCGCAGAAAGTCGATCTCGCTCGCCCAGAGTCTGGAATGTCTGCTCATGTTTCACCTGTTCGCATTGGTTTCTTTCAGCGTCCCTTGGTTTTCCGACGATTCCAACAGACACATCGGTCTTTCTGCGATAATCTGCCGACGAAACGTCAGTGAGATCGACGAATGGACGATATCGACCGAAAGATCCTGCAACTCCTGGCCGAAGACGCCCGCACCCCCGTCGCCACGCTGGCCCGCAAGACTGGCCTCGCCCGCTCGACTGCGCAGGCACGGCTCGACCGGATGGAAGCCAATGGCACAATTGCGGGCTATGCGCTGCGGCTGGGGGATGCGACACGCGCGGGTCAGATCCGGGCGACCGTGCTCTTGATGCTGGAGCCGCGGGCTACGCCTGCGGTGCTCGCCAAGCTCGAGCGCATGCTCGTGATCGAGGCCGCGCATACCGTCTCGGGACGGGCCGACATGATCCTGACGCTGGGTGCGCCCACCACGGCGCATATCGACGAGGCGCTCGATCTGATCGGCACGATTGAGGGGGTGAAGGGGTCGGAAACTCTGATACACCTGTCCACGAAGATTGACCGAGTGAGTTGAACCATATGACTGTTCTGACCCAGAAAACGGCCCCCATCGAAGGCCAGAAACCGGGCACTTCCGGCCTGCGCAAGAAGACAAGGGTGTTCGCGGAACCCGGTTATCTGGAGAATTACGTTCAGGCCATTTTCGACGCCATTTCCCCCGCCGGTAAAACCTATGTGGTCGGCGGCGACGGACGGTTCTTCAACGATCAGGCCATCGCGACGATCCTGCGGATGGCGGCGGCGAATGGGGTCGCACGGATCATCGTGGGCCGCGACGGGATCCTGTCGACCCCGGCGGCGAGCCATCTGATCCGGCTCAATGGTACCGACGGCGGGTTGATCCTGTCGGCAAGCCATAATCCCGGCGGCGCAGACGGGGACTTCGGCCTGAAATACAACATCGCCAACGGTGGCCCGGCGCCCGAAGCGATCACCGACGCCATCTTCGCCAACACCAAGACCATCGCCACCTACCGCATCACGCAAGACGCCGCACCCGCCATCGACACGGTGGGCTCGTTCCGCCTAGGCGACATGACGGTGGACGTGGTCGACCCGGTGGAAGATTACGCCGCGCTCATGGAGGAACTCTTCGACTTCGACGCCATCGCCAAGATGATCGCAGGCGGCTTTCGCATCCGCTTCGACGCGATGCACGCGGTCACCGGCCCCTATGCCACCGAGATCCTTGAAACCCGCTTGGGAGCGCCCCGGGGCAGCGTCGTGAACGGCGTGCCCTCGCCCGACTTCGGCGGCGGCCACCCGGACCCGAACCCGGTCTGGGCCAAGGACCTGATGGACCACATGTTCGCGCCCGACGCGCCCGACTTCGGCGCGGCGAGCGATGGCGACGGCGACCGTAACATGATCGTCGGCCGGGGCATCTATGTGACGCCGTCCGACAGCCTCGCCGTGCTCGCGGCCAACGCGCATCTCGCGCCGGGCTACCGGGACGGGATCGCGGGGATCGCTCGGTCCATGCCGACATCGGGGGCCGCCGACCGCGTGGCGCGCGCCTTGGGTGTCGAATGCCACCAGACGCCGACCGGCTGGAAGTTCTTCGGCACCCTTCTGGACGCGGGCCGCGCCACGATCTGCGGCGAGGAAAGCGCCGGAACCGGATCGAACCACGTCCGCGAGAAGGACGGTCTCTGGGCGGTCCTCCTCTGGCTTAACATCCTTGCCGTCAAGAAGCAAAGCGTGGCCGAGATCATGGCGGCGCATTGGGCGATGTACGGCAGGACCTACTATTCGCGCCACGATTACGAAGAGGTAGACGCGGAGGTGGCCGGCGATCTGATGGTCGACCTGCGCGACCGGCTCGACGGGCTGGCAGGTGCCGAGGCCGGATCGCTCACGGTCGAGAGTGCCGAGGACTTCGACTATGTCGACCCGGTGGACGGGTCAACGGCGACCTCGCAGGGGATCATCCTCAACTTCGACGGCGGCGCACGGGCGGTGCTGCGCCTTTCGGGCACCGGCACCGCCGGAGCGACGATCCGGCTCTACCTCGAGAACCACGTGGAGCCGGGCGGCGATCTGGCCATGGACCCGTCCGCCGCGCTCGCGCCGGTAGCGGAGGCGGCGGATGCCCTGTCGGGGCTCAAATCGCGCACGGGTCGTGGCACGCCGGACGTGGTGACCTGAGCCGGAACGGCGCAGCGGTTCCGTCCTGCCCTCGCCTCTTCCCCTTCCGGCCCCCAAAGGCTAAACCCGGCCCGACCAGAGAAAGACAGGTGACCCATGGCCATGGACAAGACCTTTGACGCGAGCGCTGTCGAGCCGCGCATTTCCGCGAAGTGGGACGAGGCGAAAGCCTTCGCCGCCGGTGCGAATGCCTCCCGGCCCGAGACCTTCTGCATCATGCTCCCGCCGCCCAACGTGACGGGCGCGCTGCATGTCGGCCATGCCTTCAACCACACGATCATGGACATCCTGACCCGCTGGCACCGGATGCGCGGCTTCGACACGCTCTGGCAGCCCGGTCAGGACCACGCGGGTATCGCCACCCAGTTGCAGGTGGAAAAGAAGCTCGCGGCCGACGGCGCACCCTCGCGCCGGGAACTTGGCCGCGGGGCCTTTCTCGAAAAGGTCTGGGAGTGGAAAGCCGAAAAGGGCGGCACCATCATCGAACAGATGAAGCGGCTGGGCGACAGCTGCGACTGGGACCGAAACGCCTTTACCATGTCAGGTGCCCCCAATGCGCCCGCGGACGAGCCGGACGGGAACTTCCATGACGCGGTGATCAAGGTCTTCGTGGACATGTATCAGAAGGGCCTCATCTACCGCGGCAAGCGGCTGGTGAACTGGGACCCGCATTTCGAGACGGCGATCTCGGATCTTGAGGTCGAGAACATCGAAGTCGCGGGCCACATGTGGCATTTCAAATACCCGCTCGCCGGCGGCGAGACCTATACCTATGTCGAGAAGGACGAGGACGGGAACGTCACCTTCTCGGAAGAACGCGACTATATCTCGATCGCCACCACGCGGCCCGAGACCATGCTGGGCGACGGTGCTGTGGCGGTGCACCCGTCCGACGAACGCTATGCCCCCATCGTCGGCAAGCTCTGCGAAATTCCGGTCGGGCCCAAGGAACACCGCCGCCTGATCCCGATCATCACCGATGAATACCCCGATCCCACCTTTGGCTCGGGCGCCGTGAAGATCACCGGCGCCCATGACTTCAACGACTACGAAGTGGCCAAGCGTGGCGGCATCCCGATGTATCGCTTGATGGACATGCAGGGCCACATGCGCGCGGACGGGGACGATTACGCCACCTGCGCGGCCCGGGCGCAGGAGATCGCCAATGGCGATAGCTTCGAGGAGATGGAAGTCGATGGCCTGAACCTCGTCCCGGACGAGCTGCGCGGGCTCGACCGTTTCGCCGCGCGCAAGGCCGTGGTGAAACAGATCACGGACGAGGGCCTCGCGGTCACCAGGACGATCACCGAGATCGACGACGAGGGCAACGCCACCGAGCGTGAGGTTCCCTATGTCGAGGACAAGCCGATCATGCAGCCCTTCGGCGACCGGTCGAAGGTCGTGATCGAGCCGATGCTCACCGACCAGTGGTTCGTGGACGCCGAAAAAGTCGTCGGCCCCGCGCTCGATGCCGTGCGCACCGGTCGTACGAAGATCATCCCCGAGAGCGGCGAAAAGACCTATTACCACTGGCTCGAGAACATCGAACCCTGGTGCATCTCGCGCCAGCTCTGGTGGGGCCACCAGATCCCGGTCTGGTACGGGCTCGACCTCGGCTACGAGAAAGAGATCGGCAGCGATGGCGATCTGGACGACGTCGAAGTCCTGAAAACGCTGGTCGACGGCATGGTGCACCGCGGCGTCGTGCATCACGCCGGTTCGTACTTCGACGAGGTGATCCCCGCCTTTCAGGACGAGATCGCCGACACCCCGGTTCCGCTCAACCACGCGCGGGTGGTGGAGGTCGCCGACCGCGAAGCGGCCATCGACATGCTGGCCGAGAGCCTCGCGACCTATGCCATCGAGCAGGACCCGACCAAACTCGTCTATCCGGTCTGGCGCGACGCCGATGTGCTCGACACCTGGTTCTCGTCGGGTCTCTGGCCGATCGGCACGCTGGGCTGGCCCGAGAAATCGCCGGAGCTCGAAAAATACTTTCCCACCGACGTGCTCGTGACCGGCTTCGACATCCTCTTTTTCTGGGTGGCGCGGATGATGATGATGCAGCTTGCCGTGGTGAACGAGGTGCCCTTCCACACCGTCTACCTGCACCAGCTCGTGCGCGACGAGAAGGGCAAGAAGATGTCGAAGACCACCGGCAACGTCATCGACCCGCTGGAGATCATTGACGCATACGGCGCCGACGCGCTGCGTTTCACCAATGCGTCCATGGCAGCGCTGGGGGGCGTGCTCAAGCTGTCGGAAGAACGCATCAAGGGCTACCGGAACTTCGGAACGAAACTCTGGAACGCGGCGCGTTTTGCCGAGATGAACGACTGCAAGCCGGTGCCGGGCTTCGACCCTGCGAGCGTGGAGCAGACCGTGAACCGCTGGATCGTCACCGAAACCGTGCGCATCCGTGAGACGGTGGACGAGGCCCTTGCCACCTATCGCTTCAATGACGCGGCGAATGGTTTGTATGCTTACGTCTGGGGCAAGGTCTGCGACTGGTATGTGGAGTTCTCGAAACCGCTTCTCACCTCCGACGACGCTGCGGCCGTGGCCGAAACACGGGCGACCATGGGCTGGGTCATCGACCAATGCCTGATCCTCCTGCACCCGATCATGCCCTTCATCACCGAAGAGCTTTGGGGCCAGATCGCCGACCGACCGAAGCTGCTCGTCCACACCGACTGGCCCAGCTACGGCGTCGAACTGATCGACGAGGCGGCGGATCGCGAGATGAACTGGGTTGTGAAGCTGATCGAGGAAATCCGCTCTGCCCGCGCCCAGATGCATGTGCCGGCCGGGCTTCAGATCCCGGTGATCCTGCGCGACCTCGACGCCGCCGGGCGTGGCGCACTCGCCACCAACGAAACGCTCATCGTCAAGCTCGCCCGGATCGACAGCATCACCGAACTGCAGGACCTGCCGAAGGGCTGCGTCACGATCCCGGTCGAGGGTGGCACCTTCGCCCTGCCGCTGGCCGACATCATCGACGTGGCCGAGGAAAAGGCGCGGCTCGAGAAGACCCTGGGCAAGCTCCAGAAGGAGATCGGCGGGCTGAAGGGTCGGCTGAACAACCCGAACTTCGCGGCGAACGCGCCTGAAGAGGTGGTCGAGGAGGCCAACGCCAACCTCGCTGCACGGGAAGAAGAAGCCGCCAAGCTGGAAGAAGCGCTCAAGCGCCTGGCCGAGGTCGCCTGAGACCTTGCGCCGGGGCTTCGCCCCGTTGCGGAAGGGGGCGTCTCGCTGCGCTCGGCGCACCCTTCCTTTCATCTTTCCTCAAATACTCAAAATCGGTCGCGTTCCCCGCAGGGGGACGCGAGAACCCTGTGCGCCGCAGGCGCGCAGTATCCTTGACGGCGCGAAGTGGCGACGATCCCGGCATGAGTAATTCGGGGAAAGATCATAGGGCGGCCCGCCCTACACCCCTCGCCCCTGTCGCCGCTGCTTGTGGTTTTCGACCGGCCCCGCTACGAGCAAACACATGAAGATCATTCGCGATTTCCATTTCGTCGAAGAGACCGACAGGGGCGCTTCCGCCGCCATCGGCAATTTCGATGGCGTCCACCGTGGCCACCAGTATGTCATCGACATCGCGCGCCGCGAGGCCGGGGTCCTTGGCGCGCCTCTGGGGGTGATGACCTTCGAGCCCCATCCGCGCCAGTATTTCGCACCCAAGGCTCCCGCGTTCCGGCTCATGAACGCCGAGGCACGGGCCAACCGGCTCGACTGGCTCGGGGTCGAGAAGCTCTATGAACTTGCGTTCAATGATACGCTCTCCGCCCTCACGCCCGGGGATTTTGCACGGCGGGTGATCGTGGAGGGGCTCGGACTGCGCCATGTGGTCGTGGGACAGGACTTCCACTTCGGCAAGGACCGGGCCGGGACGGTCGAGACGCTTCAGGCGCTTGGGGCCGAGATGGAGTTCGGCGTGACCGTCGCCGATCTTCTGCGCGACAGCGAAGTCGAGATTTCCTCCACCGCGATCCGCGAGGCGCTGACGGACGGGCGGCCGCGCGATGCAGCGCGCATGCTGGGGCACTGGCACCGGATCGACGGCAAGGTCATTCGCGGCGACCAGCGGGGGCGCGATCTTGGTTATCCCACCGCGAACATGTCGATCGCCGGGCTGCATCCGCCGAAGTTCGGGGTCTATGCCGTCAAGGTGGACGTGCTGTCAGGACCTCACAGAGGCGAATACGGTGGCGCGGCTAGCATCGGTGTGCGCCCGATGTTCGGCGAAAACCTCCCGAACCTCGAGAGCTTCCTGTTCGACTTCAAGGGCGACCTCTACGGCGCTCATCTGTCAGTGGCGCTCGTGGCCTACCTGCGGCCCGAGGAGCGGTTCGACAGCCTCGAGGCGCTGATCACGCAGATGGATGCCGACTGCGGACGGGCTCGAGAGATCCTCGGCACCCTGTAACGAAAAAGGGCCGCGCGGTTGCGCAGCCCTCCCTCCGTCTCTTGCCGCACGGTCTCAGACCAGCGTCGCCTCGGTCTTTTCACGGATCTCGTCCTCGGTCACGCCGGGCGCACATTCCACGATCTTGAGACCGCCCTCGACCACGTCGAAGACGCCCAGATCGGTGATGATCCGGTCCACGACGCCCGCGCCGGTCAGCGGCAGCGTGCAGGCCTTGAGCAGTTTCGTCTCGCCCGCCTTGTTGGTATGGTCCATCACGACCACGACCTTCTCGACCCCGGCGACGAGGTCCATCGCCCCGCCCATGCCCTTGACGAGCTTGCCGGGAATCATCCAGTTCGCGAGGTCCCCGTTCTCGGCCACTTCCATCGCGCCAAGGATCGCGGCGGCGATCTTGCCGCCCCGGATCATGCCGAAGCTCATCGAGCTGTCGAAATAGGAGGTGCGGTTCAGCTCGGTGATCGTCTGCTTGCCCGCATTGATCAGGTCCGGGTCTTCCTCGCCCTCATAGGGAAACGGGCCCATGCCCAGCATCCCGTTCTCGGATTGCAGCGTGATGTCCTTGTCGCCGACGTAGTTCGCCACCAGCGTCGGAATCCCGATGCCGAGGTTCACATACATGCCGTCTTCAAGCTCTTCCGCCGCGCGGGCGGCCATTTGGTTACGATCCCAGGGCATTATGCTTCCTCCCGCTTGCGTGTGGTCCGCTGTTCGATGCGTTTTTCGTGTTCGCCCTGGATGATCCGGTGGACGTAGATGCCCGGCAGGTGGATATGGTCAGGGTCGAGCGAGCCGCGCGGCACGATTTCCTCGACTTCCACGACGCAGATCTTGCCGCACATGGCGGCGGGCGGGTTGAAGTTGCGGGCGGTCTTGCGGAAAATCAGGTTGCCGGTGTCGTCGGCTTTCCAGGCCTTCACAATGGAGAGATCGGCGAAGATGCCCTCTTCCATGATGTAGGTCTCGCCGCCGAAGTCCTTGTGCTCCTTGCCCTCGGCGATGACGGTGCCCACACCGGTCTTGGTGTAGAAGCCCGGGATACCCGCCCCGCCCGCACGCATCCGTTCGGCGAGCGTGCCTTGCGGGTTGAATTCGAGCTCAAGCTCGCCCGAGAGATACTGGCGCATGAACTCGGCGTTCTCGCCCACGTAGGACGACATCATCTTCTTGATCTGGCGGGTCTCGAGCAGCTTGCCTAGGCCAAACCCGTCCACGCCCGCGTTGTTCGACGCGACCGTCAGGTCCTTGACCCCGCTCTTCACCACGGCGTCGATCAGAAGCTCCGGAATACCGCAAAGGCCAAAGCCCCCCGCGGCGATCAGCATCCCGTCCTTCAGGATGCCCTCCAGGGCCTCGTCGGCCGTGTCGTAAACTTTCTTCATCAGGTCTGGTCCTCGCTGTCCTGGACAAAACGATGCTGGCGACGTTCCTCCCGCACCCGCAATCAAGGCTTGGTATCAAGGAGGTGGACCAAGGGGCAAGTCCGTAGTCTTACGGGGGTGCCGCATTGCAGCGGAATGCTCGTCCGACAGGCATATTCATCGCCGCCCCGCGGCCGCGGTGACCAGAACGACCCGTCCCGGAGTGCTTGGGACAAGAGACGCGTGGCCCCCGAAAACGAAAGACCCCGCCGGAACCGGCGGGGTCTTTCGTCTGCCCGAAGGCCAGATGGTGCGGTCGAGAAGACTCGAACTTCCACGGGAGTTACCCCACAGCGACCTCAACGCTGCGCGTCTACCAATTCCGCCACGACCGCACTGTCCTGACTTGGTGGCGCGCTGAATACCGTGGGATTCGGGGGATGCCAAGGGGGAATTTTCGTTTTCGGTGAAATCCCTGCGCTCTCTCGATCCGGCCCGCTGCAAGACGCCTAGCCCGCCGCTTCGGCCTTGCGGTCTGACCAAAGGCGAAATCCGATATAGGCCAGCGCAACGCCCATCACGACAAAGGACAAAAGCCCGGCGTCAGAGTATCGGTCGGGCGTATCCGGGCCGAACAGGACCGCGTGCATCCGCCGCCCCGGCACCAGCGCCAGTAGCCCGGCAACGCCCAGTCCCCAGAAGGCCGTCGCCTTCATGATCGCCTGATGCGCCGTCACGTTTCGCCGCCAGATTGCGCGCACCGCCAGCACCACATTGACCAGCGTCAACACGGACAACGCGTGGATCGGGCTGAAGGGGCCGATGAGCCGTATCTCGGTGATCCAGAACGAAGATGCGGCGGCCAGCACCATATTCGTGACCCATAGATAGCCCGCGATCTTGTGCAGACGGTCGCGACGCCTGCGCAGCAGGGCCAAGGGGGTCAATACCACCGCTTCCAACGCGGCAATAGCGTGGATCTGAACCGCGAGGGGTGCGTCAGTCAGGGGGGACAGGTCGAACATAAGCGGCTCCTTGCCTTGTGCGGTTGGGTCTGGCACCTCTCTTGCAGGCTCGCCGAACGCCGGCGAGCGCGGATACGCAAACGAACGGGATCAGGCGTGAACGACAGCCCCTTGCAGCTTACGAAGCGTGAAATGCATGCGCTGGCGACCCGGCGGCAGGTCTGGATCGCCATCTTTGCCGCGGGCGTGGTGCTTGGCCTGGCCGGTCCGTTCGGCACGGATGACGTGATGCGCGGATTGCCACGCGTGGTATATTGGATCGTCGTGGCCACCGTCGGCTTTTTCGGGGGCAGCGCCGTCTCAACGCTGATCGCCGAATCCCTGCGCGGTCATCTGTCCCGTTGGCCCACCGTGGTTCTGGCAGGCGTCGGATCGGGGATCGTGCTGACGCTCGCCCTCATTGCGATGAACACCGCCGTTTTCGGCCCCGGTTTCATCGACCCCGCCCTGATCGTGCCGCTGGCCATCAACGTGGTCGTGATATCCGTCATCATCGGCGCGGCATATGTGCTGATGCACGGCGATGCGCCCGCCGGAGCCTTGCCCTCCGACGCCACCCCACAGCCGCCCCGCATCCTGTCCCGTGTGCCGATCGACAAACGCGGGCGGCTCTACGCGCTTTCGGTGCAGGATCACTATGTCGAGGTGATAACCGACAAAGGCAGCGAGCTTGTGCTCCTGCGCCTCGCCGACGCCATGGGTGAGGTCGGCACGACCCCGGGCCTTCAGGTGCATCGGTCCCACTGGGTGGCGACCGGGGCCGTTGCAGCGGCGAAACGCGACGGGGCGAAAGCGGTGCTGACGCTTCAGGATGGGCGTGACATTCCGGTCAGCCGGACCTATCTGCCCGCCGTGAAGGAGGCCGGGCTCTTGCCCGGATGAGCCGCATGGTCGAATGGAACATCACGGACGGTCTGACCGACTACGACGCGGCGGTCGCCTTCATGGAGGAGCGGGTCGCCCGGATCGCGGCGGGCGAGGCCGAGGAACTCATCTGGTTCGTCGAACATCCCCCGCTCTACACCGCCGGGACCAGCGCCAAACCCGCGGACCTCGTCGATCCCGACCGGTTTCCGGTCCATGTCACCAAACGCGGCGGGCAATACACCTATCACGGCCCCGGACAGCGCGTGGTTTATGTCATGCTCGATCTCAATACACGCGGGCGCGACATCCGGGCCTTCGTCCAGAAGATGGAAGACTGGGTGATCGCCACGCTCGGCACCTTCAACGTGAAGGGTGAGGTGCGCGAGGGGCGCGTGGGCGTCTGGGTCGAACGGCCCGAGAAGCCGCGCACGCTGACCGGCCAGATGGCCGAGGACAAGATCGCGGCCATCGGGGTGCGGCTGCGCAAATGGGTGAGCTTTCACGGGTTGTCGATCAACGTCGAGCCGAACCTCGACCATTTCACCGGGATCGTGCCCTGCGGTATCACCGACTACGGCGTGACCTCGCTGGTCGATCTGGGTCTGCCGGTGACGATGGCGGATGTGGATGTGGCACTGAAAAGGACCTTCGACGATGTGTTCTGAGAGCGCTGGAGACCGGATGCGGCCCGCAGGACCGGAGGCGACCATTTGACCGAGGCTGTAACGGACACGACCCCGGGACCCGCCGCCGCTCATGCCCCGGCATCGCGGTGGTCGGCGCTCTGGCGGCGGCTCCAGTTCTCCGGCTGGCTCCAGTTCGCCCTGCCTTTCGCCCTGGCGCTTGGGCTTGGCCTCCTCGCGCTTGTCCTCCGGGTGTTCGGGCTCGGGACGGTGGGGGTAGTCGTGGCCGTCTTGGCGGGCCTTGTACTGGGGCTCGGTCTCTTCGAGGTCGCGCTCCTGAAGCTTCGGCTTTTCGCCCTGTCCGACCGGGATCACCGCCCTGTGCCCGGCGACGTCTTCGCCGTCATGGCGGCGCGGCGCTCTGTCCGGTCGTTCCAGCCCCTGGCGCTCGCGCCTTCCGACCTCGCTGCCGTGCGGTCCCTGCTGTCCCAGCATACAAGTATCGACGCAGCACACGCGCTGGTGCAGGGCGAGGTGCGCGCCGAGTTCGTCGAACAGCGCATCACCGTCTGGCCGGGGATCGGGGCGCAGAGTTTCATCGTGATCGTGGTGCCCGCCCGCTATGACCGGATGGCGGTGATCGAAGCGGGACGCGCGCTGGAACATGTGGTGCTCGGGCTGACGGCGCGGGGCGTCGGCACCTGCTGGATCGGGCCGGGCACCGACCGCCGCTCGGCCGAAGCGGCGCTTGGGTCGCGATTCGATCCCACGCGCGACCACGTGCTCGCGACCATCGCGGTTGGTTATGAGAGCCGCTGGAAGCCGCTCCTGGCCCGGGTGATGCGCTTGTGGGGTTCACGGCGCAAGCCGCTGGCCGATCTCGTCTATGACAGTGCCCCCGGCCTGCCCGCGCCGCTTCATCACAAGGCCCTGAAACCACTGCGACCGCTGTTCGACGCCTGCCGCCGAGCGCCGTCCTCCTACAACGGCCAGACGACGCGGATCATCCTGCGCGAAGACGCCGAAGGCCTCGCCTCGGTGAAGTTCTGCGCCACGGAAGGGTCGCGGTTCTATGCGCCGCTCGCGCTCGGGATTTCCTTCGCCCATTGGGAGGCCGGGATGCGCGCGATCGGGCGCCCGGGGCAGGTGCAACTGTGGCAACCACCCGCGCCGATGGCCGGCGGGCTTGTCCACGACCTGACCTGGCGGCCCCTGAGAGGCGCCGCCACCACCGCGGGACGGAATGGTCAGACGCCGGGGAACGGGACCCGGTCCTGAGCCCTATTGCCGCGCGCAATACCGCGCATAGGGCATGCGACCAACCGCCCGCTTGCACCCCTTGCGGGTGCCCGGCATGGTTCCCGGGTCAGTCCGGGCGTCCTGCGATTCCCGGAGGGAGTGAGATGACTGCCCCGCTGCGGGCGGCGCACGAAAGACCGAAACCAAGAGGAACGCCATGAAAGCCATCCTGATCACCACCGCCGCGATGTTCGCGCTCGCCGCTCCGGCCTTCGCCCAGGGCGATGCCGCCGCCGGCGAAGACGACTTCAAGAAGTGCAAATCCTGCCACGCCATCGTGGACGACTCCGGCGAAGCCATCGTCAAGGGCGGCAAGACCGGCCCGAACCTCTATGGCGTCATCGGCCGCCACGCTGCGGCCACCGATTTCAACTATGGCGATGGTCTGGTCGAACTGGGTGAGACCGGCATGATCTGGACCGAGGAACTTCTCGTGTCCTATCTCGCCGATCCCTCGGCCTTCGTGAAGGAACAGACTGGCGACGACGGTGCGAAGTCGAAGATGACCTTCAAGCTGAAGGACGGCGCGGACGTCGCCGCCTATCTCGCCACCTTCTCTTCGGACATGCCGGCGGAAGAGGGCGAAGAGGAGCCCGCGACGAACTGATCGCGACGGGCCACGGCCTGACAAGGACCCCGTCCGGCACGACCGGATGGGGTCTTTTTCGTTTCGCAGGCCAGGTTTGACCCGATGGGCGACAGAGACTAGCCTCGACCCGAAGACCATTTGAGACGGGGCATTTCCATGAGAGCATTCGTAGTCCTGACGCTTGTCCTGCTCGCTACGGTATCGGCGCGATCCGCCGAGGCCAATCCGCTCGATCGCTGGCGCGTCTCCTGCGGGGCGGATGCCGGGTCCATCAGCGGCTCGGGCGGCAACTGGACCTTCCGCACAAGCAGCAATCATTGTGACGGCGGCATCTTCAAGCAACGCGCCGAGATCGCTTCGGACAAGATCGCGCCCTCGCACAGGGGCACCTACCGGTTCAGCACGACGCTGTCGCTCGCTTCGCCCTCGTCAGAGACGCTGACACTCTTTCAGATCCACGACGGTCGCCTCGGCTGCGGGCCGCCCCTCATGGTGCGGCTCGGGGCCGACAACCGGCTTTTCGTCACCGGCGACTACAAGATCGGCACGCAACCGGGGGAAAACTGCGTGCGCGACGTGCTGTCGTCCACGGGGAAATCATCCGCGCGGCTGCCGCGTGACGGGAGCGCGCATGACTTCGCGGTGATCCTCGACTTCGACGGGCAGAGTGGCTTTCGCGTCTTCTTTTATCTCGACGGTGCGCTTCAGCTGAGCGGGCAATACCGCGTGTCCGACGATCCGAGGCTCTTCCGGTCACAGCATTTCTACTTCAAGCACGGGGTCTATTCGCAAGACGTCGTTCCCTACGAGATGTCCTCGCGCGGGCTTCGGGTGGACAAGGTGCAACTCGCCCAATGACGCGAGCCGCCTGCGGCACGCCGCCGCAGGGGTTGATTCCCCCGGGCCATGCGCCATTCCCGGTGAAACCCCGAAATCCGCAGATGAAAGGCGGATTTCCAAGCCTGCGACCAAAGTCCGAAATGCTGCTCAGGCCCCTGCAAAACATGCAGAAAAATGAACATTTGATCTCGGTCAACATTGCCCTGCGCGAATTGTCGCAGTAAAAGCCGCTTAATTTCGGGCATGATGTGAATCATGCACGGGAAGGGAGCTAAGGTTCCGGCCCTGTCGGGATCGAGCAAGAAAGGGAGACCTTCATGGCGGACGCAGCCATTCACGGTCATGAACACCACGACGATCGCGGGTTTTTCACCCGCTGGTTCATGTCCACCAACCACAAGGATATCGGTATCCTCTACCTGATCACTTCGGCGATTGTCGGTCTGATCTCGGTGAGCTTCACGGTGCTGATGCGCCTCGAACTCATGGACCCCGGTGTCCAGCACATGTGCCTCGAAGGCTTCCGCCTCTTCACGGATGCAAGCGCGGAGTGCACGCCCAACGGTCACTTCTGGAACGTGATGATCACCTACCACGGTGTGCTCATGATGTTCTTCGTCGTGATCCCGGCGCTCTTCGGCGGTTTCGGCAACTACTTCATGCCGCTGCAGATCGGTGCGCCGGACATGGCGTTCCCGCGGATGAACAACCTGTCCTTCTGGCTCTATGTCACGGGCACGGCGCTTGGCGTGGCCTCGCTCCTGTCGCCGGGTGGCAACGACCAGCTCGGCTCGGGCGTGGGCTGGGTGCTCTACCCGCCGCTGTCCACCACCGAGGGCGGCTATTCGATGGACCTCGCGATCTTCGCGGTCCACGTCTCGGGTGCCTCGTCGATCCTAGGCGCGATCAACATGATTACCACCTTCCTCAACATGCGTGCCCCCGGCATGACCATGTTCAAGGTGCCGCTCTTCGCCTGGTCGATCTTCGTGACCGCCTGGCTCATCCTGCTCGCCCTGCCCGTTCTGGCCGGCGCGATCACCATGCTGCTCATGGACCGCAACTTCGGGACGACCTTCTTCGACCCGTCGGGCGGCGGTGACCCGATCCTCTACCAGCACATCCTGTGGTTCTTCGGCCACCCGGAGGTGTACATCGTGGTCCTCCCGGGCTTTGGCCTCGTGTCCCACGTCTTCGCGACCTTCGCCAAGAAACCGATCTTCGGCTACCTGCCGATGGTCTGGGCGCTGATCGCCATCGGTGTCATCGGCTTCGTCGTCTGGGCGCACCACATGTACACCGTGGGCATGTCGCTCCAGCAGCAGTCCTACTTCATGCTCGCCACGATGGTCATCGCGGTGCCGACCGGCATCAAGATCTTCTCGTGGATCGCGACCATGTGGGGCGGTTCGGTCGAGTTCAAGACGCCGATGCTCTTTGCCTTCGGCTTCCTGTTCCTCTTCACCGTGGGCGGTGTGACCGGCGTCGTCCTGAGCCAGGCTGGCGTGGACCGCGTCTATCACGACACCTACTACGTCGTGGCGCACTTCCACTACACCATGTCGATGGGCGCGGCCTTCACCATCTTCGCGGGCTGCTACTACTGGGTCGGCAAGATGTCGGGCCGTCAGTATCCGGAATGGGCGGGCAAACTGCACTTCTGGCTGTTCTTCATCGGCGTGAACATCACGTTCTTCCCGCAGCACTTCCTTGGCCGTCAGGGCATGCCGCGCCGTTACATCGACTACCCGGAGGCCTTCGCCTACTGGAACCACATCTCGTCGATGGGTGCTTTCCTGTCCTTCGCCTCGTTCATCCTGTTCTTCGCGATCATGATCTACACGGTCTTCGCCGGCCGTCGCGTGACCGAGAACAACTACTGGAACGAATACGCGGACACGCTGGAATGGACCCTGCCCTCGCCGCCGCCGGAGCACACCTTCGAGCAGCTCCCGAAGCGTGAGGACTGGGACAAGTCGCACGCTCACTAAGGGGCGCGGGATTTGACAGACAGTGGGGCCCCGGTGGAAACGCCGGGGCCCTTTGCTTGAGAGACACCATGATCACACCGCTTGCCCTCCTCCTGATCCTGCTTCCTCCCGCCATCGTCCAGTGGCGCGGCGGGCGGGCGGTCCTGATCATGGTGGCGGGGCTTCTGGGTCTCTGGCTCTTTGCGTTGGCACTCTGGGCCGTCGCAGCGGGGATCTGGCCCTTCTCGCGCGCGGAGGTCGTGATCGACAGCTACCATGTCGTCGCGCAGTGGCGCTATGTGGCGAGCCTGGGCACGGTGGTTCTCTTCGTCCTCGCGGGCCAGTTCGTGAAGGAACGGCACGGCGCGGAGGACCGGCGCACGACACTCGTGCTTTTCTGGCTTCTCCTGTTCGCCATGGCCGCGATCCTGTCCCCGCTCACTGCACCGTCGAGCGGCCTGACCGCCATCCTGTCGGAGACGGGGGCCTTTGTCGCGCTTGCCGGGATCATCGGACTTGTCCATGTCATCCTTTTGCGCCCGGCCCTGCGCTGGATCAGGGGAAGTCACTGATGCCCTATGAATGGATCCTACACATCGACCACCCCCCCGCCCCGGACGCACCGGGCCGGGACGAAGGCGGTGCGCCCATTGCCGAGGTTCACCTTTGGCCGTTCCGCAGCCTGCCGAAACGCGGCTTCGCCTTCGCCATCGGCTTCGCTTACGTGATGTTCCTGATCCCGCTCTCGGCCTTCGTCGGCACCGCGGCGCTCTGGTGGCTCCTGGGACCGGGGCTCATCGCGATCTTCGGGCTGTGGTGGTTCATCGGAAAGAGCTACCGCGATGGCGAAATCCTGGAACAGCTGGTGATCTGGCCGGACATGATACGCCTCACGCGGGACGGACCGCGCCGGGCCCATGCAGAGTGGGAGGCGAACCCGCATTGGGTAAGTGTCGGACGCCATGCGAACGGCCCGGTGAAGGACTATGTGACACTCAAGGGCGGCGGGCGCGAGGTCGAGATCGGGGCCTTCCTGCACGAGGACGAGCGTCCGAAGCTCTTCGAGGAACTGGAACGGGCGCTGGTCCTCGCCAAGTCGCGCCGGGTGACCACCGACGGCTGAGTGCCGTCGTGTGTCCCTAGTGCCCCATCGGCCCGGCGCCCGGCACCATGTCCGGCGGACGGCGCACGAAGAACCCGGCGACCAGCATCAGGAGCGACGCAATCGCGCCCACCATAAAGCCCGCCGACAGCCCCTCGGACAGCGCGTGGGCCTGATCCAGCCCCTCGGAAAGGCCGGAGGCGGTGACCACCGACATGATCGAAACGAAAAGCGCGATCCCGGCGGCGCCTGCCACCTGTTGCACGGTGCCGATGACCGCCGAGCCGTGGGAATAGAGGTCGGACGGCAGGGACCCGAGCGACGAGGTGAAGAGCGGCGTGAACATGAACGCGAGCCCCGCCGATAGGATGATATGCGCCGCCAGCACCATGGGCACACCGGTCTCGGGCGTGAAGGTCACCATGAGCCAGAGCGCGACGCTGACCGCCGTCGCCCCCGGAATGACCAGCTTGCGCGCCCCGTGGGCGTCGAATAGCCGACCGACGAGCGGGGCCAGCAGCCCCATGAGCAGACCACCGGGCAGCAGCATGAGCCCGGCTTGCAGGGGCTCCATCCCGAGGACGTTCTGCATGTAGATCGGCAACAGGATGATCATTCCGAAGAGCGCCATCATGGCGAGGCCCATCATCACGACCGCGACGGTGAAGATCTTGTGCCGGAAGGTGCGCAGATCGAGGAGCGCGCGGTCCTTGGGGCCAAGCGCGATCTGTCGCAGCAGAAAGGCGACGAGCACCACGCCACCCACAGCCAGCGGCACCCAGAGCGGAAGCCCACCGCCCTCGCCATGGCCCTCGCCGATGGTGGACAGACCATAGACGAGCCCGCCGAACCCCACCGCGGCCAGTGGCACCGACAGGATGTCGAGCGGCACGCGCCGGGGCTCGGTTACATTGACGAGCTTGGCATAGCCCAGCGCGAGCGCGCCAAGCCCGATGGGCAGCACGAGCCAGAACATCCAGCGCCAGTCGAGCAGGTTGAGGATGATCCCGGAAATCGTCGGGCCGATGGCGGGCGCGACCGAAATGACGATCGAGATATTGCCCATCGTCTTGCCCCGGCTCTCGGGCGGCACGAGCGTCATGATCGTCGTCATGAGCAGCGGCATCATGATCGCGGTTCCGCAGGCCTGAACGACGCGACCCATCACAAGCGCAGGCAAGCCGGGCGCGAGCGCACACAGGAGCGTGCCAAACGAGAAGAAGGACAGCGCGGTGATGAAGACGGTACGTGTGTGGAATCGCTGAATGAGGAACCCCGTAATCGGGATCACGACGGCCATCGTCAGGAGGAAGGCGGTCGTCAGCCACTGCGCCGCGCTCGCCGTCACGTCGAGATCGACCATGAGCCGCGGCAGCGCTACCGACATGATCGTCTCGTTGAGGATCATGGTGAAGGTCGACACCAGCAAGAGCCCGATCACCAGCCGGTTGCGGGCCGAATGGTCGGTGCCTTCGGGCAATAGGGGTGTGTCGGCTCCGGGGAGCACTGCGGTATTGGACATGCGACCTCGCTTCGCGGATCCGCCTGTGCCGGGGATTTGACCGCGCGGCCAAAATCCTCGCCCGGCCATGGCAAGTCAACCTGCATGGGTGCAGGGCAGCCATGCAGGGACTGTGCGGAAATGTGGGAAAAAGCGAAAAGATGCGCCCGAAGGCGCACCTCCTGCGCGGACGTCAGCCCAGACGGGCCTTCACCATGGGGCCGACCGCGCCGAAATCCATCTGGCCGGTGTAGCGCGCCTTGAGTGCGCCCATCACCTTGCCCATGTCGCGGATCGACGTCGCGCCCACGTCCTTGACGGCGGCATCCACGGCCGTCTCCACTTCCTTGTCCGACAGTTGCTTGGGCAGGAATTCCTCGATCACCTTGATCTCGGCGCGTTCCTTTTCCGCCAGTTCAAGCCGCCCGGCCTCTTCATAGGCCTTGGCGGATTCCTGACGCTGTTTCACCATCTTGCCGAGAATCCCGAGGATCATCTCGTCGGACAGGGTCTGGTCCTCGCCTTCGCCGCGGAGCGCGATTTCTCGGTCCTTGAGCGCCGCATTGATCAGACGGAGCGTGGACAGACGCTCCTTGTCCTGTTCCTTCATCGCCGTTTTGAGCGCTTCGCTCAGCCGGTTTCGCATGAATAGCCTCTTGGGTTGCCTGGACGACCGCTGCCGCGGTTTTTCGTCACGAAGCCTCGAAACTACACCTTTGGCGCAGGGGAAACAAGCGCCGGTGACCCGCCGTCAATCCGCCGCTCCGCGCGTGGTCCGAAGGCCGTCCTGCCCCCTTGACGCTCCTGCGCCGCGCCCGTAGGTATCGCCCGATTTGCCCGCCGTCCATCCGCCGCTGCCAGAGGTGCCCCATGTCCAAGAAACCGAAACCCACCGCCTGCCTCGTTCTCGCGGATGGCACCGTGTTCTATGGCAAGGGCTTCGGCGCCGTGGGCGAGACGACGGCGGAGTTGTGCTTCAACACCGCGATGACCGGCTACCAGGAGATCATGACGGACCCCTCCTATGCGGGGCAGGTCGTGACCTTCACTTTCCCCCACATCGGCAATACCGGCGTGAACCCGGAAGACGACGAGACGCAGGACCCGGTCGCCGCCGGCATGGTGGTGAAATGGGACCCGACGGAGCCCTCGAACTGGCGCGCGGCCGAGGATCTCGCCGCCTGGCTCGCCAAGCGGGGCCGGATCGGGATCGGCGGGCTCGATACCAGGCGGCTGACCCGCGCGATCCGCCAGCAGGGTGCGCCCCATGTGGCATTGGCGCATGACCCCGACGGCAACTTCGACCTCGAGGCGCTGGTCGCCAAGGCGCGCAAGTTCCCCGGTCTGGTCGGGCTCGACCTCGCGCGCGACGTGACCTGTGCGCAGAGCTACCGCTGGGACGAGATGCGTTGGGCCTGGCCGGACGGGTTCCCAAAGCTCAAGGACGCCAAGCACAAGGTCGTGGCGATCGACTACGGTGCGAAGCGCAATATCCTGCGCTGCCTCGCCTCGGCGGGTTGCGATGTGACCGTGCTGCCCGCGACCGCCACGGCGGAAGAGGTGCTGGCGCTCAACCCGGACGGGGTCTTCCTGTCCAATGGCCCGGGCGATCCGGCCGCCACGGGCAGCTACGCGGTGCCGATGATCCAGGAGGTGCTCAACACCACCGACCTGCCGATCTTCGGGATCTGCCTTGGCCACCAGATGCTGGCCCTCGCCTTGGGTGCCAAGACCATCAAGATGAACCACGGCCACCACGGCGCGAACCACCCGGTCAAGGACAAGACCACGGGCAAGGTCGAGATCACCTCGATGAACCACGGCTTCACCGTGGACGCCCAGACGCTGCCCGACGGGGTGCAGGAGACGCATATCTCGCTCTTCGACGGGTCGAACTGCGGCATCGCCATGGACAACCGCCCGGTGTTCTCCGTGCAGTATCACCCCGAAGCCTCCCCCGGCCCGATGGACAGCTATTACCTCTTCGAGCGCTTCGCCGAGGCCATGGCGGCCCGGGCGACCGCCTGAGGCGTCTGCGGCTGAGGCAGCCATCTTAACCGATCGTTAACCATCAGGGCGCAGTATATGCGCGACCTGCCGGAGCGATCATGCGCCTTGACCCCCTGCCCCCGCTCGACACCGCCGCGAGAGTGCCGGAGGCGGAGGTGCGCGTGCTCTTCCCCGAGCGGGCCGGGCCTCTCGGGGCCGGGACCAGTCGCGAGGCCCCGACCCGCGGCCGGACCTTGGGGCAGATCCTTCTCGATCAGAAGTCCATCACCCGGGACGATCTGTCGACGGCGCTCGACCTTCAAGCTCGGTCAGGGCGACCGCTCTCGGAGGTGCTGGTCGCCAACGGGCTCGCGGAGGAAACGGCAGTCTATGGCGCGCTCGCCATACAGTCCGGGCTTGGTCGCATCGACCTTCAATGCAACCCGCCCGATGTCCGGTTGATCGACGAAATGGGCGTCGAAACCTGCCTTCGCCTTGCAACCGTCCCGCTCCGCCGGATCGGCACGCAGGTCGTCCTCGCGACGGCACGACCGGACCGCCCCAACGCCATCACAACCGCGCTGCCCGCAGGCTGGAACGCGCAGCGTCTCGTCGTCGCGACGCCGAGCGAGGTGGAGACGAGCATCGTCCGGCGGCGTGCCCTAACGCTGGCCGAACGCGCCGAGACGCGGGTGCCTCCCGGCGAATCCTGCCGCACCCAGCGGATGGTCCGGTCGCGGCTCGTCCTCGCGGGGATCACCGTGATCCTGACCATGGCGACCCTTGCGGCACCGGTCGCGGTCCTGTCGGTTGCCATGTCACTGGCGGTCCTCACGCTCTTTGCGAACTCCGCGCTCAAGGTTGTCGCCGCCGCCGTGATGGTGGACGGGGACCGGCCCGGCGGGGCGCTCCCTGACGAAAGGACCCCTCCCTACGCCAACGACCTGCACGACGCGCCGGTCGTGTCGATCCTCGTGCCGCTGTTTCGGGAACGCCGCATCGCCGCCCGGCTGATCAAGCGGCTTTCCTTGCTCGCCTACCCGCGCGAACTTCTGGACATCTGCCTCGTCGTCGAAGCTGACGACAGGACCACACAGGACACGCTCGCCGCCACGATGCTTCCGCCCTGGATGCGGGTGATCGAGGTGCCGCGCGGCGGGATCAAGACCAAGCCCCGCGCCCTCAACTACGCGCTCGACTTCGCGCGGGGGTCGATCATCGGCATCTATGACGCCGAGGACGCGCCGGAGCCCGACCAGATCGTCAAGATCGTGCGGCGGTTTCGCGACGCGAGCCCCTGGGTCGTCTGTCTGCAAGGGGCGCTCGATTACTACAACGCGCGCACGAACTGGCTGTCGCGATCCTTCACCGTCGAATACGCTGCCTGGTTTCGCGTGGTGCTGCCGGGGCTCGAGCGACTCGGTCTGGTCCTTCCGCTCGGCGGGACGACGCTCTTCTTCCGCCGCGACGCGCTCGAAGCTCTTGGTCGCTGGGACGCCCACAATGTGACCGAAGACGCCGACCTGGGCATACGGCTTGCCCGGCATGGCTACCGCACGGAAATGGTCGACACCGTGACGCTCGAAGAAGCCAACTGCCGTTTCTGGCCCTGGGTCAAGCAAAGGTCGCGCTGGATCAAGGGTTATGCCATCACCTGGGGCGTGCATATGCGCAACCCCCTGGCGCTGCTCGATCAACTCGGTCCCCGCAAGTTCATCGGCGTTCAGGTCCTGTTCCTGGGCTCGCTGGCGCAGGCGCTACTGGCGCCGGTCCTTTGGTCGTTCTGGGTCGTGGCCTTTGGACTTGCCCACCCGCTCCATTCGGTCATGGCGCCGTGGCTCTTCCTTGCCCTAGGCGGTCTCTTCGTCGCGGCCGAGATCCTGACGATGATCGTGAACATCGCCGGGCTCGTGGCGCGGGAAAGGCGCGCAAGGGGGCGAGACGGTCGAGGCGGACGCTTCCTCCTGCCCTTCGTGCCCTTGATGCACCTCTATTACCCGCTGGCGACGATCGCCGCGCTCAAGGGCGTGGCGGAGGTCTTTTTCAAGCCCTTCTACTGGGACAAGACCCAACATGGCATCGCTGACGAAACGCCAGAGGCACGGCGCCTGACCGGACACGATGCGCCGGTCACTCCCGCTGACTGTCGAGCTTGAGCCGCGTCTCGAAGGCCAGCGAAATATGGGTGCGCAGCGCGTCGTCGGCCGCATCACCGTCTCGCGTCTCGATCGCACGCACGATGGCATCATGTTCGGCAATGGCCAGTTCCGGGCGCCCCTCGGCAGCAAGCGACGTGGTCGCCAGGAGCGCCATGGTCCGGTGCACGAGGTCCAGTTGCTGGAGCAGATAGCGGTTGTGCGAGGCCAGGTGGATCTGCCGGTGAAACCGCCGGTTGGCCCGGGCCAGCGCCTTGGCATCGCCGACGAGGCCACGGTCCGTTTCGACCATCTGGCGCAGGAGCTTCATCTCCTCGGGCGCGGCGTGCTGGGCGGCCAGCCGCGCCGCCAGCCCTTCGAGCTCGGCACGCACCGTGTAAAGCTCGGCAAGCTGGTTGTGATCGAGGGATGCCACGATGAGCGAACGGCCATCCCGGTTGAGCAGGCTCTGGGTCTCGAGACGTTGCAGCGCCTCGCGGATCGGCGTGCGCGAAACCCCGAAACGGTCGGCCAGTTCGCTTTCCACCATCCGGTCGCCGGGCTGATAGAGCCCCGCGTCGATGGCGTCGAGGATCATCCCGTAAGCATCTTTCGGCCCGCTCTTCTGATCTGCCACGCCTGGGCTCCTCCCTGTGTTTCCAAGGGACTATGCCGAAAGCCGCCCCCTAATCAAGCGAGCGAGGCATTTGCCGGGTGCGGGCGACGACAGGTCGCAGTAGAAACAGGTCATGATCGACAAAGATTTCTCTCATGTGACCACCTGGGTCTTCGACCTCGACAACACGCTTTACCCGCCGGAGGCCCGTCTCTTCGACCAGATCGAGGTCCGGATGACCGACTGGGTCATGCGGGTCGTGGGCTGCGACCGCGACGAGGCGAACCGCCTGCGCCTGCATTACTGGCAAAGCTACGGCACGACGCTGGCCGGGCTCATGGCCGAACACGGAGTCGATCCCGGGCCCTATCTGGTCGAGGTGCACGACATCTCCTTCGACCCGCTGGTTCGGGATGCGATCCTGGCCGCGCGGATCGCGGACCTTCCCGGTCGCAGGATCGTCTACACCAACGGCTCGGCCCCCTATGCCGAACGGGTGCTGGAGGCGCGTGGCCTGAGCGGGCTATTCGACGCCATCTATGGCGTTGAACACGCGGATTTCCACCCCAAGCCCCAGCGTCTCGCCTTTGAAACGGTCTTCGGCAAGGACGGGCTCGACCCGGCCTTTGCGGCGATGTTCGAGGACGATCCGAAGAACCTTCTGGTGCCGCATGAGATGGGGATGCGAACCATTCACGTCGCCCCCCATGCCCATACGGCCCCGCATGTCAGCCACCACACGGCGGACCTGTCGGACTTCCTGTCGCAGCTTCGCGGCGGGGTATTCCCCAGCGCGCCAGAGGAGCGTAAGCACGAGGCATGATACGGCACGAGACGGACATCTTCATTTCGGGCGGCGGGATCGCGGGACAGGTTGCGGCCGCGGTTCTTGCCGCGCGCGGATTCAGCGTCGTGATGGTGGACCCGGTGCCGCCGGTCACAGAGGCGGACCTCGACGGCTCCGACCTTCGGTCGACCGCCTTTCTGCAACCCGCACGGGACCTATTCATGGCCTGCGGGCTGTGGGACTTGCTCGAACCGCATTCCAAGCCCCTCGACCAGTTGCAGGTCATCGACACCACCGGCTGGCCCCCTGTCGAGCGCGACCGCCGGGTGTTTCGCGCGACCGACATGTCGGACGAACCCTTCGGCTGGAACCTGATGAACTGGCTCGTCAGGCGCGAACTCTGGAGCTATCTGCAAGGCGCAGAGCGGGTCACGGCGCTCTACGGCACCGGGTTTCGCTCGCTGGTGAACCGCTCGTCCGAGGTGATCATCGGGCTGACCGACGGCTCGACCGTGCGCGCAAGGCTCGCCATCGCGGCGGACGGGAAATTCTCCCCCCTGCGCGAGGCCGCCGGGATCGGCGTCAAGACCACGCGCTATGGGCAGAAATCGCTCGCCTTCACCGTCACGCATGACGTGCCGCACGACAATATCTCGACCGAGATCTACAACGAGGGCGGTCCCTTCACCATCGTGCCCCTGCCCGACATCGACGACGCCCACGCGAGCGCGATCGTCTGGATGAACCTCGGACCGCGGGCGGTCGAACTGATGGACATGCCCGTTCCGCTGTTTGAGGACGTGATGCAGGCGCGTTCGGCGAACCTGCTCGGGCGGCTCAGGCTCAAGGGCAATCGGTCGATCTGGCCCATCGTGACGCAAACGGCAGAACGGCTCGTCGAAGGTCGGGTGGCCGTGGTGGCGGAAGCGGCGCATGCGCTGCCCCCCATCGGGGCGCAGGGGTTGAATACATCGCTCAACGACATTGCCGCGCTGGTCGAGGCGATCAGCGAAGGGGCGGACCCCGGCGATCCGGTGGCCCTCGCCCGTTTTGAGGCGGCACGCAAACCCGATATCGAGCGACGGGCACGAGTGATCGACCTTTTCAACCGTGTGGCGCGCTCGGGTGAGGCCGGGCTTCAGGCCGTGCGCCTTCTGGGCCTCAGGGCCGTGCATGACATCACGCCGGTCCGGCGTGGGATCATGCGGGCCGGTCTGGGCCCGCGTTAATAGCTTTCTTAAGACAGGGGAGAATACTCCCTTAATTTCGTGACCTTGGAGTTTCCGGGATTCTAGAATTCCGGAATCCTGGAATGGTCAGGCAGCAAGGACCCCCGCCAGACCCTGCGACACCCCGTCGCGCGGCAGGAGCGCGCATGGCATTCCCTTTGGTTTCGCGCGACAAGCCCGGACCCCGAGCAACGCGCCCGAACCGGACAGGAAACTTCGATGACCGATCACGCCCCGACCCACGCCCCGACCCACGCCCCGACCCACGCAAAACCCCAGGCGGACCGCAGCCTCACCCGCAACGCCTTTCTTCTCGCGCTCGTGCTTGTCGTCGTGCTGGCCGCTGCCTTCCTCGGCTTCGGCCTTGCCGGAGTGACGATGGTCATGGTCGCGCTGGTGCCGGTGATCTTTATCGTGCTGATCGCCGTTTCGGTCGGCAAGTAGCGCCCGCGACGGGCGGACGGCTCACGGCCGCCCGACCCGGCGCTCAGGCGAGATAGGTCCTGAACCACGCCACCATGCGTTCTTCGGCGAGCTCCGCAGCGGCCGCATCGTAGCGCGGCGTGGTGTCGTTGTGGAACCCGTGGTTCACCTCCGGATAGATGTGCACCTCGTAGCGCTTGTCGTTTTCTTCCAGCGCCTTCTGAAAGTCGGGCCACATCGCGTTGATCCGCCCGTCGAGCGCGGCCAGTTGCACCATGAGCGGCGCCTCGATCTGGGCGACCTGCGCGCTGTCGGGCGCTGCGCCGTAGAAGGGCACGCCTGCCGCCATCTCGGGATAGGCCACGGCGAGCTTGTTGACCACGCCGCCACCATAGCAGAACCCGGTCGCGCCGACCTTGCCATTGGTGCCTTCCAGCGCCTGCAAATACTCGAACCCCGCGAAGAAATCGTTGAGCAGGGCCTCCTGATCGAGGCTGCTCTGCATGTCGCGGCCTTCGTCGTCGCTCCCGGGATAGCCGCCAAGCGAGGAAAGCCCGTCCGGCCCCATGGCGATGAAACCCGCCTTGGCGAGCCGGCGCACGACGTCGCGGATATAGGGATTGAGCCCCCGGTTTTCGTGCACCACCAGCACCGCTGCGGGCGGGTTGTCCGGATCGACCGTCGTGGGACGCACGAGATAGGCGGTGATGTCGCCTGTGCCATCAGGACTGGCATAGGTGATGTCCTCGCCCTCGATGTCGGGATCGTCCTCGGCGACTTGCTGGGCCAGCGCATAGTTCGGTGACAGCGTGCCCAGAATCGCGGCAGCGGTCAGCCCGCCGACCGCCCATTTCCCCGCGCGGTCGAGAAACTCGCGCTTCGTGATCTTGCCGTGGGCGTAATAGTCGTAAAGGTCGAGCAGTTCCTGATCGAAGTCCGCGGCGGTCAGCCGGCGCGGCGTGCTGTGTTCGTTCATCTGGCCATCTCCCTGTTGCGTTCGGGAAAAGGCTAACACAGGGATGGTCCGGGCCGTTTCACGTTGCCGTTGGACCTGTCCTCGGGGCTCGGCACCGAAGAAAATGGAACCCAGGCACTCCCCGAGGTGTTCCCTCCGAAAGGAGCACTCTCATGTCAGACACCGTTTCCAGCACCCGCGCCGTCGCTCTCGACGACGCGCAGCTTACGCAGGCCGCATTCCTGATCGCCTCGCTCACCGTCGTCTTGGCCCTGATCGGCCTCAGCCTCGGCGGGCTGATGGGCCTCGTCACCGTGGTTCAGAGCGGCATCGCGCTCGCCCTCCTCGGGATCTGGCGCCTGTCGCGCGAGACCTGAGACCAGCCGCCCTAGCCCACAGCGTCGAAGGCAGCTTCGAGCCGCGCCACGCTGGCGTCGACGTCGTAGAGTTTGTCGAGCCCGAATAGACCGAGGCGGAAGCTGCGATAGCCCTCCCCCTCACCGATCATCAGGGGCACGCCCGCGGCGATCTGCACCCCCTGCGCGAGGAAGGGCTTGCCCGTCTGCATGGCGGGATCGTCAGTATAGACGACGACGACACCCGGTGCTTCGAATCCCTTGGCCGCGACCGAGCGAAACCCCCGGTCAGCCAGCATTGCCCGCACGCGCCGACCCTGCTCCCATTGCGCCTTTTTCAGGCGCTCAAATCCATAGTCCCGCGTCTCGACAAGCGCATCTCGGAAGGCGCGAAGCGCATCCGTGGGCATCGTCGCGTGATAGGCGTGACTTCCGCCTTCATAGGCCTCCATGATTGCCCGCCACTTGGCGAGGTCGATGGCGAAGCTCGTGGACTTCGACGATTTGCAGACCGCCTCGGCCGCCGCGTTCATCATCACGAGACCCGCCGAGGGCTGCGCCGACCAACCCTTCTGCGGGGCCGAGATGAGCACGTCCACACCGGTCGCTGCCATGTCGACCCAGATGCAGCCTGACGCAATGCAATCGAGGACAAAAAGCCCGCCCTCTTCATGCACCGCCGCAGCGACGGCGGCGATGTAATCGTCAGGCAGGATGATCCCGCTCGCGGTTTCCACATGGGGGGCGAAGACCACGTCGGGCTTTACCTCGTGGATCTTGGCCACGACGTCCTCGACGGGGGCCGGGGCGAAAGGATCGGTCAGACCGTTCCCCGTGCGCCGTGCCATGACCACGGTTTCCTCAGCCGGGATCGCGCCCATCTCGAAGATCTGGCTCCAGCGATAGGAAAAGAACCCGTTGCGGATCACCATCGCGCGCTTGCCGGTCGCGAATTGCCGCGCCACGGCTTCCATCGCATAGGTCCCGCCACCGGGCACCACGGCCACCGCCTCGGCGTTGTAGACGCCGCGCAGCCCCTCCGAGATGTCGCGCATCACGGTCTGGAACGTCTGGCTCATGTGGTTGAGCGAGCGGTCGGTGAAGACCACCGAGAATTCCAGCAAACCGTCCGGGTCGATGTCGTTGCGCAGCGCCATGGCGTCCTCCTGTCCCTGTTGTCCTTGGGGATAGAACGGCGCGGCGCGCTTGGCTAGCGGCAATAGCTTCCCGACCGGTAACGTGCCGTGTCAAAATGGAAATGGTTCTGGTGGTAACGGTCGCTCCTCGGCCCCAGCACGGTTCCGAAGGGCCCGCAGGCCGCCTTGTGCAAGGCCTGCATCGTGGCTCCGAACTGGCTGTCCGACCAATGCTTGAGGACGCTCACCTGCACACCGTTCGCGAGCGTGAAGCCCCCGAAATCCACTGCGTGGCCCTTGCCATGTTCCGACACCTTTGCGCCGCGCTGATTATTTCGCGGGCGGCAGGCGTAGCTTGCCATGATGTTGATCTCGCGCACGCCGCCGCCGGTCCGGCCCACGATCGGGATGAGCGCCTGGGCCACCCAGGCGTTGAAGGTGACCGCCGTCTGACAGTCGACGGTGATCGGCGTGGACAGGGGGATGCCCGAGACGGAGGTGACCTTGACCCCTTCCGACAGTCCGCAGCCCGCCACCTTGCCCGGGATCGGCTGGATCGCGACGCCCTTGATCTCGGGCCGTCCGCAGACCGAGCCGCCCGCGGTCACGCGCCGCGCCTCGTCGCCGGATTGCGACAGCCCGGTGCGCACGACAGTGTTGCGGCGCTGGAGGTTTTCCGGACGCGGCAGGGGACGGATCGAGATGGGCACGGCAAGCGCGCTTGCCGCCGAGGCGGCGGCGGTCACCTGCACGACCTGCGTGCGGGATTCAGAGGCCGCACGTTCGGGGCGTGGCCTGGGGCGGGTGGCTGGGAGCGCCTCGTCCGAAGGCTCTGCGGCAGCGGTGTCGCGCTCCGGTCTCGGGCGCGGCGGATCATCGGGCATTTCGGGATCGGCGACAGGCGGTGACTGGGGCCCAGGATCGGATTGGGCGGTTGCCGCCTCTGCGGAAGGCGCCTCTGAGGCAGGCGTTTCCGGGGATGCGCTCTCCGGCGTTCCCGTCTCTTCGGCAGGCGCTTCGGTGGGCGCGTCGGGCTCTGTCGGGAGCCCGTCCTCCTCCGCCACGTCGGCGGGCACCCCCACCTCAGCCGCCGGTGCTTCCGGCATCGCCGCTTCGGAACCGGTCGTCTCGGTTTCAACTGGCGTTTCGCCAGTCTCCGTGACGACTGCATCCTCGGTGGCAGGCTCTGCCCTGTCAGGCTCGGACGTTCCGGCATCCGCCGTCGGTTCATCGGGCGTCTCGGAGGTCGCCTCGGGCGTGCCTTGGACGACTTCTTCTGCCTCTTCGGGCGGAACCACAGGCTCAGGCTCAGGCGGAATCACCGCTGCGGGTTCATCAGGCACGGGGGCGGTGTCGACCGCCTCGGCGCCCGGGCGCGGCGGGGGCACGGGCGAGGATGTCGGCGCCTCGGCCCACAAGGCCGCCGACGACAGGCACAGGCACAGGCACAGGCTCAGGACCGGCGCGGATATGCCCGCGCGGAGCATCACGCCTTGGACCCTTCCTTCGCGCCCCGGCCAAAGTCCGGCGCGGCGGTGTCCTGCCCGGCCTCGATGATCCCGCGCCGGATCGCGCGCGTCCGGGTGAAATAGTCGTGGAGAAGATCGCCGTCGCCCGTCCGGATGGCACGCTGCAACGCAAAGAGCTCTTCGGTGAAGCGCCCTAGAATTTCCAGCGTCGCATCCTTGTTGGTCAGGAACACGTCGCGCCACATGGTCGGGTCGGAGGCGGCGATCCGGGTGAAGTCCCGGAAACCGGCGGCGGAATACTTGATGACCTCGCTGTCCGTCACCCGGCGCAGGTCGTCGGCCACGCCCACCATCGTATAGGCGATAAGGTGCGGCGTGTGGCTCGTTACGGCCAGAACGAGGTCGTGGTGGTCCGCGTCCATGACATCGACATGGGCCCCCATGCCTTCCCAAAGCTGGCGCAGCGCCTCGGTCGCGGCAAGGTCGGTGCCGTCCACCGGCACGATCAGGCACCAGCGGTTGTCGAAGAGGCTCGCGAAGCCGGAGCGGGGGCCGGAATGCTCGGTCCCTGCGAGCGGGTGCGCGGGGATGAAGTGGACGCCTTCGGGGATATGCGGCCCGACCGTCTCGATGACCGCGCGTTTGACCGAGCCCACGTCGGTCACGGTCGCACCCGGCTTCAGATGCGGGGCGATTTCGGCGGCCACCGCCCCCATCGCGCCCACCGGCACCGCAAGGACGATCAGGTCGGCATCGGCCACCGCTTCGGCCGCCGTGTCCACGACCCGGTCCACCAGCCCGATCTCCTGTGCCACCGACCGGCTTTCGGCGGAGCGGGCGGTGCCCACGATCTCACGCGCCAAGCCTGCGCGTTTCATGGCGAGCGACATGGAGCCTGCGATAAGGCCAAGTCCGATCAGCGCCACGCGGTCATAGATCGGGGTCTCAGCCTGCATCGGCCACGCTCCCTTTGAATTCGCCGATCAGATGCGCGACGCGGCGGCAGGAGGGTTCATCGCCCACCGTGATGCGAAGGCAATGCGGCAGTCCATAACCCGCGACGCGGCGCACGATGATCCCGTGCGATTTCAGGTAATTGTCCACCGCGTTCGCCTCTTCCTCGTCGACGAAGCGGGCAAGGACGAAATTCGCACAGGAAGTGTCCGACGGCACGCCGCGTTCCGCCAGCGCCTCGGCGAGCCAGGCGCGCAGCCGGGTGTTGTCGTTGCGGCATTTGTCGACCCAGGCCTGATCGCGCACGGCGGCCTCTGCCACGGCGAGTTGCGTGTTGGACAGGTTGAAGGGGCCGCGAATGCGATTGAGCACGTCGATGACCTCCTGCTGGGCAAAGCCCCAGCCGATCCGCAACCCGCCCAGACCGTAGATCTTCGAGAAGGTGCGCGTCATGATCACGTTCGGGAACATGTCCACCATGGCTGCGCCGCCGTCGAAGCCTTCGACGTATTCGGCATAGGCTCCGTCGAGCACCAGCACGACCTCGTCGGGCAGTTCCCGCGCAAGCCGCATCAACTCCTTCACGCCGACCATGGTTCCGGTCGGGTTCGCGGGGTTCGCGATAAAGACGATGCGGGTCTTCTTCGTCACCGCGGAAAGGATCGCGTCCACATCCACCACGCGTTCCCGCTCGGGCACCTTGACGGGTTTCGCCCCGGCCGCCAGTGCCGAGATCTTGTACATCGAAAAACCGTGTTCGGTATAGATCACCTCGTCGCGCGGACCGGCGAAGGCCTGGCAGATGAAGGTGATGATCTCGTCCGAGCCGGCCCCGCAGATGATCCGGGCAGGATCGAGCCCGTGGACCTGCCCGATCGCGGCCCTGAGGCCCGCGTGATCGGTCGAAGGGTAACGATGAAGGTTGTGGCCCGCGCGCGCATAGGCTTCGGTCGCCGCTTCCGACGGGCCGAAGGGGTTTTCATTCGACGACATCTTCACGACATTGGCCACGCCTTCGACGGTGGCCGCACCGCTTTCGTAAAGCGCGATGTCCATGATGCCGGGCTGCGGCTTGGGCGATTGCTTCATCTCAGTCCCCGGATAAATCCCGCGCCCGTCATAGCCGGGGCCGGACCGGGGGGCCAGTGGAAAGAGCCGCGCGCGGGCGCCGCAGGAACCCGAAACGGGTGGGATCGCAAGACTTTGACGGTCCCCGTCCGGAGCCGCGCCATCACGTCCTGATCACCGAAACGTCAGAAGCGAAACTCTTCGCCAAGAGCGCTCGTTCCTTCGGTCGTCAAAGGCACCATCCAAAGCCAAGTGCCGGGACTGAAAACAGACAGACACACGATAACGGCGTTCAAGCCATTGACCTGAAGAAAGGATTTTCAATGAAGACCCTCACAACAGCTGCTACTCTTGCCCTGACCACCGCGCTCGCCGCGCCGGCCTTGGCCGATGCGCATGCGAACACCATGGGCTACGCCCTCGCCGATGACGGGATGACGCTCGTCACCATGGCGAGCATCGCGGAGCCTGCCGCGGTCCAGACCTACGAGTTGTCCGAAAAACTGCACGCCATCGCCTATCGCCCCGTGACGGGCGAACTTCTGGGCTTCGGCGACGGCAAGATCGTTTCTGTGAACGCCATGACCGGCGAGATCACCGACCTTGGCGCCACCTTCGGCGACAACGCCATGACCGGGGGCGACTATGTGGCCTTCGACTTCAACAACGCCATCGACGCCGTGCGCGCGGTGGGGTCGGACGGGGCGAACCTCGTCTATTTCCCGGAAGGCTTCGGTGACGGCGACGAACGCGCCGGCAGCGTCATGCGCTTCACCGATGCGGCCTATGGCGCGGGCGACGCGAACGAAGGCACGACGCCGATGATCTTCGCCAACGCCTATACCAACGCCATTCCGGGCGCCAAGGCCTCGGAAACTGCGCAATTCGCGCTCGACGCCGAAACCAATGCGCTCGTGACGCTTGCCAACAACGACGGCACGCTGGGCACGGTCGGCCCGATCATGGTGGACGGCGCTGAAGCCGACATCTCGGCTTGGGGTGGCATGGACATCATGTCCGCTTCCGAAGGCGAGAACGCGGCCTATGCCATCCTCCAGATGGAGGGCGCCGACACCGCGGGGCTCTACATGATCGACCTCGAGACAGCGGAAGCCACGATGCTGGCCGATCTCGGGATGGGCGGTTTCACGGGCTTCGCCGCATCGCCCTCGATGTAAGGCCGATTGCGGTCAAAGCGATTTGATGACGACAGGGTCGCCCTTCGGGGCGACCCTATTTCGTTTGGGGGCCAGTCCAGGAGCGACAAGGAAGCCCTTTGGCAAACCGCGACCTCTGCCTATAGTCGGGCCATTGAGAAGGTCCCGAAGGGTCGGCGATGGATTTCATCAAGAAGTATTTCGACCTCGCGCAGACGGTTCTGGTCGACTTCGCCCTGTCGTGGCTCTTCACGCTCTGGATGACGCTCCGCCACCCGATCCTCGGGCCCCAGTTCCTTGCCCGGCGTCAGGCGCTTGGCGACCGCCGCGCGATGCCGCCGCTCCTGTTCTTCTTCACAACCACGCTCTTCTACGTGCTCCTTTTCGGGGCGGCCGTCGAGGACCGGGTGCTTCTGGCGCAGGGGCTGCTCGAAGGGCGCACCGGGGCGCAAGCCAACATCCACCTGACGACGGCACTCCTGCTGTCGGCCCTGATCGTGCTGGCCTTCTGGGCCTACCGGACGCTCCTGCGCGCCCTCGCGGCGCGGCGGATGCGCCGCGCCGGTCTCCGGCGCAAAGGACTGCCCGCCGAGGCACCGCTGCTGGCCGCACGCTACCGCGCCCTGCCCTATGCCACCGTTTTCGCCTTTGTTGGCCTCAATCTCGGCGTTGCGATCTTCTTCTCGACACCCTCGATCTATGACTGGATCGAGCGCACCGGGACGCGCCTGCTCGGCCTTCTGTCCTCGTCCGGCCTCATGGCGGCAGGCCCTTGGGGCGGCGGCGTCGTGCTCGCGACAGTGATCGCCTTTCCGGCTGTGATCCTGGCCTTCTTCGCCTTCCTCGCCCCGCCCTTCTGGCCACTGATGCGCCTGCTCGCGACGCCGACCGCCCTGACCCGCCCCCCGAAGATGCGGGTCTGGCGGCTCCAGATGGCCGGCTGGACCATTCTTGCCGCCGCGGTCTTCATGGGGTTCCTGATGGCGACCTTCTCAGTCGCCAACGGCCTTCACGCGCTTCGCAACGGGCGGGGTGTCATGTTGTCGGGCGTGACCTGCGATATGCGCACCTGGCCCAAGGTGTCCGCCGCCGTGATGCTCCGCAACGAACAAAGGTTTCCGGGCGTGCTCAGCGCCGACGCCTTTTTCCTCTCGCTGGAAGCGGGACGCACCGCGCCGGGCGACATGACGGGGCAAAGCTGGTCGCTCCTGCCCTCGGCGGTCAGCCCGCTGTCCTTGACCGACCAGCCCGCAACGGTCGTGCGCCGGTTCGACACCGCTTATCTGACCTTCGACCCGAATGCCTCTGCCATCGTGGAACTGGCAGCCGAAGTTCCCGGCGATACGCCTCGCCCGGTGATCGGCCCCTCCGACGTGCTGCGCTGCACCGTGCGGATCGACCCTCTCCGGCTCTTCTCGAACGGTCACCCGGACCGGCTCTCCACTTCGAGCTTTTCGGTGATCTTGCCCTGAGAGCTCTTCGATCCGGCCTAACGAAAAGGGCCGCCCCATCGGACGGCCCTTCCAATCTCCCGCGGCAAAGAACCTTAGTTCTGCGCGTAGTATTCGATGACGAGGTTCGGTTCCATCTGAACGGCGTAGGGCACGTCCGATAGACCCGGCGAGCGCACGAAGGTCGCCTTCATCTTGTTGTGGTCGACTTCGAGATAGTCGGGCACGTCACGCTCGGGCAGCTGCGAGGCTTCGAGGACGAGCGCCATCTGCTTGGACTTCTCGCGCACTTCGATCACGTCACCCTCTTTCACACGGTAGGAGGGGATGTTCACGCGCTTGCCGTTCACCAGCACATGGGCGTGGTTCACGAACTGACGGGCGGCGAAGATGGTCGGCACGAATTTCGCGCGGTAGACGACGGCGTCGAGGCGGCGCTCGAGCAGGCCGATGAGGTTCTCACCGGTGTCGCCCTTGAGACGTTCGGCTTCCGCGAAGATGCGGCGGAACTGCTTCTCGGTCAGGTCGCCGTAGTAGCCCTTGAGCTTCTGTTTGGCGCGAAGCTGCAGACCGAAGTCCGACATCTTGCCCTTGCGGCGCTGGCCGTGCTGGCCCGGGCCATATTCGCGGCGGTTGACCGGCGACTTCGGACGGCCCCAGATGTTTTCGCCCATACGGCGGTCGATCTTGTACTTGGCAGACGTGCGTTTGGTCACGGCTGATCTCCTTACTGATTGGCATTTCGACTTGATCCGAAAACCGGTTCCCACTTTTCGGGTCGAAATCGCGTCGCCGCTCGACCGTTCATGTGGACCGGACCCCGACCGGGCCTCGTGCCGTTGTATAAGGGCGTTGTCCTCTCCCCGGACTGATGCCTTGCGGCCCCAGCGATCCGGGTTGACAGGCTGTCCCTCGCGGGAGCCACCAACACCAATGAAAGACGGCCCCGCAGGCGGGACCGATGGCGGGCTTATAGAGGGGTTTTCCCCCGAGTCAACAGCCGCGCTTGCCGGGAGGTGGGATGTTTCTTGCCTTCGCCCCCGCAGGCGGTATCATCCGGGAAGAACGATGGAGCGTCCATGACCTGTTGAGGCCGGGTGGCATTGGCCACCCCCACATGATCTGACCACGCCGCCCGATCCGGCCAAGCTGATCCGGGCGAGGCGGACATGTTTGTGCCTGAAACGATCCTTTCCGAGAGACTTCTCCATGACACGGGACTACTCCGACCTGTTCCCTTCCACGCCTTCCACCACACCCGACGCCCCTCGCGACCGGCTGCGCCAGTTGGGCTGGCAACCCTTCTTCGCAACCCAGACCGACATCGACGAGCTGGCCGCCACGCCGCCCGTGCGGGTGACGGAAGTCCACCGCTCCGGCCTGACGGCGCTCGGGGCCGAACTGACCGTGGACCTGCCGCCGAACGAAGACGTGACCGTGGGCGACTGGCTCCTCTACGACGCGACGCTCCCCTCGCGGTCGCGCCGGCTCGAGCGCAAGAGCCTGATCAAGCGGCGGGCCGCCGGACGGGAAGTGCGCGAACAGCTCATCGCGGCCAATGTGGACACGCTCTTCATCGTCACCTCCTGCAATGCCGACTTCAATGTCCCCCGGCTGGAACGCTACGCCGCCCTGGCTTTCGAGGCCGAGGTCGAGCCGGTGATCCTGATCACCAAGTCCGACCTCGCCCCGGATGTAGCCCGCTACGTGGACGAGGCACAGGCGATCTCGCAGCGGCTGACCGTGCTGGCCGTGAACGCCAAGGCGGCCGAGACCGTCGCGATGCTCGCGCCGTGGGCCAGAACGGGCCAGACCGTGGCCTTCGTCGGGACTTCGGGCGTGGGTAAGTCGACCCTTACGAACCTGCTTGCGGGGACCAATGCGGCGACCTCCGATATTCGCGACGACGATGCGCGCGGGCGCCACACCACGCGGCACCGGCAGCTTCACCTGACCGAGAACGGCCCCGCCGTGCTCGACACGCCCGGGATGCGGGAGTTGCAGCTGACCGATGCCGCGTCCGGCGTCGCCGAGCTTTTCGACGACATCGAGACCCTCGCCACTCGCTGCAAGTTCCGCGATTGCGCCCATGACGGCGAACCGGGCTGCGCGGTGCAGGCCGCGATCGAAGACGGAAGCCTCAGCGCCGCGCGGCTCGACCGCTACAACAAGCTCGCACGCGAGGAGGAACTCAACAGTGCGACCATCGCGGAACGCCGCGAAAAGGCGCGCTCGACGACGAAACTCTACAAACGCATCCAGGGCGCCAAGAAAACCCGACGCTAGACCCCGCGGTCTTTTCCGTCAGGGACCGGCCCGCATGCCGGCATCCCCTTCTCTGGTCCAGAAATATCCCGGAGGGAGGTCTGGAGGGAGGCTGGCCTCCCTCCAGGTCCTACATTCAGACCCGCGCAGCGCCGCCTTGTCGCGGTGCCCATGCCACATCCGGGGCCGAGCGAAGCGAGGCCCCGTGGCGATGCCTGCGCAGCAGGCAGCGCAAAGCCTCTAGATCCGCGCGCCCATGATGGCGGCTTCCGCCTGCGTGAGGAGCCGGCGCGCGGGCATGCCATAGGTGCCGATGCCTGAGCTCAACTCCGGGGCCACCGCGAACAGGCGGTCGCGTTGCGCATCCTCGACGGCGGCAAGCGCTTCGCCTTCGGGCAGGAAGCTCTCGGTCTCGAGGCCGTTGGCGAAGACCACTTCGTGCCGGGGCAGCATCAGGTGAACATAGGTCACCTCGCTCACCCCCACATCGCGCACCACCCGGCGGTCGTCGATCAGGTCACGCGCAGCGACAAGCACCTCATCGGTCCCGAACAGGTCGAGTGCGTGCCGGCCCTTGAGCAGCAGTCGATGCGCGGGCGACACCACGAGCGTGCCGTCCGGGCGATCGACGCCTAGCGCGCCGGGAGCGAGACGCACGGGGCGCAGTTCCGGCATCGCGAAAAGCCGCGCACCAGAGACACGCTTGGCCCCGATCCAGAGGACCTCCTGAAATCCGTTGTCCTTGGTCTGGACCCGATCGCCTTCGCGAATGTCCTCGACCGCCACGTCGCCCTGCTCGCAACGGATGCGCGTGCCGGGCGTGAAGCAGATCACGCCGGTCGGCTGGTCCGTGACACGGTTGACTTCGGCCGCCTCGACCTTGGCCTCGACGACCCAGAGATCGGTTTTGGCAGGCGGCATCCCTTCGCAGAACATCACCAAAGGCGCGCGCCCGTCGCGGTCGATGAGCAGCGCGGGATAGGTCTTGTAGCCATCGGTGACGGTGAACCCCTGTTCGAAGATCGCCGGCGGTTCGCCCGGCGGTGCCACCCCGATGGGCAGCGCCGGGCCAAGGATGCGGCGCACCTTGCGCGCCGCCCGTCCGCGGATGTCTGCCTCTCCCTCGCTCAGCCCCAGCTTCAGAACGCCCTGCGGACCATCGACCCGCACCGCCGTTCCCTGCCAACGCCAACTCGCACCCACACCCAACGACCCCCGAGGCGCATGCGCCAGGCCGTCAACTTCCGTCTGATGCCAAGAGATGACAAACGAGCCTGATATGCCCGTCATCATGCCTGTATGTCTGCCTTTGCTCGTGCCGGCCGGGACGATGCCCGGACCGATCTTTATGGGGGCAGGCTAACATGTGTGAACGAAGCTGTTAAGAATTTTGTCACGGTCTTTCAGGGGCGTGGCAAAGGTGCCTCATCCAAGGTCAGAAGCTGAAGCGCAGCTGAACCGATCCCACGACCTGCCCCTGCGGCTGGGCCGTAAACTCCCGAGACAGATAGGTCGCGCCATAAAAGACCGAGAAACCGCCCCAGTCATACATGACCCCGCCGCGCAGCCGCGCGCGCAAAGGCTCGACCCCATAGGCGGGGGACGGCAGGTAGGTGGAGTAGAACACGCGTGAGACGTCCATGCCGATGAGCCCCGACAATCCCGGCGGGTTTGCGCGTTTGACCGTGCCATAGATCTGTCCGGTCACGGCATCGCGCGCGAAAATCCCGTTCTTGAACCCGTTTCCGATGAGCAGGTCGAACCCGATCTGCGCGTAGCCCTCGAGCCCCGCGTGAACGACGGCATAGTTGCGCACCGTGACCAGATCGCTCACGGGCCAGCGATAGGCGACCTCGCCGTGAAGGAGCGGCATGATCCGGTTGCCGATCTGCGCGCCGAGGACGGCTGGGGACGCCCGGTCGGACCGCAGACGCGCGTGGAGACGGTCCTGAAAGGCGAGCACGCCGGTATTCGGCCCGACTGCCTCGACCCCGAGGCCGAGATCGAACTCCCAGGCCCCGCGCATTACCCGGTTGTGGACCGCGCCCCGCAGAACGCCTGCTGCACGCCGGTCTCCGGCCGCCGGGGCAGCGGTGTTTGCGGGGGTGATGATCTGGTAGCCGCTGCGCAGTTCGAACAACCGCCCGAATTCATAGGGCGGCGATCTGAGCCCCTTGGGACCGAAGAGCAGCGAGAGCGAATTGGAACTGGTCTGCCAGCGGTCCTGACGGTCGCCATAGAAATCGTTGTTGGACAGGGCGCCCCAGCCGACGAAACCCCAGCCGGCGTCCGCCTGAGCACGCGCAGGCAGGGCCACGAGGCCGCCCCCGAGACCCAGAACAATCAGAACCACCAGACGCAAGACGAAGCCCAGCGGACGTTGGAAGGACACAGACATCATATTCTCCCGGCCCCCACCAGGTTCGTTTTGCCTATCGGCATTTCCGATTCGAGCCGAGTCATTTGTGGCGAAATCGTGGCTTTGCCCGATCGCCCCTACCCCGCGCTGCACTTTGGCCTTAGGTTTCAAAGGGAAGCGTCCTTTGAGCCTCCAGACCATGCTCCCCAAGCTCGACATGTTCCTAGCCCTCGCCAAGCACCGTCACTTCGGGCGGGCGGCTGAAAGCCTTGGCATCACGCAGCCCACGCTGTCGGCGGGGATCAAGCAGCTCGAGGCCGAGCTTGGCGTGAAGCTCGTGTCGCGCGGGGCGCGGTTCGGAGGACTCACCCCCGAGGGTCAGCGCGCCCTGGTCTGGGCGCGCCAGATCGTGGGCGACGCGCGGCGTCTGAAAGACGAGATGCGGTTCTCGCGCGAAGGGCTGTCGGGCCATCTCACGCTCGCCACGATCCCCACGGCGCTCACCTGGGCCTCGCGGCTGACGGCGCGTTTCGCCGCCGACCATCCCAACGTGCGCTTCACCGTGCTGTCGCGCGCATCGAGCGAGATCCTCGACATGCTGGAATCGCTCGAAGCCGATGTCGGCCTGTCCTATCTCGACAACGAACCACTGGGGCGCGTAGCGACGGAAGCGCTCTACCGGGAAACCTACGCCCTCGTCTGTCGCGAAGGCAGCCGTTATGCGGACCCGGGCCTTGCCACGACCAAGGGCACAATCAGCTGGGCGCAGGCGGCGGAAGAAGAACTGTGCCTGCTAACCCCCGACATGCAGAACCGGCGCATCATCAACCGGGCCTTTATGGAGGCGGGCGTCTCCCCGCCCGCACGGATGGAATCCAATTCCACCGTGGTGCTCGTCAGCCTCGTGGAACAGGGCGGCTGGGCCACGATCCTGCCCTCCGACATGGCCGAGGCACTCGCTCGCGGACGGCCCTTGGTGGTGCGCCCCATCGACAACCCCTTGCCGGGGCCGAGTGTCGGGCTCGTCGCGCCGCATCAGGAACCCCAGACCCCGGTGATCGCAGCGCTCATGGAGGCGGCGCGCGCACTCGCTGGTCAGGACCGCTGAACAGCTTATTCCGATAGAGAAACCCTATCGCTTGACGGATTTACGATATTGATCTGACGACCAAGTTGATCGAAAATCCGCGCGACTTCGGAGGATACATGCCAGCCCACCTGCCAGCCCAAGCGCCTGCGCCCGCCCCGGACGCGGGCCAGATCGACGCCGTGATCGCCCGCTACACCCATCTCGAAGGCCCGCTCCTGCCCATCTTGCATGGGATGCAGGAGGACTTCGGGTTCGTGCCGCAGGGGGCGATAGATCCCATTGCCAAAGCGCTCAATATCTCGCGCGCGGAGGTGCATGGCGTCATCAGCTTCTACCACGATTTCCGCGACGCCCCTGCCGGTCGTCATGTGGTCAAGATCTGTAGGGCAGAGGCCTGTCAGGCCGCCGGCGGCCGCGACGTGGAAGCTGCGGCCCTCGCCAAGCTCGGCACAGTCTGGCACGGCACCACCGCCAATGGCTCCGTCACAATCGAGCCGGTCTATTGCCTCGGCCTCTGCGCCTCGGGTCCTGCGGCAATGCTGGACGACCGCCTTCACGCGCAACTGGACCCGGGCAAGATCGAATCCCTTCTGGGCGAGGTGATGTGATGAAGATCTATCTGTCACAGGACGCCGTTGCCCGCGCACTGGGAGTCGATGATGTGGCCGCGGAGCTTGCAAAACACGACGTCGAGGTGATCCGCGTCGGCTCGCGCGGGATGGTCTGGCTCGAACCTCTGGCCGAGGTCGAAGTGGACGGCGTGCGCCATGCCTTCGGACCGGTGAGGGCCAGCGATGTCCCAGCACTGCTGGACGGGACGCTTGATGGGCATGGTCCCACGGAAGAGATCCCCTTTTTCGCGCAACAGACCCGGCTGACGTTCCAGCGCTGCGGCGTGATCGACCCGCTCGATCTCGATGCCTACCGGGCGCACGGCGGGCTTGTCGGCCTCGAGCGCGCCTTGGGCATGGAGGGGCTGGGCATCGTCGATGAGGTCAAGGCCTCGGGTCTGCGCGGGCGCGGCGGCGCGGGGTTCCCGACGGGGATCAAGTGGGAGACCGTGGCCAAGGCCAAGGCCGACCGCAAGTATATCGTCTGCAACGCCGACGAGGGCGACTCGGGCACCTTCGCTGACCGAATGATCATGGAAGGCGACCCCTTCTCGCTCATCGAGGGCATGGTGATCGCCGGGATCGGCGTGGGGGCCACGAAGGGTTTCGTCTACACGCGCTCTGAATACCCCGACGCGATCCGGGTCATGAACGCGGCCATCGAGGTGGCGCGGGCGCGCGGCGTGCTGGGCGCGGGGGTCATGGGCCGGGGGCCGGCCTTCGACATGGAGGTGCGCGTGGGCGCAGGCGCCTATGTCTGCGGCGAGGAGACCTCGCTTCTGAACTCGCTCGAAGGCAAGCGCGGGGTGGTGCGGGCGAAACCGCCTCTGCCTGCTTTGGAAGGAGCCTTTGGCAAGCCGACCGTGGTGAACAACGTGATTTCGCTGGCCACCATCCCGGTGATCTTCGAGAAGGGTGCCGCATTCTATTCCGAATTCGGGCTGGGGCGGTCGAAGGGCACCATCCCGCTGCAGATTGCGGGGAATGTGAAATTCGGTGGCCTCTTCGAGACCGCGTTCGGCATGCCCTTGGGTGAAATCGTCAACGTGATCGGTGGCGGCTGTTTCACTGGCAAGCCAGTGAAAGCGGTGCAGGTGGGCGGGCCGCTCGGGGCCTATTT
Source organism: Maritimibacter sp. DP1N21-5 (assembly GCF_019218295.1). Taxonomy (NCBI): domain Bacteria; kingdom Pseudomonadati; phylum Pseudomonadota; class Alphaproteobacteria; order Rhodobacterales; family Roseobacteraceae; genus Maritimibacter; species Maritimibacter sp. DP1N21-5. Next base: position 1,677,622 of record NZ_JAHUZF010000006.1, read on the forward strand.
CCCGGTGAGGCAGTTCGATGTGCCCTTTGGCTATGAAGAGTTCGACGGGGCCGGCGGTCTCATCGGGCACGCAGGCATCGTGGTGTTCGACGAGGACGCCGACATGCTTGGCATGGCGCGGTTCGCGATGGAGTTCTGCGCGGTGGAAAGCTGTGGCAAATGCACCCCCTGCCGGATCGGGGCGGTCCGGGGTGTCGAGACGATCGACCGGATCGCGGCGGGCGATCCGGCCGCAGTGCCGCTCCTGACCGACCTGTGCGAGACGATGAAGGACGGCTCTTTGTGTGCCTTGGGTGGCTTCACGCCCTACCCGGTGATGTCGGCGCTCACGCATTTCCCGGACGAGTTCGCGGGTGCGCGCGAGGCGGCGGAATGATCGGTTTCGAATTTTGCTGCGCAAAATCCGACCGAGGGGGGGGCGCTGCCCCCCGCACCCCCCGGGATATTTATGAACCAGAGAAGAGGACCCGGGCATGACCGAGAAGGTGAAGGGTCCGGCGTCCTATTTTCCGTCGATCGAGGCGAAATATGGCCAGCCGATCGACCACTGGCTAGGGCTCGTGGCGGGCAAGACCGACATGAAGCATATGGAAATCGTGAACTGGCTGAAGGCCGAGCACGGGCTGGGGCATGGACATGCCAATGCCATCGTCGCCCATCAGCTTGCGAAGAAAGGGTGAGACCATGAAGGACTTCATCATTCCCTCGAAAGAGAGCCTGAACGATGTGGACATGGGCACGCCCAGAAAACAGGGCGCGCCGGTTACGCTGACCATCGACGGTGCGGCGATCACCGTCCCGGAGGGCACGAGCGTCATGCGCGCGGCCTACGAGGCCGGTATCACCGTGCCGAAGCTCTGCGCCACGGACAGTGTCGAGGCCTTCGGGTCCTGCCGGCTTTGCGTGGTCGAGATCGAGGGGCGGCGCGGCACACCCGCCTCCTGCACGACGCCGGTGGCCGAGGGCATGGTGGTGCACACCCAGTCCTCCAAGGTCCGCAAGATCCGCAAGGGGGTGATGGAACTCTACATCTCCGACCACCCGCTCGATTGCCTGACCTGTTCGGCCAATGGCGATTGCGAGTTGCAGGACATGGCCGGGGCCGTGGGCCTGCGCGATGTGCGCTACGAGTACGGCGACAACCACTTCGACCCGACGGGCGACGGGGCGTTGTCGCTGGCGGATGCGCGGCGGCGGTCAGGCGACGTGCCGGGCAACTTCCGCTATTTGCCCAAGGACGAGAGCAATCCCTATTTCACCTACGATCCGTCGAAATGCATCGTCTGTTCGCGCTGTGTGCGGGCCTGTGAAGAGGTGCAGGGCACTTTCGCGCTGACCATTCAGGGGCGGGGGTTCGACAGCCGGGTCTCGGCGGGAACCCTCGCTGACGATTTCCTCGCATCGGACTGCGTGTCCTGCGGCGCCTGCGTGCAGGCCTGTCCGACCGCGACTTTGCAGGAGAAGTCCGTAGCCGAGCTTGGCACGCCGACGCGGTCGGTGATCACGACCTGCGCCTATTGCGGGGTGGGCTGTTCGTTCAAGGCGGAACTCAATGGCGACCAGCTGGTGCGCATGACGCCGTGGAAGAACGGCAAGGCGAACCGGGGGCATAGCTGCGTGAAGGGCCGCTTCGCCTATGGCTACGCGAGCCACCAGGACCGCATTCTGAGCCCGATGATCCGCGACACCATCGACGAGCCCTGGCGCGAAGTGTCCTGGGACGAGGCGCTCGGGTTTGCGGCCAACCGTCTGAAGGGCATTCAGGAAAAACATGGGCGGCGGTCCATCGGGGTCATCACGTCGAGCCGTTGCACGAACGAGGAGACCTATCTCGTCCAGAAGCTCGCCCGTGGCGTGTTCATGAACAACAACACCGACACCTGTGCGCGGGTGTGCCATTCGCCCACCGGCTATGGTCTGGGACAGACCTTTGGCACCAGCGCGGGGACGCAAGATTTCGACTCGGTCGAGCAGACGGATGTGGTCATCGTGATCGGGGCGAACCCGACCGACGGGCACCCGGTCTTCGCCTCGCGGCTGAAGAAGCGGCTGCGTCAGGGTGCGAAGCTCATCGTCATCGACCCGCGTCGGATCGACCTCGTGAAGTCGCCGCATATCAAGGCGGCGCATCATCTCGCGCTCAAGCCCGGCACCAACGTCGCCGTGGTCACGGCGCTGGCCCATGTCATCGTGACCGAGGGGTTGGCGGACGAGGCCTATATCCGCGAGCGGTGTGATTGGAACGAGTTCCTCGAATATGCCGAGTTCGTGCGCGCCCCGCGTCATTCGCCGGAAGCGACCGAGATGCTGACGGGCGTGCCCGCCGAAGAACTGCGCAAGGCCGCGCGGACCTTTGCCCGGGGCGGCAATGGCGCGATCTATTATGGGCTGGGCGTGACCGAGCATTCGCAGGGGTCCACGACCGTGATGGGCATCGCGAACCTCGCCATGCTCACCGGCAACGTGGGCCGTCCGGGCGTGGGGGTGAACCCGCTTCGGGGGCAGAACAACGTGCAGGGGTCCTGCGACATGGGGTCCTTCCCGCATGAATTGCCGGGCTATCGGCACGTCAAGAACCCCGAGGTACGCGAAATTTTCGAGAGCCTCTGGGGCGTGGCCATCGACCCGGAACCGGGGCTGCGTATCCCGAACATGCTGGACGCAGCCGTGGAGGGCACCTTCAAGGGGCTTTACTGTCAGGGCGAGGACATTCTTCAGTCCGATCCGGACACGAAACACGTCATGGCGGGGCTGGCCGCGATGGACTGCGTCATCGTGCATGACCTGTTCCTCAATGAGACGGCGAACTACGCCCATGTGTTCCTGCCGGGGTCGTCGTTCCTCGAAAAGGACGGGACCTTCACCAACGCCGAGCGGCGCATCAACATGGTGCGCAAGGTGATGGCGCCGAAAGCGACTTTTGCCGACTGGGAAGTGACCCAGATGCTGGCCCAAGCGATGGGCGCGGACTGGAATTACACCCATCCGCGCGAGATCATGGCGGAGATCGCAGCGACCACGCCGTCTTTCGCGGGCGTGACCTATGAGAAGATCGACGCCATGGGGTCGGTGCAATGGCCGTGCAACGAGGACGCGCCGGAAGGCACGCCCCTCATGCACGTCGATGGCTTCGTGCGCGGCAAGGGGCGGCTCATGATCACGGAATACGTGGCAACGGAGGAAAAGACCGGGCCGCGTTTCCCGCTGCTCCTGACCACCGGACGGATCCTCAGCCAGTATAACGTGGGCGCGCAGACGCGGCGCACGGCCAACAGCACCTGGCATGAAGAGGACCTTCTGGAAATCCATCCCCACGATGCCGAGGTGCGCGGCGTGAAGAACGGCGACTTCGTCAAGCTCGCCTCGCGGTCGGGTGAGACGACGCTGCGCGCGACGCTCACCGACCGGGTGTCGCCGGGCGTGGTCTATACCACCTTTCACCACCCGGACACGCAGGCGAACGTCATCACCACGGACTTCTCGGACTGGGCGACGAACTGTCCGGAATACAAGGTGACGGCGGTGCAGGTCAGCCCGTCGAACGGGCCGACCGACTGGCAGGAGCGCTACAACGCCCAGGCCGAGGCATCGCGGCGCATCCTTGCGGCGGAATAGCCGGTGCGCGGGATCACGACGAAACCCGGGCTGACGGTCGGGCGCGAGGGCGCCCGGCAGATCACCCGTGCCCTGCCCGACGAGGTGCCGGTGGCGGTGAGTTTCGACGGGACCACGCTGGCCGTCATGATGGCGACCCCCACGGATATCGAGGACTTCGCGCGTGGCTTTGCCCTGACCGAAGGCATCGTGACCGGACCGGAGGATGTCGAAGACTTCGAGGTGGTCGAGCACGACAGCGGGATCGAGGCGCGGTTCTGGCTGCGCGGTGACCGGTCCGAGGTTCTGAAGGCCCGGCAGCGTGCACTGATGGGGCCGGTGGGCTGTGGCCTCTGCGGGATCGACTCGCTCGAGGGGGCCCTGCCCGACCTGCCGGCCGTCACAAGCGGTCTGCGCCTCAACTGGGAAGAGATCGCGGCGGCGACCGAGGCCCTGCGAGGACATCAGCCACTCCACGACAGGACGCGCGCAGTCCATGCTGCCGGATTCCTGGTGCCGGGACGGGGGATCCTTCTCGCCCGCGAGGATGTGGGCCGGCACAACGCGCTCGACAAGTTGATCGGCGCCATGCTGCGGGCGGACATCGACGCGGGCACCGGCGCCGTGGTTCTGACCAGCCGCGTCTCGGTGGAAATGGTGCAGAAGACCGCGCGGGCCGGATCGCCCGTGATCATCGCCGCTTCCGCCCCGACGACGCGGGCGCTCGAACTGGCACAGGGCGCGGGGATCACCGTGGCCGCCTTCGTGCGAGGCGAAGGTTTCGACGTCTACGCGCACCCTGAACGGATCGACATGGGAGGGGCGGAGATCGCCCAGAACAGATGAAGACAGAAAAGATGGTCACCATGGCGAACCAGATCGCCACCTTCTTCGCCAGCCAGCCCGGCGACCGGGCGGGCTTGATCGCCGCGCATATCAACGACTTCTGGGAACCCAGGATGCGCCGTCAGTTGTTCGACCATGTCGCGGCGGGCGGCGCGGGGCTTGATGCGCTCGTTCTGGATGCGATGGAGCAGGTTCACGAACCCGCGGACAGCGCCTGAAATTCAAGTGAGAGATGGTTATCCGATCACCTGACTTCACGTCGCGGTGAACGGGGTCATCCATCCGGAAAGGGTCGCCGTAGTCCTCCTGTCACGACAGACAATCAGACAGACAACCTGGAGGAAACCATGAAGACCCTGACCAAACTCGCTGTTGCGGGAACCATCTCTGCGAGCCTTTTCGCGACGGCCGCCAGTGCCGAGACCATTGCCGAAATCGCTGCGGGGAACGAGGACTTCTCGACCCTGATGGCCGCCGTCGAGGCCGCCGGACTGGGCGAGACGCTGGCGGGCGAAGGGCCGTTCACCGTCTTCGCACCGACCAATGCGGCCTTCGAGGCGCTGCCTGAAGGCACTGTCGAGAGCCTGCTCGCCCCCGACATGAAAGAAGACCTGACCAACATCCTGCTCTACCACGTCGTCGGGGCCAATGTGCCCTCGGGCGACATCGCCGAAGGCACTGCCGCGGTCGAGACCGTGGCCGGACCCGCAGTCTGTGTCACCAAGGGCGCCGACGGGGTGAGCCTGACCGATGGCGCCGGCAACACGGCGATGGTCGTGACCGCCGACATCGCAGCCGACAACGGCGTGATCCATGTCATCGACACGGTGATCATGCCGGGCGAAAGCGGCGCGAGCTGCTGAGCGGAAACGGGCGAACGTCGCGCAGGGTCGGGAAAGTTTTTTCGGACCAGATGGAACCGAACCGGCCTTCCGCGCGTCTCATAATCGTCCCATGACTGTCCCGGCCGGGGTTTCCCTACCCTCCCCGGCCATGACCCGGAGCTTCCCGGCTCCGGGTCTTTCTTCGTGCACTTCCTTGCTCACCTGCATCCCCGAAAATGCCTCTCGCCTAGGCACGCAAAAATTTCTGCGCGCCGAGGGAACCGGATGCGCTCGCCGTGCGTAGTTCAAATGTCCCATGACTGTCCCGGCCGGGGTTCCCCTACCCTCCCCGGCCACCAGACCCGAAGCCTGTCCCGGCTTCGGGTCTTTTCATGTGGCCGGCATGGGTCCCGGGATCAGCCCGGCGTATCCAGCCAAAGCCGCACGAAGGCCGCCGCGGGCGTTTCGCGGCCGCCATTCTCGACCCCGGCATCCCAGAGCGGCGCTCCGGCAGCATAGCTTCCGGGAACGAGCCCGCCCGCCTCGCATTGGCTGACCGCGCGGAGGCGAAGGCCACGGGCCGTGGCCTCGGACAGGGCGGCCAGAAGGTCAGGGTCATGCATGACCGTGCCCGCACCAAACACGCGCAGCACGGCAGCATCGAGCGTGCCAAGGGCCGCGCGCACCATCGCCGCCGGAAGACCGGGGGTCAGGGCGAGTACGGCCACGCGCCGGTCGGGATCGAAGCGGCGGCGTGAGGGCACGGGAAGCGGATCTTGCGGCACGGCGCGGAAGGCATCGTCCCCAACGGTGTCATGCTTGACGAGGGCCCCGGCATCGAGGATGCGGCGTGCGAAGGCGCAATTCACCCCGGTCCAGTTCGGATCGAGCAACGTGACCACGGCAAGGTTCAGGTTCGCCCTCGCGCCCTCACCCGCCCCAAGTGGCGCCATCGCCCCGCACAGCATGACGCGCGCCCCGGTCCCGGCCAGCGTCTGCGACAGCGCCGCGCCGGTGTAGCTCATCGTGTCGGTGCCATGAGTTACGAGAACAGAGTGATCGGGATGGGCCGCGATCAGGTCAAGCATGGCGTTCCAATGCCCGGGTCCGACATCGGCACTGTCCAGAAGCGGATCGAAGACATGGATGGCAAGTGTCACATGCTCGGGGAGCATCGCCGCGACGGCGGCCTCCACCCGCCCGGCCTCGGGCACCAGACCCTTCGGCCCGGGAACCATGCCGATTGTGCCACCTGTGTGGATGAGGAGAAACTTCATGTGATCGGTATGCGGCGAGTTCCCGCGCCGTTCAACCTTGATCCCCCGCCCGCCTTCCGCCAAGACTGCACCGAAGCCAATGCCCCGGTGAAGGACCCGCCATGACCCTGTCCGTCAGCACGCAAGCGAAATACTGGGGGATCGCCGCCCTCGTATTCTTTGCTCTGCTCTATCTCCTTGGCGACGTGATCCTGCCTTTCCTGCTCGGGGGCGCCATCGCCTATTTCCTCGATCCGATCGCGGACAAGCTCGAAGCCATCGGGTTCAGGCGGATCTGGGCGACCGTGACCATCACGATAATCGGGCTCCTCGTGTTCACCCTGATGATCCTGCTCATCGTGCCGACGCTGGTGCAGCAGACCACCGAGCTTTTCGACGCGGTTCCACAGATCGCCACGAGCCTGCGCGAATGGCTCGTGGCCCAGTTCCCCGACGTGGTGAACGAGGAAAGCGTGCTCCGGCAGTCGCTCGATGGTGTCGCCGCGACCATTCAGGAACGGGGTGGCGAGCTTCTCAACGCGATCCTCACCTCGGCGCAGAGCGTAATCTCCGTCGTCGTCTTACTGGTCGTCGTTCCCGTGGTGACCTTCTATCTCCTGTGGGACTGGGACCGGATGGTGGCCGCCATCGACGATCTTCTGCCCCGCGATCACGCACCCACCATCCGCTATCTGGCGAGCGAGGTGGACAAGACGCTGGCGAGCTTCATCCGGGGACAGGGCACGGTCTGCCTGATCCTGGGCACCTTCTACGCCGTCGCGCTCATGATTGCGGGACTGTCCTTCGGCCTGATCGTGGGCGCCATCGCGGGGGCCCTGACCTTCATTCCCTATATCGGAGCGCTGGTGGGCGGGGCGCTCGCCATCGGGCTCGCCTTCTTCCAGTTCTGGGGGGAATGGTGGCACATCGCCATCGTCGCGGGCATCTTCGTGATCGGCCAGTTCCTCGAAGGCAACTTCCTCACCCCGAACCTCGTGGGCTCCTCGGTCGGGCTGCATCCGGTCTGGCTCATCTTCGCCCTGTCAGCCTTCGGCACGCTCTTCGGCTTCGTCGGGATGCTGGTCGCGGTGCCGGTCGCAGCGGCCCTTGGCGTGGTGCTGCGGTATTTCATCGGGCGCTACAAGGAGGGGCGGCTCTACAAGGGCCTGTCCGAGGGTGCGCTCCTGCCGGAAGACACGGTCGAGTAATGCCCAGGCAACTGGCGTTCGACCTGCCCGTGCGCACCTCGCGGGAGCGCGGGGACTTCTTCATTGCCGAGAGCAACGCCGTGGCGCTGGCCGCGATCGAGCGCTGGCGCGACTGGCCGGGCAAGAAGCTCGTGCTGACCGGGCCAGAAGGATCGGGCAAATCGCATCTGGTGGAAGTCTGGGCGAGCCTGTCGGGGGCCGACGTCATCTCGGCCCGGCGCCTGACCGAGGCTGCGGTCGACACGCTGGCCGGACACAACGTGGCGGTCGAGGACGCGGACCGGATCGCGGGCGACACCGAGGCCGAGACGACGCTCTTTCACCTTCACAACCTCGTCCTTGCCGAAGGGGGCGCGCTCCTCGTCACCTCGCGGCTCGCGCCAAGCCGCTGGGGGCTCGAGTTGCCCGACCTCGCGAGCCGGATGGAGGGCACGCCCTCGGTCGCGCTGGACACGCCCGACGAGGCCCTGATGAGCGCGGTTCTCGTCAAGCTCTTCGACGACCGGCAGATTGCCGTCACCCCGCCGCTCGTCGCCTATCTCGCACCACGCCTGCCCCGGTCGCTCGCTTCCGCGCAGGATTTCGTCGCGCGTCTGGACCAGGAGGCGCTGGCCGCAGGCAAACCCGTGGGCCGGCGGCTTGCCGCGCGATTGCTGGACAAAACGGGTGACGGGCAGGCATAACGTCATGGAACGGTTACGTTCATGCCGGATACACCGCCCATGCCAGACGACAGCACGAACATCCCCGACCACGCCCCGACGCTGAACCCGGATTTCCTCGAGACCGCGTTCCCGACGCCCGTGACCCTGCCGCCCGAGGCCTATGAAGGCTCGAAGAGGTTCTTCAACCGGGAGCTGTCGTGGCTCGGCTTCAACTGGCGCGTGCTGGAAGAAGCCGCGAACCTGCGGGTGCCGCTGCTCGAACGGCTCAGGTTCCTGTCGATTTCGGCCACGAACCTTGACGAGTTTTATACCGTGCGCGTCGCCGGCCTGCGCGAGCTGGCCAAGGCGGGCAACACGACCCCGGGTGCCGACGGGCTCTCGCCCGCCGAACAGCTCGTGCTGATCAACGCCGATGCCCGCAAGCTCATGACGCAGCAACAGGAAACCTTCGATGCACTGACCCGCGAAATGTCGGATCAGGGCATCGTCATCTGCACGCGCGGCAAGCTGACCAAGGCGGACCACACCTATCTTGAAGGCGTTTTCCTCAACCGGGTCTTCCCGGTGCTTTCACCTTTGGCCATCGACCCGGCCCACCCCTTCCCCTTCATTCCCAACACCGGCTTCTCGCTCGCCCTGCAACTCGAGCGGGTGTCGGACAAGCGCAAGCTTCAGGCGCTTCTGCCGATCCCGCATCAGATCGACCGTTTCGTGCGCCTGCCCGAACGCAACGGCGCCGCACGGTTCCTGCCGCTCGAAGAGCTGCTCCTGCTCAACATCGGTTCGCTCTTTCCGGGCTATGCCGTGGCCGGCCACTGCGCCTTCCGCGTGCTGCGCGACAGCGATCTCGAGGTCGAGGACGAGGCCGAAGACCTTGTGCGCGAGTTCGAGACCGCGCTGAAACGCCGGCGCCGGGGCGAAGTCGTGCGCATGAAGATCTCGGCCAAGGCACCCGAGGCGCTGCAGGCGCTGATCAAGCGGGAACTGCATGTCTCCGACGACGAGGTGGTCGAGGTCGACGGGCTGATCGGCATGTCGGACCTGTCGGAACTGGTGCTAGATGAACGTCCCGACCTGCTCTGGCCCACCTTCAATCCCCGCGTCCCCGAGCGGGTGCGCGACCACGAAGGCGATATCTTTGCCGCGATCCGGCAAAAGGACATGCTGCTTCATCACCCCTACGAGACCTTCGACATGGTGGTGAAGTTCCTGGAACAGGCCGCGCTCGATCCCGACGTCGTCGCGATCAAGCAGACGCTATATCGAACGTCGCGCAACTCGCCCATCGTGGGGGCGCTGTGCGAGGCCGCCGAGGCGGGCAAGTCCGTTACCGCGCTCGTGGAACTGAAGGCCCGCTTCGACGAGGCCGCGAACATCCGCCAGTCCCGCAGGCTCGAACGCGCGGGGGCGCATGTGGTCTATGGCTTCATGAACTACAAGACCCACGCCAAGATCTCGACCGTGGTGCGGCGCGAGGGCGACGATCTTGTCACCTACACGCATTTTGGCACGGGCAACTACCACCCGATCACCGCGCGGATCTACACGGACGTGTCGCTCTTCACCTGCGACTCGGCCTTGGGGCGCGATGCGACGCGGGTCTTCAACTATCTCTCCGGCTACGCACAGCCCGAGGGGCTTGAAAAACTGGCGATTTCGCCTCTGACACTGAAGTCCACCCTACTCGACATGATCGCCGCCGAAGGCGCCCATGCCGAGGCGGGCCGGCCCGCGGAAATCTGGGCCAAGATGAACAGCCTCATCGAGGAGGACGTGATCGATGCGCTCTATGCAGCCAGCCAGCGCGGCGTGAAGATCACCCTTGTCGTGCGGGGCATCTGCGGGCTCAGGCCCGGGATCGTCGGCCTGTCGGAAAACATCCGGGTGAAGTCCATCGTAGGCCGTTTCCTTGAGCATTCGCGCATCGTCTGTTTCGGGAACGGGCATGGCCTGCCGTCCAAGAAATGCCGGGTCTTCATGTCCTCAGCCGACTGGATGGGCCGCAATCTCAATCGCCGGGTGGAAACACTGGTCGAGACGACGAACCCCACGGTGAAGGCCCAGATCGTGTCGCAGATCATGGCCGCGAACCTGCACGATCAGGCGCAAAGCTGGGTCATGCAGCCGGACGGGTCGTTCCTGCGCCCTGACGTGGCAGCGATGGAGAACCCTTTCTCCTGCCACCGGTTCTTCATGGAATATCCCTCGCTCTCGGGACGCGGCAGCGCCGGGGCCTCGGACGTGCCGGAGCTTGCCCACAGCCACGACTGACGCGGCGCCCTGAACATTACGTCCTTGTCCGCGTTGGGCAAAAACGGCTTGCGACGAGGCCCGCACGCGGGTCATAAGCGGCAGGAGGCCAACCGGGAGACCCGCATGGACGGAACCGAGGAACGCAACTGGGGCCCCTTTGGGCGGCCTCTGTTCGAGGACCCTTCCACCCGAAACCTGAGCCGTGTGGGCGTGGTCGACATCGGGTCGAACTCGGTGCGTATGGTGGTGTTCGACGGGGCGGCGCGCAGCCCGGCCTATTTCTACAACGAAAAGATCATGTGCGGTCTCGGCACCGGGATTGCGGAAAGCGGGCGCCTGCATCCCGAGGGCCGGATCCGCGCGCTGAAGGCGATCAAGCGATTTCAGTTGCTCGCGGCCGGGATGAAACTGCCCCCTCTGACCGCCGTGGCCACCGCCGCCGTGCGCGACGCCGAGGACGGGCCGGACTTTCGCGAAGAGGTTCTGCGCGAGACGGGGCTCACCATGCATGTCATTGACGGGCTGGAAGAGGCGCGGCTGTCGGCGCAGGGCGTGCTTCTGGGCTGGCCGGACGCCAATGGCCTCATGTGCGATATCGGCGGCTCGTCGATGGAGCTTGCCGTGATCCAGAACGGCGAAGTGGGCAAGCGCGTGACTTCGGGACTGGGTCCCTTGAAGCTCGCCGGGATCAAGGGCGGGAAGAAGGCGCTGAAGGCGCATATCGACGAAACGCTCGCCCGGCTCGCCGAAGAGGTCGGAACCGGACACGAACGACTGTTCCTCGTCGGCGGCTCATGGCGGGCCATCGCGCGGCTCGACATGCACCGGCGCAATTACCCGCTGACCGTCCTGCACGAATACCGCATGTCCCCTTCTGCCCTCGCCTCCACGCTCAAGTGGATCGGCAAGGTCGATCTGGAAGAGGTCCGCGCCCATACCGGCACGTCATCGTCTCGTATGTCACTGGTGCCGACCGCCGCCGAGGTGCTCAAACGCCTGACCCGCACCTTCCGGCCCAAGGAAATCGCGGTCTCGTCTTACGGCATCCGCGAGGGCATGCTTTACGAACAGATGCCTGACCGGCTGCGGGCGCGCGATCCGCTGATCGAGGCCTGCCGCTTTGCCGAACAGAAAGACGCGCGGATGCCGGGCTTCGGCAAGTCGCTCTATGCCTTCATCCGGCCCCTCGTCGCCACCGACCCCGCGCCCCGCCGACGGATCGTGAAGGCGGCCTGCCTGCTTCACGACGTGACCTGGCGGGCGCATCCGGATTATCGCCACGAGGTCTGTTTCGACAATGCTACGCGGGCAAACCTTGGCGGGCTGACCCATTCCGAGCGGGTGTTTCTGGGGCTGTCGCTTCTGCACCGCTACAAAAACAGCCGCGACGACAGTCCGTTCGAGGATCTCTTCGGCCTGCTCACCGAAAAGGAAATCGCGCGGGCCGAGGTCGTCGGAAAGGCGATGCGGTTCGGGGCCATGTTCGCGGTCGACGAGCCGCACAAGAAGGCCGAGCTTCTCTATCGCCCGAAAAAGCACGAACTGCATCTGACCATCAAGCCGGACGCTGCCGGGCTTTACGGCGAAGTCGCCGAGGCGCGGTTCCAGAGCCTCTGCCAGGCGCTGGGGGCGGAGCCCATGGTCAGGATCAAGGACTTCTGAGCCGCCCTTAAAGCTCGGTCCCCTCGGGCGCCTCGATCATTTCGTCTTCGGGCATCGGCGTTTTGCGGCGAATGATGATGTCGCCATTGGGCAGCCGCTCGGGAGCTTCGTAGTCGGTCAGATCGTCCAGATCCTCGAGCATCTCGCGCCAGGCATCCGCCACATCGCGCGACAGGGGCTCGAGCTCTTCCGACAATCCTTCGAGAAGCAGGCGAAACGCCTCGCTCATCTTGTCACGTCCCTGTTCGCCCTCGGTGTCCGACTGGGCGAAGACAGGAAGGGCGAGCGAAACGCAGAGGGCGATCAGGATCAATTTTCTCATGAAGAGAATATGGGGCGCCGGCACGGGCGCTCAAGATGTGTGGACGAAATGCCCCGATCAGATGGGCAGATCGACGCTGACCGGGAAATGATCCGAGGCCGCCAGCAGCGCATCGCGCAGTTCGGGTGTCTCGTAGCAGACGGGGTCGTCGAAGGGGTGCCAGATACGCCAGTCGGGCGAGAGCGCGGCGAGGTCGGGCGAGACCATGACATAATCTAGGAGCGCCTGAAGGAAGCGCTTCTCCTGCCGGATGTAGAAGCGCGCCGTGACCGGCATGGCGCCCACACGCGTGGAGAGCGCGAGGCGGGCGTGCGGGTCATAAAGCTGCGCTGCACCGCCCTCGCCCAGCACGATCTCGACCCCGGAACGACCGAAGAGCTTTTCGTATTCATCGAGCCCCGGACCATCGTTGAAATCGCCCAGCACGATCAGGCTCTCGCCCGCGATCAGATGCTCGTCCACCCTTTGCCGAAGCCAGATGCACTGCGCCATCTGCTTGCGCCGGTTCTCGATCGCGATGCGCGTGATCTCTTCGGGATCGTTCGAGCCGTAGGGGGCTTTCGATTTGGCGTGCACCCCGATGAGCCGCATCTCGCGCCCGCTGGGCAGATGGGTGAGCGCGACCTCGAGCGGCGGCTTCGACCAAGTGACGAGCTCGGGTGCCGCATCAATATCGAGGTCGATCCGAAACGTGCCGTCAAACCGGGGCGCGTCCGGGGCGCCCTTCTTGCCGGTTTCATGCCCGATGGGGTCGTGCCGGGCCGCGATCACGGCGGGATCGTAAAGCAGCGCGATTTCCTGCTGGGTCTGGTTCTCAAACCCCAGAAGCGCCCGCGAGGTGCGAAGATCGAAGGTGCGTGCGAAGTTTTCCAGCGCCGTGACGGTCGAGCGGCGGCGGCTCTCGTCGGGGGCCTCGATGATCATGACCGCGTCGGCGTCCATCGCGGTAAAGACGATCCCCAGAGCCGCCAGTTGATCCGCGCGGGTCACGTTGTGGCGCGCCGACCAGCCGTCATCCGCCAGAAGCCCGCCTTCCTTGTCGAAGAGGTTGTCGAACCATTCGACGTTGTAGGTCGCGATCCGCATCAGGCCGCCGCGCTCTGGATCTCTTCCCAGGCGCGGTTGATCGCGATGAGCTGTTTCTCGGCAAGCTTCACGGCCTCCTCCGGCACGCCACGTGCAATGAGCTGGTCGGGGTGGCTTTCGCGCACCTGGCGCCGCCATTCCGCCCGGATGTCCTCGATCGACATGTCCGGGCTCACGCCAAGGACGGTGTAGGGGTCGGGCGCCGCATCGGGCACGAACCGCGCGCGGAGCGCCCGGAACCGGCGCTCGTCGATCCCGAAGATGCGGGCCACCTGCTTCAGAAACTCGTTCTCTGCCGGGTGATATTGCCCGTCCGCCACGGCGATGTAGAAGAGCCCCTCCATCAGGTCGCAAAGCGCCGGGTCGCCCTGTCCGAACATGCGCGCGATCCTTTCGGCGTAGAGTTCGAAACCGGCAACGTCCGTGCGCGCGAGGTTGAAGACCCGCGCGGCATTCTGTTCCTCGGATGCGGGAATCGTGAAAACCTCGCGAAAGGCCGACACCTCGTTGCGGGTCACCTCGCCGTCGGCTTTCGCCATCTTGGCGCCAAGGGCGATGACGGCGATGGCGAAGGCCGCCGACCGTTCCGGCGGCGTGCCGGAAAACCGCGAAAAGACCTCGGACAGGCTTTCGCCTTTCGCGAGCGCGGCAAGGGCTTCGGTGATACGGGTCCAGAGCGACATGGGCCGATCTAACATCAATTGGACGGTCGGTTACAGGTCCATCTGGGCGGCAGCACGGCAAAGATCGCGCCCGCCGTCGGGCGTGTCGATCCGCGCCGTCATCGACAGGGGACCTTCCACCACGCGCACCCGGTCACGAAGCGTCGGATCGGTCAGGAAGGGTGCGAGCGCCTTGGCGAGCGCCAGCGCGTCCGGGTGGTGCAGGGTGAGCGACAGGAGGCGCAGGCCGGCTTCGGGAATGTCCGGACCGGGATGCGCGCCGTCCCATTGAATGAGGCTCGGAAAGAGGCCGTCGAACGGCAGTTTTCCGTCCGGCGGCACCGCCATGCGCCAACTGTAGGCCCCGCGCGACAATGCCGTACCCTGCCCCATGCCCGGCGGGGCGACGGCGAGCGCGGACCCGAGGTTCGGCACCCTGAGCACCCAGTTCGTCAACCGGGCCTCGCTCCGGGGCGTGTCCAGATCGAAGAACCGGGGCCGTCCCGGCGCGGTTGCGACGGGGTTCACCGCGATCACTTCGAGGTATTCTTCGGGCCCCAGCGAAAGAAGCCGGTTGTGGGTGCCCATGGCGACATGATCGCCGCCCCCGTCCATCGGTTGCCCGAGCGTGGTTTCGACAAGGGCCACCCCCTTGTCCAGCGCCGGGGTTGTGACCACCAGGTGGTCAAGTCGTGCAAGCATGATCCCAATCTCCGGGCGCGATTGTTACATGAAATGATTTCCAACGAAAATGTTATCTGGATCCATCCGTTAAGGGCGGGCGGAATGGTAAACTGGCCCTATATGTTCACGTAACATTGAACAATCAGGAAAGGGGACGGCGTCGATGCTCGAGAAGTTTTTCAAACATGAGGCGGCGGGCGGCATCGCGTTGATGTTCGCGGCCATAGCGGCGCTCATCATCGCGAACTCGGGACTTTCGACCTATTATGACCTCGGACTGAACTCGATCCTGTCGATCACCATCGCGGGCGAAGGCCTGTCCAAACCCCTGATCCTGTGGATCAACGACGGGCTCATGGCGATCTTCTTCTTCTACATCGGCCTCGAGCTGAAACGCGAAATCGTCGAAGGCAAGCTGAAGAACCCCCGCGACATCATGCTGCCCGGCCTTGCCGCCGTTGGGGGCATGGCGGTTCCAGCGGTGCTATATGCCGCCGCGAACTGGGGTCAGCCGACCATCGTCGGCTGGGCCATTCCCGCCGCGACCGACATCGCCTTCGCGCTGGGTCTGCTCGCGCTCGTCGGGAGCCGCGCGCCTGCCGGGCTCAAGATCTTCCTGCTCACGCTCGCGATCCTCGACGACATGGGGGCGATCATGATCATCGCGCTGTTCTACACGGCCGATCTCAAGACCTACTACCTCCTGCTCTCGCTCATCCCGCTGGCGCTCATGGGATGGCTCAATTTCCGCGCCGTGCACCGGATTGGGCCGATCATCATCCTGGGCATCGTGCTCTGGGTGCTGGTGCTGAAGTCCGGCGTCCATGCCACGCTGGCTGGCGTCATCACCGCCTTCTTCATTCCGCTCAATGACCGTTGGGGCAAGTCGCCGCTTCGATCGCTGGAGCATATGCTGCACCCCTGGGTCAGCTTCTTCATCATCCCCGTCTTTGCCTTCGCGAACGCCGGGGTCGTGATGGCCGGACTGACGCTTCAGGACCTCTTCGCCCCGATCACGCTGGGCATCGTGGCGGGCCTCGTGCTGGGCAAGCAGATCGGTGTGCTCGGCATCACCTGGCTCGTCGTCAAACTGCGCCTTGCCGACCTGCCTTACGGCGTGAACTGGAAACACGTCTACGGCGTCTCGGCGCTGGCCGGGATCGGCTTTACCATGTCGCTCTTCATTGGCGGGCTCAGTTTTGCGACAGCGGCCGATATGAACCACGTGCGGCTCGGTGTTCTGGTGGCCTCGCTCATTTCGGGCCTGATCGGGTTCTTCGTCCTCTTCGCCGCCGGCAACCCGGCCGAAGCGAAGACCGAGGTCTCCGACGCGACACCGGTTCAGCAACCCGCGCAGTAACGCCGGGACAGACCTTAGGACATGAGGCGCAGGGCCAAGCGGTTCTGCGCCTTGATCGTCTGGGCAAGGTCGATGGTCGTCAGATGCCCGTCGCGCACCACCTGCCGCCCCTCGACGATCAGGTGGCGGACCCGCGTCGGACCGCCCAGAAGCAGCGCCGCCGGATCCCAGTTTCCCGCCGCCTCGATCGTGGCCATGTCCCACAGCGCGAGGTCGGCGCGCTTGCCCACCGCGATCTGGCCGCAGTCGTACCGCCCAAGCACCTCGGCCCCGCCCCGCGTCGCAATCCAGAGCGCCTCGCGGGCGCTCATCTTGTCGGCGCCATGGACCACCCGTTGCAGAAGCATCGCCATGCGGGCTTCGGAGACTAGGTTTCCCGCGTCGTTGGATGCCGAGCCATCCACCCCCAGCCCGACTTTGACGCCGGCGTCGCGCATGGCGCGGATCGGAGCGATGCCGGACCCCAGGCGACAATTCGAGCAGGGGCAATGCGCCACGCCTGTCCGGCTTTTCGCGAACAAGTCGATCTCGGCCCCGTCGAGCTTCACGCAATGGGCGTGCCACACGTCATCCCCGGTCCATCCGAGGTTCTCGGCATATTGGCCCGGTCGACAGCCGAACTTCTCTTGGGAATAGGCGATGTCTTCGTCGTTTTCGGCCAGATGCGTGTGCAGCATCACCCCTTTGTCGCGCGCGAGGATCGCGGCCTCGCGCATGAGGTCCCGGCCCACCGAGAATGGCGAACAAGGGGCTACCCCGACCCGCACCATGGCCCCCTCCGAGGCATCGTGATGCGCATCGATCACGCGGATGCAGTCCTCGAGGATATCCGCCTCCCGTTCGACGAGGCTATCTGGCGGCAGTCCGCCCGCGCTTTCCCCGATGGACATGGAGCCGCGCGTCGGATGGAACCGGAGCCCGATGTCCCGCGCCGCGTCGATGGTGTCGTCGAGCCGTGATCCGTTGGGAAACAGGTAGAGGTGGTCGGAGGTCAGCGTGCAGCCCGACAAGGCAAGCTCGGCCAGCCCGGTAAGGGCGGAGACACGCATCTCCTCGGGCCCAAAGCGGGACCAGATCGGGTAGAGCGTCTTGAGCCAGCCGAAGAGGAGCGCGTCCTGCCCGCCCGGCACCGCCCGGGTGAGCGTCTGGTAGAGGTGATGATGCGTGTTGACGAGGCCCGGCGTGATGAGCAGCTGACGCCCTTCCATCACCTCGCCTTTTGGCGGCAGGTCCGGCCCGATGGCTGTGATCATGCCGCCCGAGATCTGAATATCGCAGTCCGCAAGCTCCGCCCCGGCGTCATCCATGGTCAGAACAAGGCGAGCCTGGCGGATGGTAAGGTCGGTCATTCTGCCGCCTTCGAGAGGATCGCCAGAGCGGCGGCATGGATCTGGGGGTTCGCGGCCGCCACGACGCGTCCGCCCATGTGCGCAGGGCCGCCCTGCCAGTCGGTAACGATACCGCCCGCGGCCTCGATGACGGCCATGGGGCCCTGAATGTCATAGGCCTGCAAGCCAGCCTCGACCACGAGGTCCACATGCCCCAGGGCGAGAAGCGCATAGGCATAGCAATCCATGCCATAACGGGTCAGCTTGCAGTGGCTCGCGAGGCCGTGGAAGGCGGCACGGTCCGCCTCGGAACCGACTTCGGGGAAGGTGGTGAAGATCGTCGCTTCATCGAGCGTCGCGGTTCCACGGGTGGTCAGTGTCGCCTCGCCCATAGGGCCGGTCGAGCGCGCGACGCCGAAGCCGCCCTCGAAACGCTCGCCGATGAAGGGCTGGTCGACGATGCCGAACCGGGGTCCGGCTTCGTCCCCCACCGCGATGAGCACCCCCCATGTGGGCGTGCCGGAAATGAAGGCGCGGGTCCCGTCGATGGGGTCGAGCACCCAGATCAGCCCGCTCGTGCCCGGTGTCGTCCCGTACTCCTCGCCCAGAATGGCATCGTCGGGCCGGCGCGCAGCAAGCACGTCGCGCATGGCGCATTCGGCGGCGCGATCGGCTTCGGTCACGGGATCGAAGCCGGTCGCAAGCTTGTTGTCGGCAAGAAGGGTCGTTCGGAAGTAGGGCAGAATCACCCCGCGCGCCGCATCGGCCATGGCATGTGCCGTTGCGATGAGATCGCGCTGAACGTCGTCTGAAATCGTCATACCGCCTCCGGTTTCACACCTTGGCGGTACGACCTGTGCCCTCTCCGGTCAAGTCGGCCTAGGCCGCGTCGGACAGGACACGGGCGAGTTCGAACAGGCGGCGACGCTGGTTCTCGGGGATTGCGTAGTAGCTGCGGATCAGTTCGAGCGCTTCCTTGTCGGCGAGGATGTCGTCCGGGAGATACTGCTCCATGCTCCGCTCCGCTCCACCTTCGAGACCCTCGAAGAAAAAGCTGACGGGCACGCCAAGCGCATCCGAAATGTCCCAAAGACGCGATGCGGAGACCCGGTTCATGCCGGTCTCATACTTCTGGATCTGCTGGAACTTGATCCCCACGCGTTCGGCGAGCTGTTGCTGGGTCATCCCCACCATCCAGCGCCGATGGCGCACGCGTTTGCCCACATGTACATCCACAGGATGCTTCATAACTGTCTCCAATCACTCGGTCCGCAACATCAATAGAGAGCGACAGTTCCCGTTCAACCACAACCTGTCTTTTTGTCCAGTTGGTAGACATGTTGAATGTCTCATACTTTCCAGACACTTATCAAGTTATCTTGTCTTTTCGATGCAGAAAAGGACTATGTCCTCGCCTCATCGAAATACGCGCATAGCGTGTTTTGCATCTTGCAATTCGCATTTTGCGAATCCTGGTCCCGAGACTCTTTCGCAGAGGCAACCGAAAGCCGCTCTGATCGTGATTCCGCCCCGGTGCACTTTCTCTCAAACGACCTACGTAGCGTAGCGCTCGCATCGACACGTTCACCAAAGTAGCGTGACGACCAAGGAGGACACGATGAGAGCATACCAGATTCTTTCCTATGACGAACCCCCGGAGATTGTAGAGGCCCCAGACCCCTCGCCTTCTGCGGGTCAGATCCTCGTCGAGATCGCGGCTTGCGGGCTGAACTTCGGTGATCTCCTGATGGCCAAGGGCCAATATCAGGAAAAACCGCCCTTGCCTCTGACGCTCGGGATGGAAGTCGCGGGCCGGGTCGCCGGACTTGGCGAGGGCGTCGACAATGTCGAAGTCGGTCAAAGGGTTATCGTCGGCGCTGGCCACGGCGGACTTGCGGATTTCGGTGTCTTCCCGGCGAACAAAGCGCAGCCGATTCCGGACAGCATGAGCTATACCGACGCGGCCGCCTTCAATGTCGCCTATGGCACGTCCCACGTCGGGCTCGATTACCGCTGCCGGTTGCAACCCGGCGAAAACCTGCTCGTTCTGGGGGCGGCCGGCGGTGTCGGCATGACCGCCATCGAGATCGGCAAGATGATGGGGGCCACCGTCATTGCCTGTGCGCGCGGCAAGGACAAGCTCGCGGTCTGCAAGGAGGCCGGTGCCGATCACCTCATCGACAGCGACGCCGACGACATCCGCGAGGCGGTCAAGGCGCTGGGGGGCGCGGATGTGGTCTATGACCCGATCGGCGGCGACCAGTTCAAGGCCGCGATGCGCGCCTGCAACCCCGAGGCGCGCATTCTCGTGGTCGGCTTTGCCTCCGGTGAGGTGCCGCAGATCCCGGCCAACCATCTGCTCGTCAAGAACCTCAATATCATGGGCTACTACTGGAGCGGCTATAACGCCTTCAAGCCCGAGGTGCTTCAGAACTCCATGCGGCAGCTCATCGCATGGTATGACGAAGGCAAGCTCAAGCCTCACGTGTCCCACGCGTTGCCGCTGGAACAGGCGGGCGAGGCTTACGAACTTCTGCGTTCGCGCAAATCGACCGGCAAGGTCGTGGTGACCACCGGTCGCGGCTGAGGCCACTGGCCGGGCGCATGGGTGGGGGTGATCCCCTGCCCGAGCGCGGCATAGGCCTGACGCAACATGCGCAGGAGCGCCTCGGCGGGCGCTCCGCGCAGGCTTTCCGCCACATAGAGATTGACGTGATTCGTCGACAGGTCCGGCAGGGCGCCGCCGTGGTCGATGGGCTCAAGCGGCTCCATCTGGGTGCCTGCCAGCCGCGCGTGGATGGCAAGGTCCGCAATCACGGTCGCGTCGATGGTCCGGCTCATCTCGCTCGTCACGGCCATTTCCCATGGGATGCCGGCAGCATCCAGCGCCGCCTGCACGCCGGGCCGGAACTTGCAGCGCTCCTCGAAGGCAAGCCGCACGGGCCGTTGGCGCCAGGCCTTGCCACCCGGCGCACCGACCCAGGTCATGGGCAGCGTACAGAGCGTTTCGCCGTTGCCCTCGCCCGCGTCCTCGGTCGTGAGGATCACATCACAGTTGCCGCGGGTGAATTCCTCTTTCAGCGCGCGGGTGAAAGACGAGATCAGGGTGATCTTCATGCGCGGAAACTCGGTGTTGAACTGGTGCAGGACCGGCGGCAGGGCCGGCAGCACGATATCATGCGGCACGCCAAGGGTGATTTCCCCCTCTAGCGTGTCATCGGTAAGCTTGGCCCAGATCGTGTCATTGAGCTCCAGCATCCGCCGCGCATAGGACAGAAGCTGTTCTCCCTCGGCCGTGAGGTCGAGCGACCGCCCGGATCGGTCGAAGAGCGCCGTTCCCACACTTTCCTCTAGTCGCTTGAGTTGCATGGACACCGCCGACTGCGACAGATGCAGAAGCCCCGCCGCGCGGGTGACGCCGCCCACGTCCACAACGGTGACGAATGCCCGCAGCGCGGTCAGGTCGAGATTGCGGGCCATATCAAACCTCGTGATGGAACAGTTCAAAATCATTCGTTTTGATAATTCACGTTTCTGTCGCAAATATCAAGCATCGTCATCAAAACAGACGGAAACATCACATTTCATAAAGGTCCCACCATGCCTATCGCCCTCCGCCGTTTCGGCGCCCGCCTGCCGCGTTTGCCCCTCATCTCCCTCGTCACGCAGATCGTCGCGACCCGGCGATCGCGCGTGGCCTTGGGCAACCTCAGCGATGCGCATCTCAAGGATATCGGCCTGACCCGCCGGCAGGCCTGGGCGGAAACAAACCGCCCCTTCTGGGAACTTCCGGAACGCCATCGCTGGTAATCTGTCGAAAATGTTATGCCCGGGGGCCATTTGGCCTCCGGAAATCCTTGAATTGCCACGCTCCTCTGCCAATATTTCCTCCGAGCCCGAGTGCATTGTGCACTTGGCCATGGGATAACTCTAACGGAGGCAGCTGATGGCTGAATATCAAACTGCCCGCGCAGGTGCTGGCACCCGCGCTGGACAGATCGACGAGGGGCTTCGTGCCCATATGAACAAGGTCTACGGGACCATGTCCGTGGGCCTTCTGGTGACCGCGGCGGTGGCCTGGGCCTTTGGCTCGTCGCCGGCGCTGCTGTCTCTCCTGCGTGACCCGGTGACGCTGTCGCCGAACATCTTTGGCTGGATCGTCATGTTCCTGCCCCTGATCATGGTCTTCGCCTTCGGCGCGGCGATCAATCGTCTCTCCGCCGCTGGCGCGCAGCTTTACTTCTACATCTACGCGGCCGTGATGGGCCTGTCGTTGTCGTGGATCTTCGTGGCCTTCACCGGCTTCTCGATCGCGCAGACCTTCCTCATTACCGCGATCGCATTCGCGGGCCTGTCGCTCTGGGGTTACACGACCAAGAAGGACATCTCCGGCTGGGGGTCGTTCCTGATCATGGGTCTGATCGGCCTGATCGTCGCGTCGATCGTGAACATCTTCCTGGGCTCGCCCGCGATCCACTTCGCGATCTCGGCCATCGGCGTCCTGATCTTCGCGGGTCTCACCGCCTATGACACCCAGAAGCTCAAGACCGAATACCTCGCCCACGCTCATGCGATGGACGCGGAGTGGCTCGCCAAATCGGCGATCATCGGTGCGCTGAACCTCTATCTGGACTTCGTGAACCTCTTCATGTTCCTGCTTTCCTTCCTCGGCAACCGCGAGTAACGACGACACATCCGGGCGCTTGATTGTCGCCCGATCCGGGCCGGTCCTTCGGGGCCGGCCCTTTTCGTTTTCCGTTGGGAAATTCTGGCACGAAAGCATCCGGGACAGGTCGCAATCTCGTCCCATTCGCCCGTCATTCCGATACTCGGGGGCTTGGTAAAGAAGGAAGTAACCATGGACACCATCACGCTCATCGGAGCCGGGGCGTTCCTCTGCGGGGTTGCGCTGCTCTACCTTCTGATGCAGCGGACCCGCAAACGCCGCATGGACAGCATCGAGGGTGGCGAGATCTGATCGGACCGCCATCCTGAGGGCGAACGGGCTGCGTGGGACCACGCGGCCCGTTTCTTATGTCCATTCCGTCATGCTGCGAGCGGTCACAACACGAGCCGCATCTGCACCGCCGGGAAAGACAGCCCCGGCGCCAGCGACAAAGACACCTGCCCTTGATCGACAAAACCGTGCCGGGCATAGAACCCGCGTGCCGTCAGCGTGGACAGGCACGACAGAACCCGGACCCCGGCCCCGCGCGCGCCCTCGATCGCATGACCCAGAATCACCGAGCCGATCCCCTGTCCGGCATGGCGCGGGTCTACCGCCACGTGGCGCATGTGGCCCCAGTCCATGGGCGCAGCGCCACCCGTCGGTCCAAGCCAGGTCCAACCGCCCGCCCCCACAAGCGCACCATCGCCCGCCTCGGCCACCTGATAGCCCGCCGCCGCGAGGAGCGACGGCCTGGCGACGCCGATCGTGGGCAGAGCGGCGGCCAGCACCTCGGGGGCGTAGTCCTTGGCAAGGAGCGTGCCGTAGCTCGCCGTGAGAAGCCGGGTCAGCGCCGCCTCGTCCTCGAGGCGGGCCGAGCGGATCATGAAGGGCGGGATCGCGGGCCGGGGCAAGTCGGCGCAGATATCGGGAGAGTGGATCATCCTGTCGGTCCTTTTGGCTGGTGTTCTTGCCGGGACCGCGCGGGGGAGTTCCTATGTCACCACAAAGAAAAACCGCGCGTCCCGGGAGGGTCGCGCGGCTTTTTCGGTTTCTTTCCGAAGAAGGCTTATTTGATCTTGCCTTCTTTGTACTCGACGTGCTTGCGCGCGACCGGGTCGTATTTCTTTACGACCATCTTTTCGGTCATGGTGCGTGCGTTCTTCTTGGTCACGTAGAAGTGGCCCGTGTCCGCGGTCGAGTTCAGGCGGATTTTGATCGTGGTCGGCTTCGCCATGGTTCCAGCTCCTCATCGGGCCTACGCCCGGTCGAATTCCTTGAAGCCCGCCTTTTACCGACGCCAGCCCGCGAGTCAACAGGGGAAAGCGAACCCTGCGCCAGAAATCCTGACGGAAGGGCTCGCCAACCGGCCTGTGGCCACCCGGCTCAGGGCCTGGGCTTGCCCATCGTGTCGTGAATCTCGGCCACCTGGTCTTCGGTCAACTGCAGGCCGGTCGCGAGATTGCGCAGGAACATCTTCTCGGCATCCGTATCGACGCTGATTCCCATCAGGGCCGAGGAATAGACCTGTGTCTTGGCGTTTTCCCCCGCCGAGGTGGCAAGCGCCATCGGGTCCACCGGCGCGGCGAGTTCGGCCTCGACGAAAGCGATCTCCTCGTCGGAGGCATCGTCCAGCATGTCGAGGATCTGCTTGCGCTCGGTCGGGTCGATCTCGCCGTCGGACTTGGCCGCCATGATCATCGCACGGATCATGAGCTTGGCGTTCTCTTCGGTCGCGCGGCCCACCGGCGTTCCGGCGGTCATCGAGGCGAACATGTCGCTCATCTGGCCCGAGCCCGCCTTCGCCGCCCCGGTCATCGCGGCGATGAGACTGCCCATGCCCGCTTCGGTCGCCTCCGACATGTCGGCCGCCTGGTTGCCCATCCGCCCCATCATGTCGCGCACGGCCTTGGCGCCGCCCGGCATGCCGTATTTCTCGGCCATCTGGCCCATCTGGTCGGCGAAGGTGCCTTCCTTGCCGGCTTCTCGCATCTGTTTGCGCAGCGCGTCCATGCCGCCCATGTCGCGGACCTTCTGCACGCCCTTTGCCGCGGCGAACCCCACGGCGAGCGTGGCCAATGTGCGAACGAAACTCATCGTCAGAACTCCCTGTTGATGTCTCCAGCCTGCGCCGAGCCGGAACAGGATGCAATATGCAGGGGGGCTGGGGCGCGCGGACGGCCTGTAAGCCGGATTCTGTTCCCCGGGGTCTCCCCCGGTTCGACGATCATTCCTCTGGTGACACCGTTGCCGGTGCCCTCTAGCTGCCAACCCGGACCTCTGGACCAAGGCGGTCCTGCCCACGCGGGGCGCGAGGTCCCTATTCGGCGTTGCTCCCGGTGGGGCTTGCCATGCCGGTCCTGTTGCCAGTCCCGCGGTGGGCTCTTACCCCACCGTTTCACCCTTACTCCGGTGATCCGGAGCGGTCTGTTCTCTGTGGCGCTTTCCCTTGGGTTTCCCCAGCCGGGCGTTACCCGGCACCGTTGCCTTGTGGAGTCCGGACTTTCCTCGACGCACCTTCGCTGAGCGGATGCGCCGCGACCGTCCGGCCATCCGCGCGAAACGGGACTTAGGCGCTGGTCACCGGTCGGTCAACGGGAAAGCGCGTGGCGAGATCGCGCAGGATCGCCATGTCGCCATTGTCGAGGGGCCCCCGCGCCCAGGGTCTAAACCGCTGCCGCAGCGCGTCGAGGACGGCCTCGGCGCCCTCCTCCACCGGATAGCCGAAGGTGGCCGCGTTGGCGAGAAAGGCCTCCTCCCCGACCTCGGGCGTCTTGTCCGTCGGCTCGGGCCAGATCCCGTGTCCGGCCCGCGCGAGCCGCCGCCAGTCGAACCGCCGTCCCGGATCGAACTTCCGGCGCGGCGCGAAATCGGAATGTGCGAGCAGGCCGTGGGCCGGAATGACCCAGCGCGCGCGGATGTCCGACAGGAGCGTCTCGAGCGCGGCCACGAGCGGTTCGGAGAAGGGGGTGAGGCCCGAATTGTCCAGCTCGATCCCGATGGAGCGCGAATTCACGTCGCCTGTGCCGCCCCAGTCACCGGCGCCCGCGTGCCAGGCGCGCATGTCTTCGTCCACCATCTGCCAGACCTGCCCGTCCCGGCCCACAAGGTAATGCGACGATACTTCGTGTTCCGGCGCGCAGAGCCGGTCGAGCGCCGCCTGGGCGCTCGCCATGGCGGTGAAATGCAGAACGATGAGGTTGGGGCGAAGCCGGTCGCGGCGCGGACCGAAGTTGGGAGACGGGTGCCAGAGCGCGCCCGCCGCTCCCTTACTGGGCGGTCGAGGTCGCGACATAGTCCGGTTGCGCGGGGACCGCATTGCGGGCGGCACGGAATGGCGCCGGATCCCAGAAACAGGCGAAGCCGTCGCCGTCCGGGTCGAGC
This sequence comes from Maritimibacter sp. DP1N21-5, assembly GCF_019218295.1. NCBI lineage: Bacteria > Pseudomonadati > Pseudomonadota > Alphaproteobacteria > Rhodobacterales > Roseobacteraceae > Maritimibacter > Maritimibacter sp. DP1N21-5. Next base: position 1,703,422 of record NZ_JAHUZF010000006.1, read on the forward strand.
CCCTTGGGATCACGTTCCGGCCCGCCCGCGTCGAGGAAGGCCTCCTGCGCGCGGTCCTGCGAGGTGAACTTGCCGCAGTTGCGCTCAAACCGGGACTGCGCCGCGATGATCGAACGGGAATACATCTGCTGGCCCTTGGGGTTGTTGGTGGCCAGCGCGTAATGAACGATCGAGGCGCCACCGCCACCTTCGCGCTGGGGCAGCGCGGTCGGCTGGATCACCACGTATTGTGCGCGGTTCTCGGCCAGACGCTGGGCATCGGACTCGATGCTTTCACGCTCGGACACGGCTGCGAAGTTCTGTTCATCGGAAATCGACGACACCGACGCCGCCGTCCCGGTTTCCACCGCCGCGACCGAGGTGCCGACCGTGGCGGGCCCCGTAGTCATCGGCATGGCCGTGGCATCCGGCATCGCAGTGGTCGCGGCGGGCGCGGTCTGAAATCCAAGCACCTGGCTCGCCTCGGCGGCAATCGCGGCTCCCTCGCTCGATCCGGCGGTCATGGTCGAATCCGTCGCCATGGCCGACAGCGGCTGCGCGGCCACCGGCGCTGCGGCAGGCATGACAGGTTCCTGCGCCTGATGGGCGTCATTCGGCATCGAACTCGAACAGGCCGAGAGGACGCCGGCAATAGCCAGAAGGGACAGGGGTGCAGCAAACATGCGCATGGTCGTGATCCTAGGAGGAAAGGTCCGTGCGCTCTACCACCATTTGTCAGGCTTGGAAACAAAACCCGCAGCTTGTTCCAGCGCATAGGCGGTATTCAGCAGATCGCCCTCTTCCCACGGCTTGCCGATGAGTTGCAGCCCGAGCGGCAGCCCCTGCTTGTCGAGCCCGGCCGGCACCGAGATTCCCGGCAGACCGGCGAGGTTCACGGTCACGGTGAACACGTCCTGCAGATACATTTCCACGGGATCGGCCTCGGACATCTCGCCCAGACCAAAAGCCGCGCCTGGCGTCGCGGGCGTCAGGATGGCATCCACGCCCTGACCGAAGGCCTCGTCGAAGTCGCGCTTGATGAGCGCGCGCACCCGGCGGGCACGGTTGTAGTAAGCGTCGTAGAAGCCTGCCGACAGCACATAGGTGCCCACCATCACGCGGCGCTGCACCTCGTGGCCGAAGCCCTCGGCGCGGGTCTTTTCGTACATGTCGACAATGCCCTCGCCTTTGCCGAGCTTGGCGCGGTGGCCGTAACGCACGCCGTCGTAACGGGCGAGGTTGGACGAGGCTTCCGCCGGCGCGATGACGTAATAGGCCGGCAGCGCGTATTTCGTATGGGGCAGCGAGATATCCACGATCTTGGCGCCTGCATCCTCGAGCATCTTGCGCCCGGTCTGCCACAATGCCTCGATCTCGTCGGACATGCCGTCGACCCGGTATTCACGCGGGATGCCGATGACCTTGCCGCGAATGTCGCCGGTCAGCATGGCCTCGAAATCCGGGACCGCGATGTCGGCCGAGGTCGAATCCTTCGCGTCATGGCCCGACATGGCTTCAAGCATGATCGCCGCGTCGCGCACGGTTTTCGTCATCGGCCCGGCCTGATCGAGCGAGGAGGCAAAGGCAATGATGCCCCAGCGCGAGCAGCGGCCATAGGTCGGCTTGATGCCCACGGTGCCGGTCAGCGCGGCGGGTTGGCGGATCGAGCCGCCGGTATCGGTGCCGGTGGCGGCGAGGCAGAGGTCAGCAGCGACCGCGCTGGCCGAGCCACCCGAGGACCCGCCGGGGGTCAGGTTGCGCTCGTCCACCTTCCACGGGTTCACGGCATTGCCATAGGCCGAGGTTTCGTTCGAGGACCCCATGGCAAACTCGTCCATATTGAGTTTGCCCAGCATGACGGCACCCGCGTCCGCGAGCTTACCCGACACGGTCGATTCGTATTCCGGCTTGAAGCCTTCGAGGATGTTGGACGCCGCCTGCGAGGCGACGCCTTTGGTGCAGAAGAGGTCCTTGATCCCCACAGGGATACCGCACATGGCGGGCGCGTCGCCGGCCTTGATCCGTGCGTCGGCCGCCTCGGCCCGCTCCAGCGCGATCTCGGGGGTCTTGTGCACGAAAGCGCCCAGCGCGTCGGCCCCGTCGATGGCGGCAAGACAGGCTTTGGTCAGTTCGACCGAGGTCACATCACCCTTTTTCAGCGCGTCACGGGCTTCGGCAATGGTCAGTTCGTTCAGATCGGACATCATTCAACCACCTTCGGCACGGCGAAAAAGCCCTCGCGGGCGTCGGGGGCGTTCTTGAGGATCTTGTCGGCCTGATTGCCTTCGGTGACCACGTCCTCGCGGCGCTTGAGGCGCATCGGCGTGACCGAGGTCATGGGCTCGATCCCGTCCACGTTCACCTCGTTCAACTGCTCGATGAACCCGAGGATCGTGTTGAATTCCTCGGCCAGCGCGGGAAGCGCGTCTTCCTCCACCCGGATGCGGGCCAGATGCGCGACCTTGCGCGCGGTGTCCTTGTCGATCGACATGGTGGTCTCCCGTGTTCTTCCGGGGCGGTTTAGCCCTGTGGCGCTGGCTTCGCAAGCGGCGGGGCGGGTGGCGGGACATTGCGCAGGTAGGTCGCGATCAGCCATCCGAGCAGAAGCGCGTTCAGGCAGTGCCACAGGAAATGCGTGCCGATGGGCAACTGGCCGCACATCGGCTCGTCCAGCGTGCGCAGAAAGAGCGAGAGCGCAAGAAGAGCGGTCGCCGTCCAGAGGTCCCAGGCGAGCTTGCCCGTAGCCATGAAGGCGAAACCCGCGAGCCAGAGGAGGATCGGCAGGTAGCCCACCGAAGAGCCGAGCCAGGGCAGCATCGGCGCGGCCTGTGCCACCAGCGCAGTGAAGGGAAAGAACCCCAGCGTGATCGCCGCGGCCCAGATGAGCGGCTGCTTCATGAGGTCGTGCGCGGTCGCGAAGGTGAAGACCAGCACGAAGATCAGGATCGGCGCGGTATCGGCCACCCCCGCCCAGCGCGTCGCGAAGGTGTGAAACTGGAAGGATCCGATGCCGATGACCGCGAGGATGCCTGTCAGAAGCTGCGCGAGCGGCAGATCGGGGCGGTGCCGGACCTGCCGCCACATCACAAAGGCGGAGACAAGGAACGCAAGGTTCGTCACCGCGTTGAGGGGTTCGGCCCAGAAGCCCGGCCCCAGGCGTTCGCAATAGGCATCGACAGCGGCGGTCCAGTCCATGGTCATGTCTTTCCGGTTGTTGGGGCGTCGGGCGCTGGTAGGCTCGGGATCAAAGCGAAGGAGACGCCCCATGAAAATCATCTGGCTCGGACACGCAAGCCTGCGCATCGAAATCGGCGGTCAGGTTCTTCTGATCGACCCTTGGCTCGAAGGGAACCCCATGCTGGAAGAAGGCCAGTATGACGTGGCGACGTCGGGCGCGACCCATGTGCTCGTCACCCATGGTCACGGCGACCACGCGTCCTCGGGTGCGGCGCTGTGCAAGAAACTCGGCGTGCCTGCGGTCGGGATTTTCGACCTCATGAGCCATTGGGAGGAAAAGCACGGGATCGACGTGATCGGCTTCAACAAGGGCGGCACGGTCGATCTGGGGGGCGTCAAGGTCACCATGGTCAACGCCACGCATAGTTCCTCGTTCTCCGGGTCCGATGGCCCGGTCTACGCGGGCCACGAGAGCGGCTTCATGATCGAGGGCGAGGGCCACGTGATCTATGTGTCGGGCGACACCGACATCATGGCCGACATGGGGTGGATGGGCGATCTGCACAAACCCGACATCGGCATCCTCTGCGCGGGCGGCCATTTCACCATGGACATGAAGCGCGCGGCCTATGCGGCCAAGCGGTATTTCGATTTCAAGACGGTCATCCCCTACCATTACCGGACCTTCCCGCTGCTCGCGCAATCGGCCGAGGTGCTTGCCGAAGGTCTGCCCGGAGTCGAGGTGATCGAGCCGCAGGTGATGGAACCCATCGAGATCTGACGAAGGCGCCGATCAGGCCGCCACGGGTTCGATCAGCTCCGGGCCCGTGGCGCGGTTGGAATTGACCGCTTGGCCGACCCTGTGGAAGGTCAGGACGTCCTCCGCCGGCGGCTGCAGCAGAACCGCCGCGCCGTGGCCCTCTTCCCCCAGCCATTTGCCCCAGTCGCCCTTTTCCACGACCACCGGAATCCGGTCGTGGATCGGTGACATGAGCGCATTGGCACCGATCGTGAGCACCGCGAAGGTCGGCATGCGGTCCGCACCCCAGTCCTGCCAGATGCCCGCCATGACCAGCGGCTCGCCATCCGCGCGGTGGAAGTAGTGCGGCACCTTGGTCTCGCCGGAGCGTTCCCATTCATAAAACCCCGACACCGGCACCAGACAGCGCCGTTCGCGCACCGCATTCCTGAACGCGGGTTTCTCCGTCACCGTCTCGGACCGCGCATTGATCAGGAGCGGACCGTCGTTCGGTTTCTTGTACCAATGCGGGATGAAGCCCCAGCGCATGGCCCTGAGCCGCCGTTCGCTGTCCGAGGTCACCACAGCGACATCGGTCGTGGGGCAGACGTTGAAGTTTGGCACCGGCGGCAGGGCGTTCGCGGGCTGCGCCGCGAAGATCTTTGCCACCATGTCATGGGGCAGCGTATTCGCCATCCGCCCGCACATCAGCGGCTCCACTGCTTTCGGGCGATGTCGATCTTCGCTTCCATCATGGACATCTCCTTCATGAGGTCCCTGCGCCGCACCCTGTCCCCGGTTTCGCGCAATTCGGCCCTAAGCCGCTCCAACTCGCGCGCCATGGCGACGAAGGGGGGCACCGCGCCGTTTTCCCGCATCACCCGCTTGAGAAGTGCATTCTGCGGGTCGTCCTCCGGCGGCAGGGGCTTGCCCGCGCCGGGCAGGTTGTCGAAGTCGCCATTACGTTCGGCTTCTGCGATTCTGGCCGAGATCAGGTCGATGAGGGGATGATCCATGGGGCGGCTCCTTTGCGGGCAATATAGGGCGCTCGAGGTCTTGCGCAAAGGCGGTGGCTGCGCTGAACTCCCGCTTACCCCGTCGAACGCTTTCACGAGTCGCCCCATGACCCTCGCCCTCTACGGCCATCCTTTCGCCAACTATTGCTGGAAGGTCTACATCGCCGCCCGTGAACGAGGGCTCGACTATGACGCGCGGATGGTCGATCCCGACCACCCGGAGCATCAGGCTGTCTGCGCCGAGGCTAACCCCGGCGGGCAGTTTCCCGTGCTCGTCGATGGCGACACGCGGATTTCGGAATCGGCGGCGATCATCGACTACCTTGATCTGAAGCCCGGTCCTGGTGCCTTCATGATCCCCGAGAATCCAATGGAGGCCATCGAAGCGCGCATGATGGACCGGATGATCGACGATTACCTCGCCGGCCCGCAAGGTCGCCTCGTCCTCATCGCCCTGCGCCCCGAAGGGTCCGGAGACCCGCATGGCGAAACGAGCAACCGCGCGCAGCTCGACGCCGCCTATGTCTGGTTCGACCGCTGGATGGAGGACCGCACATGGGCCGCCGCAGACCGCTTCACCCTTGCCGATTGCTCGGCGGCGGGCGCGATCTTCTACGCCCATTGGACACATCCGATTCCGGAGAACCTCACGCATCTCCACGCCTACCGCAAACGCTTGCTCGCCCGACCCTCGGTCGCCGCCACCGTGGACGACGCACGCTATTTCCGCCCCTTTTTCCCGCTGGGGGACGGGCGCGATCCGGACCTTCCCTGACGACAAATCCCCGCCAGTGACCCGGCGGGGATTGCTGTCGTCACCTGTCGTGCCGCTTATTCGGCGACCTTGATCCGCCCGTCGGTGAACGGCTGATAGGGCGCCATGGAGGCGATGTATTCGGCCGTCACGTCCGCCAGGTCCGGCCCGAAGTCATAGGCGTTGGCCGCATCCTCGAACATCGAGTAACCGTCACCGCCCGTGCGCACGAAGTTGTTTGAGACCACGAGATAAGTCTTCTCCGGGTCGATCGGCGCCCAGTCCATGCCTTCCATCGTATAGACGTCCACGATCCGGCTGCCCGGTTCGGCACCCGGATTGTAGGTGAACTGAAGCCCGGCGACCTGCGGGAAACGCCCGCCACCCTCTTCGATCTGGCTCACGCCGTTCTCCAACGCCTCGACGATGGTCGCGCCGGTAGCCTCGAAGGTCGACAGCGTGTTCTGGAACGGAAGCACCGTCAGCACTTCGCCCATCGTCACCTCGCCCGCGTCGATCGAGGCCCGCAGACCGCCACCATTGGTGATCGCGATCTGCACACCCTGATCGGCGACCCGCGCCAGCATTGCCTCGGCCACCAGGTTGCCCATCTGACATTCCCCTGCCCGACAGGTTTCGCGCGATCCGTCGATGGCTTCGGCGGTTTCGGCCACGACCCGGTTGCGGATCTCGTCAAGCGGCCCGGCGGCCTCGGCGATTCGAGCCACGGTGCCCTCATCCTCGGTCACCGCCGCATCCATGATGAGCGGTGCGCCCACCGCCTCGGTCACGTTGCCCTCGTCGTCGAAGGTCACGTTCAACTCGCCCAGGAACTTGCCATAGGCATAGGCCGACACGATCGCCGTCGATCCCACCATGGTCGGATAGGGCCCTGCGGCCCCCTCCATGTCGCCCAGAAGCGTGTTGGTGTGGCCGCCCACGATCACATCGACGCCCGTGGTGTTTTCGGCCACCATCTGGTCAACGCCATAACCCGAGTGGCTGAGAACGATGATCTTGTTCACGCCCTCCTCGGTCAGTCGGTCGACCTCGCCCTGCACGGCGTCCGCCGGCTGCGTGAAGATCACGTTCGGACCGGGCGAGGACAGTTCGTCGGTGTCGACCGGAGTCAGACCGATGAGCCCGATCCTCTCGCCGCCCTTCTCGATGATCGTGGACTTGGCGAGCTTGTCGGCGAGCAATGGCTCGCCCGAAACGTCGGCGTTGGACATGAGCACGGGGAAGTCCACCGCATCCATGAAGCCGGCCAGCACTTCCGGCCCGTCGTCGAACTCGTGGTTGCCGACGGTCATCGCGTCATAGCCCATCTTGTTCATCATTTCGGCCGCGAGAGCACCCTTGTAGTAGGTGTAGAAGAGCGTGCCCTGAAACTGATCCCCGCCGTCGACGAGGAGCCAGTTGTTGGTGCGCCCCTTGGCCTCCTCGATGGCCGTCACCAGGCGCGCCGAGCCGCCAAAGCACTCGCCCGCCGTGTTGTCTTCGGCCGAACAGCCGGAATCGAACGCCGAAATCGGCTCGAAACGGGCATGGAAATCGTTGGTGTGCAGAATGGTGAGCGAATAATCCGCCCAAGCCATGCCACTGGTCAACGCCAGAACGGCGGTCGACGCCAGAACGCGATGTTTCATCGGGAACTCCCTGTTCTTTTTTTTGACTTCTTGGTCAGACTGCGTCGAGTCGGCGCATGTGTCAAAAGAAGACGCCGGGTCTTTACAGCCCGCCCGTGACAATGCCGTGAATTTGGGCGGCGCGATCAGGGGCCGTGCCGCTTGACGCGGGACCGCACCGGGGGCAAACGATCCCCATGCTGATCTACAAGATTTTCCGTGCGGACGAGTGGACCGCGTTCCGGGCAAACGGCGAAACGAAGGGCGCACCCGTCGATCTCGCCGATGGCTACATCCATTTCTCTACCGCCGCGCAGGTGGCCGAGACAGCGGCCAAGCACTTCGCCGGAGCCGAAGGGCTCGTGCTCCTCGCACTCGACAGCGAGCGTCTGGGCGCGGCGCTCAAATGGGAGCCTTCGCGCGGCGGGCAGTTGTTTCCGCATCTCTACCGTCCGCTTCACCTCGACGACGTCCTCTGGGACGCGCCCCTCCTCTTGGGCCCCGAGGGCCATATCCTGCCTGAAGGCGTGAAATGAATCTGATCGAAAAAGCCGGGCTCATGGCCCTTCACCGGGTCGATCCCGAACGGTCGCACCGGCTTGCGCTTATGGCGATGAAAGCCGGGTTCGTGCCGCTCTCTGGCACCTACACCTCGCCCGCGCTCGCCACCCGGCTCGCCGGGCTCGACCTGCCCAACCCGGTCGGGCTCGCAGCGGGCTACGACAAGAACGCAGAAGTGGTGGATGCGCTGACACAGGCCGGCTTCGGCTGGATCGAGGTCGGCGCGATCACACCACGTGCGCAGACCGGCAACCCGAAGCCGCGCCTCTTTCGCCTGTCCGAGGATCAGGCGGTCATCAACCGCTTCGGGTTCAACAACGAGGGCATGGACGCGGCCCAGTCCCGGCTTGCCAAACGCAACCGCAGGAGCGGCGTTCCCGTCGGCCTAAACCTCGGCGCGAACAAGGATAGCGTGGATCGGGCGGCGGATTACGTCGCCGTGCTCGAACGCTGCGCCGATGTGGTCGATTTCGTCACGGTGAACGTATCCTCCCCCAACACCGAGAAATTGCGCGACCTGCAAGGCGCGGCCGCCCTCACCGCGCTCCTGCGCGGGGTCATGGCGGCGCGGGACGCCCGGGACAAGCCGCTACCCGTCTTCCTCAAGATCGCGCCCGATCTGAACGCGGACGAGATCACGGAAATCGCCGGCGTCGCGCGTGAGGCAAAGCTCGACGCAATCATCGCGACCAATACGACGCTGGACCGCGAAGGTTTGAAAAGTGCAAGCGGGGGCGAAAAAGGCGGGCTTTCCGGCGTGCCATTGTTCGAAAAGTCCACGCGAGTGCTCGCCCAGCTTTCCCGCGATCTCGATGGCGCCCTGCCCCTCGTCGGCGTCGGCGGTATCTCCTCGCCTGCCGATGCCTATGCCAAGATCCGCGCCGGTGCTTCCGCCGTGCAACTCTACTCCGCCCTCGTCTACAAGGGCCTTTCCCTCGTGACCGAGATCGCGAAGGGCCTCGAAACCCACCTCGCCAAGGACGGCTTCGGCCATATCTCCGACGCCGTCGCAACCGACAGGAGCGCATGGCTATGACCGTCACCATCTGGCACAACCCCCGCTGCACCAAATCCCGCGAAACGCTGAAGCTTCTGACCGGTCGCGGGATCGACCCGGAGGTGCGGCTCTACCTCGACAACGCGCCGGATGCCGCGGAACTGCGCCATGCGCTCGACCTGCTGGGGATCGCCGCCATCGACCTCGTCCGCACCAAGGAAGCCGAGTTCAAGGCGGAAGGCTTGACGAAGGACAGCCCCGACGACCTGCTCATCGCGGCCATGGCCGGCACGCCCAAGCTCATCGAACGTCCCGTGGTCTTCGCGAACGGAAAAGCCGCGCTTGGCCGCCCGCCGGAAAACGTGCTCGCCATCCTCTGAGCCGAAACACGGCCCGCCCCTTCACTGCTTCATGAATACTTCGGAGGGGTCGGCATTGTCGCGCCATTGGTCCAAGAGACAATGGCGACGGGGGAGGCAGCGCCTTCCCCAGCCGGTCGCCGGCTCGTCAGCGCGGCGAAACCTCCCGCTCGAGCGCCGGATAGCGCAGCCCCAGCGTGACCCCGCGTGCCGCATAGCTCACCAGATAGGCCGCCCAGAGCCCGTGGTTGCCCCAGACGGCCACCAAAGGCACGGCGCAGGCTACGTAAATCAGCCCCGAGACCACCATCATGTTGCGCATGTCCGCGGTTCTCGTGGCCCCGATGAAGATCCCGTCGAGCATCCAAGCCGCCCAACCCGCGAGAGGCGCGACGACCATCCATGGCAGGAACGCCCGCGCCGCCTCCCGCACCGCGCTGTCGGTCGCCATCACGTCGATGATCCAACCCCCTGCCAACGCGAAGGCGAGGGCAAAGCCCAGGACGACCACCGCGCCCCAGATACTCGATACAATGGCCGCACGGCGCAGCGCGGCCCGGTTCCCCGCCCCCATGGCCTGCCCGACAAGCGCCTCGGCCCCGAAGGCGAAGCCGTCCATCCCGTAGGCGGTGATGTGCAGGAACTGGAGAAGGACCTGATTGGCCGCGAGCGTCACGTCGCCGAAATCCGCGCCCCAGAACATGAAGCTCACGATCATCGCCTCGAGGATGAGGGACCGGATCAGGATGTCCGAGTTGACCCGCGCAATGCGCAGAAGCCGCTCCCGGTCGAAGACCCGCGCCCAGTCCCGCCAGTCCGGCACCCGGAACGCGCCCCGGCAGAACCACAGGCCCAGCGCGAGCCCGGACCACTCCGAGAGGAAGGTCGCCAAGGCGACGCCCTCGACGCCCCAGCCGAAACCGAGAACGAACAGGAGATCGAGCGCCACGTTCATGCCGTTCATGACAAGCTGCACCGCGAGCACCGCGCGGGTCCGTTCCTGCGCGATGAGCCAGCCGCTGATCCCGTAGCCCGCGATCATCGCCGGGGCCGACCAGATGCGAATGCCCATATAGGCGCGGGCAAGCGCTTCGACCTCGGCGCTCGCGGGCGCGATCCGGAAGGCGAGCCAGAAGAGCGGCCCCTGTAGGAGGATCAGCGACACCCCGGCCCCAAGGCCGATCATCATCGCCCGTGTCAGAAGCGCTGCAAGCTCGGCCCGGTCGCCCCGGCCCAGCGCCTGCGCGGCGAGCCCGGTTGTGCCCATGCGCAGGAAGCCGAAGAGCCAGTAGAAGGCGGTCAGGACCACCGCCCCGATGCCCACCGCCCCGATGGGTGCCGCTTCGCCCAACTGGCCCACGACGCCAGTGTCCACCGCGCCCAGGATCGGCACGGTCACATTCGCCGCGACGACGGGCAACGCGATCTTCAGAACCCGCCTGTGGGTGATGTCCGTGGCCGCGAACCGGCTCTCAGACATTCTTGTCCGGCATCAGGAAATGCCCGGTGGCCTGCGCGAAGAGCCGGGCACGGTTGTCCTGCCAGGCCTCCACGTGGACGCTGGCATAGCGCCGCCCGGACCGGTTGATCCGCGCCCGTGCATAGGCGTCACGCGGCAGGCCCGAGCGCAGGTAATCAACAGTGAAGTCGATGGTCTTGGGCAGACGCGGCAGATCGGAAGGCGTCATCGCCGCCACATCCAGTTGCCCGCTTTCCACCGCCGTCCACATGGTCGACCAACCCAGTTCTATGATCGCGGCGATTTCCAGGAAGGACGCCGTCACGCCGCCATGGATCGCGGGCAGCGCCGGGTTGCCGATGATCATGTCGTCGAACGGCAGCACCGCCGTCAGCTCATCGCCCCGCCGGTCGAACCGCACGCCCAGGAACCCGATATAGGGCACGCTCTCGACCAGCATCGACAGCGCCCCGTCGCGCCGTTCCTTGATGACCTGCACCGGTTCCGGCCGCTTCATGCCCGCACCTCGCGCTTGTGGGCGCGACCGCCGTCGGCGGTGAAGGCGCCGGTGGCCATGGCGATCGGGTTGTCGGCGTCGTCGTCGTGGGTCACGCAGCGCATGAAGGCGACCGAACGCGTGACGTGAAAGCATTCAGCCCGGCACACGATCCGCTGTCCGGGCGTCGCCGCGCGCATGTAGTCGATCCGCAGATCGAGCGTCGCCGTCACCAATGGCGCATCCGGGTGGCTCATCACCGCGGCCCCGCCGCAGGTGTCCATAAGAGCCGAGACCGCGCCGCCGTGGATCACCCCGGTTTCGGGATCACCGATGAACCGCGCGTCATAGGGCATCGAGATCACCGCGTGGCCGTCGCCGATATCGTCCAGGCGCATCGACAGTGCCTTCGAGTAGGGGATCGCATTGGTAAAGTGCTGGGCAAGCTGCGCTTTTGTCTCTTTGTCCATGGCTCCGCCTCTGGTATTTTCGCCCGCATGTGCTGCGCGAACGTCCCCCGTTATTCGCGGTTGCACCAATGAAAACAAGTGCTAAAGTCGGCCACTTGGAACAGTTCTAAAAAGGATCGGACATGACGCCCACAGACTGGATTTCCGCTGACGCAGGCAGCCGGGTCTGGCCGGCATTCCGCCCTCGCCGTCTGGTCGTTTTGGCGATCCTGTTCCTGCTCACGGTCTTTCCGGGCGAGCTTGGGGCCTTGACCCGTTCGCTCATGACCGATGCCTATGTGCAGGTATCGGTCTTCGTCGCGGCGACGCTGCTTCTTTTCTACGGGGCCGAGCGTCTGTTCGGCTTCGATCTGGGCCGGTCGCTGCGCAACGCGGGCCGCGCGCAGGTGCCGCTCGCGGCGCTTCTGGGCGCCACGCCCGGTTGCGGCGGCGCGGTCGTGGTGGTCGCGGCCTATTCTTCGGGCAACGTCGGTTTCGGCGCCGTGGTCGCCACGCTGACCGCCACGATGGGCGACGCGGCCTTCCTGCTCATCGCCACGAAGCCCGAGGTGGCGGCCGTCGTTCTCCCCCTGTCTTTCGCCGTCGGCATCGTCTCCGGCTGGATCGTCGATCGTTTCAACCGCGTCGATTTCCGGGTCGACGCAACATCGTCCTGCGAGATTGCCCCGCTGATCGGCCGCACCCGCGCCGTGGACTACCTGTTCCTCGCGCTCGCCATCCCCGGCCTCGTCGTCGGGGCCGCGCAACTGGGCCAGGTCGAGATCCCGTCCGTCGCGGGCATCCCCGTCCTTTGGATCGCCCTCGCCGGGCTCTTCACCGGCCTCGTCATCTGGGCCTTCTCCCCGCTGGAGGCCATGACCAACCCCGGTGACGCCCCGGTCACGCGCATGGCCGAGGAAACGAGCTTCATCACCGTCTGGGTCATCGCGGCATACCTCGCCTATGACTATCTCGTGGCCTTCTCGGGCCTCGACATCGAAGCCGCCTTCTCAGCCATCGCACCGCTCTTGCCGCTCATCGCCATCGCGATCGGCTTCGTGCCGGGCTGCGGGCCGCAGGTGCTGACCACCACGCTTTACATCAATGGGCTGATCCCCTTCGCCGCCCTCATCGGGAATGCGATTTCCAACGACGGGGACGCGCTTTTTCCGGCCATCGCGCTCAATCCCAAGGCCGCGATCTGGGCCACGCTCTATTCCGCCGTGCCCGCGCTGATCATCGCCTACGGCTTCTATGTCTTCGCGCCGGGGTTCCTGAATTAGACCGCAGCGCGGAATAGAGTTCCACATATCGAAACGTCTTGTCGGGTCTGGATTCGCCGGTTACCTTGCGTCACAAAGTGTGCAGGAAACGGACGACAGGGTATGAAAGACGTGACGGATGGCATGAACACCGACCGCCTCTCCTTCAAGGAGATGTGCGCCAAGTTCGACGTGACCCCGCGCACCTTGCGCTACTACGAATACATCGAGCTGCTCCAGCCCGAGAAAGAGGGCCGCACCCGCTGGTACACGCCGCGTGAGGTGGCTCGTATGACGCTTGTCATGCGGGGCCGGAAGTTCGGCTTCTCGCTCGAAGAGCTGCGCCAATGGCTCCTCATCTATGACGAGCAAGGGTCCGAGGCGCAGAACCGTGCCTGGGTCGCCAATGCGACGAACCAGCTCGCCGTGCTCGACGGCCAGATCGCCGAATTGAAAGAAGCGCGGGACGAGTTGGAGGCGCTACGCGATCAGGTCAAGTCGCACCTTGGCGACAAGGTCGAAGGGTCCGACTGAGACCTCGCCAATCTGTTACGCAGCGTTACGTTGACGTAAACGTAATCTTTTGCTGAACTCCGAAGCGCATGGCCCTATATCGGGGGCCATGAGCGATCCGGAGTATTCCATGACCGAAGATCTTATGACGATCCGCGAGATGTGCGACGCCTATGGTGTGACCGCGCGCACGCTTCGCTTCTATGAACAGAAAGAACTGCTCTCGCCGATCCGCGACGGGCAGAAACGCCTCTTCACCCGGCGCGACCGGGCACGGCTGAAACTGATCCTGCGCGGCAAGCGCTTTGGCTTCCCTCTGGAAGAGATTCGCCAACTGCTCGACCTTTACGACGTCGGCGATCAGCAGGTGACCCAATACACCCGCACCATCGCCTTGGCCGAGCATCACTTGGCCGACCTCAGGGCCCAGCGCGAAGAACTGGACGAGGCGATCAAGGACCTGTCCGACCAGCTCGAATGGGGCCGCAAGATGCTGACCTCGATGGACAACGACAAGGCCGCCGAATAACGCGCCGCGCGTCCGTCTCCTCAGAAGCCAAGCCCGGCCGCCCGCCGGGGAACCGAACCGACAAGACACGACTTAGGGAGTGACCATGCCCAGCTATACCGCCGATACCCGCGATATGTCCTTCGTCCTGCACGACGTGCTGAAGGTCCACGAAAGCGACATTCCGGGTTTTGACGACCTCGACCCGTCCTTTACCTCCGCCATCCTAGAGGAAGCGGGCAAGATCGCATCCGAGGTGCTCGCACCGCTCAACCGCGTGGGCGACACCGAGGGTTGCACCCTCGAGAACGGCATCGTGCGCACGCCCACCGGCTTCAAGGCGGCCTTCGATCAGGTCCGCGAAGGCGGCTGGACCTCACTCGACTGCGACCCGGAATACGGTGGCCAGGGCCTTCCGCATGTCATGGGCAGCGCGGTGGGCGAGTTTCTCACTGCCTCCAACATGGCCTTCAACATGTATCAGGGCCTGACCCACGGCGCCTATTCCGCGATCCATATCCACGGCACCGACGCGCAGAAGGCAACCTATCTGCCCAAGATGGTGACCTGCGAGTGGACCGGCACCATGAACCTGACCGAGCCGCACTCGGGCACGGACCTCGGGCTCATGCGCACCAAGGCGATCCCGCAGGAGGACGGGACCTACAAGATCACAGGCAACAAGATCTTCATCTCCGCCGGTGACCACGACATGTCCGACAACGTCATTCACCTCGTGCTCGCCAAGATCCAGGGCGGCCCCGAGGGCATCAAGGGCGTCTCGCTCTTCATCGTGCCGAAATTCCTCGTGAACGAAGACGGCACCCCCGGCGAACGCAACGGGGTGTCGGTCGGTGCGCTGGAAGAGAAGATGGGCATCCACGGCAACGCCACCTGCGTGATGAACTACGACGACGCGACCGGCTACCTCCTGGGCGAGGAACACAAGGGCATGCGCGCGATGTTCACCATGATGAACGAGGCCCGCCTGGGCGTGGCCGTCCAGGGTCTGGGTCAAGCCACCGCCGCCTACCAGAACGCGCTGGAATATGCCCGCGACCGCCTTCAGGGCCGCGCCGTGACAGGCGTCGAGGCGCCCGAGAAACCGGCCGACCCGATCATCGTACACCCCGACATCCGCCGCGCGCTCATGGACCAGAAGTCCTTCATCGAAGGCGCGCGCGCTTTCATGCTCTGGTCGGCCGAAAAGATCGACCGCTTCCAGCGCATGGGCGACAAGGACGCTGACGGCCTCGTCTCGCTGATGATCCCCGTGCTCAAGGGCTTCCTCACCGACAAGGGATTCGAAAGCGCCGTTCTGGCCCAGCAGGTCTTCGGTGGCCACGGCTATATCGAGGAATGGGGCATGTCCCAGTTCGTCCGCGACAGCCGCATCGCCATGATCTACGAAGGCGCCAACGGCATTCAGGCGCTCGACCTCGTGGGCCGCAAGCTCGCACAGGACTCGGGCAAGCACGTCATGGGGTTCTTCGAGGAAATAAAGGCCTTCAACAAGTCGAACGAAGCCAACGGTCCGCTCAAGGCCGACTTCCTCGACCCGCTGAAGGACGCGTCGAAAGACCTGCAAGCCGCCGCCATGTTTTTCATGCAGAACGGCATGAAGAACCCCAACCACGCCCTCGCCGGATCCTATGACTTCATGACCATGTTCGGGCATGTGGCATTGGGCTACATGTGGGCGATGATGGCCAAGGCCGCGCACGACAAGCTCGAGGAAGGCACCGACGACGCCGCCTTCTACGAGACGAAACTCGCCACGGGGCGCTACTACATGCAGCGCCAGTTGCCCGCGACCAAGATGCACCTCGCGCGCATCATTTCCGGCGCAGACCCCGTCATGGCGCTGACGGCCGAGGCGTTCTGATGGCCGGGGTCGTGACCTTCATCCGTGTGGCCTCTGCCATCGTGATGATCGGCGCGGCCCTCATGGCCGGGTTCCAGGTAATCTCGGTCGGCCTGACCACCGGCGATGCGGTGCCCGACAACTCGGGTGTCGCAACGTCGCTCTGGATCGCCGGGGGCGCGTTGGCCCTCTATGTAGTGACAAGCCTCTGGTCCCGGAGGATCGCCGCGAACAAGCCGAAGGACCGCGCCTGAATGCCGAAACGCTTCCGCCTCACCCGCCGCCTGCCCATCGCGATGACCGAAGACGGTTACCGCCGCCTGAAACGCTTCGCGACCGAGGCCGGGCTCGACGAGGGCGAGGCGTTGTCCTTCCTCTTCGAACACTTCGACAGCGTCACCGACCACGACGCGCTGACCCATCGCCTCCGGCTCTTCAATGCCGAGCTGGACGACCGCAAACGCTGACCGGGAGACCCGCCATGAAGACCCTCATCGCCACCCCCCTTCTGATCACGGCCCTGATCGCGGCCCCCCAGATCGCTTCCGCCTTTGACGACAGCGACCGCGCCGGCGTCGAGGCCCGTGTCGCGACCTTCGAAGCCGCCTTCACCAGCCGCGACTACGCCGGTGTGCTCGATGTGCTGCCGCCCCGACTGCTCGATTTCATGTCAGAAGAACTCGACATCCCGCGCGCGGAGCTTGCCGACACGATGACCAAACAAATGGGCATCTTCCTCTCCGATGTGACGATCGACGCCTTCGCCATGGACACCGCCTCGATGACCACGGGCGAAACGCCCGAAGGCACCACCTATGCCTTCATCCCGACCACCACGACCTTCACCTCGCCCGAGATCGGCACCCGCACCCTTGAAAGCCAGACCTTGGCCCTCGAGGAGGGCGGCGCCTGGTATCTCACCCGGATCGAGATGAAGCAGCAATACGACATCGTGAAAGGCATCTACCCGGGCTTCGCGGGGATTCCGCTCCCCGACTGACCCTTTCATCTTTCGACAAATGCTCCGGCGGTGTGGGGGCTGGCCCCCCCGCAGCCCTCACCAGAACCCCAGACGTCCGGGAGGAGACCGACGTGACCATCAAGCTCTACTGCTTCGGCGAAAGCGGCAATTCCTACAAGGCCGCCCTGCCTCTCGAACTCACCGGCATGGATTGGGCACCGGTCTGGGTCGATTTCTTCGGCGGCGAGGCGCGCTCGGAGGCCTACAAGGCAATGAACCCCATGGCCGAGGCCCCGGTGCTCGTCTCGGGCGATCTCACGCTCTCGCAATCGGGTGTCATCCAGGACTGGATCGTCGAGAAAACCGGCCAGTTCGGCGGCCGGACCCCCGAAGAGCGGCGCGAGATCCTGCGCTGGCAGTTCTGGGACAATCACAAGGGCTCCGGCCAGTTCGGCACGACCCGGTTCCTGACGAACTTCCTACCCGAAAAGCATCGCAACCCCGATGTCATCGCCTTCATGACCGGGCGCTGCCGTGCAGCTCTCGCCACCCTGGACGCCGTGCTGACGGATCGTGACTGGCTTGCCTCTGACCGCATGACGATGGCCGACCTCTCGGCCTGCGGCTACCTCTACTACCCGGAACCCTTCGGCTTCTCGCGCGACGACTTCCCCGCGATCAGCCGCTGGCTCGACCGGATTTCCGAAACGCCGGGGTGGAAACACCCCTACGACCTGATGCCCGACTCGCCTGCCGACCGCATGTGAACTGGGCCCAATCCGCTAAGAAGGGAGAGACTTATGTCCGACGCCTATATCTACGATTCCGTGCGTTCCCCGCGCGGCAAGGGCCGCGCCGACGGCTCGCTGCACGAGGTGACCTCGGTCGCCCTCGGCAAACAGATGCTGAACGCGATCAAGGAACGCTCCGGCCTCGACGGCCACGCGGTCGAGGACGTGATCTGGGGCAACGCCACGCAAGCCTTCGAACAGGGCGGCTGCCTTGCCCGCACCACGGTGCTCGCCTCCGACCTCGACGAACGCATCCCGGGCCTGTCGATCAACCGCTTCTGCGCCTCCGGCATGGAGGCCGTGAACCTCGCCGCGAACCAGGTCCGCGGTGGCGCGGGCAACGCCTATATCGCGGGCGGGGTCGAGATGATGTCCCGCGTCGCGATGGGCTCCGACGGGGCCGCCGTGGCCGTCGATCCGACCGTCGCGATGGACAGCTACTTTGTGCCACAGGGCATCTCGGCCGACATCATCGCGACCGAATACGGGTTTTCTCGTGACGACGTCGACATGCTGGCCGTCGAAAGCCAGAAACGCGCCGCCGCCGCCATCGCCGACAAGCGCTTTGACAAGACGCTGGTCACGATCCGCGACGTGAACGGGCTCCCGATCCTCGACCACGACGAATACGTCCGCCCCGGCACCGACATGCAGGCGCTTGGGAGCCTCAAACCCGCCTTCAAGGACCTGGGCGAGGTCATGCCGGGCTTCGACAAGGTCGCGAAGCTTAAGTATCCGCATCTCGAGAAGATCAACCACGTGCACCACGCGGGCAACTCCTCGGGCATCGTCGACGGCTCTGCCGCGATCCTGATCGGCAACAAGGAGTTTGGCGAGAAATACGGTCTCAAACCCCGCGCCGTGATCCGCGCAACGGCCAAGATCGGCACCGATCCGACCATCATGCTCACGGGTCCCGTCCCAGCGACCGAGAAAATCCTCAAGGACAGCGGCATGTCGATCAGCGACATCGACCTCTTCGAGGTGAACGAGGCGTTCTCGGCGGTCGTCCTGCGCTTCATGCAGGCCTTCGACGTCGACCATTCCAAGGTCAACGTGAACGGCGGCGCCATCGCGATGGGCCACCCGCTGGGCGCCTCCGGCGCGATCATCATCGGCACGCTGCTCGATGAGCTTGAGCGTTCCGGCGAGGGCACCGGCCTCGCCACCCTCTGCGTGGCCTCCGGCATGGGCGCCGCCACCATCATCGAACGCGTATAAGGAGTTCACATCATGGCCGAATTTACCATGACCAAGGACGCCGACGGCGTCGCCATCATCACCTGGGATCTGCCGGGTAAATCCATGAACGTCCTCACCCTTCAGGGGATCGAGGAACTGTCCGCCCTCACCGAAGAGGCACTGGCCGACGACAGCGTCAGAGGCATCGTCGTCACCTCGGGCAAGGACAGCTTTGCGGGCGGCATGGACCTCAACATCCTGGCCGAGTTCAAGCAATCCGGTGCGGAAGGTGTCTTCGAGGGCACGATGCGCGGGCACAAGATGCTGCGCACGCTCGAACTTGCGGGCATGGACCCCAAGACGAAAAAGGGCGGCAAACCGGTCGCGGCGGCGCTCCCCGGCACCGCACTCGGCATCGGGCTTGAACTGCCGCTGGCCACCCACCGCATCTTCGCGGCCCCCAATCCCAAGGCCAAGATCGGCCTGCCCGAGATTCAGGTCGGCATCTTCCCCGGCATGGGCGGCACCACGCGCCTCGTGCGCAAACTGGGCGTCATGGGCGCCTCGCCGTTCCTTCTGCAAGCCAAGATGTCCTCGCCCGAACAGGCCGTGAAGGCAGGCATCATCGACGAAGTGGCCGACGATCCGGTCGCCGCCGCCAAGGCTTGGGTGCTCCAAGCGACCGACGCCGACCTCGTGAAACCCTGGGACGCCAAGGGCTACAAGGTTCCCGGCGGCGCGCCCTATCACCCGGCGGGTTTCCAGACCTTCGTCGGCGCGAACGCCATGATCATGGGCAACACATGGGGCGCCTTCCCGGCCCCCAAGGCGATGCTGTCGGCGGTCTACGAGGGCCTCATGGTCCCCTTCGACACCGCTTTGAAGATCGAGGCGCGGTGGTTCACCAAGGTCATCATGGACCCCTCGTCCTCGGCCATGATCCGGTCGCTCTTCATCAACAAGGAGGCGCTGGAGAAGGGCGCAGTGCGCCCCGACGTGCCGGATCAGAAGGTCCGCAAAGTCGGCGTGCTGGGTGCTGGAATGATGGGCGCGGGCATCGCCCTCGTCTCGGCGCAAGCCGGGATCGAGGTCGTGCTGATCGACCAGAAACAGGAGGCCGCCGACAAGGGCAAAGCCTATACGGAAAGCTACCTCGACGCTGGCATCGCCAAGCGCAAGACGACGCCCGAGAAAAAGGACGACGTGCTGGGCCGCATCACCGCGACGACTGACTACAACGCCCTCTCTGACGCCGACCTCATCATCGAGGCCGTGTTCGAGGACGTGGGCGTGAAGGCCGAGGTCACCAGGAACGTCGAAGCCGTCATCCCCGACGACTGCATCTTCGCGACCAACACCTCGACGCTCCCGATCACCGAACTTGCCAAGGCCTCCACGCGGCCTGCGCAGTTCATCGGCATCCACTTCTTCTCGCCGGTCGAGAAAATGCTGCTGGTCGAGATCATCAAGGGTGCGGATACCGGCGACGTGGCCACGGCCAAGGCATTGGACTACGTCCGCCAGATCCGCAAGACGCCGATCGTGGTGAACGACGCGCGCTTCTTCTACGCCAACCGCTGCATCATCCCCTACATCAACGAAGGGGTGCGGATGGTCACGGAAGGTGTGGAAATGCCGCTCGTGGACAACGCCGCGCGGCTCCTGGGCTTCCCGGTCGGTCCCCTGCAACTGACCGACGAGACCTCGATCGACCTCGGCGTAAAGATCGCCAAGGCGACCAAGGCCGCGATGGGCAATACCTATGACGACACCACGGACGAGATCATGTTCTGGATGGCCGACAACGGGCGGCTTGGTCGCAAGGCCAAGGCGGGCTTCTTCGACTACGACGAGAAAGGCAAACGTCAGGGCTACTCCGATGCCGTCGCCGAGAAATTCCCGGCCAAGGACGACCAGCCCGATGTGATCGAGGTTCAGCATCGCCTGATGATGGCGCAGGTGCTGGAGGCGGTTCGTGCGCTCGAAGAAAACGTCCTCATGGACATCCGCGAGGGCGACGTGGCCGCGATCCTGGGCTGGGGCTTCGCCCCTTGGTCCGGCGGGCCGTTCAGCTGGCTCGACATGCTCGGCGCGGCCAAGGCGGTCGAGATCTGCGACCACCTGTCCGAGACCTACGGCGAACGGTTCACCTGCCCTGCCCTCCTGCGCGACATGGCGACCAAGGGCGAAACCTTCTACGGCCGCTTCGGCGCACAGGCCAAAGCCGCCTGAGACCACCGCAACCAATCGAAAAGGGCTGCCTCCGCCGGCGGCCCTTTTTCATGCCCCCTTAGCCCCTTCACTGCTTCATAGATACTTTGGAGGGGTCGCCATAGTCGCGCCATTGGTCCGCGAGACAATGGCGACGGGGGAGGCTGGCCTCCCCCAGCGGATCGGATGTCGCGCAAGCGACATTCGAAACCCTAGACCCTCGCCCCCAGAATGGACGGCTCCCGCCGCGCACCGCAAACTTCGCGCGGGCAGATCCGGCAGGAGGTCCCCACGCCCAGCGCCCGCCCGAAAGCCTCCTCAACCGGCTCGATCAGCATCGTCGCCTCCTGCACGGGCGGCGCATCGATGCTCGCGGCGGGGCGCGGGAGCGACACTGCCACGCAGCGAAAGAGACGTCCCTCC
Source organism: Maritimibacter sp. DP1N21-5 (assembly GCF_019218295.1). NCBI lineage: Bacteria > Pseudomonadati > Pseudomonadota > Alphaproteobacteria > Rhodobacterales > Roseobacteraceae > Maritimibacter > Maritimibacter sp. DP1N21-5. Next base: position 1,724,751 of record NZ_JAHUZF010000006.1, read on the forward strand.
CGTCCCGGCATTTCCACCACCTGCGCCACGGGCTGCGCTGGCCGGCCCAGCGCCTGGTAAAGCGGCCAGAGCGGACAGGCCGCACCGAAGCGGGGCAGCGCGAAGCCCTCGACCGGCTTGCGAAGCGTGATCGTCCCCGACCCGTCGCAGACGACAAGCCCGGACTCCGACAGGCTCGCCATGCGCCGCAGGACCGCATCGAGGCCGACCCCAAACCCCGCGGCGAGCCGCACCGGATCGCCCCCGGCGCCCGCGAGCGAGGCGCGGAAGGGACGCTCCGGCATTGCGCGGGCATCGGCGAGGTAACGCACCAGCATCGTCCGGGCGAGGTCGCGCGCGCCCCGGTCGCGCAGCATCTCGGCCCGATCGAGCAGTACCGCGATCTCGCCCTCCCCGACCGCCGGCTTCTCGAGCCCCTCGAAATAGTAGCCTGCCGCCTCGACCATCGCGGCCATGTCGTCCACCGCCGAGACCTGCATCTCCCGCGCCTCGGCCCCCGCATCGAGGTATGACACAAGCCCCGAGGCGGAATGGGACAGGCGCTGCGCCTCTTCGCGCATGTTGCGCAGGAAGCGGGCCTGCCAGTCCGGGTCGATGTCCGACGTGTCGGCGAGGATTGCAGCGGTGGAGCGGATTGCCGTCACGGTCGAGATGACCTCGTGCAACGATGCCGCCAGATGCGGGTCGTGGGTCAAGCGGTCGGACAGCGTTTCGACCAGCCGCTCGAGATCCTCGATCCGCCGCGCCTGCGAGGCGACCAACCCCGACCAGCCGGGAAAGCGGCCGGCGAATTCCTCGGTCCGGTCCACCTCGACGCCGCCCGCCACGCGAGCCGCCGCGTCGCGCAACCCCGCCACCAGCGCCTGCGCGGCACCCTGTGACAGTTGCGCAGGTTCAACCTCGAGACGCCGGGCAAGGTCGACGAGCAGTTTGCCGCCGATTCTTCGCCGGTTGTGTTCGATCAGGTTCAGATAGGCAGGGGAAATCCCCACCTCCCGCGCGAGATCGGCCTGACGCAGGCCCTGTGCGAGCCGCCGATCGCGGATGCGGCTTCCAGTCAACCGGCTATCCGGCATGGCTTCTCCTTTCCTCACCGAAAGTAAATTTTCCTTTACTTTCGGGCGCTTTCTGCACCTGCGCGAAAACTTATTTACATACCTATCATTGTTCCAGTTCATTTGTTTACAAAAAAATCGTTTCTTCATAACGATTTGTTGCTTCGTTTTCATCGATGCCCCCATACTCTGCACAGCCTGTAAATGGCACGCGGCATGCGCGGGGAGGCCTTGCCGTATTTTTCAAAAGGGAGGAGACGTATGTCCAAATCCAACTTCACGCGTCGTGGACTGCTGAAGACGGGTGCCGTGACCGGTGCCGGTCTTGCGCTGCCCACCATCTTTACCTCGGCCGCTTCGGCCTTCACCAACGAACCGACCGGTTCGACGGTGAAATTCGGCTTCAACGTGCCGCAGACCGGTCCCTACGCGGAAGAGGGTCTTGACGAGCTTCGCGCGCAGGAACTCGCCGTCGAGCACATCAACGGCATGGGTGACGGCGGCATGCTGAACACCTTCTCGTCCAAGGCGCTGGACGGCACCGGGATCCTCGGCAAGAAGGTCGAGTTCGTCACCGGCGACACCCAGACCAAATCCGACGCAGCCCGCGCCGCGGCGAAGTCGATGATCGAAAAAGACGGCGTCGTGATGATCAACGGCGGCTCGTCCTCGGGCGTGGCCGTGGCCGTTCAGGGTCTCTGCCAGGAAGCCGGCATCATCTTCATGGCGGGCCTGACCCACTCCAACGACACCACCGGCAAGGACCGCAAGAAGAACGGCTTCCGTCACTTCTTCAACGCCTACATGTCGGGTGCCGCTCTGGCGCCGGTGCTCAAGAACGCCTATGGCACCGATCGCCGTGCCTATCACCTGACCGCCGACTACACCTGGGGCTGGACCCAGCAGGAGTCGATCCAGGCTTCGACCGAGGCTCTGGGCTGGGAAACCGTGAACAACGTGATGACGCCGGTCGGCGCGGGCGACTTCTCGTCCTACATCACGCCGGTTCTGAACTCGGGCGCCGATGTGCTCATCCTGAACCACTACGGCGGCGACATGGTGAACTCGCTGACGCAAGCCGTGCAGTTCGGCCTGCGCGACGCGCAAGCCAACGGCAAGAACTTCGAGATCGTGGTCCCGCTCTACTCCGAACTGATGGCCGCCGGTGCCGGCGAGAACATCAAGGGCGTGTATGGCTCCATGAACTGGAACTGGCAGCTGTCGGACGAAGGCACGCAGGCCTTCGTGCGCTCCTTCGGCGAGAAATACGGCCGTCCGCCGTCCAACTCGGCCCACACCTGCTATGTGCAGACGCTGCTCTATGCGGATGCCGTGGCACGGTCCGGTTCGTTCAACCCCTGCTCCGTGGCCGAGGCCCTCGAAGGCTTCGAGTTCGATGGCATGGGCAACGGCCCGACACTCTACCGCGCCGAAGACCACCAGTGCTTCAAGGACGTGCTGGTCATGAAGGGCGCCGAGGCCCCGACCACCGAATACGACACCCTCGAGATCGTGGAAGTCACCCCGGTGGATCAGGTCACCTACGAGGCGAACCATCCGATGTTCGGTGGCGACGAAGCCTCGCTGGGCGAGTGCAACGCCGGCGCATAAGCCATCTGCATCGAGGGGCGGGACCAGTTCCGCCCCTCATCCTTGACCGGTAGCGGGCGCCAAGACCTGCACCGGATTCATCGCTTACAACCAATCGCACGGGTGGGGACGCCATGGACGCCATCATTCTTCAAATTCTGAACGGGCTCGACAAGGGCTCGGCCTATGCGTTGATCGCGCTGGGTCTTACGCTGATCTTCGGCACGCTGGGTGTCGTGAACTTCGCGCATGGCGCGCTCTTCATGATCGGCGCCTTCTGTGCCGTTCTGCTCCAGCGCATCATGGGCCTGTCCTACGAACAGGTCGATCCGGAAAAGACCGACTTCCTGGGCAAACCGCTCGTGGTCAAGGTGCCCTACGTCGAAAGCTGGTTCGGCGCGGACTTCGGGGCCTGGCTGATCAACTGGTCGGTTCCTCTGTCGATCCTGCTCGCCATTCCGGTGATGCTGCTCGTCGGTTTCATCATGGAGCGCGGTCTGATCAAGCATTTCTACAAGCGCCCGCACGCCGACCAGATCCTCGTGACCTTCGGCCTGGCCATCGTGCTTCAGGAGCTGATCAAGTATTTCTTCGGCGCCAACCCGATCCAGACCGGCGCGCCCACTCAATTCGCGGGGTCGATGGACTTCGGCGCGATCCTGGGCTTCGACCCAAACGTGATCATGTATCCCTACTGGCGGCTGGTCTACTTCGCCTTTGCGGCCGTCGTGATCTTCGGCGTCTTCGCCTTCCTCCAGTTCACCACCTTCGGGATGGTCGTCCGGGCCGGCATGGCCGACCGCGAGACCGTGGGGCTTCTGGGGATCAACATCGACCGGCGCTTCACGCTGATGTTCGGCCTCGCCGCCGCCGTCGCGGGGGTCGCGGGAGTGATGTATACGCCAATCCTCGCGCCGAACTACCACATGGGCATGGACTTCCTCGTGCTGTCCTTCGTCGTGGTCGTCGTCGGCGGCATGGGCTCCCTGCCGGGTGCCGTCGCGGCGGGCTTCCTTCTGGGGATCCTGCAAAGCTTCGCCTCGATGAACGAAATCAAAAGCCTCATTCCGGGGATCGACCAGGTCATCATCTACCTCGTCGCCATCCTCATCCTGCTTACCCGTCCCCGCGGGCTCTTGGGCCGCGCCGGCGTGATGGAGGAATAAGACCATGAAAATTCTCGGACTTTCCAAGAAAGACACGACCTTCCTGTTCATCGTGATCGGGCTGACCATGCTCACCCCGTTCCTTCTGCAGCCTTTCCCGGAAGGCACCGGCCTGACCACGTTCAACGCGGGCTATCCGGATCTCATGCAGCGGATCGCGATCTTCGGGATCTTCGCGATCGGCTTCAACATCCTGTTCGGCCTGACCGGTTACCTGTCCTTCGGCCATGCCGCCTTCCTGGGTGTCGGGTCCTACTCGACGGTCTGGATGTACAAGCTTCTGGGCTACAACGTCCTGCCGGGGCTTTTGCTGGCCATCGTGGTCTCGGCGCTCTTCGCACTCCTTATCGGCTACGTGTCGCTGCGCCGGTCGGGGATCTATTTCTCGATCCTCACGCTCGCCTTCGCGCAGATGTGCTACAACCTCGCCTATTCGGTGCTGACGCCGCTGACCAACGGGGAAACCGGGCTTCAGGTCTACTCGAACGACCCTCAGGTCCTGATGGGGGACGGCAGCCCCACCTCGCCGCATTTCTTCGGCATCGTCATGAACGAAAGCGCGAAGCTCAATCTCGGCGGTTGGGAGTTCACCTTCAACAACGGCTACTACTTCGTCGCCATCATCGCGATCCTCGCCTTCTACGTGTCGCTCCGCATCTTCCGGTCGCCTTTCGGCCTGATGCTGCGCGCGATCAAGACGAACCAGACGCGGCTCAACTACACCGGTGTGAACTCCCGCCCCTACACCCTCGCGGCCTTCGTGATCTCGGGCATGTATGCGGGACTGGCCGGTGGACTGCTGGCCTCCATGGACCCGCTTGCCGGTGCCGAACGGATGCAGTGGACCGCTTCGGGCGAGGTCGTCCTCATGGTGATCCTCGGCGGTGCGGGCACACTTCTGGGCCCGGTCCTGGGCGCAGGCTTCATCAAGTATTTCGAGAACATCTTCTCGAAGATCAACGATCAGGTTCTTCACCAGTGGTTCAGCTGGATGCCGGACGGGATCGAGAACCTGCTCATCGGCATCTCGCACTTCTTCGTCGGCAAATCCTGGCACCTGACGCTTGGCCTGCTCTTCATGCTGGTCGTGATCTTTCTGCCCGGTGGCCTTGTCGAGGGGGGTCAGCGTATCGCCGGCGCCTTCCGCAGCCGCAAGTCCAAGGACGACGGCAAACACGCCCCCAAAGCCCAGCCCAGCGCTGCGGAATAAGGAGAACGAGATATGGGTATCCTCGAAGTCAAGAACGTGGGCAAACGCTTCGGCGGCCTGCAGGCCCTGTCGGATGTGAACCTCTCGGTTCAGGAAAACTCGGTCCATGCGATCATCGGGCCGAACGGCGCGGGCAAGTCCACCCTGCTCAACTGTTTCGTGGGCAAGCTCATCCCCGATACCGGATCGGTCATGTTCAATGGCCAGTCGGTGCTGGGGCTCAAGCCCCACCAGATCAACCAGATGGGCATTTCCCGCGTGTTCCAGACGCCCGAGATCTTCGGCGATCTCACCGTCATGGAAAACGTCATGATCTCCTGCTTCGCGAAACGCGACGGGTCGTTCCGGCTCCACCCGTTCGAGACGGTGTCCCATGAGGTGGACATCGTCGAGAAAGCTGAACAGATGCTGCTCGACGTGAATATGGCCGACAAACGCCACATGCACGCGGCGTCCATGTCGCGCGGCGACAAGCGGCGGCTTGAAATGGCCATGTGCCTGTCGCAGGACCCCAAGCTTCTGCTGCTGGACGAACCAACCGCCGGCATGGCGCGCGCCGATACCAACAACACGATCGACCTGCTCAAGGAGATCCGCGAGAAGCGCGACATCACCATGGCGATCATCGAACACGATATGCACGTGGTGTTCAGCCTTGCCGACCGGATCACGGTGCTCGCTCAAGGCACGCCGCTGGTCGAGGACGTGCCTGAGAAGATCAAGGGCCACCCGAAGGTGAAGGAAGCCTATCTCGGGGAAACCGGCGCGGCGCAAGCGGCCTGACCCAAGGGAGTGGAAGGATGAAAGACATGAACGACAAGGTCGCCGGAGAAGCCACCCGCCGCGAGGCCGTGGACCATTCGAAAAACGCCAACCACGCGGCCACCGCGCCCGCCTTTTTCTCGGCCTGGGACATCCACGCCTATTACGGCGAGAGCTACATCGTCCAGGGCGTGAGCTTCAACATCCACGAGGGCGAGATCCTCGCCCTTCTGGGCCGCAACGGCGCGGGCAAGACCTCGACCCTCCGGGCGCTCGCGCGGACCGGCAGCCCGATGGTCACACATGGGGAAATCTGGCTCGACCGCAAGCCCTTGCACCAGATGGCCTCCTACGAGGCGGCGCAGAACGGGCTCGCCCTCGTGCCGGAAGACCGCCGGATTATCCAGGGCCTTACCGTGGAGGAAAACCTCAAGCTCGCGCAGATCGCCCCGCCCATCGGCTGGTCGCTGGAACGGGTCTATGAGCTCTTCCCGCGTCTGGGTGAACGTCGCACGCAGGAAGGCACGACTCTGTCGGGCGGCGAACAGCAGATGCTCGCCATTGCACGGGCCCTGGTGCGCGATATCAAGGTTCTGCTCCTTGACGAGCCCTACGAAGGTCTAGCCCCCGTTATCGTTGACGAAATCGAGAAAACCTTGAATGTCATCAAGGCGCAGGGCATCACCACAGTGCTGGTGGAGCAGAACGCGGTGCGGGCCTTGGAACTTGCCGACCGGGCCGTGATCCTCGACACCGGTACCGTGGTCTTCGACGGCACCGCGAAAGAGGTGCTCGACAACGAAGAGCTGCGTCACGAATACCTGGCCATCTGACGGCCAAAAGAACGTGCGGCGGTCAGGAGGGGCCGCCGCTCCCGGAACTGGGGCGCGCCGGAAGGGCGGCGGGCCCACAGCGCCCCCATGCGACGGGCGCATAACGGCACGGAGGAGGACCTGATGTCCGACAAGATGTATCCCCCATCAGAGGCATTTGCGAAGAACGCCCACATCGACGCGGCGACCTATGCCGACATGTATGCAGCGTCCGTGAACGATCCGGACGGCTTCTGGGCCGCACAATCGGATCGGCTCGACTGGGTAAGGAAACCCACCAAGATCAAGAACGTGAGCTTTGCCTACCCCGATGTCTCGATCAAATGGTTCGAGGACGGGGAGCTCAACGTTTCCACCAACTGCATCGACCGCCATCTCGCGACGCGCGGCGACCAGACGGCGATCATCTGGGAAAGCGACAACCCCGACGTCGACAAGCACATCACCTATGACGAGCTGTCGCGCAATGTGAACAAGCTCGCCAACGTGATGAAGGGCATGGGCATCGGCAAGGGCGACCGCGTCGTGCTTTACCTCCCCATGATCCCGGAAGCGGCCTATGCCATGCTCGCCTGCACGCGCATCGGCGCGGTGCATTCGATCGTCTTCGCGGGCTTCTCGCCGGAAGCGCTCGGCACCCGGGTCGAGGATTGCGGCGCGAAGTTGATCATCACGGCGGACGAGGCGCCCCGCGGCGGGCGCAACACGCCGCTCAAGTCCAACGTCGACAAGGCACGCAAGCATTGCGGCAATGTCCCCTGCCTCGTGGTCGAGCGCACGGGCGGCGACGTCGCCCTGGGCGAGTTCGACATCAGCTACAACGCGAAGATGGCGGACGCCTCCGAAGACTGCGCGCCCGAGCCGATGAACGCGGAAGACCCGCTCTTCATCCTCTACACCTCCGGCTCGACGGGGAAACCCAAGGGCGTTCTGCACACGACGGGCGGTTACCTGCTTTATGCCGCGATGACCCATGAGCTTGTCTTCGACTACCACGACGGCGACATCTACTGGTGCACGGCGGATGTGGGCTGGGTCACGGGGCACAGCTATATCGTCTATGGACCGCTCGCGAATGGCGCGACGACGCTGATGTTCGAAGGCGTGCCAACCTATCCCGATGCGGGCCGGTTCTGGCAGGTCTGCGCCAAGCACAAGGTCAACCAGTTCTACACCGCCCCCACCGCGATCCGTGCGCTCATGGGTCAGGGCAAGGAGTTCGTCGAGAAGCACGACCTCTCTTCGCTCAAGGTGCTGGGAACGGTGGGCGAACCGATCAACCCGGAGGCCTGGAACTGGTATAACGATGTCGTGGGCAAGGGCACCTGCCCCATCGTCGACACCTGGTGGCAGACAGAAACCGGTGGTCACCTCCTGACCCCGCTTCCCGGTGCGACGCCGACCAAACCCGGCTCGGCCACCACGCCCTTCTTCGGCGTGCAGCCTGTCGTGCTCGACCCGACCACGGGCCAGGAAATCGAAGAGACCGAGTGCGAAGGCGTGCTCTGCCTCAAGGACAGCTGGCCGGGACAGATGCGCAGCGTCTATGGCGACCATGATCGTTTCGTGAAAACCTACTTCGCGGACTACAAGGGATACTATTTCTCGGGCGACGGCTGCCGCCGCGATGCCGACGGATACTACTGGATCACCGGCCGCGTGGACGATGTGATCAACGTCTCCGGTCACCGCATGGGCACGGCCGAGGTGGAAAGCGCCCTCGTCGCGCACCCGAAAGTGGCCGAGGCCGCCGTGGTCGGCTTCCCGCATGAGATCAAGGGTCAGGGCATCTATTGCTATGTGACCCTGATGGAAGGCGAGGAATACACCGACGAGCTCAAGACCGAGCTGCGCAACTGGGTGCGCTCGGAAATCGGCCCGATCGCCTCGCCCGACCATATCCAGTGGGCCCCCGGCCTGCCGAAGACGCGGTCGGGCAAGATCATGCGCCGCATCCTGCGCAAGATCGCCGAGAACGACTATGGCGCATTGGGCGACACCTCGACCCTCGCCGACCCGACGGTCGTTGAAGACCTGATCGAGAACCGCATGGTCAAGTGACGCTCTGCCAATCACGGGACATTGGGCCGGTGCAGCGATGCGCCGGCTCTTTCTTATTCCCGCACCAGCCAGCGGGTCACGCGCAAGTGACTTGCCACCTGTCAGGAACAATTTTCCCGCAGCGGCATTGAGCATCCAACGGCGCCGGAAAAGCGCCGACTGCTCAAAAGGAGAATTTGAATGAAACCGCTCAACAAGACCCTGATGACGAGCGCCGCGGCCCTGATCATTGCCGCAGGTTCCGCCTTCGCACAGGACACCACGACCGACGTCGAGACCTCCACTGATGCAGAGGTGACGACCGAGTCGAATATGGAACAGGCTGCGGATGATCTCAATCAGGCTGCCGATGAACTCGAACAAGCCGCGGAAGACACCGGCGACGCCATCGAGGAAACCGCCGACGACGTGACCAATGCCGCCGAGAACACCGCCGAAGACGCGGAAGAAGCCGTTGATGACATGGCCGCCGAAACCGATGCCGCCGTGGACGAAGCCACCGACGAGATGACCGCCGAAGTCGGCGAGATGACCGAAGGCGAAATCTCCGACGACCTCGAAGCCGCCGCTGACCTCGAAATCTCGGCCCTGATCGGCACCCCGGTCGTGAGCCAGGACGGCAACGATGTCGGTGAAATCGACAACTTCTACGATGCGAACGGTGAAATCGTCGCCGTCGTGGGTATTGGCGGGTTCCTCGGGATCGGCGAACACGACGTCGCCGTGGACCTTGACCACCTCGCTGTGGCGGAAACCAACGACGAAGGTGAGCCGACTCAGTTCATGATCACCGGCTACACCGAGGAAGATCTCAAGGCGATGACCCAATTCGATACGGAATCGGCCTCTGTGATCGACTCGACGACGAGCCTGCGCAGTGCGTTGAACATGTAATCGCCTGTCATTTATCCAACCCGCCCGGGGCCGGTGCAAAATGCGCCGGCCCTTGCTTTTCAGGGACTTTCAACCGGCAGGAGTCTCACTTTTTCAACCACTTGGTAAAAAATCTTGACGCATGGGAAGGAATCGTGCTGAATGATACTTGTTGCATCACCTGCTATTTGCGTGGGGCAAAATACATAGATAGTGCGAAAATTTGTTAACGAGAAGACCACTCAACCCCCAGCGCCGTAAGGCGTTGGGGGTCTTCGTTTTCTTGGCGATGCGCATACTAAAGAAATACTCTCAGTCTCTTTTTGCGAGCATCAACTCCAGCCGCCGCAGTTCCCGCAGGACGCGGTCGGCCTGAATCTGCGGCATGAGGCTGAGTTTGAGCGATGTCGCGACGATCAGAAGCACCGCCCCTGTCATCCCCCAGCGCAGCGCCGAAAGCACTTCGGTCGCCGCATAGAATTCCACCGCGCACCAGGCACCTGCCACGAAAAGCGCCGTCTGGGCCGCCATGAGCACCCAGGCGACCCAGCCGTTTCGCCCCGTGAACAGGCCGAAGCTCTGTTGGAACCAGCCCTGTTCGGCAGTCGCTTCGAGGATAGCCCGATCCTCTTCCGACAGCGCTTCTTCGATCATGCGGTCAAGTTTGTTCATCGTCCTCTCCTTTCAGAAGATCGCGCAGCTTGCGCCGCGCATGCATGAGCCTTGTCTTCACGGTGCCCACCGGCACGTCGAGCGCCGTGGCGACTTCGGCGACGGTCAGGTCGTCCAGGTAGAAAAGCGCGATGGTCGCCGCCTGATCAGCCGGGAGCCGGGCGATGGCGCGACGCACCTTGGCCGCGTCCGACGCGCCGGGTCCGTCCTCCGGCACCGTCGGGTCGGTTTCCGCCGCATAGGCCGACGCGAGCGCCCGACCGGCTTGCCTGCGGCGGATGTCCCGCGCCACGCGGCGCGTCGTGATCCGAAGCGCCCAGGGCAGGAACGCATGGTCGTCGCGCAGGCGGGGCAGACCCCGCAGAATCTCGACCCAGGCCTCCTGCACGATATCGCGAGCCCCGTCCCGGTCGCCAAGAAGCCGCACCGCATGCGCGGCGATCCGGTCACCGTGCAGCAACGTCAACTGCCCGGCCGCACGTCGGTCGCCCACCCGCGCCGAAGCAACGAGAAAGGCGGAAAGTGCACGTTTCTTTTCGCTGTCCCGGCGGTCCATCACTCTTTCCTTCAGGGAACAGGTGCGCGCACCGCCGGATCCGGTTCAATGGTCCGGCCCGGTTTCTCTTCGGGCCGGACGCGCGTGCGCCGGCTACTGCGCGGTCCAGCCGCCGTCTACGGGAATGGTCGTGCCGGTCAGGTTCTGGGCCGCCATGCCGCAGAGGAAGACGGCGAGCGCGCCAAGCTCCGAGGTCTGGGTCATCCGAAGCGACGGCTGCTTCTCCTTCAGAAGCTCGGCGATGCCGGCGTCCCGATCGCCCCCCGCACGCCCTGCAGCAGCCTGAATCTGCGACTCGATAAGCGGCGTCTCGGTGAAGCCCGGCGCGATGCAGTTCACCGTGATCGCCCCCTTGGCCGGGTCGCCCTTGGAAGCGTATTCCAGCGCCACGACCTTGGACATGCCGACGAGCCCGTGCTTGGCGGCGACATAAGGCACCTTCTCGACCGAGGCGACGAGCCCGTGGACCGAGGCGATGTTGACGATGCGCCCATAGCCTCGGCTCTCCATCAAGGGCAGCACGGCCTTCATGGTGTGAAAGCATGACGACAGATTGATCGCGATGATCGCATCCCATTTCGCGTCCGGCATGTCGGTGATCCCGGCGGTGTGCTGAATGCCCGCGTTGTTGACGAGGATGTCGATCGGACCCCAGGCCTCGACCTCCTCGATCATCGCACGGATGGCGTCGGGGTTGGAGACGTCGGCTCCGAAGAATTTCGCGTCCGGCGCGCCGGCCTCTTTCATCGCGGCGACGGCGGCCTCGGCCTGCGCATCACCGGGCAAGGAATGCACGGCGATGCGGACACCGGCGGCGGCCAGCTCGGTCGCGACACCCAACCCGATCCCCGAGGTCGAGCCTGTGACGAGCGCGGTTTTTCCGTTGAGAAAGGACATGGATACTCCTTCGGGTCTATCGCCCGTTTGCGCGGGGTCGCCCGGCATTCGGACTGCTCCCCTGTTGTCGTTTGCGGCACTGTCACCGCGGCGCTCCTCCACCGGACGCGGGGTCCGGCCCATGGGCCCGAGGTTAGGCCGGGGTGTCACGATCTGCCAGTGGTCACGTCTCGTTTCGGTTGAAAGATTTCGGTGCCCCGTGCATTCTGTCGATCCGATAGAAAAGGCCCCCTTATGAACATGCAGAAACCGGCGACCCGCATTCAGCGCAAGAACCGCGAAACGATCCGCGAGGCGGCGCTCGACGTGTTCTCGCAGCACGGGTTTCGCGGCGCGACGCTTGACCAGATTGCCCAGGCGGCGGGGTTGTCCAAGCCCAATCTGCTCTATTATTTCCCCTCCAAGGAAGCGATCCATGTGGAGCTTCTGAGCCATCTCATGACCGACTGGCTCGAACCCTTGCGCGCGGTGGACGCCGGTGGCGACCCGGTGGACGAACTGGTGGACTATGTGCTCCGCAAGCTCGACATGGCGCGCGAAATGCCGCGCGAAAGCCGCCTTTTCGCGAACGAGATCGTGCAGGGGGCACCGCGAATCCTCGACATGATCACCGGGGAGCTGCGCGAACTCGTGGACGAAAAGGCCGCCCTCATCCGCGACTGGCAGGCTGAGGACCGGCTGGCCAAGGTCGACCCCTATCACCTCATTTTCTCGATCTGGGCGACGACCCAGCATTACGCCGACTTCGACATTCAGGTGCGCGGCGTCCTGGGGTCGTCCGAAGGTGACGGTCACTTCGACGACGCGCGGGCCTTTCTCACCCATATGTATCGCGCGACCCTTCAACCCCGGTGACATCGGCCCTGTGACCAGCCGAGGGATTAACCCTGTCGGCCTGAAACCTTGGACAGGCGCGCCTGGTCCGCGATAGTCTCGTGTGACACGGTGGGGGCACCGTGACCGGAGACGCGCCATGGACTTTTCCAACGCTGCCCCCCTCGGTGCCAGACACGCCCTGCCGGCGCCGGCACCCGACCGACGCGTCCATCCTGTATCGCCAGTGGAGGAGCAATCGGCCTCGTCCGGCGCAGGAACCGACGCGCGCGATCATCCCGAACAGGACCTCCATGGCGCCCTGTCGCGCGATCTGCGCGCCCTGCGCCGCGAGGTCGAGGACGGCACGCAATGGGCCGGCCCCGCGCCCGCCTTTGACGTGAGCCTCCTTGAAATGGACAGCGACCTTCGACAGGTCTTGGCACGGATGGAGGCGGACCGCTCCCGGACCCGCGACGCAGAGGCGCTACAGGTCGCACCCCCACGCGCCGGCAGAGAGGGTGACAACGGCGTAACCGCCTCAGCCCCACCCGATGACCTGGCACAGGACATACGTCGGGCCAGCCCCGAACCGGCCAAATCCGGCGCAGATGCATCGGGGGCTTTCCCTTCCCCCGGCCCCCGTCCTATAAGCGGATGAGAAAATGCCCCCGCGACAAGACGGGGCCTGTGCCACGGGTGGGAGAGAGATCTGGTGGACGCCCTCGTCCCCCGACACTCCGAGGCCCATTGAGAGAGACGGTGCGAACCCAATGACGAAGAAGACCCACGACAGCGACGTCGCCTTCATTCAGGCGCTTGCGGAACTCCTGCGCGAGAACGACCTCACCGAACTCGAGGTCAAGCGCGAGTATGGCGAGGCCGATCGGCTCAACGTCCGTGTCAGCCGCGGCGGCGGGATCGTGACCCAGCAGATGATCGCCCCGCAGTATGCGCCGGCCCCGGTCGCGTCCCATGCCCCCGCCCCTGCCGCAGCGCCCGCGGCCCCGGCCGCCGGCAGTGACGACCCCGCCGATCACCCCGGCGCCGTGACCTCGCCCATGGTCGGCACCGTCTACATGCAGTCCGAACCCGGTGCCCCCGCCTTCATCAAGGTCGGCGACAAGGTGTCCGAGGGTGACACGCTCCTGATCGTGGAAGCCATGAAGACCATGAACCAGATCCCCTCGCCGCGTGCGGGCACGGTGAGGCGCATCCTCGTCGAAGACGGCTCGCCGGTGGAATACGGCGCGCCGCTGGTCATTCTGGAGTAATCCGGGGCCGTGGCTATGTTCGAAAAGATCCTCATCGCGAACCGTGGCGAAATCGCGCTGCGTGTCATTCGCGCGGCCCGCGAGATGGGCATTCAGACCGTCGCGGTGCACTCCACCGCCGACGCCGACGCGATGCATGTGCGCATGGCCGACGAAAGCGTCTGCATCGGCCCGCCCCCCGGCACCGACAGCTATCTGTCGATCCCCGCGATCATCGCCGCCTGCGAGGTGACCGGCGCGCAGGCGATCCACCCCGGCTATGGCTTCCTGTCCGAGAACGCGAACTTCGTGCAGATCGTAGAGGATCACGGGATCACCTTCATCGGACCGTCGGCGGCGCATATCCGCATGATGGGCGACAAGATCACCGCGAAAGAGACCGCCGAGCAGCTTGGCATCCCGGTCGTTCCCGGGTCCAAGGGCGGCGTTCCCGACATCGAGACCGCGCGCAAGGTCGCCGAAGAGATGGGCTATCCCGTCATCATCAAGGCGACCGCTGGTGGCGGCGGGCGCGGCATGAAGGTGGCCGAGAGTGAATCCAAGCTCGAAACCGCTTTCCGCACCGCCCGGTCTGAGGCGAAATCGGCCTTCGGCAATGACGAAGTCTATATGGAGAAATACCTCCAGAAACCGCGCCACATCGAGGTGCAGGTCTTCGGCGACGGCAAGGGCGGCGGCGTGCATCTGGCCGAGCGCGACTGTTCGCTGCAGCGCCGTCACCAGAAGGTCTTCGAAGAGGCGCCCGGCCCCGCCATCACGCCCGAAGAGCGCGCGCGCATCGGCGGTATCTGCGCCAAGGCGATCGGCGACATGGGATACTCCGGCGCCGGCACGATCGAATTCCTTTACGAGGACGGCGAGTTCTACTTCATCGAGATGAACACCCGCCTGCAAGTCGAGCATCCGGTCACCGAAGGCATCTTCGGCGTCGACCTCGTGCGCGAACAGATCCGCGTCGCCTCGGGCATGTCGCTGTCTTTCACGCAGGACGAACTCGAGATCAACGGCCACGCCATCGAGATCCGCATCAACGCCGAACGCCTGCCCAACTTCACCCCCTGCCCCGGCAAGGTGACGCAGTTCCACGCCCCCGGCGGGCTGGGCGTGCGGATGGATTCGGCGCTATATGGCGGCTATGCGATCCCGCCCTATTACGACAGCCTCATCGGCAAGCTCATCGTTCATGGGCGCGACCGGACCGAGGCGCTGTCGCGGCTGTCGCGCGCCCTGGGCGAGCTGGTGGTCGACGGCATCGAAACGACCATCCCGCTTTTCCACGCGCTCTTGCAGGAAGAGGACATTCTGGCCGGGAATTACGACATCCACTGGCTGGAGCATTGGCTCGCCGATAACATGGGCTAGGATGTGACGGGCGCGTCCGACAAGCTCACGCCCGAGCTTCTGCTCCGCGCCTATGCGGCGGGCATCTTTCCCATGGGTGACGACCGCGACGATCCGGCGGTCTATTGGGTCGACCCCAAGATGCGGGGCATCCTGCCCCTGGACGGGTTTCACCTGTCCCGCTCACTCGCCCGGCGCATCAGGAGCGAACCCTTCCGCCTGTCGCTGGACGAGGATTTCGCAGGTGTCGTCGAAGGCTGCGCCGACCGCGATGCGACCTGGATCAACGAGCCGATCCTCGCGGCCTATCAGGCGCTGCATCGCCGGGGCAACGCCCATTCCATCGAGCTCTGGGAGGGTGACGAGCTTGTCGGGGGGGTCTACGGCGTCACGCTGGGGCGCGCGTTCTTCGGAGAAAGCATGTTCTCACGGCGCCGGGATGCGTCGAAGATCGCGCTGGCCTATCTCGTCGTCCATCTCGCCCAGACCGGGTTCGAACTCTTCGACACCCAGTTTCTGACCGAGCACCTCGCCCGTCTGGGCGGCATCGAACTGCCGCGCGCCCGCTATCAGCAGCTTCTGGAACTGGCGCTCTCGGGTTCGGACGCAAGGATCTGCGCACGTCCCCTGCCCGACGCTCACTCTGTCGTGCAGCGCATCACCCAGACGTCGAAACGCGCGTGATCGAGCGCGGAAAGCGCCGGTGACGAGGCCACCATCCAGGCGTCGAAAATTGGCGCCTCGGCATCGCGTTCCCGGATCACCAGATGGGCGAAAGCGTCGCCGACGGGGTTGTCGGTCGGATAGCGGCAGTCGCCCAGCGTGATCTGGAGCCAGCCGATTTCGCCGGTCTCGCCCGTCTTCAGCGCCAGGTCGACCGTCTTCCCCGAGAGTTTGTCGAGCCCGCGTATATTGGCGCCGGTGCCATCGGCGACTTCGGGACCTTCCTGCACGGTGGTCACGGTGTCACCCTCACCCGGGCGCAGCGGCGCATTGGGGTCCTCTGGATTCGGCACGATGGGATTGCCGAATTCGTCGAAGGGCGCGTCGTTGTCGAAAACCTGATCCTCGGGATCGTCGATGGGCCCTTCGATCACGTCGAGTGGCTGGAAGTCCGGCGGAACCTCGACCCCGTCATCCTGTGCCAGCGCCGCGATCGGCGCCATGACCAGAAGGGCCGCGCAGGCGGCGATGGTGCGAAAATCGGTGCGGCGCATCAGCGTCTCCCGTTGCCGTTGAGTGTGTCGAGCAAAAGGTCGACGAGGTTGAAGTCCGGCTCCGCGGTGCGGAACTGCCCGCCCGGCGCCATGACGGTAGCGGAACTGCCGGGAATGATCTCGACATAACGTCCACCGAGCAGCCCTTCGGAGGTCACGACCGCGACGCTGTCCGAGGGAAACTGGAACGGACCGTCCACCGTCAACTCCGTCTCGGCCCCAAAGGTTTCCGGGTTCAAAGTGAGCCAGGACACATGCCCGACCGGGATGCCCGCGACCCGGACCTCGCTTCCTTCCGATAGCCCATCGGCACTCGTCAGCGTGACGCGGTAACGGTTCGCGTCGTCAGGCCCGGAGAACCAGCCGAGAATCGAGGAGGCATAGACAAGGCAGACGGCCGCCACGGCCAGCACGACCGCCCCGGTCACGATATCGACAATGTCCGATTGGCGCAGCGTCACGTCTCGGCCCTCACGACCTTGCCGCCCACCAAAGCCCGTGGGCGGTGCCGGATCACTCCGGCTGCCACGCCTCGTAGTCGCTGCGTTCGACCGGGGCTTCGCGGCGGATCGAGCCAGCGGGCACATAGGCGAGCGCCGTGCCGGTCAGGTTGTCGCGATGCGGCTTCTCCCAGTCCCGGTGGACGAGCGGCGCCTTGGCGGGGTTGTCGTCAAAAGTGAAGTGGAGCCATCCGTGCCAGTCGGCGGAAATCCGGCTGGCTTCCGGTTCGCCGGCATACATCACCCAACGCTTCTTGCCGTCGCGGGTGGTGTAGAATTCGTTCCCCTGTTCGTCTTCCCCGACCTTGACGCCCTTGCGCCAGGTGAAGAGCCGCGTGCCCAGTGTTTCTTCGTGCCACCAGGTGAGTAGAGAAAGGATAAACCGCATGGATGGATGCCTCCGATCTGATCTTCCTCCCTATGCCAGCATGGCCCGCCAAGGTCCAGCCGTTTCGCCGGTTCAGGGGGTCACAACAGCACGGGATCGGCCGTTTGTCGCAGCCTCGGGAGGCGTGCGCCGCCGCCCTTGGCCTGCGCGATGTGTGGACGGCGCCGGCAAACCAGCACCGCCGCTTCGGGATCAGGCCCGGATCTTCGCGACCGCTTCGATCTCGATCTTCATTTCGGGGTTCATGAGCCGCGCCTCGATCATCGTGGCGGCGGGCATGGCCGTGGCGAAGGCTTTGGACAGGACCGGCCAGCAGGCTTCGAAATCGTTGCCGTCGGTGAGGATGTATTTCACCTGCACCACATCGTCGAGGCTCGCCCCGGCTTCCCCCAATGCCTTGGCGATGGTCGCCAGCGCATTGGCGGCCTGTTCGGCCACATCCTCGGGCATCACCATGGTGGCGTAGTCGTAGCCCGTCGTGCCCGATACGAAGACCCAGCCATCCACGGCAACGGCGCGGGAATAGCCGATCTGGGCTTCAAATGGGGAACCGGAGGAGATGAGTTTGCGGGTCATGGATTACCTCATGGACTGT
This sequence comes from Maritimibacter sp. DP1N21-5, assembly GCF_019218295.1. Classification (NCBI taxonomy): domain Bacteria; kingdom Pseudomonadati; phylum Pseudomonadota; class Alphaproteobacteria; order Rhodobacterales; family Roseobacteraceae; genus Maritimibacter; species Maritimibacter sp. DP1N21-5. The sequence goes on from NZ_JAHUZF010000006.1 coordinate 1,742,554, forward strand.
GTCTTCGCGTCATGTGCAGCGGAAGCGCGGGCGCGGCAAGAGGTAATCTGCGCTCAAGTCCGCAACGAAAAAGGCGCCCGATCGGGCGCCTTTGTCACCGTGTCAGGGGAGCATCGGATGGGGGTGCGTCGGTCAGGCCGACGCGCCCTCCTTCTTGCCCTGCTCTTCCGCGTAGATGAGCAGCGGTTTGGCCGAGGAGGTCACGGCCTCTTCGTTCACCACGACCTCTGTCACGTTGGACATGCTCGGCAGGTCGAACATGGTGTCGAGCAGGATGTCCTCCATGATCGAGCGCAGGCCCCGCGCGCCGGTCTTGCGTTCGATGGCGCGTTTCGCGATGGCGGTCAGCGCGTCATCGGTGAAGGTCAACTTCGCGTCCTCGATGTCGAAGAGCCGCTGGTATTGCTTGACCAGCGCGTTCTTCGGTTTGGTCAGGATCGTGACAAGCGCATCTTCGTCGAGGTCCTCGAGCGTGGCGAGCACGGGAAGGCGGCCGACGAATTCCGGGATCAACCCGAACTTCAGCAGGTCTTCCGGTTCGAGCGACTTGAACCATTCGCCGGTCTTGCGCGCCTCGTCATCCTTCACGTCAGCACCGAAGCCGATGGCCGTGCCCTTGCCGCGCTGCGCGATGATCCGGTCGAGCCCGGCAAATGCGCCGCCGCAGATGAAGAGGATGTTCGTGGTGTCCACCTGCAGGAATTCCTGCTGCGGATGCTTGCGGCCGCCTTGGGGCGGCACGCTCGCCACGGTGCCTTCCATGATCTTCAGAAGCGCCTGTTGCACGCCCTCGCCCGACACGTCGCGGGTGATCGAGGGGTTGTCGGACTTACGCGTGATCTTGTCGACCTCGTCGATATAGACGATGCCGCGCTGTGCCCGCTCGACGTTGTATTCCGAGGCCTGCAAGAGCTTGAGGATGATGTTCTCCACATCCTCACCCACGTAACCGGCTTCCGTGAGCGTGGTCGCATCCGCCATGGTGAAGGGCACGTCGAGAATACGGGCGAGCGTCTGGGCGAGCAGCGTCTTGCCGCAGCCGGTCGGCCCGATCAGCAGGATGTTGGACTTTGCCAGTTCGATGTCGTCGCCCGACTTGGCGGCGTGATTGAGGCGTTTGTAGTGGTTGTGCACGGCGACCGAGAGCACGCGTTTGGCATGCATCTGGCCGATGACGTAATCATCCAGCACATCGCAGATGTCCTGCGGCGTGGGCACGCCATCCGTCGACTTCAGCCCCGAGCCCTTGGTCTCTTCGCGGATGATGTCCATGCACAGCTCGACGCATTCATCGCAGATGAAAACCGTCGGGCCCGCGATCAGCTTTCGCACCTCATGTTGGCTCTTTCCGCAAAAGGAGCAGTAGAGGGTGTTCTTGCTGTCACCGCCGGAGCTATTCGCCATATCCTCGTCCAATCCGGGGCCCCTGCCCCGTCCAAAATTGCGCACAAAGCGCCAGAGCCTGTGGTTCGCCCAAGTTTAGGGCACCCCTTCCGCCCCCGCAATGCCCGATTGGATCATGAGCGGGGGCGCACGTTTTGTTTACGCCTCGATGGCGGCGCGGCTTTCCACGATCTCGTCGATCAGGCCCCAGTCCTTGGCGGTCTCGGGGTCCATGAAGTTGTCGCGCTCCAGCGCGTCCTGCACGGCCTTGAGCTTCTGCCCGGTGTGCTTGACGTAGATCTGGTTCAACCGATCCTTGAGCTTCTGCGTCTCCTGCGCGTGGATCATGATGTCGGTCGCCTGACCCTGATAGCCGCCCGAAGGCTGGTGCACCATGATGCGCGAATTGGGCAGCGAGAAGCGCATCCCCTTTTCGCCGGCGGTGAGCAGAAGCGAGCCCATCGACGCCGCCTGCCCCATCACGAGGGTCGAAACCTTGGGCCGGATGTATTGCATCGTGTCGTAGATCGACAAGCCCGAGGTGACCACGCCACCGGGCGAATTGATATACATCGCGATCTCTTTCGAGGGGTTCTCGGCCTCGAGGAACAGAAGCTGCGCGCAGATGAGCGAGGACATGCCGTCGTGCACCGGGCCGTTGAGGAAGATGATCCGTTCCTTCAGCAGTCGAGAGAAGATGTCATAGGCGCGTTCGCCCCGGCTCGTCTGCTCCACCACCATGGGCACGAGCGTGTTCATATAGGTGTCGATGGGGTCTTTCATAATGCGCCTGCCCTTATCCAATCTTGTGCCGTCCCGGTCGGGGCGGCCTGAAGGGAATCCTAGTCATGGTTCCGGGGGGCTTCAAGGGCCCCCCGGCCCTGCCAACCGACATGGGCGAGAAAGGTTAAGAACGCGTTGGCGGGGCGGTTGCCCCTCCTTAGCTCGGGCTCAGGCCACGCAGGCGCTCGGACCGGCGGCGCAGAAGCTCGACGGTGGTGAGAAGCGCGATGGAGATCACCACGAGGATCGTCGCGACGGCGAGGATCGTGGGCGAAATCTGTTCCCTGAGGCCGATGAACATCTGCCAGGGCAGCGTCTTTTGCTGCGCCGAGCCCACGAAGAGCACCACGACCACCTCGTCGAATGAGGTGATGAAGGCGAAGAGCCCGCCCGAGATCACCCCCGGCAGGATGAGCGGCATCTGGATGCGCAGAAAGGTCGTGACCGGGTCCGCGCCAAGGTTCGCCGCTGCCCGCGTGAGCGAGCGGTCGAAGCCCACGAGCGTCGCGGTCACGGTGATGATGACGAAGGGAATACCGAGTGCGGCATGGGCGAGGACGACGCCCAGATAGGTGCCCTGAAGCCCCGCGCGGGAGTAGAAGAAATACATCCCCGCAGCCGAGATGATCAGTGGGACGATCATCGGCGAAATCAGCACCGCCATGATCGCGCGCCGGAACGGCACATGCGGCTGGCTCAGCCCGATGGCCGCGAGCGTGCCGAATCCCACGGCGAGGATCGTCGCGACGGGCGCGATCTTGAGCGAGTTCCACATGGCGCTCTGCCAGTCGGAATTGGTGAAAAAGTCGCGATAATGCTTGAGGCTGTAGCCATCGGGATCGAGCGCCAGCATTTCCTGCGTGAAGGTGAAGAAGTTTTCGGCGTTGAACGACAACGGGATGATCGTGATGATCGGCGCGATCAGGAAGAAGAAGATGAACCCGCAGAGAAAGAGATAGGTATTGTGCCAGAGCGTCTGGCCTGGCGTGGCATAGATCGGCACGCCCGAACGATAGTCGCCCCGCCCGATCCAGTAGACCCACCAGCTCACCACGGCACCCACGATGGCCCCGGCCACGAGCCCGCCCCACCGTGCGAGGACGAAGCCCAGGACCGCCGTCAGCACGATCAGCCCCCAGCGCCCCGCGGTCCGGTTCGGAACAAAGCGCGTCAGCACGAAGCCGGCGGCTACGCCATAGATCAGGCCGATCACGAAGCCGATCAGCCCCTCCCCGGTGGTGTTGCCCGCGAGGAACCCGAAGAGCCCGCCCGCGGCTGCGCTCATCGGCAGGGTGAAGCCCATGAGGCTCGGCTCGCCCTTGTCCACGATCAATTCATCGGCGGTCGCATCCGTCATGACTTACCCCAGCTTCACGTTGTCGATGCCCACGATCCGGTCATAGGCCCAGTAGAGCACCAGCACGGCGGCGAGGAGGATGGTCCCCAGCGCGGCGGCGAGGCCCCAGTTGAGCGAAGACGAGATGTGGTAGGCGATCCGGTTCGAGATGAAGATCCCGTCTGTGCCGCCGACCAGCGCCGGCGTGATGTAGTAGCCGATGGCCAGGATGAAGACGAGGATGGACCCCGCGCCGATCCCCGGCACCGATTGCGGGAAATAGACCCGCCAGAAGGTGACCCAGTTCGTTCCGCCCAGAGACTTGGCCGCGCGCACATAGCTTGGCGGAATCGTCGCCATGACCGAGTAGAGGGGCAAGATCATGAAGGGCAGCAGGATATGCGTCATCGCGATGATCGTGCCCAACTGGTTGTTGATCATGATCAGCCGCCCGCTGTCCGACAGCACCCCCGCCCAGACGAGAATGTCGTTGATCACCCCCTGTTGCTGGAGCAGCACCTTCCAGGCGCTCGTGCGGACCAGAAGCGAGGTCCAGAACGGCAGGAGCACGAGGATCATGAGAAGCGACGACTTGCGCATCGGCAGGCTCGCCAGGAGATAGGCGACCGGATAGCCCAGAAGGATCGTCATGAAGGTGATCGTGAGCGACATCCAGATCGTGCGCCAGAAGAGCTTGAGATAGACCGACTGCGACGAGGGCAGCGTCTCGACGCCCTGCGGGGTGAGTTCCCGGTCTACGGCATTGAGGAAATAGCCCGAGGTGAACTCGCCGGAGTAGGCCTTGATCGTGCCCCACATCTCGACGTTGCCCCAGTCGTCATCGACCTCGAGAAACGCGTCGCGGTAGGGCTGGGTCTCGAACCCCGGAACCGCCTCTTTCGCGGCGAGCAGTTCGGCCGCGCCGAACCCCTGGTAGGCGTCGATGGCCGCGCCTTCAGTCAGGTCGGCGTAGAGCATGGCATGCACCAGCGGCCAGGGACGTTCCTCGACGGGGTTGTCGCCCTCGGCGTTCTGCGTGTAGCGCGCGAACTCGCGGTAGATCTCGGCGGTGCGCGGCAGGCGGTCTTCCATCTCGGAATTGATGCGGAACCGCGGCCCGTCGTCTTCGGCCCCCTGGGCGTTTTCAAACCAGTCGGGATCGCCCATGAGCTGCGCCCAGAAGGCCCCGTCGCGCCAGATTTCGTTCAAAGCGTCGAACTGGTCCTCATAGACCTCGGCCATGTCCCCGACATCGCGCCCGGTCTGGCGAAAGAGCGAGGAGATCCCGGTTTCCTGATAGTTGAGCCGCGAACCGAGCCTCGTATGCTCTTTCTTCTCCGCCGCGATGAACATGTCCACGAACATGGCGTCGAAGACCGGCTCGCCGGGCATTTCGCCCGAGGCATAGGTCCATTCGTCCAGCGCCTCGACCGTGCGCGGCAGCGTATCGCTGACGATGTTGTTCTCGACCGACCGAAACAGCATGTCCGCAATCGGCGCGATGAAGGTGATCAGGATAAAGATCAGAAGCGGCGCGATGAGCATGAGGGCGCGGATCTTCTGCCGGCGCAGAGCCCGGTTCAGCGAAGCCTTGAGAGGTCTGCCGTCTGCGGCCAGCATCGGTCCGGTTTGGGTCGCGTCGCTCATGATCAGTATCCTGGAATGGGTCTTTCAGGGGTGGGAAGGGCCCGAAGGCCCCTCCCCTGTGCCGTGGCAGGATTACTGCGCGAGCCAGGCCTGGAACTTGGAGTCCAGGTCGTCGCGGTAGTCAGCCCACCAGGTGTAGTTGTAGACGAACACGTTCTCCGAGTTCGCGGGCGCGGTCGGCATGTGCGGACCCATCTCGATGCCCAGTTCGGCGTGCTGGCCGACAAGCGGAGCCGACGAGGCACGCGCCGGGCCGTAGGAGATATATTTCGCCTGATCGGCGAGACGCTGGGTGTCGGTGGCGTAGCGTACGAAGTCCATCACGCGGGCCAGACGGTCTTCCGGCAGGCCGGTCGGGATGATCCAGCCGTCAAGGTCGAACACCTGCGCGTCCCAGAGCATCTCGAAGGGCTGATCCTGCTCTTCGATCGCCGAGAACCAGCGGCCGTTGTAGGACGAGCCCATCACGATTTCGCCGTCTGCGAGAAGCTGCGGCGGCTCGGCGGCGGCGGACCACCACACGATGTCGTCCTTGATGGTGTCGAGCTTGGCGAAAGCCTGATCCTGCCCTTCTTCGGTCTCGAGGACGTTGTAGATTTCGTCCTTCGGCACGCCGTCACAGAGAAGCGCCCATTCCATGTTGTTGATCGGACGCTGTTCCAGCGCGCGCTTGCCCGGATAGGTTTCGGTATCGAAGAAGGCACAGATGCTGTCGGGCGCAGGCGCGTCGGCCGGAAGCAGGTCCGGGCGATAGGCGGCGGCGGTCGAATAGACGATCTGCGGGATGTAGCAATCCGACACGATGAAGTCGCCGAAATCCTCTTCCGCGCTGGAGCCGTCGTCGCCTTCGGCCAGCATCTCGTTGAAGTCGATCTCCATCGCGAGCCCTTCGTCGCACAGACGGATGGCGTCCGAGGCCACGACGTCCACGAGGTCCCAGGTGATGTTGCCGGCTTCGTTCATGGCGCGCAGTTTCGCCACCGCTTCAGCCGAGCTTTCGTCCCACGTGATCGACACGTCGGGGTTCATTTCGAGGTAGGGTTCGACGTAGGCCTTCTGCTGGCTGGCCTGATAGGCGCCGCCCCAGGACACGAGCGTCATGTCGTTTGCCATGTCCTGAGCGAATGCCATCGAACCGACACCAGCGATAGCCGTGCCCATAAGGATGGTCTTGAGTTTCATGCGAATACTCCCAGTTGTTTGCCCGTTTGGGTTTTTGGGGGCGTAGGACCGGGCGTGCCCTCGTCCCCATGCCGCCCGCGCCCTTGTGGCGCGGGGGTATTGCGTCAAGCGTCCAGCGCCCGGCAATCGGACGGCAACCAACCGATCTCGATCTGCTGACCCGGTTGCAGCTTGACCTGATCCGGCGCGTTGCGCGTCTTGATGACGAATTCCTCGTTGCCCGCGACCCGAAGCCGCGTGCGGAAGATATCACCCATGTAAATGAACTCGAGCACTTCGGCCTTGAGCGTATGCGCGCCCTCCTGAAGCCGCTCCTTGTTGTATTCCACCCGCTCGGGACGGATCGACACCTTGGTGCGCTGACCGGCCTCGGTCACGTTCACGGGCTTCGCGTCGATGATCTCGCCACCATCAAGCTCGACCGTGCAGACCTCGCCGCGAATTTCCTTAACGATGCCCTCCAGCGTGTTGTTTTCGCCGATGAATTGCGCGACGAAGCTGTTCTTGGGCTCTTCGTAAAGCACGTCCGGCGGATCGAGCTGCTGGATGCGCCCGTCGTCGAAGACCGCGACGCGGTCCGACATGGTCAGGGCCTCGGTCTGGTCGTGGGTCACATAGACCGTGGTGATGCCCAGATCGTGCGCCAGGCGCGTGATCTCGAACTGCATGTGTTCGCGAAGCTGCTTGTCCAATGCGCCGAGCGGTTCATCCATGAGCACGAGCTCCGGCTCGAACACCAGCGCGCGGGCCAGAGCGATCCGCTGCTGCTGACCGCCGGACAGCTGCGCCGGACGGCGGTTGATGAAGTTACCCATCTGAACCATGTCGAGCGCGCGCTTTACCTTGGTTTCGCGGTCCGACTTCGGGATCTTGCGCACTTCCAGCGGGAACGAGAGGTTTTCGCCCACCGTCATATGAGGGAAGAGCGCATAGTTCTGGAACACCATCCCGATCCCGCGTTTGTGCGGTGGAATGTTGTTGATCGGCTGGCCGCCCAGAAGGATGTCGCCATGCGTGGCCGTTTCAAACCCCGCGAGCATCATGAGGCAGGTGGTCTTGCCCGACCCCGACGGTCCGAGCATGGTGAGGAACTCGCCTCTGCCGATGGAGAGGTTCAGATCCTTCACGACCAGCGTTTCGCCGTCATAGGATTTCTGCACGCGATCAAAGACGACGAAACCGTCGTTCGTATCTGAGTTGGCCAAGCGACCCCCCGGTTTCCCTGTTGATTTTGAACAGCGCTTGTTGCGCCTTTTCACTAAGGCAACACGATTGAACCAAGGATTTCAACCGGCTTTTGGCGCGCAAATGAGCGTTTGCTCAAACGCGAAGCATTGGAAACCGAAAGCGACACCGCGTTCCGAGCGCTCTGCCCTCCATTTGAGCATAGTTGATTGATCGGTCAAAAATCTGGGGATTCGAGGGGCTTAGAGCACGTCGCGAGTCAGGTCACACAAGCCTGTCCAGAAGGTCGAGACAGGCCGAAAGCTGGTCGATCGCGACGTACTCATCGGCCATGTGCGCCTGTGCAATTGACCCCGGTCCACAGACGACGACGTCGCATCCGAGCGACTGGAATAGCCCTGCCTCGGTCGCGAAGGCCACCACGCCCGCCCCGTTCGCCCCCGTGAGCCGGGCCACGAGGTCCCGCGCGGCATTCGTTTCCATCGGTTCGAAGCCTGCCACTTCGCCCACCGTTTCGGTCACGATATCGGCCTCCGGGTCCACCGCGCGCATCGCCGGCAGGAGCACGTCGTCCGCATAGGCCGCCATCTCGGATTTCACGAAGTCCATGTCGCCGGGCTGGACCGGACGGAACTCCCACTCGACTTCGGCCCGCGCCACGATCACGTTATGCGCGAAGCCCCCGTTGATGCCGCCCACGTTGAGCGTCGTATAGGGCGGCTCGAAGGGGCTGCCCGCCGGCGCCCGCGCCTTCAGCGCCTCGCGCAGGTCGAGAAGCTTCATCACATAGCGCGCCGCATATTCCGCCGCGTTCACCCCAAGGTCGGGCCGCGATCCGTGTCCCTCGAGCCCGGTGAAATGCGTGGTGTATTCGCAGCACCCCTTGTGCCCCTCAATCACCCGCATCTCGGTCGGCTCCCCGATGATCGCCATCGCGGGCTTCACACCCTGCGCCTTCAACGCCGCGATAAGGTCTTGCGCGCCGAGACAGCCGACCTCCTCATCATGGGTAAAGGCGAAATGCACCGGACGCCGCAGATCCCGCAGGGCATAGACGCGCGCCATGGCCAGCGTGCAGGCGATGAACCCTTTCATGTCGCAGGTGCCGCGCCCGTAAAGCCGCCCCTCCGCCTCGTGCATCTCAAAAGGGTCCGAAGACCAGTCCTGCCCCGCTACCGGCACCACGTCGGAATGGCCCGACAGGACGATACCCCCGTCTCCCTCTGGCCCGAGCGTGGCAAAGAGGTTCGCCTTGCGCCCGTCCGCACTCTCGAAGATCTCCACCCGCGCGCCCAGAGCGCCCAGCTCCCCCGCGATCCAGCGGATCAGATCGAGGTTCGGCTCCGACGACACTGTGGGAAAGGCGATGAGCCGGGCCAGGATATCGCGCGTCTCGGCAAGTCTTAGGGCTTGGGTCATGAAGCGTCTCTGCTCGGGTTGTCCTGCCGCCTGTTCTATCCAAAGCCGGGCTTGGGCGAAAGTCGGGCCCATGCGGAAGTGTGCGATCCGCCTCTGGTCAAAGTCGGCGGGGGCATGGAGTCCGCGACCCGTCGGTCAGGCAAGATCCAACACACGGATCACGTCGGCGCGCGTGAGCACTACGGGGTTCGCTCTGGTCGACGAAGCACTCAGGCTCAGCTCCGCAATTGCCTCGACGTCTGCCTTGAGCACGCCCAGATCCTGCAAGTCCGGCAGTCCATTCGCACCCACGAAACGTCGCAGGGCCCGATTACCGCTCTCACCCGAAACACCAAGTCCTTTTGCCAACCAGTCCTCCACGTCGTGAAACCGCGCGACACTGCCCGTTTGCTGTTTCAAGACCTCGTAATTCACGGCGAGCCCCGGTGCAAGAAGCCGCCCGCAGATCGCCCCATGGGCAGCCCCTCGACCGCCAATGACCGACGCAAGTCCATGCACGATGCCCAACCCTGAATTGGCGAGTGCGATGCCGCTCAGGTAACTCGCGCGGGCCATATCGTCGCGGGCCTTGCTGTCCTCACCCTTCATGAGCCGGTGCAACGCGGCGATCGCGGATGGAATGGCACTTCTGCAAAGAGCGTCGGTGACAGGGTTCGCCCGGGTGCAAAGATAGCTCTCGACGAGCTGGGTCACGGCGTCGAGCCCGCTCGCCAATGTCAGGGCTCTGGGCGAATGATCGGTCAGTGCGGGGTCCACAAGTGCCAGGTCCGGGACGAGACGCGAGTCGCGCAGGCTGATCTTGGCCCGGCGTTCCGGGACCCCGATGACCGCGTTTCGGGTCGCTTCGGCCCCGGTGCCTGCGGTCGTGGGGATCGCGATGAAAGGCAATGGTGTGCTCAGCTCCAAGGTGCGCGCCGCGCCCAGCTCCAGATGGTCCGCGACGTCACCCTCGCTCGGGCTCAGACCGGCGACGGCCTTGCCCAGATCAATGGCGGCCCCGCCACCGACGGACAGGACGCAATCGGCCCGATGTGCCCGGGCGGCCCGGACCGCGCTGCGGACATCTTCCAGATCCGGCTCGCCCCGCGTGAAGACCGTTTCCAGGCGACAGCCGATGCGGGTCAGGTCGCCGGCAAGGGCGTCGACCCAAGCGACCGACCGCCCCCGGACCAGCAGGACCCGGGCGCCGAGTGCCGCAACTTCGGCCGATGCGGTGACCCGGGCGCCTCGGCCAAAGATCGTGCGTTTCGGTGCGGTGAGGGCGAAACCGGCCATCGTCTAGACGCTGATCGTGGCCTGCACGGCCCTTTGCCATGCGGCGTATTTCGCGGCACGGGTGTCTTCGTCCATCGCGGGCTCGAACGTCTTGTCGAGCGCCCATTGGGCGGCGAACTCCGCTTGCGCCGGATAGATCCCCACACGTTGTCCCGCCAGCCATGCCGCGCCCAGCGCCGTGGTTTCCAGCACCTTGGGCCGGTCGACCCGCGCGCCGATGATGTCGGAGAGGAATTGCATCGCGAAGGCGGATGCGCTCATGCCGCCGTCCACGCGCAAGCTCGCCGTGTCGGCCGGAATTGCTCCCCCTGCTCTGCGCATGTCTTCCTGCATCGCCGTCAGCAGATCGCGGGTCTGGTAGCCGACGCTTTCGAGTGCGGCGCGGGCGAACTCTTCGGCTCCCGAGCTGCGGGTCAGGCCAAAGACCGCGCCGCGACACTCCGCATTCCAGTATGGCGCGCCAAGCCCGGTGAAGGCGGGCACCAGCACAAGATCTTGCGTCGGATCGGCGGCTTCGGCCAGAGGCTGGGTTTCACCCGCGTCGCGGATGATCTTCAGACCGTCTCGCAGCCATTGCACCACCGCCCCAGCGATGAAGATCGACCCCTCCAGCGCATAGGTCGGCTTGCCGTCCAACTGGTAGGCGATGGTCGTGAGAAGTCGATTGTGCGAGCGCACCGGCATGTCGCCCGTGTTGATCAGCGCGAAACACCCCGTGCCATATGTCGACTTGAGCATGCCGGGCTCGAAGCACGCCTGCCCCACGGTGGCGGCCTGTTGATCGCCCGCGATGCCGCGGATCGGGATCGGGCGACCGAACAGATCGGGGCGCGTCTCGCCAAAATCGGCGGCGCAGTCGCGCACCTCGGGCAGCATCGACATGGGGATGTTCAGCCGCTCGCAGATCGTGCGCGACCATCGCCCCTTGCGGATATCGTAGAGCATCGTGCGCGCCGCGTTGGTGGCGTCCGTCACATGCGCCGCCCCGCCCGTGAGATTCCAGACGAGCCAGCTGTCCACCGTGCCGAAGACCAGATCGCCGGCCTCGGCCCGCGCCCGCGCGCCGTCGACGTTGTCGAGCAACCAGGCGAGTTTCGTGCCGCTGAAGTAGGGATCGAGCAATAGCCCGGTCCGGTCGGTCACCACCTCCCCGAACCCTTCGGCTTCAAGTCTCCGGCACAGCGCCGACGTGCGCCTGTCCTGCCAGACGATGGCATTGTGAATGGGTCGGCCGGTCGCGCGGTCCCAGACCAGCGTCGTTTCGCGTTGGTTGGTGATGCCAATGGCCGAGACCTCGACCCCGCCCGCCTTTTCGATCGCAGCGCGGCAGGTGGCCGCCGTAGTGGCCCAGAGGTCCATAGGATCATGTTCGACCCAGCCGCTCGCCGGGAAATGCTGTGTAAACTCCTCCTGCGCAGAGGCGACAGCCGTCATCGTGGCGTCGAACAGGATGGCGCGGGTCGAGGTCGTGCCCTGATCTATGGCCAGAATATGGGGCATGACCGCCTCTCCTCAAAGCGATGGAACATGTGCCGGACCGGCGCGGGTGCAGAATGTGGGAGGACCGAGAGTGGCCGAGGCCCCGAAGGGCCCCGGCCGGGGAGGACGGCTCACTGCCAGGACGCGATCAGCTCGTCATAGCTGACCGTCATGGGCTCCTCGTCTTCGTTCTCGAGCTTGGCATAGGGCGCGCCCGGCTCTGCGAACCAATGCTCGGCCGACATCTCTTCGTTGAGCTTCGGACCCAGATCACCCTGGACACCGGCGCGTTCGAGACGTTCGAGCACCCGCTCCTGATCGGCGCAAAGCGCGTCGAGGGCTTCCTGCGGGGTCTTCGCGCCCGACATGGCGTCACCGATGTTCTGCCACCACAACTGCGCGAGCTTCGGGTAATCCGGAACGTTGGTGCCGGTGGGCGACCACGCGACGCGGGCGGGCGAACGGTAGAATTCGACCAAGCCGCCCAGTTTGTCGGCGCGTTCGGTGAAGCTTTCATGCTGCACCGTGCTTTCGCGGATGAAGGTCAGGCCGACGTGGGATTTCTTCACATCCACGGTCTTCGACGTGACGAACTGGGCATAGAGCCACGCCGCCTGTGCACGATCCACCGGGGTGGACTGCATCAGCGTCCACGATCCCGCGTCCTGATATCCGACCTTCTGTCCGTCTTTCCAGTAGACGCCGTGCGGCGACGGCGCCATGCGCCACTTGGGCGTGCCGTCCTCGTTCATGACCGGGAGCCCCGGCATGACGGTGTCCGCGGTGAAGGCGGTATACCAGAACATCTGCTGGGCGATGTTGCCCTGCGCCGGGATCGGTCCCGCTTCCGAGAAGGTCATGCCGGCCGCGGCTGGGGGCGTATACTTCTCAAGCCATTCGATCGCTTTCGTCACCGCGTAGACGGCCGCGGGCGAATTGGTCGCGCCGCCACGGGCCACGCAGGAGCCGGTGGGCTGGGAGTTCTCGTTCACGCGGATGCCCCATTCGTCCACGGGCAGGCCGTTGGGTTCGCCAACGTCGCCCATGCCGGCCATCGACATCCAGGCGTCGGTATAGCGCCAGCCAAGCGAGGGGTCTTTCTTGCCGTAGTCCATATTGCCGAAGACTTCGCCTTCGACGCCGAGATGGCTCAGGTCTCGACCGGTGAAGAACTCGGCGATATCCTCATAGGCCGACCAGTTGACCGGCACGCCGAGCTCGTAGCCGTATGCCTCCTGGAAGTCCGCCTTGTTCTTTTCGTCATTGAACCAGTCGTAGCGGAACCAATAGAGGTTTGCGAATTGCTGCGTCGGCAGTTGATAGACCTTGCCATCGGGGCCAGTGGTGAAGCTAAGCCCGATGAAGTCATCCAGGTCCAGTGTCGGCGACGTCACATCAGCGCCTTCGCCGGCGATCCAGTCGGTCAGGTTGCGCACCTGCTGATAGCGCCAATGCGTGCCGATCAGGTCGCTGTCGTTGATGTAGGCGTCATAGATATTCTCGCCCGACTGCATCTGGGTCTGAAGCTTTTCGACCACGTCGCCTTCCCCGATCAGGTCGTGGGTGACCTTGATACCGGTGATCGCAGTGAACGCGGGGGCCAGAACCTGGCTCTCGTATTCATGGGTGGTAATCGTTTCGGAGACCACCTTGATCTCCATACCGGCGAAAGGCGCGGCCGCGTCCACGAAGAACTGCATCTCCGCTTCCTGCTCCTCGCGGCTGAGCGAGGACATGTCGCCAATCTCGGAATCAAGGAACGACCGCGCGGCCTCCATATCGGCGAAGCTGGGTCCAGCAAGGACCAGCAAGGCCGCTGTTGTGGATTTGAGCTTGAGGTTCATTGGTTTTCTCCTCCCATAGTGAACCGATGACTGAGGATGTTTTTTTGAACGCGGCCGGGTCTCCTCGGTCCCGGCTGCGGGGGCCTGTCACTAGACGAAACGGAACACCGCCACGGCATAGAGCAGGCAGACGATGAGAGCGTAGGGCTGCTGCGCCCCGACGATCCCGAGCCAGGCCAGATTGATGAAGGCCGAGCCCAAAAGCGTTATGAAGAGCCGATCGCCCCGCGTCGTTTCGATCCGCAGGATCCCCGTTCGAGGCGTCTCCGGGAACTTGATCGCAAGCACCGTGAAGATGACCAACAACGTGCCGATGACGGCAAAGAAGATCGCGGTCGGCCCTGTCCATGCCATCCAGTCCATTGATAATCCTCCCTTTCTCGGCTCACACCCGCCCGAGGGCAAAGCCCTTGGCGATGTAGTTGCGGACGAAATAGATCACGAGCGCACCGGGCACGATGGTCAGGATGCCCGCCGCCGCCAGCACGCCCCAGTCAATGCCGCTCGCCCCCTGGGTCCGGGTCATGATCGCGGCGATGGGTTTCGCATCGACCGTGGTCAGCGTGCGGCTCAGCAGGAGTTCCACCCAGGAGAACATGAAGCAGAAGAACGCGGCGACCCCGATGCCCGAGGCGATGAGCGGCGTGAAGATCTTCACGAAGAACCTGCCGAAGCTGTAGCCGTCGATATAGGCGGTCTCGTCGATCTCTTTCGGCACGCCGCGCATGAAGCCTTCGAGGATCCAGACGGCGAGCGGGACGTTGAACAGGCAATGCGCCAGCGCCACGGCGATATGCGTGTCGAAGAGTCCTACGGAGCTGTAGAGCTGGAAGAAGGGCAGCGCGAAGACCGCAGGCGGCGCCATGCGGTTCGTCAGGAGCCAGAAGAACAGATGCTTGTCGCCCAGAAAGTTGTATCGCGAAAACGCATAGGCGGCCGGCAGCGCCACCGTCAGGCTGATCACCGTGTTCAGGCTCACGTAGATCAGAGAATTCACGTAGCCCATATACCAGGCCGGGTCGCTGAGGATCGTGGCGTAATTGGCGAAGGTCAGATTGCGCGGCCAGAGGGTGAACGTGTTCAGGATCTCGGTGTTGGTCTTAAGGCTCATGGTCAGGAGCCAGTAGATCGGCAGCAACATGAACAGGAGATATACGGTCATCACGACCGCACTGCTCCTGACCTTGGGCAGGGACAAACGACGCGATGGGCTTTGGTTTACGGCTATATCGGCCATGGCTCAGCCCTCCCGCTTATCGAGGTTGGTCATCACGGTGTAGAACACCCAGGAGATGAGCAGGATCACGAGGAAATACATGATCGAGAAGGCCGCGGCGGGTCCGAGATCAAACTGACCCAGCGCCATCTTGACGAGGTCGATCGACAGCAGTGTCGTCGCATTGCCGGGGCCTCCGCCGGTGACGACGAAGGGCTCGGTGTAGATCATGAAGCTGTCCATGAAGCGCAGCAGAATCGCGATCATCAGCACGCCCGTCATCTTGGGAAGCTCGATGAACCGGAACACTTTCCAGCGTGACGCCTGGTCGATCTTGGCAGCCTGGTAATAGGCGTCGGGGATCGACTTCAGCCCGGCGTAGGCCAGCAATGCGACAAGCGACGTCCAGTGCCAGACATCCATGACGATTACGGTGACCCAGGCGGCGAAGACGTTCTGGGTGTAATTGTAGTCGATCCCGAGTGCGGCCAGCGTATGGCCCAGAAGTCCGATGTCGACCCGGCCGAAGATCTGCCAGATCGTGCCGACGACGTTCCACGGGATGAGGAGCGGCAGTGACATGAGGACGAGGCAGAAGCTCGACCAGAAGCCCGACTTCGGCATATTGAGCGCCACGAAGATGCCCAGCGGCACCTCGATCGCCAGAATGATGCCCGAGAACATGAGCTGACGACCGAGCGCGTCCCACATGCGTTCAGAGGCCAGCATTTCCTCGAACCATTCGAGGCCGGCCCAGAAGAACTCGTTGTTCCCGAAGGTGTCCTGAACCGAATAGTTCACGACGGTCATCAGCGGGATCACGGCCGAGAACGCCACGAGCAGCAGCACGGGAAGGACAAGGAACCATGCCTTCTGATTGACGGTTTTTTCCATCACGCAGCCCTCCCGACCGGACCCGCCGCCGCACCCTGCGGCGCGACGCGCCAGTCGTTGGCGTAGACGTTGACGTGCCTCGCGTCGAAAGTGACGCGATTCATGTCCGCGCTGACATGGTCATCCTCGCCCGCGATGATGTTGATGGCGGTGCCGAAGAAATCGGCGCGGATGATCTTGTGGCGCCCGACATCCTCGACCCGGCGCACCTTGACGGGCAGACCTTCGTTCTGCCGGATCCGCGCGAATTCCGGGCGCACGCCGATCTCGACCTTGCCGTCGAGCGGTGCATAGCCGTGGGCGAGATCGACGTGCGAACCATTGACGTAGGCCTTGTTCCCATCGATCCGCGCCGGAATAACGTTCATGCCCGGCGAGCCGATGAAATAGCCGACGAACGTGTGCTCCGGCTGCTCGAAAAGTTCCTGTGGCGTGCCGATCTGCACCACGCGCCCGTCATACATGACAACGACCTTGTCCGCGAAGGTCAGAGCTTCGGTCTGGTCGTGCGTCACATAGATCATCGTGTGGCCGAAGTCGTGGTGCAGTTTCTTGAGTTGCGTGCGCAACTCCCATTTCATATGCGGGTCGATCACGGTCAGGGGCTCGTCGAAAAGCAACGCATTCACGTCCTTGCGCACCATGCCGCGGCCCAGGCTGATCTTCTGCTTGGCATCCGCAGTAAGCCCGCGCGCCTTCTTGCGCAGCATGTCTTCCATGCCGATCATGCGTGCGATTTCGTGAACCCGCTCGGTGACATAGGCCTCGTCCCGGCCGCGATTGCGCAGCGGGAAGGCCAGATTGTCATGCACCGTCATCGTGTCGTAGACGACCGGAAACTGGAAAACCTGCGCAATGTTGCGGGCCGCCGTGGGGGCCTGGGTCACGTCCTTGCCATCAAAGAGAATGCGGCCCTGCGACGGGTGCAGAAGCCCCGAGATGATATTGAGAAGCGTTGACTTGCCGCAGCCGGACGGCCCGAGGAGCGCATAGGCCGCGCCGTCGTTCCAGACGTGGTTGAGCTCCTTGAGCGCAAAGTCGTCTTCGCTCCCGGGATGGCGCAGGTAGGAGTGCGCCAGGTTATCAAGGGTGATCTTCGCCATGTTCCCTCCCTCAAGCCGCCAGCGCGTAAGCGGCGGGCGCGACGAGCTTGCCGTCCTCGCCGAAAATGTAGACGTGGCGCGGGTCGAGCCAGACGGTGAGCTCGGCACCGAGTTCGAGGTTATGGACGCCCTGGACCACCCCGACCCAGCGCTCGCCGAAATGGTCGAGGTGGACGAAGGTCTCGGACCCGGTGAGCTCGGTAACGGACAGCGTGGTGGTGAAGTGCATCGCATCCGGCGAGTGCTTCGCGATTTCGAGGTGGTTCGGCCGGAATCCGGCGGCATAGCGGCCATCGGACAGTTCCGCGAGCTTGCCGGTCGCTGGAACGCTTTGCCCGTCCCCGAACATGACCCGATCACCCGTCTTGGAAATCGGCAGGAAGTTCATCGGCGGATCGGAAAAGACCCGCGCGGTCGTGGCATCGACGGGCTTGCGATAAACCGACGGAGTCGGGCCAAACTGGGTCACGCGCCCCTCGGACAGGGTCGCGACATTGCCGCCCAGCAACAGCGCCTCTTCGGGTTCGGTGGTGGCATAGACGAAAATGCTGCCGGAGGCTTCGAAGATCTTGGGGATCTCGACCCGCAGTTCCTCGCGCAGCTTGTAGTCGAGGTTCGCGAGCGGTTCGTCCAGCAGAACGAGGCCGGCATTCTTGACCAGCGCGCGCGCAAGTGCGCAACGCTGCTGCTGGCCCCCTGAAAGTTCGAGCGGCTTGCGCTCGAGCATCGGTGTGAGTTTCGTCAATTCGGCGGTTTCGCGCACCCGGGCATCGATCTCGACCTTGTCGACCCCCATCAGCCGAAGCGGCGAAGCGATATTCTCATAGACCGTCATCGACGGGTAATTGATGAACTGCTGATAGACCATCGCGACCTTGCGGTCCTGCACCCGCTGGCCGGTCACATCTTCGCCGTTCCAGATAATCCTGCCTGAGGCGGGCGCGTCCAACCCGGCCATCAGGCGCATGAGGGACGTCTTGCCTGACAGCGTCGGCCCCAACAGCACATTCATCGTGCCTTTTTCCAGCGTCAGGTCCGTCGGGTAGATATGCGTCTGCCCCTCGACGGACTTGGACACGCCCTTCAATTCCAGCGCCATCAGGTCCTCCTCCCTATTCCGCCGCCGCGGCCGTGGCATGGCGATGCCGCGCCATCCAATCGTCCAGTGCCAGGGTTTCATCGGCGGACAGCCGTAACCCCAGCTTGTTGCGCCGCCAGATCACATCCTCCGCGGTACGCGCAAATTCGTGGGCCATGAGCCATTTGACTTCGGCCTCGGTGAGCGTGGCGCCGAAATCATGCCCGAGATCCGCGCTGTCCTTCGCCGTTCCGAGGATCACGCCGGCCTCCGTGCCATAGGCGCGCACGAGGCGCCGGGCCCAGAAATCGGTCAGGAACGGAAACCGCGATTGCAGGTCTCGGATCAACCTTGGCACACCGTCCACCGGGAAATCGCCACCGGGGAGCGGAACCCCAGCGGTCCACTTGCCTCTTCCGACCGTCAGATGCGCACCGATCTTGTCCATCGCGCTCTCGGCAAGGCGGCGGTAGGTCGTGATCTTGCCGCCAAAGACATTGAGGATGGGCGCGCCGGCGCTGGTATCCACCTTGAGCGTATAGTCCCGGGTCGCGGCGGTCGCGCTGCTGGCCCCGTCATCATAAAGGGGCCGGACACCGGAATAGGTCCAGACTATGTCCTCGCGCGTCAGTTGTCGCCTGAAATACTGGTTTGCGAAGGCGAGCAGGTAGTCTTGTTCCGCCTCGCTGCATTCGGGTTCGATCGCGGGATCCGCATGCTCTTCATCGGTGGTGCCGATGAGCGTGAAATCCGTCTCATAGGGGATCGCAAAGATGATCCGCCCGTCGCCACCCTGAAAGAAATAACACTTGTCGTGATCGAAGAGCCGGTTGGTCACAATGTGGGACCCCCGCACCAACCGCACGCCTTCGCGCGAATTCAGCCGCACCGTCGACTGGAGGATGTCACCCACCCAGGGCCCGCCCGCGTTCAGGAGCATCCGCGCATGGAATGTCCGCGTCTGATTGCTTTCGGTATTGCGCGTTTCGATGCGCCAGATCCCGTTTTCGCTCGTCGCGCCAACCACTTTCGTGCGGGTCATGATCCGCGCGCCACGCGCTTCGGCGTCCCGGGCATTGAGGACCACGAGACGCGAATCCTCGACCCAGCAATCGGAATACTCATAGGCCTTGGCGAAATGATTCTTGAGCGGCGCGCCTTCTGCCGCGCCCCTCAGGTCGAGGGTCTTCGTAGCGGGCAGGATCTTCCGCCCTCCCATGTTGTCGTACATGAAAAGACCCAGCCGGATCAGCCATGCCGGTCTGCGTCCCCTCATCCACGGCATGAAAAGGCTCATGAGCTTCGAGGTCGGCGTGTCCGCCTCAAAACGCATATCCTCATGATAAGGAATGACAAACCGCATCGGCCAACTGATATGGGGCATCGCCTTCAGAAGGGTCTCCCTCTCGATGAGCGCCTCTCGCACCAGTCGGAACTCGAAGTATTCGAGGTATCGGAGCCCACCGTGGAAAAGCTTGGTCGATGCCGAAGACGTCGCCGAGGCGAGATCGTTCATCTCCGCCAGGGTCACCGACAACCCACGCCCCGCCGCGTCTCGGGCGATGCCGCACCCATTGATGCCGCCGCCGATGACGAAAAGGTCTATGATTTCCGAAGTGGCCGGATGTTTCACGCGACTCTCCTCAAAGCGCGTATGCTGCATCTTTTTGCCGACATCAGGTTTGTTTGGCAATAAGTTTGTTTTCGTTTTATTTCGTTTTTGAGTTCTTTTCGAGAAATCAGTGGTTTGCGTGGCCTAGAACGGTCGCATCGCGCGCATTGCCAAGGAAGCAGACGTATTTTCTGCTGGCGTTCTGTTCGGTTCTCGTGACTTTTCGGACCAGAGGCGGCACTGGTTCGACCGCGAGAGACACTTGTTGAAAGCCCGATCATGTCCCAAACATTCCGGCACCCCGAAATTCTCGAGATCGCCCGCCGCGAAGGAAAGGTGACGGTCGAAGGGCTAGCCCAGCATTTCGACGTGACGCTTCAGACCATTCGTCGGGACCTGACCGATCTCGCCGAGGCGGGTCGTCTCGAGCGCGTGCACGGCGGGGCGGTGCTTCCCTCGGGCACGACGAATATCGGATACGAGGAACGCCGCTCGCTCCGGTCGGAGGCAAAACGCGACATCGCCCGCGCCTGCGCCAAGCTCATTCCGAACGGCATTTCGCTGTTTCTCAACATCGGAACGTCAACGGAAGCCGTCGCGCGGGAGCTCCTGCACCACGAAAACCTGATGGTCGTGACCAACAACATGAACGTGGCCAATATCCTTGCCGAGAACAGCGATTGCGAGATCATCGTGACGGGAGGTCAACTGCGACGCGCGGATGGCGGATTGGTCGGCAATCTCGCGACAGAAACCATCCGCCACTTCAAGTTCGATCTGGCCGTCATCGGCTGTTCAGCACTCGATGGGGACGGCGACCTGCTGGACTTCGACTTTCAGGAAGTGAGCGTCAGCCAGTCAATCCTGAGCCAGTCTCGCAAGACCTTCCTCGTTGCCGATCACACGAAACTCAGCCGCAGCGCGCCCGCCCGTATCGCGTCCCTCGCCGACATCGATTCCTTCGTCACCGATCGGCCCCTTCCAACCGACTTGGCGGCAGCCTGCGAGAGATGGAACACCCGGATAATCGTGACGCCTTGACGCGCAACGAAGGCAGGGGTCCGTTCGTAGTGGACTTCCCTGTCTTCGCTGGTGCCCGCGGCCGGACTCGAACCGGCACGGCATAAAGCCAAGGGATTTTAAGTCCCCAGTGTCTACCATTCCACCACGCGGGCCAGCGCGGGCGACCCTAGCCGAGGGCGCGGGCAAGGGAAAGCGGCTCAGATGCCCTTCTCGACCCGTTTCTTCGTGCTCGAGAACTTCATCCCCGGCGCGGTCAGCTTGTCGGGTGGCCCGATCCAGGCATAGGCCAGCAGGCAGGGGTCATCGTCGCCCGTGGTGATCCGGTGCTCGTGCCCTGGCACGTTGAGGATGAGCGACCCCGGCGCATAGACCGCAAGCTCGTTCTCGGACCAGGCCCCGGCGATCGAGACATAGCTTTCCTCGATGTCGCGGTGAGAATGCTGCGGATAGGTGGTCTTCGGCGCGAAGAGCACGAAGCCCAGCGTGATCCGGTCCGAGACAACCGGTCCGCGCGGCCCAAGCACCTCGCAATAGGCGTATTTCTGCGCCAACGCCATGGGCACCTTTTCGTAGCCGTATTCCCAGGTCAGCAAGGGCGCGACCCGTCCGAGCGCCCGGCTCATGCCAACCATCGGCCCCCGGTCGCCAAGATCGAAGGCCCGGCCCAGATGCGCCGTCACCGGCTTGTCCTCGGGCGCCCGGGCGACCACTTCGGGTTCACCATCGTTCACCTTGGCCAGCGCGTCGCGCACCCGCTTGCGGTGGCTGCGAATGGCCTTGGACCCGCCCGCGGAGCCAAGCCGATAGATCACCTCGAACTCCTGGATGAGATATATCCATCCGGGCCGGTCCCTGAGCCGGACGGGCGAGGTCTGAGCTTCCACCATATGTTCACCGTCCTCCACCGACTGCCCTTTCATTGCTCGAGAGATATGCGCGCCCAAGAGCCCGGTCTAGCGCGGCGCACCATAGAGTTCGCGGATAAGGCCCCGTTCCGGGAGCCAGGGATGCAGATCGACCGCCCGCTTGAGCCAGAACTCACCGTCCTCCACCCGCCCCATCCTGAGGAGGGTGACGCCCTTCCCGGACAGCGCCGGTATGTGGTTCGGTGAGAGCGCGATCGCGCGGTCCAGATCGACCAGCGCCTCCTCGTAACGCTCCTGATTGAAGAAGACATAGGCGCGCTGATTCCACCCCTCGGCCCAGGTCGGGCAATAATCCACCAGCGCATCAAAGGCCTTTTGCGCGCCCTCGTAGTCCGCCATGTCGAGGCGTTCCTTGCCGACCGCGAGCAATTCGCCCGACCAGTCGTCCGGGGGTGCCTTCCACAGCGCCCACATATCGCGCAGCGCATCCCGCGCCGGCATGTAGCGCTGGGCCTCCTGCCCTTCGGCAATGAGGGCCGCAAGCGGCACGTCGATGTCCGGCCCGGGCGGGCAGGTTTCGGCCAGGGCGGGCGTGGCGAGAACAAGGAGAATACAGGACAGACGCATGGCCCGAGCCTGCGCCCGCTCCCCCGTCCCGGTCAAGCGACCCGTCGCACACGACAAGCGCTTGACGCCGCCACGCCCCCAGTGCCTTCTCTTCCCATGTTCCCGATCCGCGACCACAACCCGTCCGAGCGCACGCCCTTCGTCACCTATGCGTTGATCGCCATCAACGTGGTGATCTTTTTGGGCCAGATCACCCTGCCCGAGGAGGAGTTGAGCCAGTTTCTATACACTTGGGGCTTCGTGCCGGGCCGGGTGATGGAGGGCTACGGTTTCGAGACCATCTTCACCTCGATGTTCCTGCATTCGGGCTTCATGCATATCGCGGGCAACATGCTTTATCTCTGGATCTTCGGTGACAACCTCGAGGACGAACTTGGGCACTTCGGGTTTCTAGGGTTCTACATCGCCTCCGGCGTGGCCGCAGCGCTGGCGCAGGCGCTGCCCGATCCCTACTCGGGCATTCCCATGGTCGGTGCCTCGGGCGCCATTGCCGGGGTGCTGGGCGGATACCTGCTGCTCTTTCCCAAGGCGCGCATCGATGTGCTTTTCATCTTCATCATTATTTTCAAGGTCTTCCCGCTGCCGGCCTGGATCGTGCTGGGCGCCTGGTTCGGGCTCCAGCTCCTCAACTCGGCCTCGCAACTCGACGCGGGCGTCGCCTATCTCGCCCATGCCGGGGGCTTCGTCGCGGGTTTCGTTTTCATCCTGCCGAAATGGCTGCGCGAGGGCGGACCTGCCTTCTGGCGGCGGACCCATGGCCACCCGCCGCATCCCGAAGCGCGCTACGATTTCGTCCGCTCCGGCGTTCCAACGGTCAAACGCCGCCGGTGAGCGGCGCGCGGTCAGTTGGTCATTCCAAGGAGAGTGGATCGTCTTGACGCTAGTTCGCGCCGACCGGCCGGTTCGCGACCACGGAGGATGCCTTGTCGGCGAGCGAGGGAACCGAACTCGTCACCGTGAACCCGGCGGCGATGCCCATGAAGATGATCGCTGCCGTGAGCACGACCCAGTCGACCGTGACGGCCCCGCTCTCGTCCCGCGCAAAGGCGGTCATCCGTGATCTAAACGCCATCGCGTCCTCCATGCATTGCAGGAGGAGTGCCAGCGGAACCCGGCCAATTTGCGGCACATGCGTGCCGAAAGCGTGAAATCAGCCGCGAATGATCTTTGCGAACTTGTCGAAGACCTGCTCGTTCGAGGCGACGATCTCGCCCGAGATGAGCGGGTCCTCACCCTGCGTCAACCCTTCGACCAGCCCTCCGGCTTCCTTGACGATCAGAAGCCCCGCCGCGAGGTCCCAGGGGTTCAGCCGCCGTTCCCAGAAACCTTCGTACCGCCCCGCCGCCACGTAAGCGAGGTCGAGCGCCGCCGCCCCCCAGCGCCGGACACCGGCACAGGTCGGCATGATCCGGGCGAGGTCCTGAAGCGTCTGCGGCAGATCGGCTCGCCCACCGAAGGGGACCCCCGTCGCGAAGATCGACTGGATCAGTTCACGCCGCCCCGACACGCGCAGGCGTTGCTTGTCATTGAGCCAGGATCCGGCGCCCTTTTCGGCAAAGAACATCTCGTCCTTTGCCGGGTCGTAAACGACGCCCGCGACGATCTCGCCCTTGTGTTCGAGCGCGATGGACACCGCCCAGTGCGGCAGGCCGTGCAGAAAGTTCGTGGTGCCGTCGAGCGGATCGACGATCCAGCGCCGGGTCGGATCCTTGCCCTCTTCGCCGCCGCCCTCTTCGCCCAGCCAGCCGTAGTTGGGGCGCGCTTCCATCAGTTCGGCCTTGATGATCTCCTCGGCGGCGAGGTCGGCCTTGGACACGAAATCACCCGCGCCTTTCATCGACACCTGAAGGTTCTCGACCTCGCGGAAATCCTTGACCAGCGACCGGCCCGCCTTGCGCGCGGCCTTGATCATGACATTGAGGTTGGCGCTGCCTTGCATGGTATCGGCTCCGGTGGGGCGTTCGGGGATCAGATCGGGCCTATACCCGCCAAGCCCCCGCTTGCCAAGGGCTTGCGCCCAATCAGGTGCGCGGTCACTGTCGCCTCATGTCGCTGCGCCAGATCCTCGTCACCGCCCCTGCCGCCACGCTGCCCTACCTGACCCGGGCGGTCGAGGCCGAGGGCGCGGTCGAGATGCGCGTCCTCTCCACCGCCCGGCCCGAAGGCGATGCGCTCGTCCTGATCCTCGCCGCCGAGGACAACCGTCAGGCGCTCCTCGACCGGATGCAGGCCGTCTTCGGCCCCGAGAACGAAGGCGACTGGCGCATCACCCTCCTGCCCGTGGAAGCCACGATTCCGCGGATCGAGGACGAGAAGCCCGAACGTCGCGAGATCGCCGCCACGGGGCTCACGCGCGAAGAGATCTACGATCAGGTCTGGAAGAATGCCCGGGTCGACCGGAACTACATCGTCTTCGTCGTGCTCTCTACGGTGGTCGCGGCCCTCGGGCTCCTGTCCGACAACGTGGCCGTCGTCGTCGGCGCCATGGTCATCGCGCCCCTTCTGGGGCCGAACCTCGCCCTCGCGGTTGGCATCGCCTTGGGCGACGGCGCGCTCATGGGCCGGGCGCTGCGCACGAACCTCGCCGGGGTCGTGGTGGCCCTGGGCCTTTCGATCCTGATCGGACTTCTCGCGACGCCCGCTTTCACGTCGCAGGAACTCATGTCGCGCGCCGAGGTGGGCTTTGACGGCATGGCCATTGCGCTCGCCTCCGGGGCGGCCGCCGCGCTGTCGCTTGTCACCGGCATTTCCTCGGCCCTCGTCGGTGTCATGGTCGCCGTCGCGCTCTTGCCGCCCACCGCTGCCGTCGGCATGTTCATCGGCTTTTCGCGCCCCGACCTCGCCCTCGGCGCTGCGACGCTTCTTGCCGTGAACGTGGTCTGCGTGAACCTCGCGGCACAGGGGATCATGTTCACCCGGGGCATCACGCCCCGCACCTTCTATGAAAAGAAATCGGCTGCCCGCGCCCGCATCGTCTCGGCCGCGATCACGCTCGCTCTCCTCGCCGCGCTCGCCGGCCTCGTCTACTGGCGGCTCCTGCATCCGACGGCCTGAGCGGCTCTGTGGTGCGGTCCGGATCGGGGATCACCCCATCTGCCGCTGCAACTTCACAGGCTCGGTGCGCGCGAGCCGCATCATGTGGGCGATGTAAGGTTTCGCCACGTCTTCGTCCCGCGTCGCCGCATGCATCCTCTTGGTCAGGCCCCTTTCGGTGATCGGCAGGATCACATAGTCCGGGTTCGTCCGGTATTTCCCGAGCACCCAGTCGGGCAGCACCGTGACGCCCCGCCCTGCGGCGACCAGCATGAGGATCACCTCGGTCAGTTCGACCGCACGCGTGCCGCGCGGCTCGACCCGCGCGGGTGTGAGGAGCTGGGTGAAGATGTCGAGCTTCGCGCGCTCCACCGGATAGTGAAGCAGGATCTCGTCGGCGAAATCCTCTGCCTCGATCCATTCGTGACCGGCAAGCCGATGTCCCTTGGGACACACGAACTTGGGCTCGTAGTCGAAGAGCGGCGTGAAGGTGACGCCGGGGAGCGACACGGGGTCCGAGGAAATGACGAAGTCTACCTCTTCGCGCCTGAGCGCCTCCATCGCGTCGAAAGCGAGCCGCATGCGGATGTCCACATCCACATTGGGCCAGACGGCGCGGAACCCGTCGAGGACGGGGAAGAGCCAGTCGAAGCAGGCGTGACATTCGATCGCGATATGCATGCGGCCGGAGCGCCCGGACTGCATGGCGCGAAACTCCTCTTCGACCCGAGAAACCTCCGGCAGGATCGTCTCGGCCAGGCGCAGGAGTTTCTGACCGGCGGGAGAGAGTTTCATCGGCTTCGACCGGCGCAGGAAGAGCTCCATCCCCACCTGCTCCTCCAGCCCCTTCACCTGATGGGACAGCGCCGATTGCGTGATGTGAAGCATGTCGGCCGCACGGGCGAGGCCCCCGGCCTCGTGGATGGCGCGGATCGTGCGAAGGTGGCGGAATTCCAGATACATCTTGAGCAGCCCTCATAATCTTCCTGAATATTATGAATTTGTCTCAGGTGATGGAAGCCCCTAGCTTGAGATCAACAGCAGATATGGAATCTCGTCATGACCACGCCTCGCATCAGCTTTGAATTCTTCCCGCCGCAGAACATCGAAGGCGCCTTCCGGCTGGCCGATACGGTGCGCGAACTGTCGCCCCTCGACCCGACCTTCGTGTCGGTGACCTATGGTGCAGGTGGCACGACGCGGGAGCTGACCCACGACGCCGTGGGCACCATCCACCGCCGTTACGGGCTCAACGTGGCCGCGCATCTGACCTGCGTGAACGCCACAAGAGAAGAAACCCTGGAGATCGCGCATCAATATGCCGAGGCTGGCGTGACCGAGATCGTCGCGCTACGGGGCGACCCGCCCAAGGGCGCCGACCGGTTCACCGCCTATCAGAACGGGTTCGCCAATTCGGTCGAACTGATCGAGGCGCTGGCCGAGACCGGCAAATTCAACATCCGCGTCGGCGCCTACCCCGACCCGCATCCGGATGCTGGCCACGCCGATGCCGACGTCGAATGGCTCAAGCGCAAGATAGACGCGGGCGCGTCCTCGGCGATCACCCAGTTCTTCTTCGAGGCCGAGACCTTCTTCCGCTTCCGCGACAAATGCGAGAAAGCCGGCATCGACGCCCCGATCATCCCCGGCATCCTGCCGATCCAGTCGTGGTCGGGCGTCAAGAAATTCGCGAAAGCCTGCGGCGCGCCGGTGCCGGTCTGGCTCGACGAGGCCTATGAGCGGGCGATCCGCGACGGTCGCGAAGAACTGCTCTCGATCTCCCTCGCCACAGAACTCTGCAGCGAGTTGATCGACGGCGGGGTCGAGGATCTTCATTTCTACACGCTCAACAAGACCGACATCACCCGCGACATCGTTCACGCGCTGGGCGTGACCCCTCGGGTGTCACTGGCGCAAGTGGCGTAAGACCGCCCCTCGCGAAATCGGGACCGCCGCCTTCGGAACGCAGGGCGGCGGTCTTTCGTTGTCCCCACCAATGCCGCGCCCGTCGCGGCGAATGCATTGGAAAGGACACGCCGTGAAAGACAGCGTCGACGAAAGCCAGATCACCACGATCAACCCCTACACCGCCAAGCCGATCAAGTCCTACGACCTCATGAGCCGGGACGAGGCCTTCGCCGCCGCGGAGCGGTGCCACGAAGCGTTCCTCGACTGGCGCGGGGTCAGCTTGCAGGAGCGCGCGCGGATCATCGGCCAGATCGGCGAGAAACTGATCGAGAAATCCGACGACTTCTCGGCGCTCATGACCGAAGAGACCGGCAAGCTCCTGAAAGACGGAAAAACCGAGGTTCAGCTCTGCGCCGGGATCTGCAAATGGACCGCCGAGGCAGGACCCAAGGAGCTCGCGGACGAGACCCGCGACGTCGAGAATGGCGAGAAAGGCCATATTGCCTACAGCCCCATCGGCGTGATCTATGGCATCCAGCCGTGGAATTTCCCCGCCTATCAGGCGATCCGCTACACCATCGCGAACCTCATGGCGGGGAACGGCGTGCTCCTGAAACACGCGGCGAGTTGCACCGGCGCTGGGCTTTTCCTGCGCGACCTGATGGAAGAGGCCGGGCTTCCCAAGCACCTTTTCACCGTGTTGGTGATCGACCACGACATCTCGGACGAGGTGATCGCGCACGACAAGGTGCGCGGCGTGACCCTGACCGGGTCCTCGGACGCCGGGCGCCATGTGGCGGCCAAGGCGGGTGCGGCGCTCAAGAAGACGGTTATGGAGCTTGGCTCGAACGACGCCTATCTCGTGCTGTCGGACGCGGACCTCGACCTCGCGGTGAAGACCTGTGTGATGGGCCGGATCTACAACAACGGCCAGACCTGCGTGAACGCGAAACGCTTCGTGGTGGTCGATGCGGTCTATGACGACTTCATTGCGGCCTATGTGAAGGAGATGTCCGACATCGAGATGGGCGATCCTTCGGACAAGGCCACCAAGCTTGGCCCGATGTCACGCAAAGAGCTGCGCGACAAGCTCCACGACCAGGTCTGGAAGTCCATCGCCAAGGGCGCGAAGCTTTCCTGTGGCGGTCACATCCCGGACCGGCGCGGGGCCTTCTACCCGGCGACGGTGCTCGAGGACGTGGCGCCGGGCCAGCCCGCCTATGACGAAGAGCTCTTCGGCCCGGTGGCGAGCGTCATCCGCGCCAAGGACGACGAAGACGCGATGCGGATCGCCAACGATTCGAAGTTCGGTCTGGGCGGTGGCATCTTCTCTCGCGACGTGGAGCGGGCCGTGACGCTTGCAAGGGATGAGTTCGACACCGGAATGGTCTTCGTGAACGGATTCAACGTGGCGACGCCGAACATGCCCTTCGGCGGGGTCAAGAATTCTGGCTACGGGCGCGAGCACGGTGGCTTCGGCATGAAGGAATTCGTGAACGTGAAGACGATCATCGAGAACTGAAGGCTTGCGCCGGCTGGCGCCGTCGCGGGGGTAGCCGGCTGCGCCGGCTCTGGAGGGCCAGCCCTCCAGACCTCCCGGGATATTTCCGGACCAGAGAAGGAAGGGCCGGTCAGAGGTTGGCGCGTCCCGTCGGGGTCAGGTCGTAAAGACCCTTGTCCACGCGGGCGAACCAGCCAAGATGGTTCACATACATGATCCGCGTGGCGTTCGTGACACCGGTGTCACGGGCGATAACCGCGCCCTTCGAAGGGCCATTCGCGGCAAGATGTGCGGCAATCTTCGCGCAATCCTGTTTCCAGGCGGTGACGATCTGGCCCCGGGTGCCGCCCAGGTTGGGGTCGCCCTCGCGACGTGAGAACTCCGACAGGAGCCGCGCCTTGCGACTTGCAGACTTGCGCGGGACGAAGGGCGCCGGGTCGCAGTGAACCTGCACGACGCCGTCGGCCGCGCGCACGGAAAGGACGCCAAGGCCCAGGCGCCGGCAGAGCCCGATGTTGCCCTTGAACGCTTTCCACCCGGACTTGCCGGACCAACGCGGCACGGCGACATAGACGTAGTCCGTCACGGCCTGCCGCGCCACCGCCTGTTGCAGGAGCGTAAGGGAGAAGCCCGCCTTCAGTTCCACGACGACTGGATCGCTGCCTTCGCGGCAGGCAACGACGTCCGCCGGGCCGATTTCCGATTTCACTTCGTATCCGAGACCCTCGAGCCACCTCTTCACGGGCGGGTAGAGGTCGGTTTCTGCCGATCTTGCCATGCCGCATCCTAGCCCGCTTCTCGCAGGCGACAAAGGGGGGCGTGACAAGCCAGAGCGCCCTCCCTATAAGACGCGCGATCTTGCAACAGCACTTGAACCTCCGAGGGACGCCCATGACCACGCTCGTATTCGGCCATAAATCACCCGACACCGACTCCACCGGTTCGCCGCTCATCTGGGCGTGGTACCTGAACGAGGTGAAGGGCGTCGAAGCCAAGGCGGTCCTGCTGGGCGAACCCAACACCGAAGCCGCCTTCGTGCTCAAGCGTTGGGGGCAAGAGAAGCCCGAGATCATTTCCGAGATCGCGGCCGGCCAGCGCTGCGTCATCGTGGACACCAACAACCCCGCCGAACTTCCCGCCGCGATCAACGACGCCAACGTCGTGCAGATCATCGACCACCACAAGCTGGTGGGCGGGCTGGAAACCAAGGGGCCGATCGACATCACCATCCGCCCGCTCGCCTGCACGGCGACGATCATGTACGACCTCATGGGCGACGACACCGCGAAGATGACGGACGACATCAAGGCGCTTGCGCTGTCGTGCATCCTGTCGGACACGCTCGAATTCCGCTCGCCCACGACGACCGAGCACGACGTCGAGGTGGCCAAGACGCTCGCGCGTGAATTGGGCGTGTCGATCCCGGACTATGCCGCCGAGATGTTCGCCGCCAAATCGGACGTGAGCGCCTTCTCGGATGCCGAGCTTCTGCGCATGGACTCCAAGGAATACGAAGTGGGCGGCAAGAGCTTCCGCGTGTCGGTGCTGGAAACCACCGCACCGGGGATCGTGCTCGACCGAAAGGACAGCCTCATGGCCTCGATGGTCGGCGTGGCCGAAGAAGACGGTGTGGATCAGGTGCTTCTCTTCATCGTGGACATCCTGAACGAGGAAGCGACGCTTCTGGTGCCCAACGACCTCGTGAAATCCGTGGCCGAGAAGAGCTTTGCCACCGCCGTGTCGGGCGACACGGTCGTGCTGCCGGGGATCATGTCCCGGAAGAAGCAGATCATCCCGAACCTCGCGCTCTGAGCGCCGTGCGATGCATACAAAAGGGCGGCTCTCGGGCCGCCCTTTTCGTTTTGCGCGCGTGATGGCCCCGTCAGGACGGCGCGACCGGGCGGTATCCTCTGGCGATCAACGCTTTCATGCCGCCCTCTACGCTGGTGATCGGATTGTCGATCAGGGGTGCAAGGGCGCTGGCGGCGGCGCGGGTGCGGTTGCCGGACCGGCACACGAGGACCAGGTCCTGCCCGGGCGCAAGGTGGGCGCGGATCTGCGCAAGAAAGCTTTGCGGATCATCGAAGGTGACGAGCCGCGCGCCGTCGATCACGCCGGTTTCGACCCATTCGGACGGCGTGCGGATGTCGACGACAAGCGCCTCGCGCGACTGCATCTCTTCCACGGTCAGGAACCGCTGATCGAACTCCGGAGCGCCGCGGGTCACGGCGAGGGCGCCGCCCGCCACGACGGTGGCAACGGTAAGGACAAGGACGAGGCGGCGGGCGGGCATCTGATGTCTCCTGATATAAATTCCATTTTTCGTATATGTCGGCGCCCGCGACGCCGCAAGTCGTTTCGGGCTGGTCCCCCTGCCCTGATCCGCTATCCATGGCGCGACAGGAACAGGAGCCGCCATGACCCGCATCGTCGAAAGCCTTGCCGAAATCGCCGCGCCTTATGACGCGCTCTTTTGCGACCTCTGGGGCTGCGTTCACGATGGGCACTCACCCTTTCCCGAAGCGGTGGCCGCCCTTCAGGCGTTTCGCGCCGCGGGAAAGCAGGTGATCCTCGTCACCAACGCGCCGCGCCACCGCACAAGCGTCGAGCGGCAACTGGCCAAGATGGGATTGCCGACCGACACCTGGGACGCCATCGCCACCTCCGGCGACGCGGCGCGCGCGGCAATGTTCACCGGGGCGGTGGGCGAGAAGATCTGGTTCATGGGCGAGCCGCACGACCGGAGTTTCTTCGACCCATTGAAGATCATCGAAAATCCCGTGGCCGTCCGCGAAGTGCCCCTGGAAGAGGCAGATGGGATCGTCTGTTGCGGACCCTTCGACCCCATGGCGGACCCGACCGACCTTCGTCCGGCGCTCCTGCTCGCCAAGGAGAAGGGCCTGCCACTCCTCTGTGCGAACCCCGACATCGTGGTGGACCGGGGCGACACGCGGGAGTGGTGCGCAGGCGCGGTGGCAGCGCTTTATGCCGGGATGGGGGGCGAGAGCCTTTACTTCGGCAAGCCGCATCCGCCCATCTATGACCTGGCGCGCCGGCGGCTTGCGGCGCTGGGGACCCTGCCTCCGGACAGCCGGATCCTCGCCGTGGGCGACGGGATCCTGACCGACATCAAGGGGGCCCTGGGCGAGGATATCGATTCTCTCTTCATCACCGGGGGGCTTGCGCGGGAGGAGACCGGGACGACGCGGCAGCCCGTGGCAGAAAAGCTCGACGCCTATGTTTCCAAGGAGATGATCGCGCCGACCTATGCCATCGGCTATCTGCGATAGGACCAATTGCCCCTTGATTTCTGCACCTGCAAAGTAATATTATTGCGGCAAGGCGACAGGAAACCGCAATTTATTACCCACCGGATCGCAGGAGCGAGGAGCCAATGTTGGACAATTTCCCCCGAGGCACGATCTGCATCGAGGATCTTGAGATCGGCATGCAGCGCCACCTCACCAAGGAGGTGACCGACCGCGACATCGAGCTTTTCGCCGAGGTATCCACCGACCGGAACCCGGTGCATCTGGACGAGGCCTATGCGCAGGACACGATCTTCGAGGGACGTATCGCCCATGGGATGCTGACCGCGGGGCTGATCTCGGCGGTCATCGGCGAACAGCTTCCGGGACATGGCACGATCTACATGGGCCAGAACCTCAAGTTCCTCGCCCCCGTGCGGCCGGGCGACGTGGTGCGCGCGGAAGTGACGGTGATGGAGATCGACCACGCGAAACGCCGGGTGCTCCTCAAGACGGAATGCCTTGTCGCAGGCAAACCCGTGCTCAAGGGCGAAGCCACCGTGCTCGCCCCGTCCAAGAAATTCGACTGACGTCACGGGTCGGTCGTGCAATAATCGTGCCATGGTTCGATCCTGGCACAGACTCACGGAACATCAGATCAGGAAGGCGGAGCTGGAAGGACAGTTTCGCGATCTTCCGGGTGCCGGCAAACCGCTGCCGGCGCATCCGGAGGAAGCGCTCGTCGATACCGGGACCGCCGTCGGCCACCGGATCATGGCCGAGGCCGGCGCCCTGCCCGAAGAGATCAAGCTGAAGAAGGCCGTCGACGCGGCCAAGGCAGCGTGGCAGGCGGCAGAGGACCCGGCAGAGAAGGCGCGCCTTATGGCCGTGCTGGCCGAGCTCCAGATGAAATACGAGATCGCGCGAGAGGCCCGGCGCAAGTTCCTGCGCTAGAAGCTGTAGCCGAGCGTCATCTTGACATGCGGCGTTACGCGCCCGTTGTGCACCGACATGAGCGGATCGGGGATGACGGCGGTGTCGAGCGACCAGCCATCGCGTTCGTAGCCAATCCCGAAGCCGGGCACCACCGGTGGCAGGTTGAAAGCAATGTTGTTGGTGAACTGCATCTGGAGCGGACGCCAGACCCCGGCCCTGAGTTTCCAATGGTCCTTCACCGTCGCCTCGGCACCCAGATGAAGGGTGCCGACCTGCATGGTGGAGGTCCCATAGGTGCCGCGCACAAGCTGGTATCCGGCGGCGAGGCGGAGCCAGTCGGTGGGCGTCGCGGCAACCTCGATCCCGAACTTGAAGGGAAGCGAGGTGCGCCCGGTCCCGGTGCGGGTCCCGAGGGCGTCGGTGACGACCGCGTCGTAGAGGATCTCGGCCTGGATATCCTGCACCGTCGCCGCGATCGTCCAGCGGTCGTTGAACCGGTAACTCGCTCCGAGACCCAGCGTCCAGGCATAGGCGTGATAGCTTTTCACCTCGTAGCCGTTCGAGGTCGCGTGTACGCCGCAGGAGTTCGTGCGGCAATCAATCCGGTCGAGCGTGACCCCCAGCGCGAAACCGGGTAACGCGTCGTGGCTCATGCCCATGGCGAAGCGCCAGACCAGCGTCTTGGAGTCGATGTCCCCGTCGTAGGTGCCCGAAATGCCGGGCAGGAGCAGGCGCAGAAAGGCGCTTTGCGCCTCGCCGGCCTTGAATGGGCCGGAGGACCGGACGTGGACTCGCGTATAGCGCGCGATGCCGAGGGTCGCCTTGAGCCCGCTCTCGCCTGCAAACCAGAGAGGCAGCGTGCCCCCGGCGAAGTTGAAGGGACGAAGGTTCTGGTTGGCCTGACGGTCGATGGCGAGCATGGGCCGGTCGAGACCGGCGAGGAGCGCGGGGTTGTAGAAGATCGCGGTGGGATCATCCGCGCTCGCGGTGCCGGTGCCACCCATGCTTGCCGCCCGTGCGCCCAGAACGAGCGTCGTGTCTGTGCCCTCGGACTGAAAGCTGCGGGCCTGCGCGTGGGCAGGATCAGGCAGAGCCGAGACCAGCGCAGAGATCAGGATGATCAGCGGGGCCAGCGGGCGCCAAGAGATGAATGACATGCAGGACGCCCTGTTTCAAATGCCGTGCATCATATCGTGCGGGTCGGTCCGGGAAAGCGCGGAGCCTCTTGTCGTGCCTCGTCGCATCCACGATCATGCAGAAATGACACAGAGTTCCGGCCCCCGCGGCCCCCGCTACACCGATCTTGCCGCCTCGCTTCCCGCGTCGGTCCCTTTCGTCGGGCCCGAGACGCAGGAACGCGAGCGCGGCCGGCCCTTCCGTGCCCGGCTCGGCGCCAACGAGAGCCTCTTCGGCCCCTCCCCGCACGCCGTGACCGCCATGGCGGAGACGGCGCAGGAGACCTGGAAATACGGCGACGCACAGAGCTGGGACCTGCGGGTGGCGCTGGCCGAACGTCTTGGCGTCGGCATGGACAACATCATGGTCGGGGAAGGCATCGACGGGCTTCTGGGCTATCTCGTGCGGCTGGTGGTCGGGCCGGGGGACCGGGTCGTAACCTCGCTGGGGGCCTATCCGACGTTCAACTACCATGTCGCCGGGTTTGGAGGCGAGTTGGTCACCGTGCCCTACCGCGACGACCACGAAGACCCCGTCGCGCTGCTGGACAAGGCGCGGGACGTCGGCGCGAAGCTCGTCTATCTCGCGAATCCGGACAACCCGATGGGCACATGGCACGAGGCCGAGGTGATCCAGCGCATGATCGAGGCAATACCGGAGGGAACGCTTCTGGTGCTTGACGAGGCTTATCTCGAATTCGCGCCCGAAGGCGTCGCACCGGCTCTCGACGTGACCGACCCGCGCGTGATCCGCATGCGAACGTTTTCCAAGGCCTACGGGCTCGCGGGCGCGCGGGTGGGCTATGCCATCGGAACCGCCGACCTGATCTCGGCCTTCAACAAGGTGCGCAATCATTTCGGGATGGCGCGGATCAGCCAGGCAGGCGCGCTCGCCGCGCTTCAGGACGAGGACTATCTCGCCGAAGTGCAGGCCAAGGTGGCCGTCGCGCGCGGACGGATCGCCGAGATCGCGGCCGAGAACGGGCTCAGTTCCCTCCCCTCGGCCACGAACTTCGTGGCCATCGACTGCGGCGCGGACGGCGACTTCGCGCGACGGGTTCTGGGCGAACTGATCAAGCGCGACGTCTTCGTGCGGATGCCCTTCGCACCGCCACAGGATCGCTGCATCCGGGTCTCGGTAGGACACCCCGAAGACCTCGACGTATTCGCGAGCGCCTTGCCCGAAGCTGTCGCTGCTGCCCGTGATGGTTGAAAAAGACAAGGCAGACGCGCCTGCACCCGGCAACCCTGTTACCGAATACGCGAAAAGTGCAAGAGCTGCGCGGCACCTGATCGTCACCAGCGACTGGGTGGGCAGTTACACCGACCCGATCCGCTTCACCTCGGGCACGCCCATCGACCTGACCGGGCGAGAGGATATCTGGCACGGCCACCGCTGGCTCTGGGCCATCGCCGAGGGGCGTGAGGGCTGGGTCCCGGACGGGGTCGTGGCCTTCGTCGATCGCACACCCTATGCGCTCCATGACTATTCAGCCGCGGAACTGACCTGTTCGGTGGGCGACATGCTGACTGCCATTGAACGGACGCATGGCTGGACCCTGTGCCGCAGCAGCGAAGGCGAGACGGGCTGGGTGCCGGATGGGCACCTCGAGTTTCCGGAGACCTGACGGCTAGAGCCGATCCCGGATGGAATACCAGAGCATCGCGGCGGCCAGCAGCGGCGTGCGGAGCGCCGCGCCACCCGGAAAACGCGGAGTCGGCACGCTGGCCATGAGGTCGAAGCGCCCCGCCTGCCCCGCGACCATCTCGGCCATGACCTTGCCCGCCATGGTGCCGAGCGCGACGCCCTGCCCCGAGTAACCGGAAATGTCGTAGACCTTGGACGACAGCCGCGCCACATGCGGCAGGCGGCTCATCGTGATGCCGAGCGTCCCGCCCCAGGCGTAGTCGATCCGGGCGTCGCGCAGTTGCGGAAAGATCTCGACCATGGGTTTGCCTGCCTTGGCCGCGATGTCGGCGGGGAACTTGTAGCCGTAGCTTTCGCCACCTCCGAACAGCATCCGCTTGTCCGCGGAAAGGCGGAAGTAGTTGATGACGAATTTGCTGTCGGCCACGGCATGGTTGCCAGGCAGCAGTTCGTCCGCGAGCGACCCCAGCGGCTCGGTCGCCACGATGAAATTGTTGATCGGCATGACGCGGGCAGCCGTGCGCGGCTCGGCGTTCCCGAGATAGCCGTTGGTGGCCCAGAGGACGTGGTCGGCCTTTATCGTCGCGCGGTCGGTCTTCACCGTCACGCGGGGCCCTTCCGTCACGCTCGTCACGCGGCTTGTCTCGTAGATCCTTGCCCCTGCGGTGAGCGCGCCGCGCGCCAGCCCCAGCGCGTGTTTCAGCGGGTGGATATGGCCCGACGCCATGTCGATGAGCCCGCCGTGATAGGCGTCGGAAGCACAAAGCGCGCGCAGCTCCTCACGGCTCAGCGCCCGCATGGAGGTATGGCCATATTCCTCCTGCATCTTGCGGACATAGGCATGGGTATGATCCACGAAGCCTGGTTTGTGGTCGGCATGGATCACGCCCGGCACCCATTCGGCGCCACCCGCGTGTTCATTGGCCAGCGCGCGGGTCAGGTCGACCGCCTCGCAGCCGATGTCCCAGAGCGCCCGCGCCCGTTCTATGCCCACAAGTTTCTCCAGCGCGTCTTGTTCGATCCGTTGACCGACAGAGACCTGTCCGCCATTGCGCCCCGACGCGCCGAAGCCGACGCGGGACGCCTCAAGAAGGACCACGTTCAATCCGGCTTGCGCCAAATGGAGCGCAGAGGAGAGCCCGGTAAACCCGCCGCCGATCACCACGACATCGGCCGAAAGCTCCCCCTCGACCGGGTCCATCTGCGGCAGGAGATCGACCGTCGCCGCATAGTAAGAGGCCGGGTATGCACCCGGCCTGTCGTTCGCTGTGAGAATGTCGAGCGCCATCAGTCAGCCATTCAGTCGGCGGTTTCCAGCAGCCCCGCGTTCTTGACGTTCGTGTAGGCTTCGTCGAGCGACTTCACGGCCCGCTCGAAAAGCACATCCACATCGGATTTCTGCATCACGAGCGGCGGAGCAACGATCATGCGGTCGTAGACATGGCGCATGATGAGGTTGTTCTTGAAGCACCGCTCGCGGGTCATGAGGCCGACGGTGCCGGGCTTGGACTTGAAGGGCTTACGCGTCGATTTGTCAGCGGTAAGCGCGAGCGAGGCCATCATCCCGACGAGGGTCGTCTCGCCCACGAAGGGGTGGTCGGCGAGCTGGTGCCACTTCTCGGCGAGATAGGGCCCGACCTCGTTCTTGACGTGGCCGACGACGTTCTCTTCCTCGATGATGCGCAGATTCTCGAGCGCCACCGCACAGGCCACCGGATGGCCGGAATAGGTGTAACCGTGGTTGAAGTCGTCGCGCCCGATGACCTCGGCCACTTTGTCCGACACGATCGACGCGCCCAGCGGGATGTAGCCCGAGGTGATACCCTTGGCGACGGTCATGATGTCGGGCTGGATGTCGTAATACTCGGACCCGAACCATTCGCCGGTGCGGCCAAAGCCGGTGATGACCTCGTCCGCGATAAGGAGGATGTCCCGCTCGTCACAGATGCGCTTGATCTCGGGCCAGTAGGTCGAGGGCGGGATGATCACGCCGCCCGCGCCCTGGATGGGCTCCGCGATGAAGGCCGCGACCTTGTCCTCGCCCAATTCGTCGATCTTCTGCTCAAGCTCGCGGGCGCGCATGATGCCGAAGTCCTCGGGGCTCATGTCACCGCCTTCGAGATACCAGTAGGGCTGGCCGATGTGGTGGATGCCGGGGATCGGCAGACCGCCCTGCGAGTGGATCGACGCCATGCCGCCCAGGCTTCCCGACCCCATCGAGGTCCCGTGGTAGGCATTCTTGCGGCTGATCACGTTGAACTTTTTGGGCTTTCCCAGCGCGGCCCAGTAGGCGCGAACCATGCGCAGGTTGGTGTCGTTCGCCTCGGACCCACCGGATGCGTAGAAGACGTGGTTCAGGTCACCCGGCGCAAGCTCGGCCAGCTTCTGCGACAAGGCGATCGCGGGCACATGCGAGGACATGAAGAAGGTGTTGTAGTAGGGCAGTTCCTTCATCTGGCGCGCCGCCACCTCGGCCAGCTCGTCGCGTCCGTAGCCGATGTTCACGCACCAGAGCCCCGCCATCGCGTCGAGGATGCTTTCGCCTTCGCTGTCGGTCAGCGTCACGCCGTCGGCCCGCGTGATGATCCGCGCGCCGTGCTCGCCCAGCGCCTTGTTGGCCGAAAACGGGTGCATGTGGTGCGCCGCGTCGATGGCCTGAAGCTCGGCGGTAGGCATGTGATTCGTGATCTTGTTCATAGGGAGCCTCCCAGAGGGGCGTTTGCGAAGGTGATGCGCCGCCCGGTCGAATTTGCGCCTCACAATATGATCAAAAATGCGCGTGTCAACGCAAGCTGTCCGGTGTCGCGGCGGAAGCTCAGGCGCCAACGGCGGCGAGTGAGGACTGGACCTGCCGGATCCCCTGTTCGATATCCGCCCGGATCGCGAGCGCCACGGCATCGGCATCGCCCGCCCGCATCGCGGCCAGCGCTTCCTGATGCTGGTCGGGCAGATTAGCGGTGCCGGCGCGGCCCAGCATGACGCGCAGCGACGGCCCGGTGCGCAGCCAGAGCATGTTGGAAATCGACATGAGCACCGGCGCGTTCGCGAGTTCGTAAAGGCGCACATGGAAGTGGCGGTTGCTTTCGAGGTACCCGCGCACATCTCCCTGCGCGATGGCGTCATCCACCTTTGCGTCAAGGCTTTCGAGCGCCGCGATGCGACCCGCGTCGAGGTTCGGCACTGCGCGGCGGGCAAGCTCCGGCTCTACCGCAAGACGGGCGAAGGCCAGTTCGCCATAGGTCGCGGCATCCATGTTGGGCACGCTCACCCGGCGGTTGCCCTTGAATTCCAGCGCCCCTTCCGAGGTCAGCCGCCGGATCGCCTCGCGCACCGGGGTCATGCCGAGGCCCAACAGATCGACGAGGCCCTGTATCGTCACCGGCTGGCCGGGGGCGAGTTCTCCGTTCAGGATCATGTCACGAAGCGCGCGGTAGGCG
Source organism: Maritimibacter sp. DP1N21-5 (assembly GCF_019218295.1). Lineage (NCBI taxonomy): Bacteria > Pseudomonadati > Pseudomonadota > Alphaproteobacteria > Rhodobacterales > Roseobacteraceae > Maritimibacter > Maritimibacter sp. DP1N21-5. The sequence goes on from NZ_JAHUZF010000006.1 coordinate 1,781,392, forward strand.
CGTTCATGGTCTGGCAGTTTTGACAAGGCGCGGTTCATCAATCACTTTCTCGGCGGACGCCGGAAACGGCAGCCCGGCGACACTCCGGCACAATAAACACCCCGCATCCATTTGATCAAATGCTTTGCGGAACTCTGGGCCGCTGGATTGTCGACATGGTCGCATCGCCCGAAAGTGACCCACTCGGTTGACCCTAGGGAACCGTGCTCAAAATTGAGGCGTTGCTCAATCAATGGGCCAAATCGACCTGTTCGGAGGGAGATTGCCCATTGCTTGGGTCAGATCGTTTTGATCAAATACCCCCGACGGGAGGTGACTCCCGCAATGAAAAGACACGCCTAAGAACCAACAGGAAGGCAAACATGAAACTCAGAACCCTGCTTCTTGCAGCGACCGCGATGGGCGCACAGGCCGCAATGGCCGACGAAGTGCGCGTCTACAACTGGTCGGACTACATCGACGAAGAGCTTCTCACGAAGTTCGAGGAAGAGACCGGTATCGACCTGATCTACGACGTGTTCGATTCGAATGAATTGCTCGAAACCAAGATGCTTGCCGGCGGGTCCGGCTATGACGTGGTGGTGCCGACCGGCACCTTCCTCCAGCGTCAGATTTCGGCCGGGGCCTTCCAGAAGCTCGATCAATCGAAGCTTCCCAACATCGACAACATGTGGGACGTGATCGAGCAGCGCACCGCGCAGTACGATCCTGGCAACGAATACTCGATCAACTACATGTGGGGCACCACCGGCATCGGTGCGAACGTCGGCAAGGTCCAGGAAGTGCTGGGCGAAGACGCGCCGCTAGACAGCCTCGAGCTGATCTTCAACCCCGAGAACATGGAAAAGCTCGCCTCTTGCGGCGTCATGGTGCTCGACGCGCCGACCGAGATGATCCCGGCCGCGCTGACCTATATCGGGGAAGACCCGGACTCCAAGGACCCCGAGGTTCTGGCCAAGGTGGAAGACGTCTTCGGTGCCGTCGCCCCCTACATCCAGAAATTCCATTCGTCGGAATATATCGAGGCGTTGGCCAACGGCGACATCTGCGTGGCCTTCGGCTGGTCCGGCGACATCCTCCAGGCCCGTGACCGTGCCGCCGAGGCCGACAACGGCAATGAGATCGTCTACAACGCCCCGAAAGAGGGCGCGCTGATGTGGTTCGACCAGATGGCCATTCCGGTCGATGCGCCGAACCCCGACGCCGCGCATACTTTCCTGAACTTCATCATGGATGCGCAGAACATGGCGGCAGCGTCGAACTACGTCTACTACGCCAACGGCAACGAGGCCTCGCAGGAGCTTCTGAACGAGGACGTGATCGGCGACACCGCGATCTACCCGGACCAGGCGACGCTCGACAATCTCTACACCGTGACGCCCTACGATGCTCAGGTGCAGCGGACCGTCACGCGCCTTTGGACCAAGATCAAGTCGGGCACCTGATCCGACAGTCTTCCCCCCGCGCGGATCCACCGCGCGGGGTTTCGCCTCTCCGGGACAGTGTGGGTGACCATGGCCGAAAAACCGATCAAGAAGCCGGCGACCAAAGTGTTCGCCCCGTGGGACGATCCCACCGCGACACCGCTTATCCAGTTCAAGAACGTCACCAAGCGCTTCGGCACTTTCACGGCGATCGACGACCAGACCATCGACATCTACGAACGCGAATTCTTTGCCCTGCTGGGCCCCTCGGGCTGCGGCAAGACGACGATGATGCGGATGCTCGCGGGCTTCGAGACGCCGACCGAGGGCACCATCACCATCGGCGGACAGGACATGGCCCATGTGCCGCCGAACAAGCGGGCCGTGAACATGATGTTCCAGTCCTACGCGCTCTTTCCGCATCTGTCGGTCTGGGACAACATCGCCTTCGGGCTCAAACGCGGCGAGCCGATGGACAAGGACGCCATCGCTGCCCGCGTGGACCAGATGCTCAAGCTCACCCATCTGGAACAATTCGCACGGCGCAAGCCGCACCAGATTTCCGGCGGCCAACGCCAGCGCGTCGCGCTGGCACGGTCGCTTGCCAAGGCCCCTAAACTCCTCCTCCTCGACGAACCGCTCGGCGCGCTCGACAAGAAGCTGCGCGAGGAAACCCAGTTCGAGCTGATGGACATTCAGGAGAAGACCGGCACCACCTTCGTCATCGTGACCCACGACCAGGAAGAGGCGATGACGGTCGCCTCCCGCGTGGCGGTGATGGACCACGGCAAGATCATCCAGGTCGACACCCCCGCGCGAATTTATGAAGCACCCGAAAGCGTTTACGTGGCGGACTTCATCGGGGACGTGAATCTGATCGAAGGCACGGCGAAGAAGGTCGGGCCCGAGGCCTACGAGATCTCCTACGCCGAAGGCGTGCCGCCCATCGAAGTGACCGAATGCGCGCGCGCCTTCTCGGACGGCGACAAGGTGACCTTCGCGATCCGGCCCGAGAAACTCCTGGTCTCGGAAACCGCGCCCGACGACCGCGCCAATGCCATGGAAGGCAAGATCATCGACATCGGCTATCTGGGCAATATCTCGACCTACCATGTCGAGCTTCCCAACGGCCAGATGATCAAGGCCGCGATGACCAACGCGACCCGGATCGATCGCCGGTCCTTCACCTGGGACGATACCGTCTGGGTCAGCTTCCGGTCTTCAGCCGGCGTGGTGCTTGCCGAATGAGACGCGCGGCCCTCATCCTCCTGCCCTATTCGTGGCTGCTCGCGCTTTTCCTGATCCCCTTCCTGATCGTCCTCAAGATCTCGGTCTCGGACACGGCGCTCGCCATACCGCCCTATACCCCGACGCTCGACCTGTCGGAGGGCTGGGCCGGACTGAAGGCCTTCTTTGCGCAGCTCGACTTTGACAACTTCCGCTTCCTCGCGACCGATGATCTTTACTGGAAGGCCTATCTTTCGTCGCTGAAGATCGCGGTGACCTCGACCTTCCTGACGCTGCTCGTCGCCTATCCCATCGCTTATGGCATGGCGCGCGCGCCGGACGAATGGCGTCCGACGCTCATGATGCTCGTCATCCTGCCCTTTTGGTCGTCCTTTCTGATCCGGGTCTATTCCTGGAAGGCGATCCTCGCGCAGGAGGGGCTTCTGAACCAGTTCCTCATGTGGATCGGCGTCATTGACACGCCGCTCATGATCCTCAACACCACGACGGCGGTCTATATCGGCATCGTCTATACCTACCTGCCCTTCATGATCCTGCCGATCTACGCAGGTCTCGAGCGGCTCGACGGCTCGCTCCTCGAAGCGGCCGAGGACCTTGGCTGCACGCGGTTGCAGGCCTTCTGGCTCGTCACCTTCCCGCTCTCGCGGGGCGGAATCATCGCAGGCTGTTTCCTCGTCTTCATTCCGGTTATGGGCGAATTCGTGATCCCGGCGCTTCTGGGCGGGTCGGATACGCTGATGATCGGCAAGGTGCTCTGGGAGGAGTTCTTCTCGAACCGCGACTGGCCGGTGGCCTCCGCGGTGGCGGTGATCCTGCTCCTGCTCCTGATCGTGCCCATCGTGCTTTACCTGCGGAACGAGGAAAAACAGCGGGAGGCGGGCGCATGAGACGGATTTCCTGGTTCAATGCGACGTCGCTGACAGTGGGGTTCGCCTTCCTCTACCTCCCCATGGTCATCCTCGTGATCTACTCGTTCAACGAGTCGCGTCTGGTGACCGTCTGGGCGGGCTTCTCGACCAAGTGGTATGGCGAGCTTCTGCGCAACGAGGCCTTCCTCGACGCGGCCTGGGTAACGCTGCGGGTGGCTGTCGTCTCCTCGACCCTCGCCACGATCCTCGGAACGGCCGCCGCCTATGTGCTCATCCGGGCCGGGCGGTTCCCGGGTCGCACGCTCTTCTCGGGCATGATGTATGCCCCGCTCGTCATGCCCGACGTGATCCTTGGCCTGTCGCTTCTGCTTCTGTTCATCTCGATCGGGCTCGACCGCGGCATGGTGACGATCATCCTGGCGCATACGACCTTCTGCATGGCCTATGTCGCGGTCGTCGTGTCCTCGCGGCTCGCCACCTTCGACCAGTCGCTCGAGGAAGCCGCGCTCGATCTCGGCTGCACGCCCTGGGACGCGTTCCGTTCGGTTACGCTTCCCATCATCGCCCCCGCCGTCATATCGGGTTGGCTGCTGGGCTTCACCCTGTCGCTCGACGACCTCGTGATCGCCAGCTTCACCTCGGGCCCGTCCTCCACGACGTTGCCCATCAAGATCTTCTCGGCGGTCCGCCTTGGCGTCAGCCCCGAGATCAACGCGCTGTCCTCGATCCTGATCGGGATGGTAACGATCGGCGTCATAACCTTCTCGATCTCGTCCAAACGGGCGATCGTGCGCCGTCAGAAAGAAGAAAATCAGGCCAACTGATGAAAGATTTCATGGAAGAATACGCCGCCTTCTGCGACCAGCATGGGCGGCCCGAGCGGGTCGAGTTGATGATGTGCGACATCAATGCGATCCTGCGTGGCAAATGGCTCCCCGGCGATGACGAGGAAAAGATCGCCAAGGGTGGCGTTCGGATGCCGCTGTCGACCTATGCCCCCAACATCCTCGGCGAGGAAGTTGAGGCCACGGGTCTGGGCATTGCCATCGGGGACCCCGACGGAAACCTCATTCCGGTGCCGGGGTCTTTGCGCCCGGTGCCTTGGGCTTCGGCCTCGGGCGGATCGGTGGCCCAGGTCCTGTGCGAGATGCACGACGACACGGACGAGGTCGCGCCCTACTCTCCCCGCCGTCAGCTCCAGCATGTGCTGGAACGATTCCACGAGCGGGGTCTCAATCCCGTGGTCGCGACCGAGCTCGAGTTCTATCTCTACAAGCCGCGCGAGGATCAGAACGACGCGCCGATGCCGCCGGACCGCTCGCCCACCGCGCAGAACTTCGACCTCGAGGTGCTCGACCGGACGCAGGCGATCCTCGACGGGATCCTCGATGCCGCCTGGGATCAGTCGATGACCCCCGACACGCTCATCGCGGAATACGGGCCGGGTCAATTCGAGGTGAACTTCCACCACACCGACGACGTGATGGCCGCCGCCGACGACGCGCTCTATTTCCGCCGCCTCGTGCGCGGTGTGGCCCGCAAGCACGGGATGAGCGCGACCTTCATGGCGAAACCCTATGCCGATTATCCCGGCAACGGGATGCATGTCCACGTGTCGGTCCTGGACACGGAAGGGCGCAATATCTTCGACGCGGGCACGGACGAACCCTCGGCCACGCTCAAACAAGCGGTCGCGGGCACGCTCGACACGATGGACGATCTGCAGGCGATCTTCGCACCGCATATGAACAGCTACCGCCGGTTCCAGCGCGGCAGTTTCGCGCCCCATACGCCCGACTGGGGCTGGGACAACCGCGCCGCCGCCGTGCGCCTGCCCGAGGTCTCTGGCCCCGGCGCACGCCTTGAACACCGGATCGCGGGGGCCGATGCCAACCCTTACCTCGCCATCGCGGGGGTTCTGGGGGGCATGATCTATGGTCTCGACAACCCCGATCTGCCACTGGTCGCACCACTCGAGGAAATGAACGGCGAGTTCTCGGACCCGCTGACGTCCGACTGGTTCACCGCGGTCGAATGTTTCGCCGAGAGCGAGATCGCGCGCGACATGTTCATGCCGGGATACCGCGACATCTATGCCGCTGTGCGGCGGGATGAGATTTCCCAGCTCACCACGGCGATTTCGCAGATCGAGTATCGCACCTACCTCGGGCGGCTCTGAAGGCCCATGACCCGGCTTTATGAACCTTTCGCCTATAGCGACGGGCCGCGCGCGGCCTGCGCGTGGTCCTTGTCGGAGGGCTGGTCGCCCCTTGCCGGCGAAGCGGAGGTCGAGGTCGCGGTGATCGGCGGCGGCTTCACGGGACTGTCTGCGGCCTTGCATCTGGCGCAGGCGGGTGTGTCAGTCGCGGTGCTGGAGGCGAAGGTGCCAGGCTGGGGTGCCTCGGGGCGCAATGGCGGCTTCTGCTGCATGGGCGGCGCCAAGGTGGACCACGCGACGCTGGCGCGACGGCATGGCCTGGGCGAGGCCGACGCGTTTCTGCGCGCGGAACTCGAGGCGATCCGGCTGGTCGAGGATCTGATCGCTACGCATGGGATCGAGGTGTCGCGCCATTCCGACGGCGAGATGCAACTGGCCCATAACGCGCGGGAAGCTGCGGCGTTCGAGCATGAGGTTTCGACGCTGGCCCGCTTGGGTGTCGAGTCCGAACGCCTGTCGCCGGATGCGCTTCGAGAGCGTGGGCTGAACATGACCGGAAGCCATGGAGGACTGCACGTCAAGACGGGCTTCGCGCTCGACCCCGGTCGCTATGTCGCCGGTCTCGCCCGGGCCGCGCGGGATGCGGGCGCGAAGGTCCATGCGCAAACGCCCGTCACGGCCCTGAAGCCTGGCGGCGCGGGCTGGCATCTGGCTACGCCCCGAGGTGAGGTCACGGCGAAGCAGGTCATTCTCGCCACCAATGGCTATTCCGATGACGCCCTGCCCGGCTGGATGGCGGGCCGCTATCTTCCAGTGCAATCGAGCGCGCTCATGACCCGGCCCCTGACCGATGAGGAACAGAGGGCGCAGGGCTGGACGTCAGACCTGATGGCCTATGACACCCGGATCCTCCTGCATTATTTCCGAAAGCTTCCCGACGGACGGTTCCTTTTCGGGATGCGCGGGGGCATCCGGTCGAGCCGGGCAGCAGAGGCCGCGACGCGCGGCCGCCTGATCCGGCATTTCCACCGTCTCTTCCCGGCATGGCGGGATGTGGAGGTGGCCCGAAGCTGGTCGGGTCTCGCTTGCCTCTCCCCCGGGTTCACGCCCTATGTGGGGCCGGTGCCAGAGATGGACGGCGTCTTCGCGGCCTATGCCTACCACGGCAACGGGGTGGCGATGGGGACCTATTCCGGGCGCCTTGCCGCGCGGCTCGCCCTTGGCGAGGATCAGCGTCCGACCGTGATCGCCACGCCTCCGGGCAGGTTCCCGTTCGGGCGTTTCCGGCGCGTGCTGCTGGCCGGTGCCTACGCGGGCTATACGCTGAAAGACGCGCTCTAACCGTCCGCCGACCTGTGCCATGGTGCGGAATTAACACGCAAACCTGCGAAATCTGCTTGCGGCACACGCAAAACGGAACCGCACGCCCTGTTCACGCTTTTTTCTTTTGATCAAATTTCGAACGCCATTAACCTTTTACACAGGGTCCGGGCGCAGACTGATCCGGGCCGAAGGCAAGAAACTGGAGGGCATGCGATGCAGGACCATCTTGTCGCCGCTGCCGACGAACTTGTCGGCGATGGCATCCGGGACACCGGGATACCGCTTACGGACAATCTGCGGCACTACGCGGCGATCACGCTTGCCCGTTACATGCGCGAACATCTGTCGATGGATCGGCTCACGATCCGGGTGGTGGACGCGATGGACCGACGCGCGGACCATGCGGAGCTGCGTGGGCTGGCGGATGCCTGTCTCATCGCCTGTTCGATCTTCGAGGCTCGGCTCCGGCGGGCGGGCGGCTCGATGCGACATTACTCCGGGCTCGGGCAGACCGCCTATGATGCGGCCTATATGACCGAACAGGCCTGGTCCTTCCCGCATATGCGCGACGTGCTGGCGGCCGCGACCGGCCATGCGCCCGAAGGGATGCGCGCGCTTATCGACACGGCACGCTCGGGGTCGACCAAGGCGGCCGAAACGCTGGCTGAAGAGGGGATCATCGCCTTTCCATCGCAACGGTTCATCCATTAGGGACACCTGATATGGGTCCCTGAAAATGAGGAGCCCCGTCCGGCAAGGGGGGGCGGACGGGGCTCAATTTCGCGCTGGTGAGTTTGGGGGGCAAGCAACGCGAAACTATTTCATTCCGGATTGCGGCGCGCGCTTGGGATGCAAACATGCGCGCGCGCCGCGGCCCTTCAGGTGGCGGGAACTCTCCCCCCCTCCTCCTTTCGGGCATCTTTGGCGATGGCATCGGCAGGGAAATGCGCCATGTCGCCGGGACGAGGGTCAAGGGGGTCGCGCAGGCTGGCAATCGGTGTTCGCGTGATCGCAACGACGGCCGGAAGGGCCTTGTCGAACGTCAGGACACTGTCCACAACCGCGACCGCTTGCACGGACCGCCAGCCTTTCGTGACGGCCACGTCGCCTCGGCCCGACCTCAAGTCGGCCATCCGATGTGCGGCGCGCACACGTCGCTTGTCGAGCAGACCAGGCATTCACACTCCCCCAGGCGTTCGATCCGACCGGTTGAGGTGGCAGCCCGCCGCGGTCGTAGGATCATCTGAGGAAGGCGGAGCGGAGAAACTCGGGCATGAATGAGGCGATTACGCGGCACTGTCGGGGCTTTGCAAACAATTGCCGTGGTTCGATGTTACTGTTTCGCGGCCAGCAACTTCAGGTCGGGTCGAAGCTGTATCCGAACCGCGCAATGTCCGATTCGCAGGCGCGCGCGACGGCCCCGGCCTCGTCCGGACCATAGTAGCTGCGATAGTCTCGGGAACGATTCGACGCGTTTTCATGCGCCGGGGGACCAAGCTTGCAGCCAAGCCGCGCCTCCACCATCTCGAGGTCCTCACCCAGTTGCTCCAGCCGCAGGAAATGATCCGCCCGTTCGATGCCGTCCCGGTCGGTCACATATCGGGTGTAGGGATTGTTCGCGACGGAACCGAGGATCGTCGGGTCCGTGACGAAGCCCTTGAAATCGAGCGCCTTGGCGCGGTCGACGGCCGGATGGTCGAAGTCCTGCACGCGAAGCCAGTGGTAATAGCTCACCATCCGGTCCCAGGGATTGCGCACGAGCGTAAAGACGAAGAAATCCTCGATCTCGGCCTGAGTCACCAGCCCATAAAGATCGGTGAGCCTCGAGTGTTTCCACAGCCGCCCCGAGGTCTCGACATCCTTGACCCGCCCGCGCCGCTTGAGCGCCTTTGGCGTGTCGCCCAGCAGGATATCATCCTTCATCGCCTTCGCCTCGAGCATGAGCGCGAGGCTCGTGCCGCCGGTCTTGGGCGCATGGACGAAGATATAGCGGCGGCCACGGGAGATGATCATGCCGCGACCCTAGCCCGCCCCGATGCAGCCGAAAAGGCGCATTGACGGCATCGGGGGCGCAATTAGATTTCGTCCAAAGGTCATCAGGGAGGATCGACATGGGCTGGCTCAGGGACGAAACGGGGCTTGAGAAGACCAGGGCGAACTTCGTGCCGCTAACGGTGCTGTCGCATCTGAGGCGGGCAAAGGCGATCTATCCCGAACGGATTGCGGTGATCGACGGCGACCGGCAGTTCACCTATGGCGAGATGCACGACCGGGTCAGCCGGCTCGCCTCGGCGCTCACGCGGCTTGGCGTGGCCTCGGGCGACGTGGTCGCGACGATCCTGCCCAATACGCTGGCACAGGTCGAAGCACATTGGGCCGTGCCTGCGACCGGCGCGATCCTCAACACGATCAACACGCGTCTCGACGTGGACTCGGTCGCTTATATCCTCGAGCACGGCGAGGCCAAGGTCGTGCTTGTGGACAGCCAGTTCCTCGAACCGCTGGAGGCCGCGCTGACGCGCATCGAAGGTCCGGCCCCCGTCGTGGTCGAGGTGCCGGACGCTGGTGCGGGCTTCCCGGCGAGCGGTCGTCACAAGGACTACGAAGCCCTCGTCGCCTCGGGCGATCCCGCCTTCAACTGGATCATGCCCGAGGACGAATGGGAGAGCCTCGCCCTCAATTACACCTCCGGCACGACGGGCCGCCCCAAGGGCGTCGTCTATTCGCACCGGGGCGCCTATCTGCACACGATGGGCGTGGCGGTGGCCTGGGGGCTGAACAAGCACACCCGTTACCTTACGATCGTGCCGCTCTTTCACTGCAACAACTGGTGTCACACCTGGACCATTCCTGCCGTCGGCGGCACGGTTATCTGCTGCCGCGACATCACCGCCAAGGCGATCTACGACGCCATCGCGGATCATGGCGTCACGCATTTCGGCGGGGCGCCCATCGTGCTGAACACACTCATCAACGCGAAGGACAGCGACCGGCGCGCCTTCGACCACAGGGTCGAGGTCTATACCGCCGGCGCGCCGCCACCCGCCGCGACCTTTGCCGGGATCGAGCCGCTCGGGTTCAACGTTACCCAGGTCTATGGCCTGACCGAGATCTATGGCCACGGCACCGAATGCCTGTGGCGCGAGGATTGGGACGACCTGCCCGCCGAGGAACGATACACGATCAAGGCGCGCACCGGGGTCCTGAACGCCGACATGGAAGACGTGACCGTGATGGACGCCGGAACCATGACCCAGGTCGCCATGGACGGCGAAACCGTGGGCGAGATCATGGCGCGGGGGAACATCGTGATGAAGGGCTACCTCAGGAACCCCGAGGCGACGCAGGAAGCCTTTGCGGGTGGTTACTTCCACACCGGCGACATCGCCTTCCAGCACCCGGACGGCTACATCAAGATCACCGACCGTGCGAAGGACATCATCATTTCGGGCGGCGAGAACGTCTCTTCCGTCGAGGTCGAGAACGCCATCATGCACCACCCTGCGGTGTCGCTCTGCGCGGTGGTGGCGAAACCGGACGAGAAATGGGGCGAGGTTCCCTGCGCCTTCGTCGAGCTCAAGGACGGCAAGACGGCGACCGAGGCCGAGATCATCGCCTTCGTGCGCGAACGGCTTGCAGGCTTCAAGACGCCGAAACGGGTGATCTTCGAGGAGCTTCCCAAGACCTCGACCGGCAAGATCCAGAAGTTCGAATTGCGCAAGAAACTGGCCGAGGTCTGACCCTCGGCCAGCCGCGCAGGTTCGTTGCGGTCAAGCTAGTCCTTGAAGACGGGCGTGCGTTTCTGCATGCCCGCCATCACCGCCTCCATCTGGTTCGCCCCGCCGATCAGCTCCTGTTGGACCCGGCTCTCCGCTTTCAACACGTCCTTGGGCGATGCGAGTTCCGTCTCGTCGATCAGGGCCTTTGCGGCGCGGATAGCGTCGGGCGAGCGCGTGGCGATTGTGCGGGCAAGCTCCATCGCGCGGGCCAGCGGGTCGTCCACCACTTCCGTCACCACACCCCAGCCCAGCGCGGCCTCGGCGTCGAAGACCTCGGCCGTATAGGTCAGCCGCCGCAGCACGTCTCCACGCAGGAGCCGCCGGGCCAGATGCATCCCGCCCATGTCGGGGATGATGCCCCACTTCATCTCCATGATGGAGAACGTCGCATCCGGCGCCGCGATACGGATGTCGGCCCCGAGCGCGATCTGAAACCCACCGCCGAAGGCATAGCCGTTGATCGCCGCGATCACCGGGACAGGACATTCGGCCCAGACCATGCTCGTCGCCTGAAAGATGTTGGAGCGCCCATGGGTCCGGTCCTGAAACCCCGACTGCGCGTCCTGCGCGATGGACGCCATCGCCGCCATGTCGAGCCCGGCGCAGAAGGCGCGCGGTCCCCCCGCCAGCACCACGGCGCGCACGCCGGGGGTCTCCGACACCTCGCGCCCGGCCGCGACAATGGCCGCGATCTGCTCCTTGTCGAGCGCGTTCATCTTGTCGTGCCGCGCCATGGTGACCACCGCCACGTGATCCTCGATTGCGATCGTTACCCTGTCGGACATGTCCTAGTCTCCTGATGGGATCGGAACGGGAACCATGGTCCCGATCAGTTTCGCGACAAGCCGCCGGGCCGCGCCCTCATGAGCCCAGACCTCGGCCTCGCAGACGAGCTGCCGCCGCCCGGCCCGCAGAACGCGCCCTTCGGCCACCATCCGCTCGCCCGCACCCGGGGCCAGAAGGTGGATCTTCATCTCTGAGGTCACGATTTCCTGCCCCGCAGGCAGAAGCGACAGCGCGGAATAGCCAGCGGCCGAATCGCCGATGGAAAAGGCGAGACCGGCATGGGCCACGCCCTGTTGCTGCTTGGCGCGGTCCGGAATGTCGCTTTCGATCACGACCCGGCCCGGTTCGACACTGACCAGATGGGCGCCCAGCGTCTCCATCATCGGCTGACGCGCGAAGCTCGCCGCGACGACGCGGGCAAAATCCGGGTTCCTGACGGTGAAATCCTGCATGGTGCCTCCCATCCGCACCCTGCCGAGCGTCCCGCGCCCCGGCAAGCGTGACGGCGCGGCATCGCCTTAGCGCGGCATCGGAATCGGGACCGGGTTCGCCCCGGTGAGCACCGCGATCGCGCCGGGCTTTAAGAGCCTTGCGAGCGCCTTGTCCGTGGACCGAAGCCCGCCGGTATAGGTGCCATAGGCGGGCAGGATCACACGCTCACCATCGGACAGAAGACAGGGACGCGACCGCCCCGCCACCCGGGCCTTCGGATGATAATGGCCGGACACCTCGCCCTGCGCGCCGACCTGTGCGATATGGCGGAAGATCAGGGGTCCCAGCTGGACCTCGGCCCGATGTTCGCCGCCCAGATCGACAGGCGCGGGATCGTGGTTGCCTTCGACCCAGATCCAGCGCCGCCCCGCCATGAGCCGCGCGATCCAGAGACGCAGGTCGTCGTCCAGACCACCAACCGCCGCATCGTCATCGAACGTGTCGCCCAGACAGATCACGACCCGCGCCGCCACCGTCTCGATGTCCGCCTCGAGGCGTGTGAGCGTGTCCTGCACCTCGTAGGGCGGCAAGAGCGCCCCTGCCCGCCGTGCGAAGCGTTCGGAGCGCCCAAGATGCAGGTCGGACACCACCAGCACGCCCTTCTCCGGCCAGTAAAGCGCCCCTGACGGCAGGACCGTCAGGGCAACATCGAGGCACGAAAGCGAATAGGTGTTCATCCTTCGTTCCATACCCCCCGCACACCCGACCCGCAACGTGAAAGCGCTCTCCCTTCACTGCTTCACAAATACCTCGGGGAGCGAGAGGCTTGTGAGGTTTGCTGGCAAAGCTCACATCGCAGCGCCTCTTGCATGGATCGGCCGGGGTCCCTTCCGGGCCGAGACATTCACGCCAGTCGAATCCCCGATCCTTCGACCATTCGCCCGATCACATGGCCCTGCCCGCCTGCTCCGGCGATCCCGGCCAGCACGTCCTTCAGGTCCTCGACGCTCACGCAGGCCAGAAACCCGCCCGCCGTTTGCGGGTCCCAGAGCAGATCGGCTCGCGCGCCGACAGCGCCCTCTACCGGAGCCGCCACCTTGTTCGCCGGAAAGATTGTCGACCGATAACCCGCCTCGGCCAACGGCAGGGCACCTTCGTAAGACGGCACATCCGCCAATACGATCTCGGCCCCCACACCGGATGCGCGGCAGATCGCGCTCAGATGCCCGGCCAATCCGAAGCCCGTCACATCGGTCATAGCATGGGCCGGCTCTAGCACCCGCGCCACCGCCCCCTGCCCCGTCGCCATCACCGCGAGCATCGCCGCCACGTCGACGCCCTGCGCGGCGCCCTTCATCTCGGCGGCAAGGATCGTGCCTGAACCGATGGGGCGGGTCAGGACGAGCACATCGTCCGGCTGCGCACCAGCCACGGTGATCGGCTTGTCCACCAGACCGGTCACGGTGAAACCGACCGTGCATTCCGCGCCCATCGTGGTGTGGCCCCCGGCGATCTCTGCGCCCTCGGCGGCAAAGACCTCGGCGGCGGCCGCCATGATCTCCTCCATCGCCCGCGCCTGAAGCGCCTCGGACTGGCGCGGCAGCGTGACCTGCGCCAGCACCGCCTGTGGCCGGGCTCCCATGGCGAGCACGTCGCCCAGCGCATGATGCGCCGCGATCCGGGCGAAAAGACCGTAGTCTTCGGTGAAGGCGCGCAGGTGATCGGTGGTCAGGACCTGTCGGACGCCACCTAACTCGACCACGGCCGCATCGTCGCCGGGTCCGGTCAAGATGTCGTCCCGACCGGCGCGCGGCAGCCGCGATAGGGTCGCTGAAAGCACGCCTGGCCCGACCTTGGACCCGCAGCCGGCGCAGAGCATCTGCTCGGCCCCGCCGAGTTCCTCGCGCACGCCGTCGGCCAGCACACTGGGCAAGGGGTCCTGCTTCATCTGGGGCAGGTGCCGGAACTTGTCCATGAAACGCTGGTCGATCCGGTCCTTCCAGCGCCACAGAAGCGGCCCCGCAACCGCGAACCGCCCCCGCTGGGCGATGGCACTCTTGCCGCCAAGGGAAATGAGCTTGAGGAAATCCTTCTGCGGTCGGAAGTCGCGCAGTGACCCGCCCGAAAGCCTTGCGCGCAGATTGTGGAGGAGCACCGGCGCCACGCGCACGGCATAGACCCCCGCCTTCGGCAAGGGATCCGGCGCGAAATGGGCGCAGTCACCCACCGCGAATAGGTCCTCCTGCCCGGTGACGCGGCAGGTGGCATCCGTCGTCACGAAACCCGCTTCGGTGACGGGAAGACCACTCGCCGCGAGCCAGCCATGGGCCATCGCCCCCGCGGCACCCAGCGTGAAACGGCTGGGCAGCGTCGTGCCGTCGTCGAGCACGATATGATCAGGCAGCACCCGTTCAACGCGACGGCCGAACAGGAGCTGGACCCCGGCACGCTCCAGCGTCCCGCGCATGAGGCCCGCTGCCCGAGGGGCAAAGCCGGTCAGGGCCCCGGTCGCCTCGATGAGGGCGACCCGCGGCGTGGCGCCGTCCTGCCGCAGCGCGTGATCCATGGCGAGCGCGACTTCACAGCCCGCGACCCCCGCGCCGATCACGGCGACCTCGGGCGCGGCGTCACCGGCGCGCACCTGCGCGCGGAATTCACGGAACGCACCGGCGAAGCGGTCGAGCGGCTTCACGCCCAGCGCATGATCGTCAAAGCCGTCGATGTCCGACATCCCGGCATGGACGCCGACATCGAGCGAGGCCACGTCATAGGCGATCTCCCGCCCCCCTGCGAGCCGGACGCGCCGGGCCACGGGATCGACCCCCTCGGCCCATCCGGTGACCAGACGCGCTCCTGCGAAACGGCAGAGCCGCACGAGATCGAGGTCGAGCTCCTCGCGTGCGTAGTGGCCGGCCACATGGCCGGGCAGCATCCCCGAATAGGGCGCGGTCGGTCCCGGATGAACCACCGTCAGCCGGACGCCCGGCAGAGGGTTCATGCCCCACATCCTGAGGACGAGCGCATGCGCATGGCCGCCGCCGATCAGAACGACGTCACGGGTCAGGGGTATCTGGCTTTGCATCGAAGCGCCTCCTGCGCCCCTCTTTAGCGGCCCATCGCACGATTGCCCATGCGGCGCCGTAGCAGCACGGAGTGCACCTGTGTCCTTCGCGACTCGCCGTTCCTGCCAGCCTGCAACAGCTGTCGAAACAGCTCCGACCCACGCGCCGCCGCCGCTCTCACGCGGGCGTTCCCTTGGGCACGCCTCCCGGATTTCGCACAATAAACAGGCAGTCCCCGCGTCTTGTGCTGCAGGGCAGCGAAAAAACGGCGACCGCGCGCAGTGGTCCGTTGCCACATGCCGCGGTCCTGCCAATAAGCGAGGTAAGGATCTTCGCATCCATGCCGCAACGGCGCGGCGTTTTCCGTCAGGACCGAGGGCCATGCCCGGAGGTCTCGCAGCAACGATGCTGCCCACGCACCGAACAATCGAGACGCGGGGAAACGGGCGCCAGTCGCTTGCCCTTCCCACCGACAGAAACCGCCGCGGTCCGGGGCTTCCGGCGCCGCCATCGACCGGAGGACGCCATGTCCAAGCAAAAACTCGTCATCGTCGGCAATGGGATGGCCCCGGGCCGGATGCTCGAACATCTCTTCGAGATCGACCGGGACGCCTTCGACGTGACCATCTTCAACGCCGAACCGCGCGTGAACTACGACCGGATCATGCTGTCGCCCGTGTTGTCGGGCGAGAAGTCCTTCGCGGACATCGTGATCCACGACGACGCTTGGTATGCCGACAACGGCATCACGCTTCACCGGGGCCAGAAAGTCACCGGGATCGACCGCGCCGCAAAGACCGTCACCGCGGCGGGGGGCGAGACCGCGTGCTACGACAAGCTCGTCATCGCGACCGGGTCCGACCCCTTCATCATCCCGGTTCCCGGCCACCAGCTCTCCGGTGTGCTCGCCTACCGTGATCTGGATGACGTCGAGAAGATGAAGGCCGCTGCCGCGAAGGGGGGCCGCGCCGTGGTGATCGGCGGCGGACTTCTGGGGCTCGAAGCCGCCGCGGGGCTCAAGGCGCAGGGCATGGAGGTCACCGTGCTCCACCTCATGCCGACGCTTCTGGAGCGGCAACTCGACCCGGCGGCGGGCTACCTGCTGCAAAAGGAACTCGAAGGCCGTGGCATCGACATCCGCTGTCAGTCCAACACCAAGCAGATCCTTGGCAGAGACGCGGTCGAGGGCGTGGAGCTCGAGGATGGCACCCTCATCGACGCCTCCATCGTCGTGATGGCAGTCGGTATCCGCCCGAACGTGACGCTCGCGAAAGAGGCGGGGCTGACCGTCGAGCGCGGGATCGTCACCGACGCCGCCATGCGCACGTCGGACCCCGATATCCTGTCGGTCGGGGAATGCGTGCAGGTCGATGGCCGGGTCTACGGCCTCGTCGCGCCGCTCTACCAGATGGCACGGGTCGCGGCGCAGACACTGACCGGGACGGACGCCAGTTTTGCCCATACGGAGACGCCGACCAAGCTCAAGGTGACAGGGATCAACCTCTACTCGGTCGGCCAGTTTGACGAAGGCCCCGGCTACGAGGACGTCGTTCTTCGCGACGCGGCGCGGGGCAGCTACAAGCGTGTGATCCTGAAGGAGAACAGGGTGATCGGCGCCGTACTTTACGGTGATGTGGCCGACGGCGCGTGGTATAATGAGATGTTGAAATCCGGCGAGGACGTGAGCGATCGGCGCGACACGCTCATCTTCGGGCAGAACCATCAGGGCGGCGGCGCGATCGACCCGCTGGCGGCGGTCGCGAACCTTTCGGACGACGCCGAGATCTGCGGCTGCAACGGCATCTGCAAGGGCCAGATCGTGAATGCGATCACCGAGAAGAGCCTGACCTCGCTCGCAGACGTGCGCGCGCATACCAAGGCCTCGGCCTCTTGCGGGACCTGCACGAACCTCGTCGAAAACCTCATGGCGCTGACGCTGGGCGATGCGGTCGTGGCCACCCCCGAAGGCATGTGCGACTGCACCCACCACACCCACGGCGACGTGCGCCGCCTCATCCGCGCGATGGGGCTGAAGTCGATCCCCGCCGTGATGCAGGCGCTCGAATGGACGACGCCCGAGGGCTGCGCGAAATGCCGTCCAGCGTTGAATTACTACCTCGTCGCGGACTGGCCGGGGGAGTATGTCGACCACCAGCAGTCCCGTTTCATCAACGAACGCGTCCACGCCAACATTCAGAAGGACGGCACTTATTCCGTCGTGCCGCGCATGTTCGGCGGCCTCACGACCCCGAGCGAGCTGCGCGCAATCGCCGACGTGGCGGAGAAATACGACATCCCGACCGTCAAGGTCACCGGCGGCCAGCGGATCGACCTTCTGGGCGTTAAGAAAGAGGATCTCCTGCCGGTGTGGAAGGACCTCAACGACGCCGGCATGATCTCGGGGGCGGCCTATTCCAAGGGACTCAGGACAGTGAAAACCTGTGTCGGCAAGGACTGGTGCCGCTTTGGGACGCAGGACTCGATGGGGCTGGGCATCAAGCTCGAGAAATACCTCTGGGGCGCGTGGTCGCCCGCGAAACTGAAGCTCGCCGTCACCGGCTGCCCACGCAACTGCGCCGAGGCGACCTGCAAGGACATCGGGGTGATCTGCGTCGATAGCGGGTTCCAGATCGTCTACGGCGGAGCTGCCGGCCTTCATATCCAGGGCACGACCGAGCTTGGCACGGTCAGGACCGAAGAAGAGGTGATGGAGGTCATCGGCGCGCTCACGCAGTATTACCGCGAGAGCGGCTTCTACCTCGAACGCATCTACAAATGGGCGGATCGCGTCGGATACGACCATATCAAGTCGGTCGTGCTCGACGACATAGAGGAACGCAAGGCACTGGCCGAACGCTTCGCCTATTCCCAGACCTTCGCGCAATTCGACCCCTGGGCCGCCCGTGTGGCCGGTGAGGATGCGCATGAGTTCAAGCCGCTGGCGGTCATAGACGCCCCGTCGGACGCCAAGAGCACCACCGTGATGGAGCCCGCAGAATGAACGTCTCTCTCAACCAGACCGACCTCGACTGGCGCCAGGTCGGCACCATCGACGACATCAAGTCGCAGGGAGCGCGAAAGGTGCGCTGGGGCGACGTGACCATCGCCGTCTTCCGCACCGCCGGCGACCAGGTCTTCGCGCTCGAGGACAAATGCCCGCACAAGAACGGCCCGCTCTCCGAGGGAATCGTGCATGACGGCTGCGTCACCTGCCCCTTGCACAACTGGGTCATCAAGCTCGAGGACGGCACCGCACAGGGTGCAGACGAAGGCGCGACGCGGAGTTTTCCGGTCCGCCTCGAAGGTCGCGACATCTACCTCAAGCTCGGGTCCGACTGATCCCGAAAACGAAAACGGGCGGCCACATCGGACCGCCCGTTTCGCATTCTGTCTGTCTGACTGCTCAGTCTTTCGCGCGTTCGACATAGCTGTTGTCGGCGGTGTTGATCACCACACGTGTGCCGACCCCGATATGCGGCGGTACCATGATGCGCACGCCAACATTCGTCATTGCGGGCTTGTAGGAGG